>JBASRS010000018.1:0-55759 GCA_049273945.1 Terriglobales bacterium | reverse complement strand
CCCGTTGCGCCGACCGCGACCGCTTCCGTCGCCGGGCCGCCACCGGCGCAATCCGCGCAGTTGCAAGCCGCCGCGTCCAAGCCAGCCGCTCCCGGCGCACCGCCACGCGTCATCATGCCCCAGACCGGACCACGTCCGGTGTACAAAGCTCCGGCGTCGTCAGCCGGAGCCGCATCGCGTCCCGCTCCCGGACGCCCCGAACCAGGCAAACCGATCTTCCAGCGTCAGCGGCCTTCGATGGCGGCGCCCGGATCGCGCCCGCCCCTGCGTCCCGGTGAGCGCCGCCCCATGCATCCCACGCGGCAGTCGCCCACCGGCACTCGTCCCCTGGGGGTGGGACCCGGAGGAGGGGCGATGGTGCCGCCCGGACCGACGCGTCCGGGAAGCCGTCCGGGTGGACCATCCCGCCGTCCCGGCCAGCGCTACATTCCGCGCGGCGTGAAGGAAGGCCCGATGAAGGGCTATGTTCCGCCGCCGCGGGTCACGATTTCCAACGAGCCGCTGCCCATCACGCGGAACATCACCATCACCGAAGGAATTTCGGTCAAAGATCTTGCCGGCAAGCTCGACATTCGCGCCAAGGATCTGATCGCGCGTCTGCTCGCGCGCGGCGTCTTCGCCACTATCAACCAGACGCTCGATGCGGAACTCGCCACCGAAATGGCTCGCTTCTTCGGCGCCGACACCGAGGTCATCACCTTCGAAGAGCAGGCCTCGAAGGAGATGGCGGAAACGATCGAAGGCGGCGAGGAAAGCGCCGAAGCGGTGCCGCGTCCGCCTGTGGTCACCATCATGGGCCACGTAGATCACGGCAAGACCACGCTGCTCGACTCGATCCGTTCCACCAGCGTGGCCGAGGGCGAAGCTGGCGGCATCACGCAGCACATCGGCGCCTATAAGGTCCGCATTATGGACACCGCCTCTCCCGCCTATGGCCGCGAAATCGTCTTCCTCGATACCCCCGGCCACGAAGCCTTCACGCGCATGCGCGCTCGCGGTGCGAAAGCCACCGACATTGTCGTGCTGGTGGTTGCCGCGGATGACGGCGTGATGCCGCAGACGATCGAAGCCATCGACCACGCCCACGCCGCCGAAGTTCCGATCATCGTCGCCGTCAACAAGATTGATAAGCCCGAAGCCATGCCCGACCGGGTCAAGAAACAGCTCGGCGATCGCGGCCTGCTACCCGAAGAGTGGGGCGGCAAGACTGTATTCGTCGATGTCTCGGCGAAAAAGAAAACCAACCTCAACCTGCTGATGGAAATGATCTGCCTGACCGCCGACCTGCAGGAACTGAAAGCGGTCCCTGGACGCGCGGCCGGTGGCGTGGTGCTGGAAGCCAAACTCGATCGCGGACGCGGTCCAGTCGGCACCATCCTCGTGCAGAATGGCACGCTGCGCAATGGCGACAACTTCGTCGTCGGCAACGTCTATGGCAAAGTTCGCGCCATGTTCGACGACCGCGGACAACAAATGCAGGAAGCCCCGCCCTCGACCCCAGTCGAAATCCTCGGACTCGAAGGTCTGCCGCAGGCGGGCGATCAGTTCGTCGTGGTCACGGACCGCGAGAAGGCGCGTGACATCTCCGATTACCGCGAACAGAAAGCACGCGAAGCCGCGCTCGCCAAGAGTTCTCGCGTTTCGCTTGAAGGTTTGGCCGAGCAGTTAAAGACTGCTGGTATGAAGGAACTGAACATCATCCTGAAAGGCGACGTGGGGGGCTCGATCGAAGTGCTCACCGATCTCCTCGCGAAGCTTTCGAACGACAGGGTTCGCTTGAAAGTTCTGCGCGCCGGCGTGGGCGCGATCACCGAAGGGGACGTGCTGCTGGCTTCCGCGTCGAATGCCATCATTATCGGCTTCAACGTGCGGCCCGAACGCAAGGCGCAGGAACTGGCCGAGCAGGATAAAGTCGATATCCGCCTGCACTCGATCATTTACGAGCTGCAGGACGAGATCAAGCGCGCCATGACCGGCCTGCTCGAACCGACCATCAAAGAAACCTACCAGGGGCGCGCCGACGTGCTCGAAACCTTCCGCATCCCGAAGGTTGGCATGATTGCTGGTTGCCGCGTAACCGACGGCCTCATCAAACGCGACTCCCAGGTACGTTTGCTGCGTGACAACACGGTCGTTTTCACCGGCAAGGTCGCATCCCTGCGCCGCTTCAAGGACGACGCCTCTGAAGTCCGCAACGGCATGGAGTGCGGCATCTCGATCGCGAACTACGGCGACATCAAAGTCGGCGACGTGATCGAGGCCTTCGTGACGGAGAAGATCGCTGCGGAAGCCATGGCTTAAGCTAGTGATTGGTGATCGGTCGGTCTAGAGTTGCCAGCGCTCGGCCTCAACCAACCACTAATCAGTATTCACCAATCACTGTTTTTCATGTCCCGGTCTGCTTCGTAAAGGCCCCGCCGATATCGAAGCCCTGGTCTTCCTCCACCATGTATCCCGTGTTGTTCGAGACCAGGTAGAAGACCATGCTGCTGTTGGCATTGTTGCCGAGCAGACCGTTGACGGTAGCGGTGACGCGTCCGTTCGAGTTCAACTGGTAAGTGCCGGTGGTGGAGAACGAGCTTAGAGTCCCAACCCCTACTCCCGCATCGAAGCTGTTGGCCTGCTGGCTCCAGTTGAAGGTGCCGCTACCGTTAGGGGTGATGGTCCCAACCCGATCCTTGAAAGCGAGATCGAAGCCATCCATGACCAGTGCCGCCTGTGCATTCAAGCCGGTGTTGGTAAAGGGCGCGCCTTGTTGCTGGGACAACGTTCCGTCTTCGAGGGTCGCGCTGCTGTTCACCAGAAAGTAGGCCCGGGTCCCGCTGACCATCCAGAAAATCTTCTGGTTTGTCCCGCCATTGCCCAGGTCGAGGTTCAGGACCCCGCGGCCATTGGCAGCGAGCGCGTAATCGCTCGTATTCTGTATGGCAACGTTGGCGAAGACCGCGCCATCTTGTACGGAATCTGTGGCTCCGCCGGTGACCAAGCCATTTCCGTCGGTGGTAAAGACCCCGGCAGAGTGAATGCCAGCGACGACAGAAGTTTCTCCGGAGCTGCCAAAGACATAGGAATTGCCGGAGGCGAGGGAGGCGTTGGTGAACGGTCCGCCGGTCTGCGTTTCTGCGACGCCTAACTCGAGAGAACCGGAAAAAGAGAGAAAACGGAATTTGCCGGAATTGACCACATAGTAGAAGAAGAAGCTGCCATCACTGAACGTGATCTGCCCGCGACCGTTGGCATCGGGAGCAGCGATGGTACCGGTGAACGATTGACTGGTGACGCTGCCGCCGGAGAAGAGGATGTCCTCAAGGCCCGCTATGACGCCCGCGTTCAGGCTTAAGGAACCCACTCGGGAGCTGAAAAAGAGGTCATGTCCAGCAAAAGTGAAGTTGCCGGAAGGTATGACATTAAATGCCCCAGTGTCTTGCTTTTCGCCCGAACCGGCGCCGGTAGCGGCAAGATCCTGCTCGATCAGGTAGAAGTGCGTGGTGTCTGTAAACGTGATGCGAAAGTTCGATGTAGCTCCGCCGCCGAAATTGAAAATCAACAGGCCGGTTCCGTCGCTGTTGATGTGATAGGTCCCGGTAAGCGGCGCGCCAAAGGTCGTGAAAAACTGTCCGCTTTGGGTGAACTCATCGATAATGTTCGTCAGGTTGCCGTTACCGTCCGCCGTGAAGACTCCGGCCTCGGAAAAGAAATCGGTTGCCCCTCCACCCTGCACGACCGCGACTCCCTTCTGGGAGAACGCATAGTGCCCATTCAAAGTGGTATTGCTGAAACCGGTGTTGCCCCCGCCCCCACCGCCGCCGCCATTGCCGCCGCCGAAACCACACCCAACTGCCAATAGAAGGCCTGCCATCGCCGCCAGTGTCATAGCCGCGCGTGCGGCACACTTCGCCCTGCCAGGGAACGGGTTCATGGAAAAACTCCTGTCTTTGTGAGATGCTCCTAACCCGGATTCTAAAGTAAAGTTTTCGTCAAAACCGGTGGAAAGGTAGGTTCCCGGTCACACTTCGGTCACTTCCGCTGCGCGGCCGCGCACCGGGGCGGGCGCCGCGTTTCTGCGCGCTTCGCTCAGCCAAACCACCACTCGGTAGGACAACAAGATCCCCAACACAAAAGCGTATTGCAGAGGCTTGCGAAGGTCTGCCTTGACCAACCAGATGTAGTGGATCACACCCGCGATTGCGGTGACATAGATCAGTCGATGCAGCCGCTGCCAGTTCTTGCCGCCTAGTCGCCGGATCCAGCCCTTGGTCGAGGTTAACGCCAGCGGAATCATGAGCGCGAACGCCGTGAAGCCCACCGTGATGAACGGACGCTTGCCGATATCCTTGATCATCTCGTGCACATCGAAGAACTTGTCGAGACAGATGTAGGTAGTGAAATGCAGGCAGCCGTAGAAGAACGCAAACAGCCCGATCATGCGCCGCACGCCGATCAGCCAGTACTGCTTGGTAAGCTTCCGCAGCGGCGTGATCGAGAGCGTGGTCAGGATCAGGATCAGCGTCCAGTCGCCGGTCGAACGCGTGATAACCTCGATCGGATTGGCGCCCAGGCCGTCATGAAAAGCTTTCCAGACGAGCCGTCCCAGCGGGACGAGCGCGCCCAGAAAGATCAGAACTTTGATGATTCGTAACTGCTTCACGTGCAATCCTAGAAATTCTTTTTCAGATCCATTCCCGAATACAAGCTTGCCACCTGGTCATAGCCGTTGAACATGAGCGTCGGACGCTTAAAAAACTCGCCCAGGCGGCGCTCCTTGGCCTGGCTCCAGCGCGGATGGTCCACATTCGGGTTCACATTCGAGTAAAACCCGTATTCGTTCGAGGCCGCCAGTTGCCAGCTGTTCATCGGCTGTTCTTCCGTGAATCGGATGCGCACAATTGACTTTGCGCTCTTGAATCCGTATTTCCATGGAATCACGACGCGCAGCGGCGCCCCGTCCTGGTTCGGCAGCACCTCTCCATACATGCCGAAGCAGAGCAACGCCAGCGGATGCATGGCTTCATCCATGCGCAATCCCTCGACGTACGGCCATTTCAGCACCGGAACGCGCTGGCCCGGCATTTGTTTGGGATCGTAGAGGGTAGTGAATTCGACGAACTTTGCCCTGCCCAGGGGTTCGGCGCGTTTGATCAGCTCGCTCAACGAAAATCCCACCCACGGCACCACGATCGACCAGCCCTCGACGCAACGATGCCGGTACATGCGCTCTTCCGGAGCTGCCATCTTGATGATCGCGTCCACATCGAGTTCCTGTTTCTTCTTGACCAAGCCGTCTATGGTTACCGTCCAGGGACGCGTCTTGAAATTTTTGGCCAGGCCGGCGGGCTCATACTTGTCGGTCGAGAATTCGTAGAAGTTGTTGTAATTGGTGATGTCCTTGAAAGGCGTCTCCTTCTCGGAGGTGCTGAAAGGGCTCTTCTGCACACCGTCAATCTTCGCATTGGCCGCGGCCACCAGCGACGGCTCGGCCACTTCCTTCAACCCCAGGCCGGTCACTGCCACAGCGCCCGCCACTGCCGCACCGGTGAGGAATTGACGCCGATTCAGATAAACGCTCTTGGAAGTAATTTCCGACGGCGAAATATCGGACGGCTTTTTAATGAGCATTCCCCACCCCACTCTTAGGATACGCGCAGCAGGCGGGCGTGGATGTGCCCGTGCCTAACATATGAGACTCCGAGAGGGGAGAAAAGTTGCACGCCGTCAGGGCTGGGGCGTCAATTCGGCCCCACCCGCAGCACTTCCCGGACCTTGCGGGCAAGGTTTTGCAGCGTAAAGGGTTTCTGCAGGAAGGCGGTACCGGGACCGAGCGCTCCCTGGTGGAGAATGGTGTCCTCGGTATAACCGGAGAGATAGAGCACGCCCAGGTTGGGGCGCAGGAGAAGCAATCTCTTTGCCAACTCCCGTCCGCCCATGCCCGGCATGACCACGTCGGTGATCAGAATGTCGATGCGATCCGGATAGGCTTCGGCGGCCCGTAGACCGCTATCGCCATTGTCGGCTTCCAGGACCTTGTAGCCACGCGCGGCCAGCGTCTCCCGCACCAGTTCGCGCACCGATTCCTCGTCCTCGACCAGCAGCACCGTTTCGCAGCCGCCTTTTTCATTCTCCGCCAGCTTTGCCGGACTCATCTCTTCCGGTGAGTCTTCCACCCGCGGCAAGTAAATGTAGAACGTCGTGCCCGCACCCGGCTCACTCTGCGGGAAAACGTAGCCGCCGCTTTGTTTGACGATCCCGTACACCGTGGAGAGCCCCAGCCCCGTCCCTTTCCCTTTTTCCTTGGTAGTGAAAAATGGTTCGAAGACTCGGGACTGCGTTTCCTTGTCCATGCCGTGGCCGGTGTCGCTCACCGAGATCACGACGTAGCGGCCGGGCTGAATGAAGCGATGCTCCCGGAAATTCTCCCGCACGGTGACGTCGGAACTCTGCACTGTAATCTTGCCGCCTTCCGGCATGGCGTCTTTCGCGTTGACGACCAGGTTCATGATGACTTGCTCGAGCTGCCCGGCATCGGCGCGGGTTCGCCCCGCATCCGGCGAAAGCCGCGTGACCAGCCCGATGTTCTCGCCAATCAACGGCCGCAACAGCCGTTCCATGTCGCTGATCACGGTGTTGACGTCCACTACCTTCAGTTCGAGCAGCTGCTTGCGGCTGAACGCCAGCAATTGGCGCGTGAGGGTGGCGGCACGGTCCGCCGCCTGCTGGATAGACTGCACCTTCTGTTGCATCGCGCCGGGCTTCAGTTCTTCCAGCAGCACTTCGGTATAGCCGTTAATCACCATCAAAAGGTTGTTGAAGTCGTGCGCCACGCCCCCCGCCAGCCGGCCCACGGCTTCCATCTTCTGGGCCTGGCGGAACTGCTCTTCGAGCTGTCGCCGCTCGGTGATGTCCTCGGCGATGATTTCCAGCTCTTCTTCAGGATGCTCCGCGCCGTTGACGGCGCGTCCGCTCAAGCGCACTACAATGACGTGTCTGTCCTTACACTTCCACTGCACTTCGGCACCATTCAGGCTTCCGGTGCGACGGTAATCTTCGATCAACCGGTCGAGTTCCTGCGGGTTGAAGAACAGTTCCTGCCGCGCATCCAGCTTCAGCACCTCTTCCACCGCTCCGTAACCGAGCATCGAAATGAGCGCTGGATTCACATCCAGGAACCTGCCCTCTACCGTGCAGCGGTAAATTCCATAAGCGGCGCTCAGAATGAGAGACCGGTAGCGCGCTTCCGAGCGCCGCAACGCTTCTTCGTATCGTTTGTGCTCGATGGCCGTGGCCAGTTGCTGCGAAACGAATTTCAGGATCTCCCGATCCCGCTCGCCGAAGCGCACGTTCTCGTTGTAGCTCTGCACCACCAGGGCGCCGATGCAGCCGGTACCGCCCATGAGGGGCACGCCCAGCCAGTCGAGGGAAGGAGCCCCAATCAGTTCGGTATCGCCCCGCCGCACCAGATCCTCAAAGACTGCCGGAGTGGCCAGCAGCGGCTCGCCCGTCCGCATGACATACTCGGTCAGGCCGCGCCCCAGGCACTTCGGCGCCGGAGTGGGGTCCTGTTCATCCACGAAATAAGGGAAGCTCAGGAGCTGCGTTTCCGGATCATGGAGCGCGATGTAGAAGTTCCGCGCATTCATCAGCTGCCCGACGATGTTGTGAATGGCGGTGAAAAACTGCTGCGGATCCTCGGCCGAGTGCGCGCGGGCCGCAATCGCGTATAACGCCGAGTTCAGCTCCTCGGCTCGCTTCTGCTCCGTGATGTCGCGGTACGAAGCATAGGTCGCAACCCTCTTTCCACCCACAACGACGGGTGAGACCGAGAGCAGAACGTCCACCAGCGTACCGTCTTTGCGCCGCCGCCGGGTTTCGAGCGAAAGCTTGTTTCCCTTCCGGACACTTTCGGCAATCCATGCCGTTTCCGCGGACCGGTCGGGCGGCACAATCAGCAAGTCGATTGTTTCCCCAAAGGCTTCCTCGTACGCGAAGCCAAACAACCGTGTGAACTCCCCGTTGATGCGCACGATGCGCAGGTCAAGGTCAAGAATGCTGATCGCTTCCGGCGCGTTCTCGACGACCTGTTCGAGGTAGGCTCTTTCGACGTCCAGGCTGGGTTGAGGTCCATCGCTGTTGGAAGGCGTTTCCTCAGAGACTTGAGTAAGGGCCGGTGGAGTGCCACGCTTGCGAGCTTCCCGCAGCGCTTTTGCCCGCAGCAGTTCCGTCAAAGCGGCTGGTGGGGTGACTTTCTCCCCCATAGGAGTCCCTTCCCGATTGCACCGGCGATAGGGCGATGGTACCTACCTCGGTTTGCCCCAGAAAGTTACTCCGGTAATTAGAAACTTCTGATGCGGTGGGATTTCGGAGCGCTCAAAAGGCGGTTGCCAACACTTCGCAAACCCGGCGGAGCGTCTCCTTCTGTTCGTCGGTCACAATCAGGAATTCGAACCCGCAGCGCAGTCCTTCGCTGTAGCGCACGACCGCTCGCACTTTCATGAAATAGGGCGGAACGGGGATGGGAAACTCCATGGAAACGACTTCCCCCACCTTCAATTCACCGCTCAGAGTCGCTCCCACCCCATCCTGTCCCAGTTCGTTGGTTCGGCCCCAGAGCGAGGTCGTGACACCTTCGCGAAATACGGACATCTGAATGCGCGTGTCCAGACGCTGGCGCGGAAAACGCCGATTTCGCCCGTAAGCGGACGACGTCCCCTGGCTTTGGTTGCTCAATCCAATCCTTCCATCTCTAGCCCCGCGGGGAACGGGGAATAAGAATTTCAGTTTCCGTGCAGGGGATATCCTGCTTCCAGTGGAAGCTTGCCGCCGATCTTGACCACTTGCACCGCTCCGGTGATGGAATAGACATCCACCAGACCTACCGCCCCAGGCACAGATTGCACCTTGCGGATCACGTCCTCGTCGTTATTCGCCACAATGATGGCTGGGCGGTCGGCGCGGCTGTGATTAGCGGAGGTGATCAGCTCTCTTACCGCTTCGGAAGTCAGGCCGTAGATTTTCTCTTCCACGATCCTCAAGTCCGCCGAACCCGGGGCGCGCATGATCAGCGTGACCGGTTTACCGTCCGGCCAGTGGCCCACCTGCCCCTTGCAGACTTTCACCAAGTCCGGCAGGGTCATCGCCGGCAGCGAATTGCTCTTGTTCGATATCAACGCAACATCCTTGGCCGCCGCCGTAGCGGTCAGTACTCCCAGCGCAAGAGCGAGCACCAGAACTGTCTTTGACACCGGTTCTCCCCCGGACTTGAAGCCGGCCATCTTGAGATTGTGCTTCAGAAGGGTGCAACCCTCAACGGCTGAAAGTCCATGTACCACCGATGGAAACAGCCTCTCCCGCGATTGCAGAGGTCCGAGGTCAGATTGCAGAAGGTGGAACACCGAAATTCAGCTTCAGGCCACGAGCTACGAGCCTCGAAATGGTTGTCTGAAGCCAGTGGCCCGAAGCTCGGGGCTTACCTCTGCAATCTGACCTCTAACCTCTGACCTCGAACTTCTCCAAGAAACGCTTCGTGCCCTAGAATGTTGCTTCCAGGAGGTACTCGTGTTCTGCAACCATTGCGGCACCGAAGTTCAGCCTGACTATAAGGCGCCGGCGGCCTCCTCGTCGGATGGGGCTTGATGCGCCACCAACCCTGGGCGCGCATCTCGGCGATCGTGCTCGGCATCCTGGCTCTCTTCCATCCGCCGCTGGGCACCGCCCTCGGAATCTACACTCTTTGGGTCTTATTCTCCAATAACGCCGGACCGGAGTACGATCGCTTGGCGCGGGTGGGCTAGGATGCTGAAAACAAAATCGGTAGGAAGGTCGCTCGGTCTCAAGTGCAATCCAAGAGAGGCGTCAGGGTTTCCTGAGACCTGAGACCTAACACCTGACACCTGCTCTCGTAAAACTGCGTAAAGACGCGTGACAGATGCCCCTGCGGCATCTACCATCAGGAGTTGCGGTGGCTGGCGCGGCGCAGAAAGGCTGGCGCCATCGTTGCACCGAAACCGCGCTCGCAGCACTCCAATTCCCTATGTCGTACCGCTCGAATACCGCTGAATCGTGGTATCAGAACCCACAACCGTCCGTTCCGCCCGAGATTCCGATTGATCTGCTTCCGCCAGCGTCCCTGACCCAGCCTTTGTGGAAGTCTCTGCTGGCCAACCTGCGCGATACCTTTGTGCCCGAAAAGCTTCCGCCCCTGCGACTCTCTTCGCGACCCATCGACGTGGGCATGCTCCTCGGCGACCGTTTGAGTTTGCCCTGGTTTCGTACCGTCTTCACCAACATGGGAGACGTGATTTCGCCCGAAACCCTGCCCCCGCTGGAACTCGAGTCCAGTCCGGTCGAGGTCGGCGAACTCATCACCGACCAGCTCAGCCACTATTGGTGGAGTTCACTGCTGCGCAATCTCGCCGACCGGCTCGTCCCGGAACGGTTGCCGGTACTCGAACTCACGTCCAAGCCCATTGCCAGCATCATCCCGAAGTCCTGGATCCTGCTGCCTGGCATGGTCTAACGTCATCAGCACGCCGAAAGTGTTCTATCCCGATCAGCCGAGTCCTGCCGCTACGGCCGCGCTCCCGGCGACTCCGAAGCCCGTTGCTTTGCCGGAAGCGCGGGAAGTTCGCTCGTCGCAACCCACGGAAACGGGCCTGCTCCGCGACCTGCGCCGTTCCCGCATTCGGCAGCGCATCTGGATCGCCCTGGCGAGTGCACAAGCGGCTTACCTGATCTTCATCATGTTCTTGCACTAGCCCCGAACAGTCGCACCAACCCAAAATCGCCGCCGGCAGGGCTGAACTTGGGCAGAGGATTCCTGCGCTTCAGACGTGCCTGGCGGCGCCTGGTTGTAAGATCCTCAATGTTCCGGCGTGGTGCTAGAACTTGAGCACGATGCCCGCCGAGAAGCGGAAATTGTTCTGGTTCGTATCGCCTATCCGCGTTTGCAGATAATCAAATTGCCCCAGGCGAACGCCCAATAACGGAGCCAGGTCAAGATCCAGCCCGCCGCCTACCGCCCAGGCCGCATCTGTTTCCGAGGCACTCGATCCCTGAGCAGAGGCTGAGGTGTGCACGGCTCCGCCGAGTGCATGGACAAAGGGAGTGAGGTGCGTCGGGTTAGGCAAACGCAGCACCGGACCAAACATAAAGGTATGCAGCTTGGTGTGGATGGGAACGCCCATGAATTCGGGGCTTCCATAGGCGCCGCTGAAGTCGCCTGTGACTCCGAGGAAGCGATTGAAATATCCGCTCAGCGAGGCATTCCAGCCATTGAGATTGAAATTGTCGATGCCCGACGCGTTGATGTCGCTATTAGCACGGAAGTACTGAAAACCGCCGAACACTTCCACCTTCGGCGCGTCCGCTGCCAGTGCCTGACAGGACAGCAGTGCCGCCAACACTACAACGCCTGCAATTCGATACATGTCCACTCCTCTTCTTTTTTCTTCCATTCCTTGCGGGGTCTGGAAGGAATTCAGATCCCATGGAACCGGTCAGCTACAAAAAATGAGTTGCTCGGTGGTTGGATGCAAAGTGACGACCGTCACGTCGCCCAGTGAAAACACCCCGAATCGGGGAATTCGGAACCCGGATAGTTACTGCCGAAGCCCCATCCAGCCCTCCGCAATTACCATGGAGTTGCCGGGATTGTGCGGATCGTACTTCACTGAGGTGGGCAAGCCCAGGCGGCAGGAATGCAGGTTGATCCACTGACGCAGGTAGGTGACGTCCTGTGAAGCCTCATACGAAACACCCGCCACGTCGTACTGGTAAATCAGCATGGTGGCGGGGCGGTGCACTTCGGGCGCGATCTCCTGGACGTCGATGACCGTGCCATCGGTGATCCGGCCGACCTCGTTGAGCCAGACGCGCCGTTGGCGTTCCAGGTCGTCCGGCGTTTTGGGCTTGCGCCGCAGCAACGCGTAGCTGAGGAGCGCCAGCCCGACCGCGCCCAGCGCAAGCTCATAAATCATCATTGCCACTACACCTTGGTTTTCTGGGGACCACTTCAGCATAAGCCGAAAATGCCTTCATCGCCAAGGCGTCAAGCAGGCGAAGAAGCTATTTCATCAATGCCATAGCTCCAAGTAAGGCCTTCGGCGTGGAATGTCGCTGGTTTCGAGCCGCAAACCGCCTTTCAAAGCTGGCACACCGGCAGATTTGACAACAAAGTGACATTCCCTTGACAACTCCGCATCGTCGGTTCCCCTAAATTGGCAACACTTGCTGGCCATGCGCCGCGCTCGTTCCCGCAGCCGCTGGACATCTCTCCAGGGGTGTCCTGTGGGTTTCAGGGACGCCAGATCACTCCAAGCATGATTAGCGCAGCGTCATGGTAGCGTCACCGACCGAACGCGGCCATACGGCGTGAAAGTCGCGGGGGACTACAAGGGGCTAGCGCTGCCGTTGGGTTCCGTGTTCGGGCAAAAAGGGCTGGGAGATTTCCCGGCCCTTTGCGTTTTGCGGGGATAAACTCGTCGCACCCGAGAAGAGCTACCGACGTTTGTCTGGAAGGGAAGCCTTTCAGCCGCGGCGACGGTAGTAGACGTTGAACTCGAATCCCGGATTCGGCGGAAAGATTTCGGCAATCTTGCGAAGGCGTTCCGCCAGCGGCGTCGGCGCCAGCAGCGGATAGTCCCGCTCCCGCAGATCGTAGTAATCCACATCCAAACCGAGCGAAAGCAGATAGATCGAAATCGCGTCGGCGAAGGTCGCGGTCATGTACTCGTTCTTGTATTTCTCGGCCTCGGGACCCGCTGCCGTTGCCAGCTTGCGCGACTCCCACGCATCCAGAGAAGTTTCTCCCCGTACTCCGGACTCCACCTGCTGCCAGACCATCTCCGCGAAGGCCTGCGAGACGCCCGCGAGTTCCACCAGGGCATGTCCGACATTGATGTAAAACTCGAAAGCGACCGAGAATTTATCGTCCATCAGCCGGGTCGAGATGAAGACACACTGCGAGTCGCCCAGATTCAGGTTGCGGTGGCAGACGGCGTTGTCGCTCAAGGCCACGTCGTAGCGGTCGGCAATCACCGTTTCGTCGCCCTGGCTGACGGTCAGCGGCACGAAGTAGTAGGCCTTGCGCGTGAGCGCCGCCGCTACGGCCACCGGTACGGCCGCGATCATCCGGTCCAGGTCGGACTCCGAAATCGTAATCTCGCCCGAGCGCGCGTAACAGATTCCGTTGGCGGCCTGCGATACGGGCGCGGTTCGGACAATATCCGCGGGGCTACGCGTAATCGCCGAAGCGGCGTGCGACATGCGTTTATTGTAGCGCACAGGTACATGGCCAATGCTGCAGGAGCCCGGCTCGATGGTGTAGTTTAGAAGCATGCCGAGAACGGCTCCGGACCACCTGCGCTGGATCGGAATCCCCGTCCGCGTGCTGCTCCTGACGGCGTTGCTGACCCTGCTGGCCTTTGCCGTCAGCCTGCTGTTGAGCATTCTGGGAACGGTGGTTTATTCGCAGATAGCGCACGTTGCGCCCAATCTGCCATTCGCCTATCGTCATATCGCGTTCCCGTTCGCCATCAGCGCCGGCGGGATCGCGCTGGCGCTCTTTCTTATCATGGAAATCCGGCATTACCGCCAGAGGAAAGCACTGGCCGGGATCGAACGGGCAGGCTGAGATGACAGCTCCGCGTGTTGCGATTCCCGTTCCTCACTCCGGCGACCGCGAGTATGCCGAACGCGCGCTCCCTCAATATGAGGAGGCAGTCCGGTTGGCGGGTGGAGAACCGGTCCGCATCGCGCTCGATCAGACGCCTGCCGAGGTGATGAAGCAGATCGAGCGCTGCGACGCCGTCCTGCTGCCGGGCAGCCGCGCCGACGTGGACCCCCAGAAATACGATGCCAAGCGGCACGAGAAGACAGCGCCCGCTGACCCGAAGCGCGATACCGTTGACGAACTGCTCCTGCAGGATGCGTACAACATGCACAAACCGGTGCTGGCCATCTGCTACGGCCTGCAAACCCTGAATGTCTATCGCTCGGGATCGTTGGTGCAGCACATCGAGTCTGCCATCAATCACACCGCCGGACGGGCGGTGGCAAAGGCGCACACAGTAGAAATCGAGGCCGGCTCGCAACTGGCAACAATTGTAGGCGCAGCCCGGGAGAACACGGCGATCCCCGTGAATTCCTCGCATCACCAGTCCGCGGATGTAGTCGGCGACGGCCTGCGCGTCGTCGCCCGCTCCCCGCTGGACGGCATCATCGAGGCGCTTGAGGGAACGCTACCCGGGCATTTTGTGTTGGCGGTGCAATGGCATCCCGAGCGGTCGGTGCACGACTCGAAGGAGCTCGCGGCCTCCGCGCAGTCGATCTTCCGCGCTTTTGTCAAAGCCGCGCGAGCGAAACACGCAGAGCTGGCTGGAGAGTTCGAAACGGCGAGTAGCGACTAGTTCCATCTGACATCTCAGCCGGCACCGTTCGCGCGGGCAAGGGCGCCCGCGCTACACGTATCTCGATAGATTGCGAATTACGATCCTGCGGCGAAGCCGCCGAGGTGGGCCATCGTCATGCGGAGATACTTGTACGGATTGACCGGCGTGTCGTTGATGCGAACTTCGTAGTGGAGGTGGGGGCCGGTGGAACGTCCACTGAGCCCGACGTAGCCGATGACGTCGCCGCGGTGGATGTATTGCCCGGCGGCGATACTAAAGCTGGCCAGGTGTCCGTAGCGGGTGGTGATGCCGTGGCCGTGATCCATAACGACGGCGCGTCCGTAGCCTCCGAGGAAATCGGCGAAGGTTACGGTACCGTCAGCCGGGGCGAGCACGGCCTGGCCCACGACGGCGGAAATGTCCACGCCGGAGTGGAAGGCGCCCTCACCGTTGAACGGGTCAATGCGTTCGCCAAAGGAGCCGGTGATTTGGCCTTCGACCGGCCAGAGATTTGGAGCGGAATTGGCACGCACCCAGTCGGCAGTGGTGGCATTACGAGTCAGGCCGAGCGAGATGCCCACGGTAGCGGCGCCGGTCATCGCGGTATGCTTCAGAGCATAGAGTTGGTCAAGCGAGGAGTGAACCTGCGCGTCTCCGATCTGTTCGGTCGAGGTATTGATCAGGACCGGATCAGACTTGAGCCCGTAAAGCGAGGAAACCTCACTGGCTAATGATCCCAGCGAAGCGACCTGAATATCGCGTTCGTTGGCGACCTGCTCCAGGCGCGAGTAGCGGTCTTTGAGCTCCTCTTTTTCGGTGCGGAGCTGGTTGTAACTCGACACCTTCTGCAGCATGCGCGTGTAGGAACTGGCGATGCCGGTCAGGCTGGCGATGCCGATGGCGGCACCGGCCAAAAGGACGTAGAGATAATGAACAGGGATGGAAATCTTACGCAACTGGCCGTGCTCATCGCGGGCCACGAAGAAGATGTAGAAACGTTTACGCAATATGGTATCCGGTTGTCGAAATTTTCGTCGGATCCTGCCGGAGCGGAACAGTCATGCTCAGGCTCAGAATCCTGATTCCACCAGCCTCGTCAGGATCGAGCTGGCTTCCCCTACACCCTACGGAACCAGGCAAGCCGAAACCCAATTCGCCTGCAACCAGTTCAGGATGCGGCACTTGGTTCGGCCAAAGGTATTCGTGAACGCTGGTAAACGGTAGCAAACCTGATTCCCCCTGTCAACGTCCGCCGGCACAAATGTGTGGTTACCAAGGCGGGGTGATTTGCGGTGCCCGACCGTACGGATTACCGGCAGGAGGAGGGTCAGGGACGGCTGGGGGTCTCTAAAGTCACGAACTTCGTGGCCCTGCGGCGGAGAACAACGTCGGTGGAGTAATTGTCCGGAGGTATAGTTAGGGGCTTGCCAGTGGGAGAAAGATCGCTGATTGAGCGGATCCGGCGCCGGGCTGGTGGAGGGTCGGCTGTCATAACCGGGATCGGGGATGACTGCGCCGTGCTGCGCGTGCCGAAGGGTCACGACTTGCTGGTTACGACCGATTTCACGCTGGAGAACGTGCATTTCCGGCGCGAGTGGCATGGGCCCGAGGTGGTGGGTTGGCGATGTCTGACGCGCGGGCTGAGCGACATTGCAGCCATGGGAGGCGTGCCGCGGGCTGCTTTTCTGTCGCTTGCGATCGAGCGGGAAGTTCCGCAGAGGTGGGTGACCAGATTCCTGGCGGGGCTGCTCGAGGCGGCGAAGGAGTTCCGCGTTTCGCTGGCGGGCGGGGACACGGCACAGTCGGCGGGTGGAATTCAGGCCGACATAATTGTAGTGGGATCGGTGCCCATGGGGAAGGCCGTGCTGCGGTCTGGGGCGCGGCCGGGGGACCTGATTTACATCACCGGTGAATTGGGAGGATCGGCGGCGGCCATTGCCCGGCTGCGCGAGGGAAAGGTGCGAGCGGCGGACTACGAGCGGCACTTTCATCCGGTGGCACGGGTGCAGACTGGCCAGTGGCTGAGGGGGCGGGGACTGGCTTCGGCGATAATTGATTTGAGCGATGGGCTTTCTACCGACCTCGAGCACATTTGCCAGGAAAGCGGTGTGGGGGCAGTTGTTGAGGCTGCGGCAATCCCACGAGCGAGAGTAGGGCGACCGGCGGAGCAGGTTCGTCTCGATCTGGCGTTGCACGGCGGAGAGGATTACGAGCTGCTGTTTACGTCGGCGAAGAAAATTCCAGCAAAGGTGGCCGGAGTTCTGGTGACGCGCGTAGGGCGGATTACGCGCAGGCGCGAGATAGTGTTGGTCGACGAGGATGGACGGCGCCGGAGATTGGCGGCGCGAGGGTGGGAACACTTCAAAGGCAATTCTTGATCGGCAAAGCCGGGATCCGGAACTGCCCTCTCGCTGGGAGCACGTTTGGACGAGGTGACTTTGGTTACCTGCCCAGGGTCTAGTTCCCGCTGCGTTAAGGGACTAGAGTAAGCGCATGCGGACAAGATGTTTGCTTCTGGCTCTCAGTGTGGCGGTTCTCGTCCCGGTTTGCGGATGGGGACAGACGACACAAAAAATCGACAATGACTTCGTGCAGCGGACGTTTGGAAGAGATTTCACCATCGTGCCGGAAGTCGGCGGGATGGTGGGCGACTTGGATGGTGACGGCGTGGAAGATGCGGTCATTGCCGCACGCTGCAAGAATCCCCTGCTCGATGAAGCCGAGCACAACTACGCGGTGATCGATCCCTACTACACCTTCTTTGGCTATGGGGATCCCAAGGTGACCATGAGCTTCGTTGAGGACAGCCCCACGAAGCGGGGGCTGGTCGTGCTCATTATTCACGGGGCCGGCCCGGAGGCGTGGCGGTCGGCGGCGCCCAAGGCGAAATACGTGGTCATCAATCTGCCGTACCGGACGATCTCGGTGCGCAAGATGAAGCTGAAGAAAAAAACCCTGCAGGCCATCTATGCTGAGGAAGGAAACGAGTTGAGTGAGACCTCGGCCTTATTCTTCGACGGTAAGAATTACAAGTACGTGCCGATGGGCTCGAGCATGGAGTAGATGGTCGTTAGTCGCTAGTCGCTGGTCGTTGTAGTACCCTCCAGTGGATTGCCTCACAAGTTGAAATACCGTGTGCTTCCGGAAAAGCTGGCAGTATGTCAACTGCCACCCGGAAGCCGCGTGCCGGAATGGGCGATGGGGTCTGGTTTCTTTTGCGTGACACAGACTGCGGATGAGCTCTCCGTCGTGTGCGAGGAAAGCCGCGTGCCAAGCGGCATTCGCGTCGAGAAGGATTGGGTGGCGCTGAAGTTGGAAGGGCCTTTTCCGTTTTTGATGACGGGTGTGCTCACGTCATTTCTTCAGCCGCTGGCGGCAGCGGAAATCCCGGTTTTCGCAGTTTCGACGTTTGATACGGATTATGTGTTGATGAAGAGCGCCAAGTTGGAGCAGGCAATCAAAGTGTTGGGCACGGCGGGCCATGAGATGGTGAGCGATCTCGCGCGCTGAAGTTTCTTGATCGCGACGGTGAGAGAGTAGTTCCGCGGCCTTGGGTCGTCCCTCCGGGACTTAACCCGCTTCTCCACGCCACCCAGCGCTGAAGCGCTGGGCTAAGGTAGGCCGCCCCTCCGGGGCGGATTTGGGTGCTGTAATGTCTACCGGGCCGACCCTAACGGTTTTGCAGGTTCCGCCTCGGGTACAGCCGCCAGCGCTCGCCGTTCGACCCCGGATTTGCGCAGAATACTGGCGAAAATTGTGCAGTTACTTCGACAGGTGATTAAATGTAGGTGGGCACATCTCCCATGGCATCGGCAGCGGTCAGGCTGCGCCGCAATCTGAAGGCGGCGAGCCGGAACATTCACGGGTTGTGGCAAGTCCTCAAGGCGGTGGCCTCGACGGATCACCCTTTGCTGGCGCACCTGATTCCGATCCGGCGCTGCAATTTGTCTTGTACCTATTGCAACGAATACGACGATTTCTCTAAGCCGGTGCCGACCGAGCAGATGCTGCGGCGCGTGGACAAGCTCGGGGAACTCGGGACGTCAGTAGTCACGATCAGCGGGGGCGAGCCCATGCTGCATCCGGATCTCGACGACATCATTCGCCAGATGGTGCGACGCCGGATTGTTTCGGGGCTTATCACCAACGGCTATCTGCTGACGGCGGACCGCATTCAGCGCCTGAACCGGGCGGGCCTGGAATGGCTCCAAATTTCCATTGATAACGTGAATCCGGATGAGGTCTCGAAGAAGAGCCTGAAGGTGCTCGATCGGAAGCTCCAATTGCTGGCCGAGCATGCGGATTTTCACGTGAACATTAATTCCGTGGTAGGCGGCGGCGTACGCAACCCGCAGGACGCGTTGGTGATCGGGAAACGCGCGCTGCAGTTGGGATTCAGTTCTACGGTCGGGATCATTCACGACGGCCAGGGGCAATTGCAGCCCTTGAAGGAAGACGAGCGCCGCGTATATCACGAGATGAAGCAGCTGGAACGGCGCAGCTTCACACGCATCAATGCCTTCCAGGACAACATTGCGCAGGGGCGTCCGAACCAGTGGCGATGCCGGGCGGGGGCGCGTTATCTCTACATCTGCGAGGACGGGCTGGTGC
This sequence comes from Terriglobales bacterium, assembly GCA_049273945.1. Lineage (GTDB taxonomy): Bacteria > Acidobacteriota > Terriglobia > Terriglobales > Acidobacteriaceae > Acidiflorens. The sequence goes on along the minus strand of JBASRS010000018.1, from coordinate 36,767 downwards.
ACTACTGCTCGCAGCAGCGGGGATACCCGGCGATCCCGCTGGAGAAATATACGATTGCCGATTTGCGGCGGGAGTTTTACACCGAGAAGTCGTGCGCGCCGCACTGCACAGTGTCGTGCGTGCACCAGGTATCGATTTTCGATGCCTGGCGTGCCCCGCAGCATCCTGCTCCGGCGATGGCTCCTTCCGAGTCGAGCAGCCTGGTGCAGATCGAGTAGCAGTCAGCACTCAGCATTCAGCACTCAGCATTCAGCCTAGAACCTCATACCCGATTGATCTTTCCATGGATGAGAGATCCGACTGCTCTGCGGTGGCAGCGGAGCCTCCGAACTGAATGCTGAATGCTGAATGCTGAGTGCTGAATGCTGACTGCTCACTGCTCCTCTAGAACGTTGTCGAGACCGAGAAGCGGAAGGTCTTGCGCGGCTCGCGGAGCGTGTAGCTGGGGCCAAACGTATCGATTGCTGTCTGATAGGTGAAGTCGCCAGCCGCCTTATTGGTCTTGTCCCGGCAGGTTGGGCACCCCGGGAACATATCGCGCGTGATCTGTACAGGCGGAACGGTGCTGCTGTCGAGCCGGAGCGGATTATAGGCCCAGTAGATGCGGAAGGGCGCGTTGATGACGGGCAGCATCACCTGCAGTTCCAGTCCGGTGGACATGCGCGGAACCCAGTTGGTTCCTGAGACAGGTTGGAGGAATTGCGAAAACGCGATCCGCGAACCGCCCGCGCATTGTAAGGCTGGGTCTAATTCCGGACAGCCGAAGAGTGCATTCTGAAGATCGTTGAACTGGCCGTTGTTGATCTTCAGCTGCGACTTGCGAACGATGGGGTTGACTCCGACGTCCACGAAAGGAGCGAGCACCACCGGGCCGGCAATGGTGATGCGGTACTCCAGGTTGCCGGCCAGACTCAGGTCGCCTCCGGGGGTGACAAGCTGTTCGAAGGGGATGGGGATGTTCCAGCAGTTGCCGACGGGGACGCAACGACCATTACTATCAGCTCCAACCGGAATGCGGGGGTCTTTCGGGACGAATGTTCCGTCCTTATTCCTCAGAGACACGACTTGAGCGCTGGGGAGAAAGGCGATGGGGGTAATAGTGCGGATGTCGAAACCGCGCAGATCGTTGTCGCCGCCGAGATAAGCGCGCTCGAAGGGCGGCGCCACGATTCCGCCGTAGCCGGTGATGAAGGAAGCCTGAACGTTATAGCCGATGGCATTGTGCCGCTTATTCACCGGGAAGAACTGCTTGTAACTTACGATCGGACGGATGGTGTTGACGGTGCCGCCCAGTCCCGAGAATTCGCCCCCGATGAAGAGGCTTTTGCCGTGGTGCGGTTGGTAGGCGGCGTCCAGCGTGTTCATCGTAAAGCTGGGGACGATCTTGCTGGTGATGATCCCGTTGAGTGCATTCGGCCCGTTGATCCCGCGGAAATTGATGTTGGTAAACAGAATCTTGGAGGCGTCGCTGACCGCGACCAGGGAGGAGCGGTCGAAGGAGTAGCTGAGGCCGAGCCGCTTCAGTGAATGGCGCAGCGGGTAACTGACCGAGAAACTGAAGCCGGTGCTCGATTGGGTGTAGTTCTGCAGGTTCTGCAAGAAGGGCGAGGGCAGGTTCAGATTCTGGCCGGAGAGAATGGAAAGCTGCCGGGCCTGGTCGAAGTTGAACTTGCGGGTGTAGATGGTGAATCCGGCCTGGATGGGGCGATCAAATAGATAGGGCTCGGTGAATCCGAATAGCAAATCGCGCTGGCGGTTGCCGAGGCTGGCCTGCACGGTGAGCGTTTCGCCGAGTCCGAGAAAGTTATTCGTGCTGTAGGTGAGGCCGATGAAGGCGCCCGCCAGGCCGCTGACCCCGCCCTGCAACCCGATGCTGTTCTTGCCCTTCTCCTTGACTTTCAGGGTGAGATCGACGGAGCCGTTTTTTTCGTCGAGCTTGCGGTCGGTGGTATTGGGGTCGTCGGGCTTGAGCTGTTCAAAATAACCCAGCTGGTTGAGCCGCAGCAGGCTGAATTCCCAGAGGCGCGAATTGTACTGCTGGCCTTCTTCGAGGGCGATTTCGCGGCGAATGACCTTGTCGCGGGTGGTGGTGTTTCCCTGGAACTCAATGCGGCGGACGAAGAACTGTTTGCCCTCGTCCACGTCAATCTCGAGGTTGACGATTTTCTTTTCGTCGTCGAATTTGGTATCGGGGACGGAGGTAAAGTTGATGTAGCCGAGCTCGCCATAGGCCTTGCGAAGGTTCTCGAGGCCTTTGGCGACTTTTTCACGGGAGAAGATATCGCCGTCTTTCAGTGCGAACAGGCTGCGCAAGGCCTTCTGGTCGGCGACGGCTTTGTTGTTCTTGAAGGTGATGGTGCCGAGGTGGTAGCGCTCGCCTTCCTCGATCGGCATGGTGATGTCAACCGACTTCCCGAGCCCCTTCTGCAGAAGCGGAATGTGGAATCCGGCGTGGCCAGTATCGTGGATATCGGTCTTGGGGTCTTCGACCAGAACCTTGAAGTAGCCCCGGTTCTGGAACTCGGCGCGGACACGTTCGACGTCCTCGTTGAGCTTGGTCGCGTCGTACGTCTTGGCGAACAGGCCTTCCAGGAAGATGGAGTGCGGAATGCCGATGGGCTTCAGGTTCTTCATGGCCGCCTGCAGGGTCCGGTTGTTGATGTGCTTGTTGCCCTGGAAGCGAATCTTGCCGACTTTGACTTTGGGGCCCTCCCGGACTACGAAGGTGAGGCCGACCGCCGCCGGGGGAATGGGGCGAATCTCGCTACGGATGGTGGCAAACTGCCGGCCATGCTCGGCCAGGAGTTCTTTCAGCGTGACTTCGGCCTTCTTGATCTTGGTGGGATCGTACTGACTCTCTACTGACAGACCCACCTTGCGCTCCTTGAAACGATCCAGGACGTCGCTGGTGGAGACGGCGCTCAGACCGGTGTAGTTGATGTCGCGGATGGTGGGGCGCTCCTTGACGTAAATGTGGAGAACCCAGCCCTTGGGAGTCTGTTCGCGCTCGAAGCGGATGTCTTCGAAGTAGCCGGAGTTCCACAGAGAGTTGAAGTCGCGTTCCAGGGCGGCGAGGTCGTAAACATCGCCAATGCGGGTGAAAATGCGGGACTTGATCGTGTCGGCTGGGATACGGCGTTGGCCGTGGACAGAGATTCCGACGATGAGGTCCTGCTGCGTGACAGCCGGCAGAGAGAGCAGCATCAGCGCGAGGAGTCCGAGGAGCCGGCCGGAAGCGCGGAAGTTCCTCCAAGCCCTTGAGGAGAAAGAGGATGACAACGAGCCGGGGCCGGTCCGCGTGCGTACGCGGCGACGCAGGCCCTGGGCGCAAACAGGGGTTTCCTGATGACGGCGAAGAATCGCAACTACCTCGGAAAACCGGGAGTTAGGAAAACGGTAATTATACGGTAGAGTTCGGCGGGGCGTCCAAGGCAGAGGCGTATCTTGCCGCCGTGTCAGGCCCGAAAAAGCTCCACCTCAACAGAGACGGAATAGAACGTCGCCGCGTTGCCCATGTCGGTGAGTTTTTCTGAAGTAAGGACGTTGATATTGCGGGCCCCGGGGCCAAAACGTGCCCAATCGAGACGGGCAGCGACGACCCCGGGAGGCACGGAGCCGTTGACTTTGGCCTGGAGAATGATCTCGCCGCGCGGGTTGAAGGCGCGGACGTGGTCGCCGTCGCGGATGCCACGGGGTTCGGCGTCGATGGCATGCATTTCGATCATGCCGATCATTGGCTCCAACTTGCGAACTGACGGCACGTTCGCGAACGTCGAGTTGAGATGGTTGTCGGGCTTGCGGGCCAGGAGTTCGAGCGGGAAACCGGCGGCTCGGGAACCGTGACGGGATTCCTCGGGTGGAGTGAAGGAAACAACGGGATCGAGTCCCTGCCGTTTCAGGACTTCGGTGTAGAACTCAGCCTTGCCGCTGGCGGTGTGGAAGTCGCCTTGGGCGAAGGGTAGGAAAGGGGCTGCCGAGCTCCGCTCGGCCTGGGCGGGTCGGAGACCCGCCCCCACACCGGCACTGGAGAAGTTCAGGCGGATGTAATCTTCGTTTTCCAGGCGGTCGCGGGTAATGCCCTGGAGCCATGGGTTCGGCGAGTCGAGGGCGCGGTCGATCATGGAGTCCACGGTCTCGCGGAAGCACTCGTCTTCGAAGCCCATGCGCTGGGCGAGCGTGCTGAAGAGTTCGACATTGGAGCGGCACTCGCCGAGCGGCTCGATCGCCTGCGTAGAGACCTGGAGGTAGTAGTGTCCGTAGGCGCCTTGCAGGTCTTTGTGCTCGAAAAAAGTGGTGGCGGGCAGGACGATGTCGGCGTAGTCGGTGGTGTCGGTGAAGAACTGCTCGTGGACGACGGTGAACAGGTCAGAGCGCTTGAGTCCGCGGACGACCTCGTTGTGATTGGGGCAAACCGCGGCGGGATTCGAGTTGTAAACGAAGAGCGCTTGAATGGGTGGCACGTCGAGCGAGTTCAGAGCCCATCCGAGCTGCACCATGTTGACGACTCGCGCGGGACGTCCCAGCGCTTTCTGCATCAGTTCGGGCATCTCAAGAGCGGGCTTGTTGAAGCCGAAGGCGCCGCTGGTCGAGAGTTGTAGCCCGCCACCAACCTCTTTCCAGGATCCGATCAGGCAGGGGAGCATGGCGACAGCGCGCATCGCCATGCCGCCGCCTTGCGAGCGCTGGATGCCGTAATTCACGCGGATAACGGACGGGCGGTGGGTGGCATATTCGGTCGCGAGCCGGCGGATGTCGGCGGCGGAAATGCCCGTCCAATGGGCTACTTTATCCAGCGGGTATCCCTGGACGCGGGCCTTCAGTTCGTCGAAGCCAAGGGTGTAGCGCGACACGTAGTCGGCGTCGTAAAGGCCTTCGTTGATGATGACGTTCATGATGCCGAGGGCGAGGGCGGCGTCGGTACCGGGGTTGATGGGCAGGTACCAGTCGGCGAACTTGGCGGTGCGGGTCTTGTAGGGATCAATGACGACCAGCTTTGCGCCCTGGTGGCGGGCCTCTTCGATGAAGGGCCACAGATGGATGTTGTTGCCGTGAATGTTCGCGCCCCACGCGATGATGTAGCGCGAGTGCGCGAACTGCTCGGGCTCGGTGCCGAGCTTCACGCCGATCACCGACTTCAAGCCTTCCTCCCCGGCAGTCGAACAGATACTTCGTTCCAACTGCGACGCTCCCAGGCGGTGAAAGAAGCGGCGATCCATGGAAGCGCCGTTGAGCGCGCCCAGCGTGCCGCCGTAGGAATAGGGAAGTATGGATTCAGGGCCGGACTGGGCAATAACGCGGCGAAGCTTGCGGGTGATTTCGTCGAGGGCTTCATCCCAGGAGATGCGTTCAAAAGCCTGCCAGGCAGGAGTACCCGGCCCGCACGGGCCTTTGGGGGCGATGCGGCGCATGGGATAGAGCACGCGGTCCGGAGAATAGACTCGGTCCAGATACTTGGCGACCTTGGCACAGAGGAATCCGCGCGTCACCGGGTGCGCGGGATCGCCCTGAATCTTTGTAGCGCGGCCGTCTTCGATGGTGATCAGGACGCCGCAGGCGTCGGGGCAATCGTGCGGACAGGCGGCGTGGACGGTGGATTTCATGATCCTGAGAAATTATAAGAGCAATTCACCACGGAGGCGCGGAGACACGGAGAAAAACTATGCCTCCGGGAGGAACTTGTGGCGGTCTTCAGGACGGGGCAACGGACATTCGTCGTATTTCCCGAAGACCTGGTAGCGGTGGCGCGCGATGAAACGGTAGAGCGCTTCGCGCAGCGGAAGGGGAATGACTCTCGCGGTTGCGAAGAGTTTCCAGATCCCGCCCAGGCGGCCCACGGACCACAACGCGGCCTCCGACCGCGTGAACGCACGCTCGGCAGGCTGACCAAAGTCGGCGAGCACGACGACGGTGTCGAAGTCAGTCGGGTTCAAGGCGTAACGGTGAAGCAGCGCTTGCGCGAATTCACTTTGCAGGGGCGCGAATCGAAGCTGGTCGCGGCGATCATGACGCAGCAGGAAGGACACGAGCCGATTGCAGAGTCCGCAAACGCCGTCGTAGAGGACGAGAGTCTGACTGGGGGAGGGCATACCCCTGGTTTGTTCCTCAGCGGTCATAGTAATCCTGCGCGGCGAAGCGACAGGAGGGTTGCGGTCGCTGACTGGCCTCTGTGGATTGCGACGCCGCGGGCGAGCAACGCGGGCCAAGGTCAGGTTGCACCCTGTGTTTTCTTCCCGCGTTACCTGCACGCCGGCGAATCGCTTCGTTGATTGCAATTCCAAAGACCAGCCCCAGCAAAGCATATGCCGCTCCCATGGCTCACCGCGCAGACCCGGAAGCGGCCGGAGGAACGATCGGAGGAACGAAAGATGCAGGGCTGTACGTGGCTGGAGCAGGGACGCGCAGGGCTTTTCCGGCGACCGCGAGGGCGATCAGCAGGCCGGCGAGTCCCCAGCGCAGTTGCTCCACGATGGCCAGCACCGGATCCAGGCGCACAGCGGTCGGAAAGCTTACCAGCGCGAACGACGCCGGCACCAGCAACAGGACGACTCGGATGTAGGCGCTCCAGAAATCCGAGCGTTCCACACCTTTTTCTGCTTGCAGCAAGAGCCCCGGTGGTCGGCGCAAACACACGCCCACGCCTTCTGCAATGAGTACGACTACGATGACGCCGATGAGTCCGACTAGGCTGCTATCCATACCTTTGCTCCCTTCTCCCGGCGGGCCGGGACTGTAGAGGCACGAGAGACTACCGCAGCACGGCTGCCAGTTTCTTCAGCTTGCCGCGGGCTTTCAACAACCCGTGCCAGGTTTCGGGGGAGAGTTGGTGGATTTGCTCGTAGGCCTCGCTCGAGGCCTCGAAAAACTGCGCCATTTCCTGGAGCCGCTCGCGGGTGTAGTCATCGGCGGGCTCGCGCTCCAATTGCGTCAGAGAGCGGCGCAGGAGCTGCAAGGTCGGGTCCAGCTCGCGGCGCTTGCGGAGTTCCATGATGCGGACGAACATCTCGCTTACATCTTTCAGCGATTCGTAATGCTCGCGGCGGTCGCCGAGCAGGTGCACGGGGTGAATGATTCCCCAGCTCTCGAGCTCGCGGATCGAGGTGCTGACGTTGGAGCGGGCCACATTGAGCGTTTCAGCAATCTGCTCGGCGTTCATCGGTTCCTGCGACAGGAACAGGAGCGCGTGGATCTGGGCGACGGTGCGGCTGATGCCCCAGCGAGTGCCCATCTCTCCCCAGTGCAGGATGAACTGGCGTTGGATGTCTGTTAGTTTCGTCATTTCTGTAATAACAGAAATATCAGAATGTATCGCAGCTGTCAAGTTCCGGGCGAGAGTTTTAGTAAGTCCTTTAGATGTAGGGGCTTACTTGATTTCCACGGCCAGGGGCCTGTGGAATAGACGGCGGGGTTGACGGGAACCTACTTCACTCCGACATAGACATCGACCTGCGAGCTCTGCGGGTCGGCAGCCCGCTGGTCATAGACCTCGAAGTCCGCTCTGTAGGCCCGCGGGCCTCCAAGCTGATGCTTGTCTTCCAATGACCAAATCTGCTGCCAGTCTGCCGTCACAACTTTGCCGACCGGCCCCTTGTCGCTGGTGATCACCGCGTACTCTCCAGCTGGAATCTTTCTGAGAATCATCCCCGCGGGCACCTTGGCTTTGGGATTGACTTTCACTCCGATCACAAACGAGTACTCTCCATTGCGATCGCTGGCATAGTCGGTGTACAGCGCATAGATCGTGCCATCGACTTTGTCGGGAATCTTCTGCTGTATGCCGTCCTGGAAAAATCTCTGCCACTGCTTTGGGATCACACCCTCACCGCTTGCTTCTTTTGCATTCGTAGTCCGCACTTCGATGCCGACAACTGGAAATCCGTTCTGATGAACTTTCTTCGGCATCGTGGCTTCTCCCAATGTCGTTGCTGAAATGAGAACGGCGAACCAGGTGAGGATGTGATGGCGCATTTTTCTCTCCCGGGTGGGGGTCCTTGCGGTTAAGGAAGACAGCACTACTTGATCTCCAGCACTTCTTTCTCTTTGCCCTTGCTCATGTCTTCCATTTTCTTGATTTCGTCGTCGGTCAGCTTCTGGATTTCATCGAGGGCGCGTTTCTCGTCGTCCTCGGTGATCTTTTTGTCTTTCATCGCCTTCTTGATGGCATCGTTGCCGTCGCGGCGGATGTTGCGCACGGCGGTGCGGTGTTCTTCGAGGATCCGGTGCAGGTGCTTGACCATTTCCTTGCGCCGCTCTTCGGTGAGCGCGGGCACGGGCACGCGGATGATCTTGCCGTCGTTCATGGGGTTGAGGCCAAGGTCGGCGGTGCGGATGGCCTTCTCGATGCCCGCCAGCGACGACGGATCAAACGGCTGGACGGTGATGAGTTGCGGTTCAGGCGCATGCACCTGAGCGATCTGGTTGAGCGGCATCTGCGAACCGTAGTAGTCCACGCTGACGGTGTCTAGCATGTGAACCGAGGCACGGCCGGTGCGAGTGGCGGCCATCTCGCGGCGGAAGTCTTCGACCGCCTTGTCCATACGGGTTTTGAGTTGTAGGTAGGTTTCCTTCAGGGCGGGATTCGCTGCCATGGTGGCTTGCGCCATATCGCTCAGCTCCGAAAAGAAGTAGGTGTCAAAACGGTAGATTATAAACCGGGATCGAACTACGAGCTACGAGCTGCGAGCTACGAGCAACCAAATAAGCCGATCGCTCCGAGCTCGTGGCTCGAAGCTCGAAGCTCTTTCACGCGCTGACCAGCGACCCGATCTTTTCGCCAAGCACGACTTTGCGGATGTTGCCGCGCTGGTTGAGGTTGAAGATGACGATGGGGAGGTCATTGTCTTTACAGAGAGAGATGGCGGTGGAGTCCATGACTTTCAGGCCCTGCTTGAGGACGTCCATGTAGGTGATGTGGGTAAATTTCTTGGCGTCTTTGACCTTCATGGGGTCGGCGTCGTAGATGCCGTCGACTTTCGTGGCCTTGAGGATGGCGTCGGCTTTGATTTCCATGGCGCGCAGCGACGCTGCCGTGTCGGTGGAGAAATAGGGGTTGCCGGTGCCGCCCGCGAAGATCACGACGCGGCCTTTTTCGAGGTGGCGGATGGCGCGCCGGCGGATAAAAGGCTCGGCGACTTGATTCATCTCAATGGCGGACTGCACGCGCGTGAAGACGTTTTGCTTTTCTAATGCGTCCTGGAGGGCGAGCGCGTTAATGACCGTCGCCAGCATGCCCATGTGGTCGGCGGAGACGCGGTCCATGTCTTTGGCTTGGTCGGCGACGCCGCGGAAGAAGTTGCCGCCGCCTACGACGATGGCGATCTGGATGCCGAGGCTGCGGACGTCGGCAAGCTCGGCGGCGACTTCGTGGATGCGGGCCGTGTCAACACCGAATCCCTGCTGGGCGGCAAGGGCCTCGCCGGAGAGCTTGAGCAGGATGCGTTTGAAGACGGGAGTGGGCATGAAGAAAGCAGGTCCTTCGCTTCGCTCAGGATGACAATCTGCCGGGAAGAAGCATAAATCAAAAGGGGCGCCGCAGCGCCCCTGAATTATTCGCCTACTTGGCGACCGGCGCAGCCGCCTCACCGCCCCCGCCGTCTTCCAGCTTCGTGGTGGTGAAAGCGACCGTCGCGCCGACATCGCCGACCTTGAAGCGGGCGAAGCGGCGGACGGCGATGTTTTCGCCTAGCTTGCCGATCTTGGCGGCGATGAGCTGCGCAATGGTGATGGTCTGGTCCTTGATGAAGGGCTGTTCGAGCAGGCAAACCTCTTCGTAGAACTTTTCCATCTTGCCGGCCACGATCTTTTCGACCACTTGCGGCGGTTTGCCGGTGGCTGCGGCCTGGTGGCGATAGATTTCCTTCTCGCGCTCGAAGGCCTCGGGCGTCACGTCTTCCTTGCGAACGAATTTCGGGTCGCTGGCCGTGATATGCATGGCGATGTCGTGCACCAGTTCTTTGAAGTCGTCGGTGCGGGCGACGAAGTCGCTCTCGCAGTTGATTTCGACCAGCACACCGATCTTACCCCCGGCGTGAATGTAGCTTGCAACCGAGCCTTCGCTGGTCACCCGGGTTGCCTTCTTGGCGGCCACCGAGACGCCTTTCTTGCGCAGCAGGACAACCGCGTCTTCCAGGTTGCCCTTGGCTTCGGTCAGGGCCTGTTTGCAGTCCATCATCGGGGCTCCAGTTTTTTCGCGGAGCTCTTTGACCTGGGCAGCAGAGATATTTGCCATCGTAGTGCTCATTCAAACCTCAGTTCCAATGTTGCAGAGTTCCAGGGTTTCAAGGAGGGTTTCAGTGAGTCGGACCTTGCAACCTTCCTACAAAACTCGGCCCGCGCACCTAGCGACCGCGCGGGCCAGATTCTCATCGATGGCTTGCTAGTAGCCAGTAGCCAGTAGCCAGTAGCTAGAAGCTAGTAGCCGTGCTAGAACCGGCGCGTCTCAGCTTGCAGTTCGTCGAGATCTTCGGTCGCAACCGATGGACGCTTGCGCGTGCCGGCGCCCAGTACGTCTTCCATACGGATGTCTTCCGCGGCTTCGGCCGGCGGAGCGGGAGCGTCTTCCGCGGGCGTCTCGGCGGCGGCTTCAGCCTGCGGCTCGGGACTCGCCATCGCCTGGAGTTCGGCCATCTGCTTGTCGCCCATCAGGTTGACCCCCTCGGCAATCGACTCGGCGATCTTGGAGGTGAAAAGGCGAATGGCGCGCAGCGCGTCGTCGTTGCCGGGAATCACGTAATCCACTTCGCTGGGATCGCAGTTCGTATCAACGACGGCGACCACGGGAATGCCCAGCTTGCGCGCCTCGCGCACCGCAATCTGCTCTTTGTTCGAGTCGATGACGAAGATCGCATCGGGCAACCGCGACATATTCTTGATGCCGGCGAGGTTGGCCTGCAGATGCTTGCGTTCGCGCTCGAGCTTGATGACTTCTTTCTTCGGGAGCAGCTCGTAACGGCCGTCGGTGGCCATGTCGTCGAGTTCCTTGAGCCGCTTCACCGATTTCTGAACGGTGACCCAGTTGGTCAGCAGTCCGCCCAGCCAGCGCTGGTTCACGTAAAACATGGAACATCGCTGCGCTTCTTCGGCGATGGCGTCCTGGGCCTGGCGCTTGGTGCCGACGAAGAGGATGACGCGGCCGGCAGCGGCCAGTTCCTGCACGAACTTGGACGCTTCCTTGAACATCTTCAGCGTCTTCTGCAGATCAATGATGTAGATCCCGTTGCGCTCACCAAAGATGAACTCCTTCATCTTGGGATTCCAGCGCTTGGTCTGGTGCCCGAAGTGAACGCCTGCTTCGAGCAACTCCTTCATGGTGATGTTAGCCAATCAACCTCCTCAGTTGGTCTACATCCGAAATCAGTTGCCAGTTGCCAGTACCCAGTTGCCAGCAACTGCTTTTCCGGATTGCCATTCCCGTCCACCCCATCTCAGGGGAGGTGGGGGGATGAATTTTAAAACCAGCTGTCAGCCATCAGCCGTCAGCCCTCAGCTAAACCTCAAACCCAAACGTACAACCTAGCGCTTGCTGAACTGGAAGCGCTTTCTTGCGCCCTTCTGGCCGTACTTCTTGCGCTCTTTGGCGCGGGGATCACGGGTAACCATACCTTGAGCCTTGAGCTGTTTGCGTAGTTCGGCATTGAAGAGCATGAGAGCACGAGCGATGCCGAGGCGTACTGCGTCGGCCTGCCCAGCCACTCCGCCTCCGGAGACGTTGGCGAGCACGTTGAAGCTGGCGGCAGTCTCGGTGAGGGCGAGCGGCGACTTGGCGCTCGAGCGCTGCGACGGCGTTACGAAGTACTCTTCGAACGCTTTGCCGTTAACCTTGAACTCCCCGCTGCCGGGACGAAGAAACACACGCGCGACCGCCGACTTGCGGCGGCCAGTTCCGTAGTATTGAACAGTTTCTGCCATGTAAGCCTTCAGCACTCAGCCGTCAGCATTCAGCTAACCCTGGCGCTCGCAACCCTTTCCGAGATTCTGCGGTGTCGGTCTTCCTGACACCTGAGACCTGACACCTAAGACCCTAGTTTTTACGCCAGCACCTTCACTTCAGGCTTCTGCGCCTGATGCGGGTGCTTGTCGCCTTTGTAAACGTTCAGTTTCGCGAACATGTGCTTGCCCAGTTTGTTCTTGGGAAGCATGCGCGAGACTGCCTGCTCGATCACCAGCTCTGGCTTACGTGTCATGCGCTTCTTCAGAACTTCCGACCGCAGACCACCCGGGTAGCCAGTGTAGTGGTGATAGGACTTCTGGTCCGCCTTCATGCCGGTAATCTTCACCAGTTCGGCATTGATCACGATCACATGGTCGCCGGTATCGATAAACGGCGTGTACCTGGGGTTCTCTTTGCCGATCAGAATGCGGGCGACGCGCGACGCGAGCCGGCCAAGCGGCTGCCCGGCAGCGTCCACGACAAACCACTTGCGAACGATTTCCCCTTCTTTCGGGAAATAGGTTGACATCAGAAATCTCCAGAATTAAAGAACGCAATGAAGACCGCTGAGTGCCCAATCATTCCACGCAGAAGGCGCGAGGGCGTTCAGGCGGGCAACCGCAGAACTTCCAAAGAGTTTTAGGATAGCGTAGCGGCGCGGGAATTGTCAACGAAGAGGTTCAGAAGCAAGAGGTTACCGAAGGCAGCCGTCAGCACTCAGCCGTCAGCATTCAGCTCAGCCTCGGCGCTCACGGTTTATTTTCCTGCGACCGCTTTTAAGCACTTTCCGTAAAGCTCAAGCAGGTGGTCGGCGTATTCCTCCGGCTTGGACGCTGCGCCCCCGCCCTGAAAACCCACCCCGGTGCCGATGGTCCTGCCGTAGCCAGTCGTCATGGCGACGAATTTCATAAGGTCGAGCGCGATGTCTTCATTGCGCCGAGCGCCCATGGGTAGTGCAGGTATATCCATGATTGCAGCTCCTGATGAACCCTCTACTCGCCGATTTCCGGCTTTGCCGCGATCATAGCAGAACAACTCGGTGTGGAGACGGGGTGGCAGGTAGCGTCGCGTAACAGATTAGGGAGCTATAATGCCGGGGCCAATCTCGCTTTCGGTAGGCCACGAGATCGCATCGGCCGAGTCTCAAGAGTCATGAATCTGCAACTCAAGCCACGCTGGGTTGGAGACGTGCTGGTCCTGCACTGCGCGGGACGGATTGTAGGAGGGGAGGAGGCGCTGAGCCTGCATGACGCCGTCCGCCAGGAGCTCGCGCAAACGCCCAATGTCGTTCTCCAAACGGCAGACGTGCAGTTCATAGACAGCAGCGGCTTGGGGACGATCGTGCGCTTGATGTCAGCGGCGCGGGCGGCCGGAGGCGACGTGAAAATCTGCCAGCCCCCAGCGATGATGCGCAAAGTGCTCGCGATGACCAATCTGCTTAAGGTCTTCGAGATTTACGAGACGGAAGACGAGGCGATCCTGGCCGCCCTTCGGGCGAGAAGGCCGGAGGCACAGTGGCAAGTAGATCATTCCCGGCCGGCGGTTCTGTGCGTGGACGAGTCGCCCGACGTGCTGGCGTATCTGGCGGAGTTGCTGAGGAAAGACGGCCTGCGGGCGATTACGGCCAGCAACCTGGTGGACGCACAAGTCCTGATGAAGGCGCGGAAACCGCAATTGATCCTGGCGAATGCGCGGCTCTCGGCCAATGGAAGAGCGGCTGGTGAGATCTTCGCTCGCTGCTGCCCCGGGGTGACGTTTCTCGATTTGGGGGAGGCGTTCTCGCACGATGACGCGGGCGAGGCGGGAGCAAACCTACTGGAGCGCGTGCGGGTCCAGCTTGGGAGATAACAGACACACCCTTGCCTTTGCGATCGAAAAGCTCTTAACCGGCAGAGCTCGCCGAGCAAGGCCGCTCAGGACGCAGAGAACTACCCAACTTCCACCAAGCCGTAGCTGAGCTGCCAGCGGGTGCGCATGTGCTTCAGGGCGCGGTTGATCTCTTCCTGCGAAATGTCCTGGTTTGGTCCGGAAAGAACGAAGGCGGCTTCTCGTTTGGCAGCTTCGAGGAGCTGCCGGTCGCGGATGATGTTCGCGACGCGAAAACTCGGAATGCCGGCTTGTTTAGTTCCGAAAAAGTCGCCCGGGCCGCGGAGTTCGAGATCGAGTTCGGCGATCTGAAAGCCGTCGTGGGTGCGGACCATGGCGTCGAGGCGGCGCTGGCCTTCTTCGGAGACTTTTTCGCCGTGCATGAGGATGCAGTAGGACTTGGCGGCGCCGCGTCCGATGCGTCCGCGGAGCTGGTGTAGTTGCGCCAGGCCAAAGCGGTCGGCATGCTCGATGACCATTACGGCGGCGTTGGGGACGTCGACGCCGACTTCTATCACGGTGGTCGCGACCAGGATGTTGATTTCGCCGCGTTGGAACTCGCGCATGACGTGTTCTTTCTCGTCGGGATCGAGCCGGCCGTGGAGCAGGCCGACGTGCAGACTGGGAAAGATTCGGTCGCGTAACTGGCGGAACATCTGCTGAGCGGCTTTGAGTTCGCGCTCTTCGTTCTCTTCGATTACGGGATACACGACGTAGGTTTGATGGCCGGCCGCGATCTGCTTGCGGACAAAGTCCCAGACTTCGGGGGCGCGCTCGTCGGGGACGGAGCGGGTGACAACCGGCGTACGGCCGGGTGGGAGCTCATCGAGGACCGAGACGTCGAGATCGCCGTAGAGAGTCAGCGCCAGCGTGCGCGGGATGGGGGTGGCGGTCATGACCAGGACGTCGGGCTCGGCGTTCTCTGCCGAGTTGCGCTCGGCTTGGACGGGTCGAAGACCCGTCCCTACACCTTCTTTCTGCATCAGCTTCAGGCGCTGCATGACACCGAAGCGGTGCTGTTCGTCCACGATAACGAGGCCGAGCTTTTCAAATTCGACGCTTTCCTGGATTAGGGCGTGGGTTCCGATCACGAGTTGGGCATTCCCCTGCGCGATGTGGCGGCGGATGGCGCGTTTTCGGTCCTGTTCGAGCGAGCCGGTGAGGAGCACAATGCGATATCCCGCTTTTTCCAGGATCTGCCGAGCGGAAAAATAATGCTGCTGTGCCAGGATTTCTGTGGGCGCCATGAGCGCGACCTGATATCCGTTTTCGATGGCGATGATGGCGGCTTCGAAGGCGACGATGGTCTTGCCGGAGCCGACATCGCCTTGCAGAAGGCGGCGCATGGGGAAGGGTGTCTGCATGTCGGTGGCGATTTCCTTGAGCACGCGCTTCTGGGCGGCGGTCGGGTGAAAGGGCAGTATCTTTTTTATGGCTTCGCGGACGCCGGGGCCGATCTGAAAAGCGACACCGGTGCGGGCGCGCTGCTCGCGCCGTTTGAGTTCGAGGCCGAGTTCGACGAAGAAGAGTTCGTCGAAGATCAGGCGGATGTGCGCGGGTGTGCGTGAGGACTGAAGGTCGGCGAAGCTTTCGCCGGCGTCGGGCCAGTGAACCTTCCAGAGCGCTTCCCGCGGCGAGATCAGGCTGAGATGATCGCGCACGGCGGCGGGAATCGGGTCGGGAGAATCGGGTCCGAGATTGTCGAGAGCCGTGCGGATAATCCGCCGGAACCAGCGCGGCGTGAGCTTGCCTTGGCCGGTCGATTCGTAAATGGGAACGATGCGTCCGATTTCGAGTGAAGCGGCGGCTTTCTTTTCGGCATCGTCGGTGCCGCCCTCTTCGTAAATGTCGCCGAGGATTTCGAATTGCGGCTGGATGATCTGGAGTTCGTCGTCGCGATCCTTTTCGACTTTGCCGTAAAGGGCGATCATCTGACCAGCCTGGAAACGGTTCTGAAGATAGGTGGCGTTGAACCAGAGGCACTTGAGGCGGTTGCGTCCCTGGCCGACGGTGAGCTGAAAAATGGGCATGCGGCGGGTGCGGAAGAGGCCCGAGTTGCGGACTTCGGCGATGACCGTGGCCATCTCCCCGGGTCGGAGTTCGGCCACTGAACGCGGGTTGAGACGGTCCTCGTAGCGAAAGGGGAGGTAGTGGAGCAGGTCGTCCACCGTGTTGAGGTCCTTGGCGGCAAGTATTTCGGCGAGGCGCGGACCAATCCCTTTGACGTACTGAACGGGAGTGGACGGTTCCAGCATCTCAGGGGATGTTAGCAGGAGCGGAGCGCGCCATGGCGAAGAGTGAGACGGTCAGGAATTTTCTCGATGCGTTGCTCGCAGTGCTCGCCGGAAATGCCATTTACTACCTGCTCGCGCCGCATCTGCCGGGGCTGGCGCGGCATGGGCTGTTCAAGGAGGACTGGGGGCTGGTGGTGGATTTCGTTATCTGTACGGTGATTTTCGTGACAGTGAAACTGGCGCGAGCCCGGGGGTGAGAAGAGGATCGCCGTCCCCAAACAAAGATCCAAAGAAGACTCCGAGCGGATAGTTTCAGGCGTGGCCCGCGGTGCCACCCTGTGACGCCAGTTTGCGTCCCAGGTAGCGTTGCGCCAGAAACAGGATTAGCCCGACGGCGAAGGTCGTGCCGAGAGCCACATACATGCGCGAGATCGCAATCTCCCACTGTTCCGGAGGTACGCCGGTGGTGGCGACGCGCACGATGTGGTCGCGCACGCCGGTAAGACCGCCGCGAACGAGAGCGGGCACGAGTTGCAGGAGTATGAGCGCCCAGAAGAGCGCGACCATGAGAGTGAGGCCGCGCAGGATGGCCAGTACCTGCCGCAGGGTCCAACTGGGCTTCATGAATAGGCAGACACCGGGAGGATGGGGAAAGTTTCCGTATCCATCACTGCGGCGGTCGACATTTCCAATTATCATGAAGCTTCTTCGCGGGGAGCCATGCCCATCGAAAGAATTCGCTAACTACTAAAGGCTAATTCCTAAATGCTGATCTTCCGCAAACCTCTCCCCAACGTAGCACATCCCGAAATGCCGGCCGACGTGGTGATTGTGGGCGGCGGGCCGGCGGGCATGGCGTGCGCGCTGCGCCTGTCGCAGTTGATCGACGATCACAATGCGCGGCGCGCCGAAGCGCAAATCTCGAAAGAAAACATCTACGTGCTCGAGAAGGCACGCGAAGTGGGACAGCACTGCCTGTCGGGTGCGCTGCTTGATCCGCGATCGATGAAGGAGTTGCTGCCTGGATTTGAGAACGAGGCACCGCTTGACGCCCAGGTTCATCAGGAGGGCGTTTACTTCCTGACGAAGGAGAAGCATTACAAGCTCCCGATTACACCTCCGCCGCTGCGCGATCACGGCAACTACGTGATGTCGATCAACAAGTTTGTGAAGTGGCTGGCGGGCAAGGTGGAAGAGGCGGGGATCACGGTCTTTACCGGGTTCGCGGGGTCGGAACTGCTGTACGACGGCGATCGCGTCATCGGCGTGCGCACCGACGACAAGGGCGTGGACAAGCAGAACCAGCCGAAATCGAATTTCGAGCCGGGCTATGACGTGAAAGCGAAGGTGGTGGTGCTGGCGGAGGGGACGCGCGGGTCGCTGACCAAGCAGCTCGTCCAGAAATTTGATCTGATGAAAGACCGCAACCCACAGACCTACGGGGTGGGCGTCAAGGAGCTGTGGGAGGTGCCGTCGGGGCGGATCAAGGCGGGCGAAGTCATCTACACGATGGGCTATCCGCTGACGACCAAAGAATACGGCGGCGCGTGGATTTATGGCTCGAAGGACAACATTGTTTCGCTCGGCTTTGTGGCCGGACTCGATTATGAAGACCCGCGGCTCGATCCGCACCATGTACTGCAGACGTTCAAACAGCATCCGTTCATTGCCGACCTGCTGAAGGGCGGGAAGATGATCCGTTATGGTGCAAAGGCGCTGCCGTATGGTGGGTGGTGGTCGCTGCCGCCGCTGGGCGGAGACGGCTGGATGTTGGTCGGC
This sequence comes from Terriglobales bacterium, assembly GCA_049273945.1. Lineage (GTDB taxonomy): Bacteria > Acidobacteriota > Terriglobia > Terriglobales > Acidobacteriaceae > Acidiflorens. Next base: position 18,962 of record JBASRS010000018.1, on the reverse strand, counting down.
GACTCGGCGGGATTCTTGAATTCGGCGCGGTTGAAGGGAATTCATCTGGCGATCAAGAGTGGGATGCTGGCGGCGGAGACGGCGTTTGAGGCGCTGGTGAAGGGCGATTCTACGTCGGCCGTCCTGGGCAAGCTGACGCGGCGGGTGGAGACGAGTTGGATCAAGGATGAGCTCTGGCCGGTGCGCAACTTCCACCAGGGATTCGAGAAGGGCATGATCGCGGGCATATTCAACACCGTGCTGCAGGACATCTTCGATGGCGGCCTGCGCAACCGCGTGCTGGCGCATCCCGGACACGAGCGCATGAAGCCACTGTCGAAGCTGCCACCGGACGGCGGACCGCGGGCGCACCTGCTCGGTCAGGCGAAAGGCGATGGCAAACTAACTTTCGATAAGCTGACGGACCTGTATCACTCGGGGACGAAGCACGAAGAGGATCAGCCGGCACACCTCGTCATTCACGATACGAACATCTGCAACGAGCGCTGCGTGAAAGAATTCGGCAGCCCCTGCCAGAATTTCTGTCCGGCGAACGTTTACGAGATGCTGGATGACCCGACAGCACCGAACGGCAAGGGCATTAGCCTGAACGCCTCCAACTGCGTGCACTGTAAGACCTGCGATATTCAGGATCCGTACCAGATCATCACGTGGGTTCCGCCGGAGGGTGGGGGCGGGCCGAACTATGATGGAATGTGAGAGGCAGCAGTCGGTCGTCGGTATTGACTAGCTGGGTTGCCCACGAGTACAGACACGCGGGACGGAGTATGCATCTGCAATACCAATTGACGAAAGACGACTATCTAAAGGCGCAGGACCTACATCAGAAGACGGCGGGTATAGTTGGCCGAGCGTCCCTGTATATCTTGCCCTTCTTTGGTGTCTTGCTCATTGCGGCGAGTGCGGTCAATCTGCTAAATAGCCCGCGAAATTGGTTCGTGTTCCTTTTTGGCTGCCTGTGGGGTCTCTTTCTCATGTTCCATCGGAAAATCTTGCTGATTCGTAGTTTCGGAAAAGAAACCAAACTGCAGCAGAGCGTGGAAGCTGACATTTCCGAAGGGGAATTTCACGCTGTCGGCCCCACTGGTGAGACCAGGACAAAGTGGGCTGGCTTTGATCGCTACGCTGAGTCCGAAGATCTATTTCTCCTCTACACAGGACCGCGTATATTCTTCGCTCTACCGAAGCGGGCTTTTGGGCCAGGAGAGGTGGAGGAATTTCGGGAACTACTGCGCGGCAAACTACCCGCAAAGTGAAGGATGCTCAGAACACTAACCGCTAGCTCCCCTCCCGCACCCGGTATATACTTCTGCCGGTAGCTTTGGCTGGAATCCGGCATTGAGCCGGAAACGGGGCATCTTCTTCATCCTTCATAAGCCCCGTAATGAAACGCTGGCACTGGGGGTTCTTTCCTTATTCCTACCCTGGCAGGGCCGGCGCGGGACGGGAGTCGCTCCGGCGGGGCCTTTCCCGGGGAGGTCGATCCGTGGACGTCGTACTCATACGCCTTCTGTTTGTCCTGTTTGTCGGTTTCACCTGCTATCGCATTCAACCGTTTGGGCTGCCTTCGAACCTGGATGGTGCGGTCGGTGTGATCATCGGCGTCGCCATCATCATTTTCGAGTGGCGCCTGCGGGCCATGAGCCTGAAGCGGTTGATTGGGGCCGCCATCGGCAGCATCCTCGGGATTATCGGCGCTTACCTTTTCGCACTCGTTATCCGCAACAGCATCCCGTCGAGTCCGACCCAGAGCTTCTTGCAAATCCTGGTCATGCTGGTGATGGCCTACGTGGGGTTGGCGGTGGGCGCGAACAAGGGAGACTTGCTTAACCTGGCGGCGCTCGGCGGAATCTTCGGCGGCGAGAAGACGGGGAAAAAGAGCTACAAGATCCTCGACACCAGCGTGATCATTGACGGCCGCATCGCCGATATCGCAGAGACTGGGTTCCTCGATGGCATCATCGTGATTCCGCAGTTCGTGCTGCGCGAGCTGCAACTGGTGGCTGACTCCGCGGACTCGCTCAAGCGCAACCGCGGCCGGCGCGGGCTCGACATCCTGCAGCGGCTACAGAAAACCGCCTCGCTGCAGATTCAAATCGTGGAAGACGATTTTCCGACCGTCCGCGAAGTGGACATGAAGCTGATCGAGCTGGCCAAGGTCTATGAAGGCAAGATCATCACCAACGATTTCAACCTGAACAAAGTCGCGCAGCTGCAGGGCGTGGCAGTGCTGAACATCAACGAACTGGCGAATTCGCTGAAACCGATCGTGCTGCCCGGGGAGGCGATGCGGGTCTTCATCTTAAAAGAAGGGAAAGAGTACAACCAGGGCGTTGCCTATCTCGATGACGGTACCATGGTGGTGGTGGACAACGCGCGCAAGATGATCGGGAAGACGGTGGATATTGCCGTAACCTCGGTGTTGCAGACCACCGCCGGCAAGATGATCTTCGGCAAGTGGGATGAGCGCGCCGCTTCCCGCCAGGAGTCCAAGCCCGGCGTGACGATCGCACCGCCCGTGTCTCCGGCCCCAGTTTCCAATGGTCCGGTTGAAGTGAAGAAGACGGCGCCCATGGATTGAGGGCATTGGGCGCCCAGCTGACGGCCCAGCGGCCATCGCGACCGACCAAAAGACCGAGAGCCTGAAGCCTGCGGCCACAGCCCGGTTCTCATTTGAAACTTATCGGACCACGCTCTTATACTGAACGCCCTTTATGAAGGTGTTTGTAATTGTTCCGGCGGCCGGACTGGGCACGCGTATGGCCCCACCCTCCGCCGCCAAGGCTAAGAAGAGGGCGCCTTCCAAGCAGTTCAAGGAACTGGGCGGCACGCCGATTCTGGTGCATACGCTGCGCAAGTTTGCCGCCAGCCCGGAGGTTTACGAAATCATCGTTGCGTTGCGCAAAAACGAGATTAGCGGCTTCCGCACGCAACTCGAGAAGCAGTATCCGGAAATCCTGAACAAGCGACTGCAGCTCGTCGAGGGGGGCGAACACCGCCAGAATTCGGTGGCCAACGCCCTGGCTGCGGTGGCGGCCGATGCGGATGACATCGTTCTAGTCCACGATGGCGTGCGGCCTTTCGTGACGCAGCAGATTATCGGCGAGGTCATCGAAACGGCGCGAAAACATGGCGCGGCCATCGCGGGCATGCCGGCCGGGGATACAGTGAAGCAAGTCGAACGGACCGCCGATGGTGCGGTGATCAAGGCGACGATTCCGCGCGCCAGCGTGGTCATGGCGCAGACACCGCAAGGCTTCCGCTACGACCTGCTGAAGAAGGCCTTCGACGATGCGGCCGCCGACGGCTTTCTCGGCACCGACGAGGCGTCACTGATCGAACGGGCCGGACATCCGGTGGCGGTGGTGATGGGGTCGCCGCGCAATCTGAAAATTACGACGCCGGGAGATATGGAGCTGGCGGAGTTCTTCTTGAAGACAGGTTACTAGTTGCTGGTTTCTAGTTTCTCGTCGGCGTGGTTGAGCCTAATAGGCGATGAGAGACCGGAAACGAGAAACTAGAGACTACGTTGGCAAACAGCGCACAACCTAAGCTCCGCATCGGCTATGGCTGGGACTCGCATGAGTTCAAGCCGGGAATCCCACTCAAGATTGGCGGGATCACTCTACCTTACGACAAGGGGTTGGGCGGCCATTCCGACGGCGACGTGCTTCTGCATGCGGTGACGGATGCGCTGCTGGGCGCGATCGCCGGGCCGGACATTGGGTCGCTGTTTCCGCCGTCCGATCCGCAGTGGAAGGGGGCGGATTCCGCGATTTTCCTGCGCGAAGCGCTCCGCCGGGTTGGGGCGGCAGGCTACCAGTTGGTGAATCTGGATTCCACGTTGATCCTGGCGGCGCCCAAGATTGGTCCGCGCGCGGACGCAATTCGGAAACAGGTAGCGGAGTTGTGCGGGATTCCTGCGGATTGTGTCGGGGTCAAAGCCAAGACGCCGGAGGGCATGGGCACGGACAATGCCGCGATCGCGCATGTAACGGTGCTGCTGAAGCGCGTAGTTTCGGCTGGCGAGGTCCAAGATGCTGAGCAGCTGTGAAGCGCGTTCTTGTCAAACGCGATTCTTTGCAGCACTGGCGGTGGGAGAAGCGATCCCTTAGAGGCCTGGCAACTCTACCCCTTAGCCTTCTTCACTTCCTCAATCAACGGCGGCACAATATCAAACAAATTCCCTACCACCGCATAATCCGCAATCTCAAAAATCGGCGCCTCGGCATCCTTGTTGATCGCCACAATACTCTTCGCACCCTTCATCCCGACAATGTGCTGGATCGCCCCCGAGATCCCCAGCGCCAGATAGAGCTTCGGCGCGACCGTCTGTCCCGACGACCCAATCTGCCGGTCCATCGGGAGCCAGCCGTTATCGCAAATTGGACGTGACGCGGCAAGCTCCCCGCCCAGCGCATCGGCTAATTGTTTCGCGAGCGCAATATTCTTCTGCTCCTTGATCCCGCGCCCCACCGAGACAATGATCTCCGCCTGCGTCAGGTCCACCGCCTGCTTGGCCTCTTTGAAGACTTCCTGCGGCTTGTTGCGCACCACGCCTTCCGGCACGTCAACATTGATTGTCTCAACCGGCGCCACCGACCCACCGGCCTCAACTTTATCTGCGCGAAACGCGCCATTCTGAAACGTCACAAAACACGGACCCGTCCCGGCAAAGCTCACGTCGGCCACGAATTTCCCCTGGAACATCTGCCGCGTGAACAACAGCCTCCCACCTTCGTACTTGTAGCCGACCACATCGCTCACAGCCGTGCTCCCGAGCGCCGTGGCCAGCTTCGGGACAAAGTCACGCACCTGGTAGGTGTGCGGCATCAGAACCAGCTTCGCTGGATGCTTCCCCACAAACTCTTTCAGAACATGTGCAAAAGCATCAGGCGTATATGGCTCGAGCTTCGCCGACTCGACCACATAGACCTTCGCCAGCTTCTTCCCGGCAACCTCGCCGGCAATGGCGCCCACGCCCGATCCCAGCACCGCCGCTTCGAGTGCCCATCCGGCCTGCGCGGCAATCGCCTGGCCTGCCGCAATTGTTTCCCACGAGACGCGGTTCAACTTTCCTTCCCGCTGTTCTACGACCACCAGAATGCTGTCCGACATAGAAATCTGCTCGTAGCTCTCAGCCAATGGGTTTACTGGGTACCGGGTACTGGGTACTTCTCAAATCACCCGCACTTCATTCTTCAGCCTATCCACCAGCTTCTTCGCCACCTCCGCCGGAGTCCCTTCAAGAAACTCTGTATTCTTCGACTTCTGCGGCACGTACAATTTCTCGATTTTCTGCAGGTTCCCGCCCACCGCCGACTGCACTTCCGCCATCGTCACCTTGCGCATCGGCTTCGTCTTCGCCTGCTTGATCCCGATCAGGGTCGCGTACCGCAGCTTGTTAATCCCCGACTGGATGGTCAAAACCGCCGGCAGCGGCACATCCACAAACTGAAAGAAGCCCGCCTCCAGCTCCCGCTTCACCCGGATTCCGCCTTCGTTCTTCTCGATCTGCATGATGATGGTCGCGTGCGGCCATCCGAGAATTTCCGCTAGGATCACGCCCGTCTGCGCATACCCGTAGTCATCCGACTGCAAGCCGGTGAAGATCAGGTCAAATTTCTCGTCCTTAATCGCCGCCGCGATCGCTCGCGCCGTGTTGTAAGCGTCGAGTCCGACGAAGCGGTCGTCCTCGAGATGAATCGCCCGATCCGCGCCCTTGGCCAGTGCCTCCCGCAACACCTGCTGCGCCCGCGCCGGACCCGCTGTCACCACCACCACTTCGCCGGTATGCTTCTCCTTCTGCCTCAGCGCTTCTTCCAGCGCGTACGCGTCCGGCTCATTCACTTCGTAGGAAACATCCTCGCGGATCCATGTCCCCGCCTCATTGAGCTTCAGCGGAGCGTCCTTCTGAGGTACTTGCTTCATGCACACCAGAATCTTCACAAAGCGACTCCCAACCCTGCGCCTTCCAAGCGCGCAGGAAAACTAGCAAGTATAAATGAGCGCCGTCCGGAATCGAGCATGGCCCCCGGTAGGTACTGATCTAATTGTGTGTTGCTCACAAGTCGGAGTCTAGCCCTAGGAGAATTGCGTCCCGAAATGCTGCAGTGAGATGGTCAAGCATGAGACACACCTTCGCGGCATCCTCGTCTGCGCTGTCAAGTACGGCTTGCAAAGACGGCTTGATTTGTTCTTCAACACGAAGGGCAATATGCTTCTCAATGGGGACTTCATCCCAAGCGTCTGCTATCCAGCGGCACACTGAAGCTATGGCGTGAAATGCCGCTGGATGTTTCAGGTTGCCCTGCTGGATAGCTTCAATTGAAAGGCTAGTGATCTTTCGGAGATTCTCTACCGAGAAACCTCTGCTGAGAGCAGGTCGGATTTCGTCGTAGGGTGCTGGCACTCTTGAAGCTCAGTCTGGAAATCGTCCAAAGTATACAGAGAAATGTACCGTTTAGCCTTTGCCTTAATCTTGCTTCCGCCGCCTTCCAAGCGGTCAACAAGCGTAATCACGGCTACCACATTGCAGCCTTCACGTTCTGCCATGTCGATAGCTTTTAGTACCGACCGGCCAGCGGTAACAACGTCGTCTACGATAACCACGTTCGTGCCTGTCGGAGGGGCGTTTTCTACGTGATTCCGAGTGCCGTGACTCTTTGGCTCCTTGCGAACATAAAACCCGTTCAGAACAAGCCCGCGCTCTCGTGCCCGCATCATCACAGCGCCGATTATTGGATCTGCACCATTGGTCAGACCGCCGATTGCTTGGGGCTTTTCTGGCAATTGTTGGATTGCGTCGAGGACCGCATCACCAACCAATTCAGCCCCTTCTGAACTGAGTGTCACTCTCTTGCAGTCAAAGTAGTGATTGGAAGCGCTGCCGTTGCTGAGAGTGATTGGGCCAATTATGAGGGCTCGCTCCGCGAGCAGCAACCTTAGCAGGTCTTTGGTGGTTTCTTTTTTCATGGGGCTGGATGGTAGCACTGTGTCATGTCGCAACGGTTGTGCAAGCCACTGTGCAAGTTTTGTGCAAAAACGCACCAAAAAACATTAACTGGGCGGATACCCCGCCTAGCTCGTGACAACGCTAGGATAACAGCATTTCCTTCATGCTCCAAACGTGATCGGTCAAGCCCGATTCCATTCCGGGAGTGACGCGAATCGAGGCGTTTATTGATTTAGATCAGTGCCCCCCGGTAAAGAATCGGCCTGCTTGGTGGCGAGGATGCTTGGCGGGGCACGGAAGTAACCTTGACCACGCCGAATAGGACTGCAATGCTCCTTAACGTGCCGCGCAAGCCCGACAAATCGTCCAAAAAAACGCGCGCACCCAGAATCCGCGTCTCCAACAACGAACGCGCCCTGTTCGTGGTGGACGACGCCAAGTTTGTCGGCGTCATTCAGCGTCTTTCTCTGACGGGGGGCTCGGCCGTCCTGGCCAAGGGTCCGATTCCCAAAGGAGCCATGGGCGAATTGGTTTTGAACACCGTCTTCGGCAGGGTCACCGCGCAAATCGAATTCCTGCAAACCGGCGCCGACGGGATACCGCTTGCCCAAGCCTTCCGCTTCCTCGCCATGGACGATGACAGCTCGCGGAGATTCGCTGCCGCCGCCCGGCAAATGGAAAAGGAGGGCTTCAGTGACGCCCCTCAGAAAGCAAGCGCTCGTGCCGGACAAGCGTCTGAGACCTTGAACCAACTACTGCACAGCGTTCGCCGCCTGGCCGCAACCATCGTCTCGACGCGATCATCCTAAGCCCGAATTGAATGCTCGCGCGGACGAAACGAAAGATCACCCACCGCACTCGCGCCGGCCGGCGCCGTTCTGCAATTCCCGCCCTACCCCAGAAACGCCACGCTCTGCACGCCCGTGATTTCGAACCGTTTCCGGCAGCGCATATTCTTGCAGACCATCATGTCGTCGCGCCGTAGCATATACGACTGCGCCTTGGCGAACTTCGCCCGGTCGCGGTCGTCCGCCCGCGGCGGAAGGCTCTTCTTCTTGGTGCGCACCAGCCACTGGATCTCGTACTCCCCCGGCTGATGGCAATGCGGACAATTCAGGGTGGCCGGCTTCTTGTCCGGCTTCTCGTCGAAAAATTCGCGCTCATCCATGAAAGTCAGGTGTCAGGTCTCAGATCTCAGGAACCCACAGCGGTCCAGCCCTCCGCGTCTGCGAATGGCATTGCTTTCGCTGACACTCATGTTTGATTATTGCATTTTTGACTACTCGATGTGCGAAGATGCGGGAAAGCTGAGAGCCTGAGATATGGCCCGCAAAAGAAGGGTTAAGAAGAAGTTCAGCGCCAGCCAGGTCGTCCGCGAGATGGCCCGGGAAAGAGTGGGAAGCCCGAAGCCGTCGCACCCCGTCCCGGCAAAGAAATCGAAGCCGGAAAAATACAAGCCTACGCTCGGCAAGCTGCTGGAAGATCAGTAAGGCGCTAAGGACAGCCGTTGTTTGGCTGAGTCACGCTCACTGACGCGGTACCCACCACGATGCCGCTGGAGTCGTCGTGAGGATCGCTGTGGCCGGTTGCTGTGATGGTGATTTTTGTGCCGCATCCCGCCGTCGAGGTCGCCAATCCGGTCTGGTCGATCGTGACAATCTGTGGCGCTGCCGATTCCCACGCCACCGAGTCCGTGATGTCCCGGCTGTCCGGCGGGTGAACGTAGTTCCCGATCGCCTTGAATTGCACCTGCACGCCCGCACCGACGATGTCGGCGGTGTCGGGAATGACCGTGATCGACACGAGTTTTCGTTTGAACCCGCAACTTGGCAGCACCAGCACGGCGAACATGGTCAAGACCACAACTACGAACCGTACACGCCCTTGCCTCATATGCTGTCTCCCACTTCCAAGTCTGCGGAACAGAAAGTCTAGTGGGAAGGAGACGCGAAATCAACCGTCGTCGGGGTTGAAGAAACGCTTCAGTCAGACCCGGACGGACAGATCGCGAAGCGGCTCAGGCCCGCGATGATAGAGCGGCCGCGCAGCGTCCCTGTTCAACGAGAGGGCGTCAGTCCCCTCTTGTCACTTCTTCGGCCTCGACTCCGGCGGAACCAGCCCCGCGATCCGGTAATACACCACGAGCTGCCCATAGTGTTCACCGGAATGCTCCAGCAAACCCCATGCCATGTCCGACACCCGTACCTCCTGATTGGCGAACGGATCCACCACCAAATCGCTTAGCCCCTTGTCGCCCTTCATTTTGATGGCCGCCGCGCCGTCCTCGAATGACTTCTTCACGAACGCGACCACTGCCGCCTTCGTTTTGTAGTCCGCGCGCTTGGGATCCTCTCCCGCTGGCATCTTCTTCCCCGTTGCCGGATTGATGAAGTAGTAGTTTGCATTAGCTGCGTGCAGCAGTTGTTCGGCGAAACTGCGCTGCGCCGGCACCGGCTTGAAGTCGCATTTGTCCTCGGGAAAGTCTTCGGCCATGGCAATCAGCTTCCGCCCAACGTCATTCCAGGAATCGAGCAGCGCTTGCGAGGGGGTTACCGCCGGCTTGGGCGCCGCGTCCTTCTTAGGGGCGTCTTGAGAGTGGGCAGGCAGCGTCAGCACGGCCGCCGCCATCATGAGGGCAATCAGCAACAGCAGCTTCTTCATATCGAATATTCCTCCAAGAACTCTGTCTTCTTGCATCGGCGCAAGTTAGCCCGATGATCTACCGGAGAGAGAGTCTACACCGTTTTGGCAACGATGGAGGCCTGGAAAGGGCAAAGCGAGCTAGCGATGAAGCCGGATTTCCTGGAACTGCGAAACTGAAATCGGCGGGCGCAGCAGAAGCGGGCCCGATTCCGCGAATCGTCCGGCGGCACTTCCCAAAGGAACTATGTCCCCGTCCCAGTCAGCGCAACCTTCTGCGGACTTCCCGCTCCGCTATCGGTAACGCTCAGCATCCCTTTAATCGTGCCCACCGCGGTCGGGGCAAAAGCCACCTTGATCTTGCAGCTCGCTCCCGCCGCCAGGCTGGCGCCACAGGTATTCGAAGTAATCACGAAATGGGTATCGCTCACGGCCACAGAACTAATACTGATGCTCGAGCTGGTATTGTTGGTAAGCGTCGCCGCCTTGGCAGCGCTTGTCATATTCACGGGCGCGGAAAACTTCATTGCCCCCGGCAGCAGGCTCACCGGAACTACGCTCACGCTGGCAAACAGCCCGTGGCTTTCGTAGAAGATGCCCGCTGTCAGATAGAGCGTTGTCGGACTCCCCGTCCCGCCCGCGCCAAAGACCATATCCCACAGCCCGATGTTGTTCAGAGCCTTCCCCTTCTCGTTCTTCATCATGCCGAGCGATTTGCCGGTCATGGCGTTGTAGGCATTGATCCCCCCGCCTCCAAAATTGCCGATCAGCAGCGCCCCGCTGAACAGCCCGAACCCGGACGCAGGCGCCATCACGACTCCCCACAGAGCATTCAACATGCCCGCCGAGGCAAACCGGCTCAGGAAATTGCCGTTCACGTCGAACACGCTCATGTAACCAAAACCCTTGCCCGTGATCGGGTCATGCTTCATCGCATCCTGCTTGGCATAGGTGACGTAAACGCTTCCCCCGATGACATGGATCCCAAAGGGCGCATAACCGGCCGGCAGCGTCGGATCCGTGAAGCTCCCCGCCAACGTGGCCGGTTGGAAGTTTCCGTCGTAAACGTCTACCGCTCCGCTGTTGAAGTTGGTCGCCAGCAGAAACGGCCCGGTAGCGTTGGTGATCAGCGCCAGCCCCTTGTACACGGCCGCCGTCTTGCTCGCCGTGACGACGCCGGTGTTCCCTGACTTCCATCCCACGATCGCGCCATCCTCGGTATCGAAGATAAAAGTGTACCCGCCGAATTTCCCCGTGTTGTTGGTCACAATCCCGGTCGGAGTCCCGCCCGGGCTCCCGTTCGCCATCGGAATACCAACCACCAGCACCTGTTTGTTCCCGTTGGCGTCATAGAGCGTCGAAGCCCCGGCGTTGTTGTCCGCGACCCAGAACGGCGCCCCCGGAAAGAAGGCAATCCCCCACGGATTCACGAGCTGCGCATCGGTGTGCGCAGCCATGCCCGGCACATCGGAAACCAGGTTGGTCTGCTGGTAAGCGTTAGAGCCGGCCGCCAGGGCCGCCGGCGGCATCAGGAACAGCATGACCAGGAGAGCTGCAATCGTATGCTTCATAGGGATTTGCTCCTTGCGGCGAGGCGTTTCCCCGGGTGCTCGGTAGGTTCCGCAGTAGCGCAGGCTACCCAAGTTCCTTCGCTTTTCTGTCACCAGAATGTAAAGAATCTGTCAAAATTACCGGCGCGCTGGAGGGCAGATAGCCGCGTTCTTCCGTTACTGCCGGAAGTGATTGGTTTCGTGTTGATCCGTGTAGAGTAGTGGTGCGAATTTGCCCATGCAAACCCACGAATACGATCTCGTCGTAATCGGCAGCGGCCCCGCCGGACAAAAGGGTGCGATCTGCGGGGCCAAGCTTCGCAAGAAAGTCGCTATCATCGATCGCGAGCGGCTTATCGGCGGCGTGTGTGTGCATACCGGCACAATCCCAAGCAAGATGTTGCGTGAGGCGATCCTCTACCTCAGCGGCTTTCGCCAGCGCACGTTCTACGGACGCGGTTACGTCGTAAAAGACCGTATCGTGATGTCGGACCTGGTCTTCCGCGCACAGGCCGTCATGACCCGCGAAGTTGAAGTCATCAAGGCCCAGCTTCGCCGCAACTACGTAACTACTTTCGTGGGCGACGCCCGTTTTAAAGACCCCCACACCATCGAGATCCACAACGAAGACGGCGTGCAGTTAGTTCACGGCGAGCAAATCCTGATCGCCTGCGGCACGCGCCCGGCCCACAGCGACGACATTCCCATCGACGGCAAGCGCATCTTCGACTCCGATCAAGTCAACAGCCTGGAGGAAGTCCCCCGCGAGCTGATCGTGGTCGGCGCCGGCATTATCGGCATCGAGTACGCGTCAATGTTTGCGACTCTGGGAGTGAAGGTCACGCTCCTCGACCTGCGTCCCACCCTGCTGGACTTCGTCGATCACGAAATCATCGAGAGCCTCTGCTTTCAACTGCGGCAACTCGGAACCGTCTTTCGGCTAGGCGAGAAGGTCGTGCAGGTTGGCTTCGACCAGGACCGCGACCGCGTATTCGCCAAGCTGGAGAGCGGCAAGATCGTCCGCGGACAGGCCCTGCTCTACACCATCGGACGTCAGGCCAACAGCGACCAGCTGAATATTGAAGCGGCCGGCATCAAGACTGATGGCCGCGGCAAGCTGGCCGTGAACGAGAACTTTCAGACCAGCGTTCCGCACATCTATGCGGCCGGCGACGTCATCGGTTTCCCCGCCTTGGCCAGCACCGCCATGGAGCAAGGACGCCTCGCCAGTTGCCACATGTTCGGCAAGCCCGGCAAGATGATGCCCCATCTCATCCCTTACGGAATCTACGCAATTCCCGAGATCTCCATGGTGGGAGCAACGGAAGAAGGACTCACCCGTCAAAAGGCCCCGTATGAAATTGGCCTGGCGCGCTACACCGAACTGGCAAAAGGTCAGATGCTCGGCGATGAGAACGGATTGCTGAAGATTCTCTTCGACCCCGATACTCTCAAGTTGCTGGGCGTGCACATCATCGGAGACCGCGCCGCCGAGATCATCCACATCGGCCAGGCCGTGCTCACCATGGGCGCGACCATCGAATATTTCCGCGACACCGTCTTCAACTATCCAACTCTGGCGGAAGCCTACAAGGTGGCGGCTCTGGATGGCTTCAACAAGATCTGATTCCGGCCCCGCGCACTCCCAACCGTAACCGGCACCCCAGTGCCTTTCCAAACACCCGCCATCAGAACCATCCTGCCGTTCGGTTGCCTTCTGCTATAGTCCGGGACAAGACGGTTCCCCTCGCGCGCCTCCAATTGCGCACTACGACCGGTTCGCCGCAGCGTGAGGACGAACCGCCCACGGAGGTTGTGCAATGAAATGGACAGCCTTTTTGATCGTTCTGTTCGGCATCTCCACGCTGTTGGCGCAAAGCGAACCCGAAGCCGCCGCCCGGGCGAAGGTGATCGCCTTGGAAAAGGCGTGGAACCAGGCCTACAAACTCGGGGACGCCAAGGCGCTGGGCACGTTGCTCGATAACGCAATCGTGCTGGTCGAAGACGACGGCTCGCTCAAGACCAAGGCCGAATTTCTGGCCAGTGTGAGGTCCACCAGCGCCAACGAGGAACAGGTAGCTCCTGAATCCATCAATGTGCATGTCTTCGGCCAAACGGCCATAGCGGTCGGCGTCTTCGCCGCCAAAGGAAGCCGCGGCGGAAAGCCGTACGTCCGGCGCGAGCGCTTCGTGGATACCTGGATTCTAAAAAACGGAAACTGGGTGTGCGTAGCCACCAACGCAACTCCCATCCTGCACTGACCGAGACTTGGCTCAATGATCTCGACTGGCAGAGTCTCGAAGATCGTGCGGCTACCAACCTTTCCCCCGCCTATCGCTATAATCCGATTGGCTGAATGCTGACGGCTGAGGGCTGACGGCTGCCTCCCATGCGCTTCGAACTCTTCGTTGCTACCCGATATCTCCGCGCGAAAAGAAGACAAGCCGTCATCGGCGTGATCACCGGCATCTCCATCGCTGGCGTGGCCGCGGGTGTCGCTTCGCTGATCGTGGCGCTCGCCATTAACAACGGCTTTCGGCAGGACCTGCAACAGCGGTTGCTCGGGTCGACGGCGCATGTGAGCCTGTTGCGCGTGCAGAGCGACGGGATTCAAGAGTGGCGTCCGTTGCTTGACAAGCTGTCTAAGCAACCGCATGTCGTCGCGGCCGCTCCCGCGATCTACGAGCAGGTTCTGATCTCTCGCGGTCCGCGGGCGCGGGGAGCGGTTCTCAAGGGAATGCTGCCGGCGTACGAAAGAAAAGTCGGCGATCTGCTGAAAACCGTGACCCTGGGATCGGCAGCGGCGCTGGAGGAGAACAACGCTCATGTGGAGCCGGGTCCCTCCGGCTCCGCTCAAGGCAAGCTTCGACCCGGCTTGGACGGGTCAGAGACCCGTCCCCACACCACCCCGGAATCCCCTGACGATCTGGCCGGCGTACAGCAGCGCGTCGCCGCCATGCCACCCATCATTCTCGGCAAAGACATGGCCGAACAAATCGGCGCCACGGTCGGGTCGGTCGTATTGGTCACCAGCCCCCAGGGCGAGCTGACCCCCTTCGGCATGGTTCCGAAGTATCTTCGTTTTAAGGTGGTGGGGATTTTCAATTCCGGCTTCTTCGACTACGACTCCTCCTGGGCGTTCACGCGGCTTTCCGACGCGCAGCAGCTCTTCGGCCTCGGCGACCTGACCTCGGTCATCGAATTCAAGCTCGACGATATTTACGCCGCCAACGACCTGGCGCGCCAGCTCGAACAGGCTGCCGGGCACGGCTTCATGGCCACCAGCTGGATGGAGCAGAACAAGGCGCTCTTTCGCGCGCTCCGCCTGGAGCGCGTGGTGACGTTCATCACCATCGGGCTGATCGTGTTCGTGGCCGCGCTCAATATCCTCATCTCCCTCACCATGATGGTGATGGAGAAAACCAAAGACATCGCCGTGCTGATGTCGCTGGGCACGAAGAAAGCGCAGATCCGCCGCGTCTTTATCGCGCAGGGCGTGTTGATTGGGGTCATTGGTACGGCGAGCGGTCTGGTGCTTGGCTACGCGATCTCGTGGGCAGGCGGGCACTACCACTTCATTTCGCTCTCACCCGAGGTCTATTCGATTGACTATGTACCCTTCGTGCCCCGTCTGATGGATGGACTCATCGTGGCGTTGGTGTCGATCGCGATCTCTCTGGTGGCGACGATCTATCCGTCGTGGTCCGCAGCGCGTATTCTGCCTGCGGAGGCGCTGCGGTACGAGTAAGCGTCTTTGAGTGTGGGTGGGGGCGCGATTACGGCGCGATCACTGCCCGGTAAATATTCAGCACCCCGTATCCGAACACGTTGTTCGGAACCTTGCCCGCCGTGCCGCCGCAGGTTTCGACGGTCTTGATGTGAACCGACTTCTTTTCGAGCAGTAGTTCAGTTGCATCGATGTTCCCGATCAGGCTGGGTTTGGCCTGCCAGAGCAGCGCCACGCTGCCCGCGATGTGCGGCGTAGCCATCGAAGTCCCCGACCAGCCTGAGGCATAGGCGTTGGTGGGAACCGCTCCACGGATATTCACGCCGGGCGCAGAGATGTCAGGTTTTCTGCGATTGCTGCCATCGACTGTTACCGGCCCCCGGCTGCTGAACCCGGCGATGTGGTTGAGCGAATCGGTCGCGCCCACCGTCACCGAACTGTCGTAAAGTGCAGGCGGATCGGTAATGCTGGAGCAGGAAGGTCCGGAGTTGCCCGCCGCGACTGCGGGGAAGATCCCGGCCGCGCGCACGTTGTTCACGATCTGCATCAGGGTGTTGGCGGAGCAGCCTTCACTCGGGGGGCAGCCCCAGGAATTGTTGATCGAATCAGGAGCCTTGGTCGGATCGCCCTGGTTCGGATTGCCTCCCACCGGATAGGGCGCTATCAAAAACTGGAAGCACTCGGTGTAGGTCGTGGGAGAGCCGGTGCCGCTCGGATCCATGTTGCGGCACGCAATCCATTGCGCGCCCGGCGCGACGCCCACTTGGTTGCCGTGGCCATCGTCGCCGACCATTTGGCTGACGGTGAATGTGCCATGGCTGTGGGGATCAACCGGAGTCGGTGAGTGAGCGGCAGTCGCATCGTGCCAGTTGTAATCGTGGTTGGCGACATTACCGTTCCAGCCACGATAGTGCCCCTTGAGCGCAGGATGATCCCACTGCACACCTGTATCGGCGCCGGCAACAACTCTTCCTTGACCCTTAAAGCCAAGAGCCCAGACCTTCTGCGCTTTGACCTTCATCACATTCCACTCAATGCCATTCGCCTGGTCGGGAGCATCAACGGCAGTGGGGATGGGCAAGTCGGTGCGCACGTGCGGATTCGCGTCAATCTGCTTTACGTCGGCGCGGGCGGCGAGTTCGTCCATCAGCGCCCGGTTGCCGGTGACCTGGATCATATTGACCAACCAGAAGGACTGGTAAGGTGTGCCGCGTTTCTCGAGCAGGGCAATAATCGGCGCCTGGGTACGGCTGGCAACGTCGCGCAGCGCATTCACCACATAGCGTCCTTTTGCAGCCTTGGTTGGAAGCGATCCTGCCGCAGCCAGGTCTGCCTGCTGGGTGAGAACGACGAGCGCTTCGGTGGCGTTCCCGTGCGCCGTTTCTTTAAGAACACGCGCCGAGATCTTCGAACTTGGGGCGGCCCCGGAAGTCGGGACCAGAGTAGTCAGAACAACGACCGCCAGAACTGCGATGGACAGAACGACAAGAAGGACAGCGGAAGAACGCCTGCGAAGGGTCATGAGGGTCCTCTGGTTCTTAACTGCAGAAGGAGTTGGATTCACTGGGCACGAAAGGAACAGATGCAGCTTGCGAAAGGACTGTAGCGTTGAACCGAGCACATGTCAACTGTGCAGAGTTTTTCCTCTTCGGTTTTGGGGCTGGCGTGGACCGGCAAGACTTTCTCGCCCGGTACTCCTAGAATGGTTAATAGCACGACCCCCGGACCACTTTTCGAGCCTGCCATTTGCCGTCATCGGAGTGACATCGAACGGCCTGAACTGTGCTCTTCGCAAGAGCGAACCTCTCGGATCCCAGTTTGAGAAGCGTTCACCCTCGTACTGACCTGTGACTACGGTCACATTACAGAGGGTATTTTCGGGTATACAGTTTTCCGCAGATCGCATTCCCAACAGTGGAATCGCGGAAGGAGCAACTGCTTTCCTCTTCGTGATCTAATGGATTCGGGCCCCGTTTCTGCAGTTCGAGGCGGGTTGAGTTGCGCGAAGCTCCGGCCTTGATCCTTAGGAGAGGCAGTTTGCATCCAATAGAGCAAAGCCCGCTGTTGCGGGTTGAGAATTTGAAGAAGGTGTTTCGCTCAGGCGAAGCCGACCTTGTGCTCTTTGAGAATCTGTCTTTCCAGGTGAGTAAAGGAGAGATGCTGGCGATTGTGGGCCAATCGGGTGCGGGCAAGAGTACCTTGTTGCACATCGTGGGCGCGCTTGATCGTCCTTCTGCGGGTGCCGTATACTGCGCCCACTCTCAGGTGAATGCGCTCTCCGAAGACGATGCTGCCGAGTTCCGCAACCGCGAAATTGGCTTCGTCTGGCAGTTTCATTACCTGCTGCCGGAGTTTACGGCGGTCGAGAATGTGGCCCTGCCGCTCCTGACGCGCGGGCAAGCGCTTGAAGCCGCGGAACAGGAAGCGTCCCGCTGGTTGCGAGAAGTGGGACTGGAACCGCGCGCACATCATCGCTCCGGCGAGCTTTCCGGAGGCGAGCAGCAGCGATTGGCGCTGGCTCGGGCATTGATCACGAAGCCGCAGCTTCTGCTGGCGGATGAGCCGACCGGCGATCTCGACACTCGCACTGCGGAAGTAGTTTTTGAATTGATCGCGCGGCTGCATCGCGAGCATCAGTTGACTTCTCTGATCGCAACCCACAATTTGGCATTTGCACGTCGGTGCCATAGAGTGTTACGCCTGGATCAGGGCAGAATGGAAGAGGTGGCGCCGGAATCGCTTCCGGCGTGACGGAAGACAGACCGGGGCTCAATGGGCAAACCAAAGTACCCGGCGAGAGCGCCATCTGGTGTTACTGTTAACAGTGATATGGTTTGGGTAGTTGGACGATTGATTGCATGATGAGAGTTTGGCGCAAGGGCCGTTTGGGGGGAGGGCGAGCGGGCAGGCTCGTTTCTCCGCAAGAGCTCAGGGGGTAACGAGTCTATGTTCGAACGCTACACGGAGAAAGCCAGGCGCGTCATCTTTTTTGCGCGCTACGAGGCCAGCCAGTTCGGCTCTCCCTACATCGAGACCGAACACCTCCTGCTTGGACTGCTCCGCGAAGATAAGGCCCTGACCAACCGTTTCCTGCGCTCTCATGCATCCGTGGAATCGATCCGTAAGCAGATCGAAGGCCACACCACCATTCGTGAAAAAGTTTCGACCTCGGTAGATCTCCCTCTGAGCAATGAATGCAAGCGTGTGCTGGCATATGCCGCGGAAGAAGCAGAGCGCCTCTCGCACAAACACATTGGAACCGAACATCTGCTGCTCGGACTGCTGCGCGAGGAGAAGTGCTTTGCCGCCGAGATCCTCCACGAGCGTGGCCTGCGGCTTTCGACGATCCGGGAAGAATTGGCGCGCACCAGCCAGGAAAAATCGCAGCCTCAGCGCGGGCAGCGCGAGTCTTCTTTATTGAGCGAATTCTCGCGCGACCTGACGCAGGCCGCCATGGACACCCAGCTCGATCCCCTGGTTGGACGCGAAGGCGAAGTCGAGCGCGTGGTACAGATTCTGTGCCGGCGTACCAAGAATAACCCGGTGCTGATTGGCGAACCGGGCGTGGGCAAAACCGCCATCGTCGAAGGTCTGGCACAGCGCATCGCCGATGGCGAGGTTCCGTCGTTCTTGGCGGACAAGCGCATCCTGGCACTCGATCTTTCGCTGATCGTCGCCGGAACCAAGTATCGGGGACAGTTTGAAGAGCGGCTCAAGACCATCATGAAGGAGCTGATGGAGTCGCAGAATTCCATCATCTTTATTGACGAGCTGCATACGCTGGTGGGTGCCGGATCGGCGGAAGGTTCGCTCGACGCTGCCAACATTTTGAAGCCGGCTCTCTCGCGCGGCGAGATCCAGTGCATCGGCGCAACCACGCCCGGCGAATACCGCAAGTCGATCGAGAAAGACCGGTCGCTGGAACGCCGCTTCCAGGCCGTCAAGGTTCCGCCTCCGACCGAGGCCGATGCGGTCAAGATTCTGTTCGGCATCAAGGAGCGCTACGAGAAGTTCCACGCCGTCACTTACACGGACGACGCCATCAACTTCTCCGTGTCGCACTCGAGCCGCTACATTCCGGACCGCTTCC
>JBASRS010000015.1:0-98537 GCA_049273945.1 Terriglobales bacterium | reverse complement strand
CCACATACCCGTCATCGTGGGCGTCATCCGCTGCCGCCCCACGATAGTCGCCAAAGAAGGTCATGAACCAGAGTCGGAACATGTAGAAGGAGGTGAGGAAGGCGGTGATGACGCCGATCAGCCAGAACACCCAGCTCCCATGCGGGCTGGAGTAGGCCATCCAGAGGATTTCATCCTTGGAGAAGAAGCCAGCCAGCGGCGGGATGCCTGCGATCGCGAGGGTCGCGATCGTCATCGTCACAAACGTCCAGGGCATGTACCGTCGCAGCCCGCCCATCTTGCGCATGTCTTGCTCGCCGCCGACGCCATGTATGACCGAGCCGGCCGCGAGGAAGAGCAGGCCCTTGAAGAAGGCGTGCGTCATCAGGTGGAAGATGCCCGCTGAGAATGCGGCCACGCCGCAGGCCATGAACATGTAGCCGAGTTGCGAGATGGTCGAATAGGCGAGAACCTTCTTGATGTCGGTCTGAGCGATGCCGATGGTGGCGGCAAAAAGCGCAGTCAACGTGCCAATGACTGCGACCACGGTCAGCGCTCCGGGCGCGTGCTCAAAGAGCACATGCGAACGCGCCACCATGTAAACGCCCGCCGTGACCATGGTCGCTGCGTGGATCAGGGCGGAGACGGGCGTGGGGCCTTCCATCGCGTCCGGCAGCCAAACGTAGAGAGGAATCTGGGCGGACTTTCCGGCCGCGCCTACCATCAGCAGGAGGCCGATCGAGGTCAGCAGTCCTGTTCCCGTCGTTTCAGGCGGCAGGATTTGCGCCGCCGCAAACACGCGCGTGAAGTCGAGCGATCCGAAATGCTGGATGATCAGGAACAGCGCAATTAGAAATCCGAAGTCGCCGATGCGGTTGACGATGAATGCTTTCTTGCCGGCGGACGCGGCCGAGTCTTTTGTGAACCAGTATCCGATCAGCAAGTACGAGGCCAGGCCCACCCCTTCCCACCCGATGAACATGAGCAGGTAGTTCTTGGCCAGCACCAACGTCAGCATGAAGAACATGAACAGGTTCAGGTAGGACATGAAACGGTAGTAGCCGTCGTCGTCCCACATGTAGCCGACCGAATAGATGTGGATCAGGAAACCGACGCCGGTTACGACCAGCAGCATGACGAGCGAGAGCTGGTCGAGATAAAAGCTGAAATCCGCCTGGAAACTGCCGGCGCGAATCCAATGGGCGAGATCGAAGTAGTACGGAGCTTCTGCCGAGGAAAAGCCGAAAGCAATCTTGAGTGCGAGAAGAAACGCCGCGCCGCAGAAGACGAGCGCCACCGCCGAGATCGCCTTCTTCGACGACCGGCGTCCGAAGAAGCCGTTGATCGCCGCCCCCGCGAGCGGGAGGACCGGGATGAGCCAGAGATAGGGATTGGGCGTCATAGCTTGAGCAAGTTCACCTGGTCCACGTTTAAGGTTTCGCGCGTGCGATAGACAGCGATGATGATCGCCAGCCCGACCGCGGCTTCGGCGGCGGCGACGACCATCACAAAGAAGACGAACACCTGTCCGCTGAGCGCGTGCCAGTGTGCGGCGAACGCGACGAACGACAGGTTCACTCCGTTCAGCATCAGCTCAATCGACATGAAGATGGTGATGATGTTGCGCTTGATAAGGAATCCCAGCACGCCGCACGCGAACAGGATTCCGCTCAGCAGCAGGTAATAGGAAAGAGGAATCATCAGTCCTCCCTCTGCGGGCCGCGTGCGACCGCTTCTGGCTTGCTCGCCAGTACCACCGCGCCCATGATGGCGATGAGGATCAGAACCGATGTCACTTCAAACGGCAGCAGAAAGTCGTGAAAGAGAAGCCGGGCAATGCTGCGCGGATCGCCGGGCAGAGCGAACATCGAGACCGGCGCGGTGTTGGAATGCCGCAGCAGCGTCCAGGCGACCAGCACGCCGCCAGTCGCGACCCCCGGGATGCCGAGCAGGATCGCGACGCGGCTGCCTTTGGTGCGCTCTTCTTCACCAGCGTTCAGCAGCATGATGGTGAAGATGAACAGCACCATGATGGCGCCGGCATAAACGATGACCTGTATGGCAGCGACAAATTCCGCGCCCAGCAGAAGATACTCGCCCGCCAGTGAGGCCATCACCACCACCAGCGACAGCGCACTGTTAATGGGATGGCGCTGCACCAGCAGGTTAACCGCGCCCGCCACGCAGATCGCGCCGAAGAACAGAAATAGGGCTAAATGAAGCATTTGTGGTCTAGTTCTCAGTTTCCCAGTTCTCGGTTCTCAGTCAACCCAAGATTGAAACTGGGGAACTTAGAACCGAGAACTGAGAACTACGCTCGCCACGCCACTACCAACGCCGTAGCTACCAGATTCACAATCGCCACGGGCAGCAAGAACTTCCAGCCAAACGCCATGAGCTGGTCATAGCGGAAGCGGGGAAGTGTCCAGCGCACCCAGACGTACAGAAACATAAAAAAGAGAACTTTCAGGCAAAACCACAACACCGGGAGTAGCGCCTGCATGAGCGGCGGCCCGAACACCGGGCCCAGCCAGCCGCCGAAAAACAACAGCGTCGAGAGGCACGCGACCGTCACCATATTGGCGTATTCCGCCATGAAAAACATGGCGAACTTCATCGCGCTGTATTCCGTGTGATAACCGGCGACCAGTTCCGACTCCGCTTCGGGCAAATCAAACGGTGTGCGGTTCGTCTCCGCGTACGCCGAAATTAGGTAGGTGAAAAACGCAATCGTTCCAAAAGGAATGTAAAAGAAATTCCAGTGCAGGTGCCGTTGCGCGTTCACGATGTCCCGCAGGCTGAAGCTTCCAGCCAGAATCAACACCGGGATCAGCGAAAGCCCGAGCGAGATCTCATAGCTGATCATCTGGGCGCTGGCGCGCAGGCCGCCCAGCAGCGAGTACTTGCTGTTCGAAGACCATCCGGCGAGCGCCACTCCGTACACCCCCATCGAAGTAATGCCGAGCACGACCAGCAGCCCGATGTTGAGGTCGGTAATCTGCAGCGGGGTGGTGATCGATCCGATGGTGATCGAGTTTCCGAAAGGAATCACGGAAATAGCGGTGATGGCGAAGACCACCGCGATGATCGGGGAAGCGATGTAGAGCGTTTTGTACACGTAGGGCTGCGTGAGATCTTCCTTGAAGATGAACTTGATGCCGTCCGCGAGCGGCTGGAGCAAGCCGAACGGGCCGACGCGCGTGGGACCCCAGCGGTTTTGGATATGCGCCGACACCTTGCGCTCCAGCCAGACGCTGTACGCCACCGCCGTCAGCAGGACGAAGATCACGGCCACTGACTTGATGATCGAAATGATGACGAAGGTCGTTATACTCAACGAAGTGTCCGTGGTTGCCGGTGGTGCCTGTGTGGCGCGGGCGCCCTCGCCCGCGTGGTTTTGGTTGTTAGTCTCAATCCGCCGCCACTTCCGTCTCCCTGGCTTTGTTTTCCATGACCGAATTCAGGGTATGCGAATAACGTCCCAGCGTCCCGGAACTGAACAGATCGTCGTTTGCGGGAACGATGAGTTCTGGTTGGTGGAGAACACTTGGGCCGCTCTCGGCAATCTCGATGTGCTGATCATTCCCGGCGAGCAGGTTGATTCGCGAGACATCGTATCCCGCCACCACGCGCTGAATTTCATCGAGGATGGCGATCGGGTCAAAGGGCGTCATTTTGGGCTCGAGGTTGTGCGCTTGGAGCCAGACCGCGTGACGATCGGCCTCGCCCGACTGTGCTCCGCGGGTCTGTCCCATGTCGGCGTGTGTGCCGCCGCCGAAGGGCACCAGGTTGCGCACGTCGAAGCCCGTGGCATCGGCGATGCGGACGATCATTTCGAAGTCGGGCTTGGTGCCGCTGACGTCGCCCGCTTTTTTCGCAAGCTGGAGGTCGCCGCAGGTATTCGTGACGGTGCCCTCCTTCTCGTACGCGTTCGCTGCCGGCAGAACAACGTCGGCAATGATTGCGGTCTCGGTCAGGAACATTTCCTGGACAACCACGAAGCTCTTCGAGAACAGGAACGGATCAATGCCCAGGCGCCCGACCGGATTGGAGCCTACTACGTAAAGAGCTTTGAGCTTCCCGGCCTTCGCGGCGTCCACCATTTCGGGCAAGCCCAGGCCCTTTTCCGGCGGGAGGCTGCCCCACTCCTGGCGGAATTTCCCAGGGTCGGTGAGGGGTTGATATCCAGGCAGCAGGTCGGGATAAAGTCCCATATCGGCGGCGCCTCGCGAATTGGCATAGTCGCTCAGGCAGATCAGCCTGGCGCCGGTCAAGGTTGATGCGAAGGCCGCCAGTTTCTGGATGTCAGCGCTACGCACTTCGGAACCGAAGGCGATGACCAGGTTCTGCTCGCCGCGAATCTTGTCGCGCAGCGCGGTCCAAGCTTCGCGATTCGTCATGTCGGTTACGAGCGCGTCCAGCAGGGAATCGTCGCCCTTAAGGAACGCGACGGCTTTCGCTTCCGCTCCCGCAGGAACCAGGCCGAAGCCGGCGGCCTGACGGCGCAGCTTGATAGGGGCCGAGTTGACAATGTAGAGGCGCGAGCGATGCAGGCGGACATTGTTGCGAATCTGCCAGGCGAGGAGAGGATGCTGGTTGGTCGGATCGTTGCCAATCAGCAGCATCGCCGGGGCGTTGAATACTTCGCGCATGGACGCCGTCAACCCCGGCCTGCCATGCAGAGCGGCTGCGAAGGCCGCGTAGTCTGCCGTGCGGTGATGATCCACGTTGTTGGTCTTCAGCACGACACGCGCGAACTTCGAGAGGAGGTAATTCTCTTCGTTTGTTGTGCGATTCGATCCGACGACACCGATTGCGCCGCCGCCGTCCTTGTCGCGAACCTGGGCAAAGCGTTTTCCGATGAGTTCGAAGGCGTCTTCCCAGGTCGCGGGGGTCAGTTTGCCGTCCTTGCGGATCAGGGGCTGAGTGAGGCGTTCGTTGGCGTGCGCAAAATCGAAGGCATACCGGCCCTTGATGCACAGAAAGTCGTTGTTGATCCCGCTCTTGTCGCGGTTATCCCCGCGCACAATCTCCATACCGGTATCGCAGCGGCGCACACCGAGCGTGGTCTTGCAGCCGTCACCACAATGAGTGCAGACCGTGCCGACATGGTTCATTTCCCAGGGACGAGTTTTATATCGATAAGCGCCCGAGGTGAGCGCGCCGACTGGGCAGATGTCGATGCACATGCCGCATTCTTCGCACTCCAGATGGTCGTCCTGATTGGGCGCAATGATGGAACTGACGCCGCGGTCCTGCACGCCCAGCGCCCAGACGTCCATGGCCTCGCCGCAAACCCGCACACAGCGATAGCACAGAATGCAGCGCGGACGATCGAAGTACACCACCGGCGACCACTGCTGTTCCTCTTTGTGGTTCTTGGCCTCCATGAACCTCGATTCGGCGGCGCCGTAGGAGAAGGTCATGTCCTGGAGTTCGCATTCGCCGCCGGCATCGCACACTGGGCAGTCGAGCGGATGATTGCCCAGCAGCAGCTCAACCATCGCCTTGCGGGCCTGGCGGACTTCGTCGCTGTCGGTCGAGACGATCATGCCCTCGGCGACCACCGTGGTGCAGGCGGTCTGCAGCTTGGGCATCTTCTCGACCTTGACCACGCACATCCGGCAGGCGCCCTGCAACGACAAGTTGGGGTAATAACAAAAGGAGGGCACTTCGATGCCGGCGCTCTTGCAGGTTTCGATCAGCAGCGTCCCGGCGGGAGCCGTGAGCTTCTTTCCGTCGACAGTAAGGCTTACGTCAGGCATTTTGTTCTACGCGAACACCGGCAACCGCTCGACTGCCCCAGTTTTCTCAAACGGACACGGCCTGCCTTCCAAGTGATCTTCAAACTCTTTCCTGAACTTCTTGACAAACGCCATCGTGGGCATCGCGGCCGCGTCTCCCAGCGGGCAGAAGGTCTTGCCCAGCATGTTTTCGGCGAGGTAGTAGATGTTATCAATGTCTTTTTTCACGCCGCCGCCGGCATGGAAGCGCTTGAGCGTCTTCTCCAGCCAGTCGGTGCCTTCACGGCAAGGGATGCACCAGCCGCAGCTTTCGTGCCGGTAGAACTTCATGGTGCGCAGGGCAAACTTGACGATGCAGTTGGAATCGTCGAGTACGACCACCCCGCCGGAGCCGAGCATGGAGCCCGCTCTTGCCACGCTGTCAAAGTCCATCGCCACGTCGATTTCAGCGGCGGTCAACACCGGTGTGCTTGATCCTCCCGGAACAACTGCCTTGAGCTTGCGCCCGTTCGGAATGCCGCCGCCGACATTATTGATCATCTTCTTGAGGTTGTAGCCCATCGGCAGTTCGTAAACGCCGGGCTTGTTCAGATTGCCGGCGAGACAGAACAGGCGCGTGCCGCCATTTTTCGGTGTGCCCAGACCGGCAAACCACTCCGCGCCGCCCAGGATGATGTGCGGCACAGCGGCCAGAGTCTCGGCGTTATTAATGATCGTCGGTCCACCCCAAAGTCCAACTACAGCAGGGAAGGGAGGCCGGATGCGCGGGATGCCACGCTTGCCTTCGAGCGATTCCATCAGCGCCGACTCTTCGCCCACTTCGTAAGCGCCCGCCCCGCCGTGCCAGTAAATGTCGAGATCGTAGCCGCTGCCGAAAATATTCTTGCCGAGGAATCCTTTTGCATAGGCGTCCTTGATCGCCTTCTGCATGATGATGGACAGATAGCGATACTCGCCGCGGATGTAGATGTATCCCGTGTGAGATCCGACGGCGATGGCGGCAATCATTACGCCTTCGATGACCGCATGCGGATCGTGTTCGAAGATCAGGCGATCCTTGCAGGTGCCGGGCTCGCTCTCGTCACCGTTACACAGAACATACTTTGGCTTGACCGACTGCTTCGGGACGAAGGACCACTTCATGCCGGTCGAGAAGCCGGCGCCGCCGCGTCCGCGGAGGCCGGAGTTCTTGACCTCATTGATGATCACGTCCGGCTGCATGAAGAGCGCTTTCTGCACGGCTTTGTAGCCGTCCAGTTCCAGGTAGCGAGCGATGTTCGTCGCTCCTTGGCCGAAGCGCTTCGAAACCACGCGTACTTCGTCGGGATGGGAAACGAGAGAAGCCATGGAAAATTTGTAATTTGTGATTGGTAATTTGTAATTGAAAGCCGGCGATTCCAGTCGCAGATTCGCAATTACAAATCACAAATTACCAATTACAAATCACACGGTTGCCTTCTTCCTGTACTCGTCCAACACTCGGTCGACCTTTTCGACGGTCAGGTTCTCGTGGAAGTCGTAGTTCACCTGGATCGCCGGAGCCCAGCTGCAGGCTCCGATGCACTCGACTTCTTCCAGCGTAAAGAGGCCGTCCGGGGTCGTGCCTTTGTGGCTGATGCCGAACTTTTTCTGACAGTGGCCGAGGAGTTCCTCGCCGCCCACCAGCATGCAGGCAATGTTGGTGCAGACTTGTACGTTGTATTTTCCGCGCGGTTTGGTCGTGAGCATGGAGTAGTAACTGATGACGTTGCGCACCTCGAGTTCGGTTAGATCGAGGCGCTGCGCGAGCTCGGCGATAACCTCGTCGGTCAGGGAGCCGATCTCGTCCTGCGCGTAGAGAAGGGTGGGCACGAGCACCGAGCGCTTGGTCGGATAGTGCGTGAGCATCTCGGTGAAACGACTTTCGAATTCTTGCGAAAACTCCATAGATTTGTAATTGGCAATTTGTAATTTGTAATTTTGTCGCTTTAACCTCGCTTGCGTGTTGATTGCTGCGTCGCGGTGAAAACAGCGGTCAACTCCTTCGATTCCTGCAACAAATCTTTCCATAGCGGCATTCGGACAATTCCGGAATCCGCTAGCATCTCCAGCCAAAACCCGCTCTCGTCCGCTTCTTCGACAACAACGCCCATTCTAGCGGCGAACTCGGCCCGCGATCTTGACCGGCATGACGCCCGGTAGTTTGCTGCTACCGAGGTCCCACATCGCAAGAGCTGTTTCCCCATGACCTGTGCGTCCGCGGTTCGCGGCAACGAGCGATAGAGTTTCACCACCCGGAGCGCAAACGATTTCGTTCGCGCGCGCAACTCGTCCGGCGTCATGAGCTTTTCAATTACAAATTACCAATCACAAATTACAAATTACCATTCCCTACCGGTCGATATCCCCCAGTACCACATCAATGCTTCCAATCGCGGCGATCACGTCCGCAATCAACCGCCCTTCGCACATTTTCGCCAGCACTTGCAGGTTGGCGTACGACGGCCCGCGCATGTGCACGCGATACGGCTTGGCGGTGCCATCGCTGACTACGTAGTAGCCCATTTCGCCGCGCGGGGACTCCACTGCCTGGTAAACCTCTCCGGCCGGAACCGTGAAGCCCTCGGTGATGATCTTAAAGTGATAGATGAGGGCTTCCATTTGGGTCTTCATCTTCTCGCGGTCGGGTAGGACGACCTTGGGTGCATCGGCCTTGGTTGGACCTTCCGGCATGCCGGCCAGCGCCTGCTGCACCATGCCAATCGATTCCCGCAGTTCCTGCACCCGGCAGACATACCGGGCAAACACATCGCCGTCGGTCGAGACCGGCACTTTGAAATTGAAGTTCTCGTAGCCGGTGTAGGGTGCATCGCGGCGCAGGTCGATATCAACACCGCTGCCGCGCAGCGTGGGGCCGCTCGCGCCCATGGCAATGGCATCTTCCGCACTCATGTAGGCGACGCCCTTGGTGCGCATCAGGAAGATGGGGTTGCCGGTGAGCAAGCCTTCGTATTCGTCCACGTTGCCGGGGAAGCGGTCGGCGAACGATTTCACCTTCTCGAAGAACCCGAGCGGCGGTTCGAGCGCCAGGCCGCCGATCCGGAAGTAGGAAGTCATCATGCGCTGCCCGCTGACCATCTCAAACAGCCGCTGGATGTCTTCGCGCTCGCGGAAGCAGTAAAGGAAGACGGTCACCGCGCCCAGATCCATGGCGTGCGTTCCCAGCCACACCAGGTGCGAGTTGATGCGGGTCAGTTCGTTCATCAGGACGCGCATCCATTGCGCCTTGGGCGGAATCTCCAGCCCCAGCAACTTCTCTACCGCCAGGCAGTAGGCGAGGTTGTTGGTCAGGGGGCAGAGGTAGTCGATGCGGTCGGTGAGCGGCACTACCTGCTGGTAGAACTTGGCCTCGCAGGTCTTCTCGATTCCGGTGTGCAGGAAACCGATTTCCGGCATGAGCCTCACAACGGTCTCGCCGTCAATCTCCAGGACAAGTCGCAGGACCCCGTGCGTGGAAGGGTGCTGCGGCCCCATGTTGAGGACGAGAGTTTTTTCCTGACCGGCGACCGGTTCGAGCACTGCGGATGCGGGATATTGCGTCATGAGCTTACCGGTAGCCCTCCACCGGGTAGTCCTTGCGCAGGGGATGGCCTTCCCAGTTGTCGGGCATCATGATGCGTTCGAGATGAGGGTGTCCGGTAAAGCGCACGCCGAACAGGTCAAAGACCTCGCGCTCGTAGTGATTGGCGGCGGGCCACACCGAGGTTACGGATTCGATCACGGGGCTGGAACCGTCCAGCCGCGCTTTCATCCGTACCCGCTCTTTCTTCGAGATCGACAACAGGTGGTACACCACTTCAAAACGCGGTTCCGAGGGATACCAGTCGACCGCCGTGACATCGCAGAGGTAGTTGAAGGGGCAGGCGGGGTCGTCGCGCAGGATAGCGCATGCCTCGCGGATCGACCCTTTCTCAATCCAAAGAGTCAGTTCATCACGGTCGAACTTCGCGGCCTGCACCACGCCGGCGTTCCATCCCAGCAGGCGGGCCAGCGCGGGGTGCGACTTCAACTGCTCAATATCGGTGATCGCCGGTGCGAGCGCCATCAGACATGACCTCGCTTGCCGCTGCTCGCGCCCCAATCCAGCACGCCCTTCTTCCAGACATAGAACAGGCCGACCAGGACGATCCCGATGTACACCAGCATCTCCCAGAAGCCGAACATCTTCAGTTCCCGCAGGATGACTGCCCAGGGGTAAAGGAAAACCGCCTCCACGTCGAACAGAATGAAGAGCATACCAACGAGGTAGAACTTCACTGAGAAGCGTTGGCGGGCGTCCCCGATGGGCTGCACTCCGCATTCATAGGGGGACATTTTGGCGCGGTTCGGTTTGTGCTGCCCGATCAGCCAGGACAAGGTGACAATGGCGCCTGCGACCGCAAAAGCGATCATGAAATGCAGCAGGAGGGGCAGGTAGCTGGCGAAATAATTGTCCGGCATAGGATGAGCTAGATATAATGCGCGCCAAGCACTAAACGTTCTAGATTAGTTTTTGGCTGGCGGAAGTGTCAAGCAAAGGGCGCGTTTTAACAGAGGTTTAATCGGTAGAGCGGCTTTTCGAGATGCACGAAAGTCTAGTCCCCTCATGATTTTTGGCTTTAATACCGACATCAAGCAGAAGGGCACGGTGTACCACGTGCAGAGCGAGGCGCGCGAGAGCGAGCAGCTTCTGCAAACGCAGGTTTTCGTGCGCGGCCGCTGCATCGGAAAGCGGGCGGTGACGTACGCCTCGATCACCACCGCAGGCGACGCCGGCGATCCGCACAAGGAGAAGATGCTGCGCGAGCAGCACCGGCAGGTGCTGGACGCGATCCGGGAAGGGAAACTCGACTCGCTGCTCGACAAGCGCGAGACCCCGGAAACGCTGGCTGCAATCAAGGAGTTGGAATTGGAGTGGCTTAACTCTAACTCCGTACACGCCAGCGGTAACCTGCTGATGCATCTGCGCGTGACCGAAGGCGGCGCCGCGGTGGAAGGCGCGCGGCTGACGTTTCGTTTTGCGCGTCCGGATGCCACGCCGTACTATGCCCAGGTTCTGACCGACTCCGGCGGCAATGCCGAAATGAGCTTTCAAGTGGATGAGGCGTCGCTGGCAAACTCTTCCGTTCTCGTTCAGGCCAGCTACTCCGGACGCACGGCTACGCGCAAGTTCCGCCTACGGGCGACGTAGCGCCGCCGCCCTCGGCGGCTGTCACGCGGGCGCCCCGCCCGCGTCCCGCAAAATGCAGCAGCCCTAGGCTTGCCCCTCGGCTCTTAGTGCTGCGAAAATCTTTGTAGATGAACCTGACCATTAATGGAGAGAATCGCGCCGTGTCTCCGGCGGAGACGCTGGGCGCGCTGATTGAGCAACTGGGCATGGAGCCGGACCGGGTGGCGATTGAGTTGAACCGGGAGATCGTGCCCCGCGAGCAGTGGGCGCAGACCTCATTGAAAGATGGGGACCGGCTGGAGATTGTGCAGTTCGTGGGCGGCGGGTCAGAACGCTGGAGGCCCCGGGCGGAGTCGAACCGCCGACCTACGGTTTAGGAAACCGCTGCTCTATCCATCTGAGCTACGGGGCCCCGGCGAAGTAAGCTCATTGTCTCACGCCTGTTTACCGAGGCAGGACTCCTCTCTTAATCGTGCTATGTTGGCCGGGCGGTGACCCGATACGCTTGGGGGACACGTTTGTTCGAGTCACTTTCGAGTGGGAGACCTGTAATGTCTCGAACTGCAATTGCCCTTCTGTGCTTGTTCCTGGCTGTTTCCTGTCTTGCTCAAGAGAACTCTTCGCCGCAGGCTCCGGTGGCGCCCGCCCTTGCGGATGACCAGCCTCCGAAGCCATCCCGCCTCCGCATCGGCGTCGCCCTCGAAGGCGGAGGCGCGCTTGGATTTGCCCATATCGGCGTTCTGCGCTGGTTTGAAGAGCATCGCATCCCGATCGACTACATTGCCGGGACCAGCATGGGAGGGCTGGTCGGGGGCCTGTACGCGACCGGCAAGAGTCCGCAACAACTGGAACAGTTTGTGCGGGAGCAGGACTGGGATGAGATCATCGCCGGCCAGACGCCTTATGAGGATCTTTCTTTTCGCCGGAAGGAGGACCAGCGCGCCTTTCAGAATTCCATCGTTCTGGGCTTGAGGCATCGAAAGTTGTCGGTTGGGTCGGGGTTGAATACGGGGCACGATGTCAGCATGATGATCGACCGCGAGACGTTGCCGTACACCAACCTCGAATCCTTCGACCAACTGCCGATTCCGTTTCGCTGTGTGGCGACCGATCTGGTGTCGGCGAAGGAAAAGGTGTTCGAGGACGGCTCGCTGCAGACGGCGCTGCGCGCCACCATGTCGATCCCGGGCGTGTTCTCGCCGGTGCGCGAGGGCGAGAAGGTCTACGTGGATGGCGGCCTGCTCGGAAATCTGCCCACCGAGGTGGTGCGCAAAATGGGAGCGCAGATCGTCATCGCGGTTCATCTGGAAGAGGAGTCGGCCGATCCGAAGAAGATTCAGTCGGTGTTCGACGTTCTGGGACGCTCGATCGATGTAGTGATTCGCGACAATGAAATCCGCAGCATGGCGGGCGCGGACCTGATCGTGAACGTGAATCTGCGCGCTTATAGCTCGCTGGATTACGACAAAGCGGAAGCGATGATGGAGATGGGCGGGCAGGCGGCAGAAGAAAAAAAGCTGGTCCTCGAGCCCTATGCGATGGACGAAGCATCGTGGAGCCAATACCTGCAAGCGCGCAAAGCCCGCGAGCGGCATGCGGTGCCCGTGCCCCAGTTTGTCAAGGTCGAAGGCACGAATCCGGAGGCGGCGCTCCATTTGGAAAAATTCCTGCAGCCGTTGGCCGGTAAGCCAATCGACAACTCCCAACTGAACCAATACCTGACGCGGCTGACCGGGATTGGGAAATTTGACTCGGCCGACTACCGGCTGGCGAGCCTGGACGGACAAGACGGACTCGTGATCACGGTCCACGAAAAGAACTATGCCCCTCCCATTCTGCAACTGGCTTTCGGCGTGGACGGTTCGGAAAGTGACGACGTGACCTACACGCTGCTGACGCGGCTGACCCTGATGGACGTTGCCGGCTACCGCTCCGAGTGGCGGACTGACATACAGTTTGGGAACACCTATGGTGTGGCGAGCGAGCTATATCGGCCCTTCACGGCGACCGGCCGGTGGTTCTTCGCGCCCCACGGCGATGCCACCAGCACAGCCTTCAAAGTCTTCCACAAGAACGATCCACAGGCGGACTACCGGCTGTATCGAGCCAACATCGGAGCCGATGTGGGCTACGGATTCAACCGCTTCACGGAAGTCCGCGCCGGCTACGAAGTGGGGTACCTCGATGCCAGGCTGCGGCTGGGTACTCCGGAGTTCGCCTCGATCTCGGGTCAGGTGCGCGACACGCGGCTGCATTTTCTGACGGCGCACACCGATGACCCGATCGCGCCCCGAGACGGTTACAGCTTCGAAACGACTTTCCGGTGGTTCGATACCAATCCCGGGGCGACCGGTTCCTTTCCTCTCCTGCAGGGACAGCTGATGTTGTTCAAAACCGTCTCGCGCCCCGCGTCCATCTTCGTGGACGCCGAAGGCGGGACGACCTTTGGATCGAGGCGCATTGGTGTGCCGCAGTTCTTCCTGGGCGGGCCGGCACGGCTCAGCGCGTACGGGACGAACGAACTCTTCGGCAATCAGTACTACTACTTCCGCGTTGGTTATCTGCACGATCTTCTGAGACTCCCGCCGTTCGTGGGCAAGAAGGTGTACGCGATTGGCGCCTACGAGTTCGGCAAGATGTACGGCGTGCCGAGCGCGAGCAAGTTCCCCAACGACGTTGCGGCCGGCATCCTGGCGGAAACGGCCATCGGGCCTCTTCTCATCGGAGGGAGCGTCGGCGACACCGGACACCGGAAATGGTTCTTCCAAGTGGGGCACGTGTTCTAGCGACGCGGCCCACTGGAAATCCGCCTGACTCAATCCGCCGGTTACCTTGCCGATTACCAGATCAGCAGGAATTAGCGATGTCACCCAGGCAATAGAGAAGGGAAGGTACCTGCACGTGAAATCTGTTTCACTTCAAGTCCGAAGCGGCATCGAAAACCCTGATTCCATGGGACGGGCGCGGCCAGCGGCGTGCCCCTGTAGATGCCATCATGGTGGCCCTACGGTTCGCAGTACTCGCGCTCGTTTTGCTCACTGGTTACTCTGCTTGCGCCCAGCAACTAACGTTGCCAGAGCCAGACGCGCCATCGCACCACAAGTTTCTCGATCGCCAGAACACGGTCGCGTTCAGCCTGATGGCTGGACTGATCGCAGCAGATGCCGTCACCACTCAGCGCTTAATCAACTCCGGTCGCGCCCGCGAGGCAAATCCGCTGTGGCGCCCGATGGTGCGGCAGGGATGGCAGGGAGAAATGGCAGCCTCGGCCCTGGGCTTTGGCGCCGCGGTCGGCGTCGCCTACACCTTCCACAAGACCGGCCATCACAAGATGGAACGCTGGGCGAACTGGTTTACGCTCGGCGTGGAAGCCGCCAACGACAGTCATAACCTCTTTCTCGACGCCCGGCGTTGAGTAGCGAGTCGCGAGTATTGGTCTCCGACGCGGCTGACCCTTGCGAATCTACCATTTCTTCTTGGAATGCGCTCGCCACTCGCTACTTGCCACTCGCCACTCCAAAGGGACGTCTCCCAGAAGTCACTTCAGGTCGCGTCCACCACTGCCGTATAATGCTGGGCAGTGCTCAAATACTCAATCGTAGTTCCTCTGCACAACGAGCAGGAGAACGTCACCGACCTGTACGCCCGGCTGAAGTCCGTCATGGAGCTGAGCGGAGAGACCTTCGAGATGGTTCTGGTGGATGACGGGTCCGACGACGGCACCTTCCCGTTGCTGCGCGAAGTGGCCGCGATCGACAGCCGCGTGACAGTCGTCAAATTGCGCCGCAACTTTGGCCAGACGGCCGGCCTGGCTGCCGGCTTTGATCATGCCCGCGGCGAATACATCATCGCCATGGACGGCGATCTGCAACATGACCCGGCCGACATCCCCTTGTTTTTGGAAAAGATTGCCGAGGGGTATGACATTGTCAGTGGCTGGCGCAAGAACCGGGTGGACAATTTCTGGCTGCGGCGCTTCCCGTCGCGTTGCGCCAACTGGCTGATGGCCAAGTTGAGCGGCGTGGATATTCACGACTTCGGAACCACTTTCAAGGCTTACCGCCGCGAGATCCTGGAACAGGTGCCGCTCTATGGAGAACTGCACCGCTTCATTCCGGCGCTGGCCTCCTGGCACGGGGCGTCGATTATCGAAGTCCCCATCAAAAACGTGAACCGGGAGCGCGGCGCTTCGCATTACGGAATTTCGCGCACGCTGCGCGTGTTCTTCGATCTGATTACCATCCGCTTCTTGCTGCGGTATCTGGCGCGCCCGCTGCACTTCTTTGGCACGATGGGCATGGTCAGTATCCTGGCGGGATGCTCGGTTGCGGGCTGGCTTATCCTACAGAAGCTGCTCCACCAAGCCGATGTGATGGTGAAGCACGGTCCGCTGATGTTGTTCTCGGCGGTGCTCCTGCTCGCCGGATTCAATCTGCTGGCTATCGGACTGCTGGGCGAGATGCAGGTTCGCCACTATCACGAACCGGCCCAGCGGGCGCCGTACTCGGTGGAGCGCCTGCTGCCTGCTCAGAGTGAAGAGAGCACGATCTCGGAGTGATTCGAGGTCAGAGGGCAGAGGTCAGATTGCAGAGGTGAAATGCCATCGATTGCAGTACCCGGTTTGCGCCGAGAGCTTTTTTGGTTCTGCTGTGTAACTCCACTTGTGCAAGTGCGCTTTGACCTCTTCAATCTGACCTCTTACCTCTGACCTCAGCTATAATGCCATCCGCCGTCATGGAACCCACAACGCTGTTAGAACTCCGCCTGGCCGGCCGGATGTCGCGGCTCGGCACCGAAACCGCCTTTGAAGTCCTGAACCGGGCGCGCGCCCTTGAAAGGCAGGGCAAAGAGATCATCCACCTCGAAATTGGAGAGCCGGACTTTGACACGCCCTCCAATGTCGTTGAGGCTGGGGTGGACGCGCTCCGCAAAGGTTGGACCCACTATGGTCCTTCGGCCGGGCTACCCGAACTACGCCAGACCATTGCCGACTACGTCAGCCGCACGCGCAAGGTGCCGGTTTCAAGCGATGAAGTGGTCGTAGTACCGGGCGGTAAGCCAATTATTTTCTTTACGATCCTGGCATTAATTGAATCTGGGGATGAAGTCCTCTATCCCAATCCCGGCTTCCCCATCTATGAGTCGATGGTGAACTACTCGGTCGGCAAAGGGATTCCCATCCCCCTGCGCGAGGAGCGAGATTTCTCGGTGGACGTGAAGGAGCTGGCCTCGCTGATTACCGACCACACCCGGCTGATCATCCTGAACTCGCCGCACAACCCGACCGGCGGGGTCCTGAGCAAGAAGGACATTCTCGAAATCGCCGAAGCGATCGGAGACCGCAACATCCTGGTCTTGTCGGACGAAATCTATAGCCGCCTGATCTACGACGCGGAGCACTTCTCCATCATGAGCGTACCGGGCTTTAAAGAGCGCACAATTCTCTTGGACGGTTTCTCGAAGACCTATGCCATGACTGGATGGCGCCTGGGATACGGAGTGATGCGAGCCGATCTCGCCAACCAGATCTCGAAGCTCGTGACGAATGCAAATTCCTGCACGGCCAGCTTCACCCAGATGGCGGGAATTGAAGCATTGCGCGGCGATCAGTCCTCGGTGGACCGGATGAGCCGCGAGTTCCGCCGCCGCCGGGACGTGTTCGTGGCGGGCCTGAACAAAATGAAGGGGTTTTCCTGCCGCATGCCGAAGGGCGCGTTTTACGCTTTCCCAAATATTACGAAGACCGGCTGGTCCTCGAAGAAGCTGGCCGACGCCCTGCTCGAACAGGCCGGCGTGGCCGCTCTGGCGGGGACAGCGTTTGGGGCGTATGGCGAAGGCTATCTGCGCTTCAGTGTGGCCAATTCGCTCGAGAACCTGAACAAAGCCCTGGCCCGAATTGAGGACTGGGTGGGGAAGAACCTGCGGTAGGGCCGGAAAATCATTTAACCGCAGAAATCGCAGAGGGCGCAGAGTTCTTGGCATGGAATCTCTCGCTGCTAACTTTTGGTTACTGTCAGAAGATCTTAACCACAGGGTACACCGGGGACACGGAAGTGCTTTCGATCGCATTTCCTCCGCGAACTCTGCGATCTCTGCGGTTCACCACTTTTGCTCTCATTTCACGTTGACAATCCGCCCGCCTCGGTGGGTGTAAACTCTTGCCGCTATGGCCCACATTGATAAGCATCCCGCCGGCTCCTTCTGCTGGATTGAACTCGCCACCACCGATCAAAAGGCCGCCAAGAACTTTTACAGCTCACTATTTGGCTGGAGTCCCCAGGACTCTCCGATGGGGCCGGACGAGTTCTACACCATGTTCAAGCTCGAAGGCCGTGACGCTGCGGCCGGCTATACCATGCGCCCTGACCAGCGTGCACAAGGCGTGCCTCCGCATTGGATGCCCTACATTGCAGTGGACAACGCCGACCAGGCCGTCGACAAAGTGAAGCAGCTCGGCGGCACGGTTCTGGCTCCGGCGTTTGACGTCATGGAGTTTGGACGGATGGCCGTGATCCAGGACCCCACCGGCGCGTACTTCTGCGTGTGGCAGGCGAGAAAGAACACGGGACTGGGGATCGCGCATGTCGCCGGCACGTTGTGCTGGGCCGATCTGAGCACACCCGATCCCAAGCGCGCCGCCGATTTCTACTCCCGCCTGTTCGGATGGCAGATCATGGCCGGCGAGAAAGACAAGTCTGGCTACCTGCATGTCAAGAACGGCGAGCATTTCATTGGCGGCATTCCGCCCACAGCGCATCGCCCACCCGGCGTGCCTCCCCACTGGCTGGCTTATTTCTGGGTCGACGATGTGGATGCTTCGTCAGGAAAGGCGGAGCAGATGGGCGCCAATCTGTGCGTGGCTCCGATGACCATCGAGAACGTGGGACGGATGGCAGTGATCGCCGATCCGCAGGGCGCGGTGTTCGCGATCTTCAATGCACCGCGGCACTGAGGATCAGACCGGCCGGCCGGCGAATATCTGCGTCAGTATCGCAGGAGTCATGGCCTCGAACTGGGCGACGCACTTATCGCGGCTACAGCGTTGCTGAGTGACGCGAAGCTCTGGACGCGCAACCGCAAGACTACCCGATGAAAGAGCTCGCATTTTATTGATCTCCTGGCTTTGCTAGGCGGGTCATTGACGTTTTCCCTTCCGGTTTGCCTCATCGCCGTGTCGGATGGTACAACCCTCACGAGGCCTTCGCTCGTGCAAAGGATCGTTGTCTCGCTCCTGGCTCTCTCCACGCTCCTTGCTGTGTTCGTGGTCGCGCGCGCCGCTGAACGCTCGCGCCGAATCGATCTTCCGACCGGCAAGACTCTGACGCTACCGGTGCCTGGTTATCTCGCCCGCACCAACAGCTTTCCCGCGGCCATCGCTCTCAGCCCCGACGGCCGCCACGCCGCCCTGCTTAACCAAGGCTACGGCACGCAGGAGACGGGCGCGCGCCAATCCATCGCAATTCTGGAACTCAGCAATAATCAGTTGCGCGATTTTCCCGATGACCGGCTGAGCGACGAACTCACTACGCGGCAGAGTTACTTCATCGGGCTCGCGTTCTCGAGCGATGGCGCTCACTTGTATGCCTCGATGGGCTCGATTACCGATGCGACTGGGGTAAAGCCAAAGAGCACGGGCAACGGCATTGCGGTCTACAAATTCGCAGCGGGGCAGGTCACGCCGGAACGGTTCATCAAGATTCCTCCGCAGCGGCTGGCGGCAGGGAAGGTGGTTTCGTTTGGCGTGCGCAAGACCCCGGCGGGAACTGCGCCTCCGTATCCGGCGGGATTCGCCGTGTTGCCGGGTCCGCAGGGCGATCGCCTGTTGATCGCCAATAATCTGTCCGACAACGTTGTACTTCTTGACGTTAGTTCTGGGCAAATCCAGAAGTCGTTCGACCTGAGTCGCAGCCGCTTTGTCCCGAGTGCCTTCCCTTACACGGTGATCGCAAACAAAGCCGGGACAAGAGCCTGGTGCAGTCTCTGGAACTACTCCTCCGTCGCGGAATTGAGTCTTGAGACGGGCAAGGTTGAAATCTGGCACGACTTGCTGGGGTCCCCAAATTCGATCGCACCTGGCTCGCATCCCACCACGATGGAGCTGAGCTCGAAAGAAGATACCTTGTATGTCGCGTTGAGCAATGCCGACGTGGTTGTCTCGCTGGATTTAAAGGGCCACAAGACGTCCCATCTTTACCACACCAATCTGGACGATCACGGACACGCCGGCTCCGTCCCGCAGGCGATCGCGCTCTCGTCTGACGGGATGCGTCTCTACGCGGCCGCGGCCTCGCTGGACGCGGTCGCGGTCTTCGACACCAGCGTCGCAGCCGAAAGAGATGTTCGCCCCGTCGGCTTCATCCCCACCGAGTGGTATCCGAGCGCGCTCGCAATTTCCGGCAACGATCTGCTGATCGCGACCGCCAAGGGGCAGGGAAGCGGGCCCAACAACATGATGGGCAAGCTGAAGAGCGAACGCCGGCATCGGGAGCACCCGTACCTTGCCACACTGATTGGCGGCTCGATTGCGCGTCTGGGTCTTGCCGACATTGATAAGAATCTCGCGGCCTACACACGTCAGGTCGAAGAAGATGACCTGCTGCGTGCCGATCCCGGCAAGTTTGAGTTTGCGGGGGGCAAGAATCCGATCCGGCACCTGATCTACATCCTCAAAGAGAATCGCGCCTACGACCAGGTGTTGGGCGACCTGCCGGTGGGCAACGGCGACCCATCGCTGACGCTCTACGGCGCTGACGTCACGCCCAACCAACACAAACTGGCCTTGCAGTTTGGCGTGCTCGACAACTTCTACGACAGCGGGGAAGTCTCCGGCGACGGCCAC
The DNA here is from genome assembly GCA_049273945.1 of Terriglobales bacterium. Classification (GTDB taxonomy): domain Bacteria; phylum Acidobacteriota; class Terriglobia; order Terriglobales; family Acidobacteriaceae; genus Acidiflorens. The sequence goes on along the minus strand of JBASRS010000015.1, from coordinate 78,787 downwards.
ATTTGGTCCAGTGCCGCCATCACCACGGACTACAACGAGAAGAATTGGCCGATCGGGTATCGCAGCAAAGAACGAACCTATGACGCCGACGGTACCATGGCAGACGAATTACCGCTCGAGCAGGAAATCCCCGACATTGATGATCCCGCTACTGGTTTTATCTGGGACAACCTCGCCAAGCGCGGCCTGAGCTATCGCATCTATGGAGAGTTCATCCAGGCAGTGTGGTGCAAGAACCAGAAGGCAAAGTCGCCCAAGGAAGAAACACGTTCTCCAACCTCTACACCTTGTCCCGTGGCGGAAATCAAGAAGGGCGAGACGCTGCCATCGAATGTCGGCAATCCCCGCGGCGGGCCGAGTCCGTGGCCCTGGCCGGTTCCGCAACTGAAGCGCATGCGCCCGACCAAAGCGGCGCTCCGCGAACACTACGATCCGCTGTTTCCGGATTTCAACACTGACTATCCCGACCAGTTGCGCGCCGATGAATTCCTGCGGGAATTTGACGAGTTTGTAAAAGCGCGGGGGACGGCGAAGGAACTACCGCAATTCACCCTGCTCTACCTGCCCGACGACCACACCGGCGGAACGCGTCCGGGGAAGCCGACCCCGCAAGCTTCGGTGGCCGACAATGATCTCGCGGTAGGACGTGTGGTGGAGGCGGTCTCGCACAGCACGTACTGGGACGACACCGCCATCTTCATAATCGAAGACGACGCTCAGGATGGCGCCGACCACGTGGATGCCCATCGCTCAACGGCCTATGTCATCAGCAAGTACGCGCCGCGCACGGAACGACCATTTGTTGACTCGCACTTTTACACGACTGTAAGCATGGTTCACACCATGGAAGAGCTTCTCGGTCTTCCGCCCATGAATCTGTTCGATGCGCACGCGCCGCTCATGACGCCGCTGTTGTCCGGGCCCGGAACGCAGCCGCCCTACCAGGCCGACGAAAAGAACCTGCACAGCGGTTTGATCTATCGCGTGAATCCGAAGACCGCGCGGGGTGCGAAAGAATCGTCGCAGATGGATTTCTCCCGGCCCGACGCAGCGAATGCGGAGCATCTAAACGGAATCTTGTGGCGCACCGAGAAGGGGGATGTGCCGATGCCGGCGTCACGTCACGCGCAGGCGATGCCCTAGAGAGTTGGTTACGCCGTCCCCTTCATTTTCCGGTACTCATCGAACGCGTCCAGGAAGCGATCGATGTCGGCCTTCGACAGGTAGTACGGCGTCGACAGCCGGAGCTTGTGAGGCTCGGCGCCGCGGATGCGAATCTTCTTGTCCTTCCACATCCAGTGCTCCAAGTCCATCCGAGGAAGCGGAGGAACATTCACGGTGGCAATGCCGCATCGCATGGTTGGGTCGGGCGAGGTCCACGACACTGCGGCTCGCTTCACCATGGCGGCCAGAATGTAGTCGCAAAGCTGGCGATGGCGGCGTTCGATGCGATCAAGGCCAATGTCATTCGCCAACTGGATCGCGGCGCGTAATCCCCACAATGCGGGGACGTTCGAGCTGCCGATGCGCTGGAAACGTTCGGCGCGGATCTTCTTGTCGTCCCAGCCTTCGGTGGCAATCGTGTTCCAAAGCTGGTCAATCACTTCGTTACGAACATAGAGGAACCCCGAACCTTTGGGTGCCTGCAGCCACTTATGCGGGCTGGAGGAGTACATGTCGCATCCCAAGTCGTGCAGGTTCAGACGCATCATGCCGGGCGCGTGGGCGCCGTCTGCGGCGGAAAGGATGCCTTTGCTGCGGGCCAGGGCACTCAACTCCTTGACGGGCAGCACGACTCCGGAAAACGTGCTGATGTGGCTGAAGAACAGCACGCGGGTCCGAGCGGTAATCGCATCGTTGAACAGGTTCAGGACCTGCGCTGGATTTTCGACAGGCTTGGGGAGCGTGACTTTCTTGACCACGATCCCGTAGCGTTTAGCGCGCAGTTGCCAGGGCATCTCGCCGCCGGGATGCTCCTGGTCGGTCATGAGCACTTCGTCCCCAGGTTTAAGGTCCACGCCATTGGCGATGTAGCTGTTGGCCTCGGTAGCGTTGCGCAGCAGCGCAATCTCGTCGCGATCGCAGCCCACGAAGGCGGCGAGCGGGTCGCGGAACTGGTTCCAGGAGGCGTATCCCCAGATGGGGTAGTCTTCGGGATCAGCCTCATTGAGCTTTTCGCAGGCCTCATACCCTTCGAAGATCGCCCGCAGCACCGGAGCTGGACTGGAGCCCACGGTCCCGTTGTTGAGATACACCTCCTCGGCTGGGATCAGGAACTGCTTACGCAATTCACGCCAGTAGGCGTCTTCGTTGGAGTCATACAGAGCGCGATCCGGCAACTTCGTAGGCAGGGAACCGAGCTGCGCCCAGAGGCTTCGTGGAAGGGTCAGGCCGGCGCCCAGGGCCAGCGACGATGACAAAAAGCCGCGACGGTCCATCATGAGTGTTGTTTCTCCCCTGAAACGCGCATGGTACACCCTCCGGCGGTTCCATCTTGCAGATTTCCAAGTAACTTTCCGGCTCCCGACCGCGTCCAATTAGGAGGGTAATTCCGTCGGCTGGGCTTGCCATGAGGGGTATAATCATCTCAACCGCCAGGTTTCGATGGGGAGGATTCACATGTTTTTCCGTAAGGTACTGATTCCGCTAATCTTGTTGGCCCTCCTCGTGCCGGCGTCGCTGGCCCAGGACCAGTCTCAATCCAGCACTACCCAGCCCACCGCTTCAAAGCCGGATTCTTCCAAGCCCGACGATGCCAAGCCGACCGCTTCCGACACAAGCGCCGTGCAGGGTGATCCTCCCATCCAGCAACCCGACGACAGCAAGGTCAAGCATGACGGCAGCAAGAACGACGTGGATGCCATCGGCAACCGCAAGGTCGGCGGCCGCGGCATGGGCAACTGGTATTCGCTGGAGACGGAGATCCGCATGGGCAAGGAATACGCCCAGCAGGTTGAGGCCAGCGTAAAGATGGTGCAGGATCCGGTGATCACCGAGTACGTGAACCGGATCGGACAAAACCTGGTGCGGAATTCCGATGCGCAAGTACCGTTCACCATCAAGGTGATCGATTCCGATGAAGTGAACGCGTTCGCGCTTCCCGGTGGCTTCTTCTTCGTCAATTCCGGGCTGATCCTGGCGGCCGACGAAGAAGCCGAACTCGCCGGTGTGATGGCCCACGAGATTGCGCACGTGGCTGCCCGGCACGCCACCCGCCAGATTACCCGGGCGCAGTGGGCCAACATCGGCACGATTCCGCTGATCTTTATGGGAGGCGGCATCGGCTACGCGGTGCGGTCGGCGGCGGGCCTGGCGCTCCCCATGACTTTCCTGAGCTTCTCACGCGGCTTCGAGGCGGAAGCCGACTTCCTCGGCCTGCAGTACATGTACAAGACGGGCTACGATCCGCAGGCGTTTGTCAGCTTCTTCGAGAAACTCCAGGCGAAAGAGAAGCGGAAGCCCGGCACCTTAGCCCGCGCCTTCGCGACCCATCCGCAGACGCCTGACCGGATCGAGAAGTCGCAGGAAGAGATTGGCAAGATTCTGCCGGCGCGTCCGCAGTATGTTGTCTCCACCTCGGAGTTCGACGACGTGAAATCCCGCCTGGCCGCCATCGAGAACCGGCACAAGGTCGTGGACGAGAAAGAAGGAAGCAAGCCGAGCCTGCGCCGCACTTCCACCAAAGACAAGTCCGGCAAGGACGATAAGAGCGCAGACGACGACCGCCCAACCCTGAAACGGCGCGAAGACCAGAAACAGAATTAAAGCCTGGTCAAACAAATAAGAAACCGGCGGCCCGGGCCGCCGGTTTTCCTTTTGCAACCTTTCTTACCAGCGAAGTTGTCATCCTGAACGAAGCGAAGGATCTGCTTTCTCCGACGCCGCCAACCGGCAACTGTTCTTACGATCCGGCCGCCACCGACTTCACCGCGATCGTGTCGCCCTTAACCTCCCCCGTCACTTTCGCCGCCGACCCTGCCAGCTCATTCAGCTTGTCGAGCGCGGCCTTGTCCGTGGTCTCGAGGGTGTAAACCTTATCGCCCACCACCAGAGCGTACTTCGAACCCTGCCTTACGCACTCGCGGGTGCAGGCGGCGTCGTTGCCGGCCATCTGGTGTTTAACTCCGCACATGGCGTCGCTCACTTTGCCCGTGAGGGTCTTGTCGGCGGCGAGGGCGGGCATGGCTGCCAGCCCCGCGAGCAATAGAATTCCAAGAACGGCGATCGCAAACCTGCTTACTTTCATTATTTTAATATCTCCTGTTAAGGTTCGCCACGTTCCATCCGTGGCCTGTCCTCTCAGATTGATCGAAACTCGGGTTCGTTACAGATACTTTTCATGTCATCTCGCCGTGAACCGCAAAGTGACGTCCACGGTCTTGTCCTTTTCGTTCACAGCTTCGTGGACAGTGATGCCCCAGGGTACGCCGGCGGGAAGCAGGCGGGAGGTCTCATCGAGGAACTTCTTGGGATACTCTCCGTTGTACGGTTCTCCCTCGCGCAGCTTCCAGGCCGCTTGCAGGTGAGCTCTGGCCTGCGAGTCCAGCCCCAGGATTTCGAGTTCGCCCATCTTGAACTGATCGCCTTCCACGACGGTCAGGTCGTAATGGACTGTGCTCTTGTCGTCATCCATGAGTGGCAGGGGGGTAATGCGGGCGACCATGTAGCCCCGGGTGTGATAGAGCTTGGTTACATTCTCGAGGTCGCTCACCAGGCGCATCGCGTCCGCAGGCTGGCCGATGGGCAGATGGATCAGGTTTTGCAGATCCTCAACCTTCAGCACCGAGTTGCCTTTCCACTCGACGCCGGACGTGGAATAAACCCTTCCCGGTGTCACCGGCAGGATCGCGTCCACCTCGACCTCGCCACCAGATTGCGTTACCACGCGCGCGTCAGCAGCTGCAAACGACGCCTTCAAGTATCCGCGCTGGAGGTACACCGGCAGCAAATCAAAGTGCGCGACTGCGGCCAAGGATGAGCGCGCATATTCCGCTCCAGAGACTCTCCGAGCTGCCGTCGTGAGCAGCGGGACATGCTCCGGGGAGGCTCCAGGAAACTCTAGGTTGCGAACACGGATCGCAATTTCCGTGACTCGGTAGGCGATCCCGATCAGGTCGCCGCCGTCCTGCCGGCCTTCGCGCAGGTAGTCCACGCGCGCCGGAATTTGCTTTTCGTCGAGAATCGCCTGCAGGCCCTCTTCGATTCGGTCCGGAAGCGCTCCCGCCACCGGTAGAACCTGCTTGAACAGAGGAACCCGGCGCTGAAGTTCAGTGAGCAGTTCCGCATCTGTGAACCAGACGAAATTTTCGAAGTGTGCCGGTACCAGCTTGCCCTGGTCGGTGTCGGTGAGCTGCAACTCGAGCTTGGTGCCCGCCGAAGAGTACGAAAACGAATAGGCGACATCCGTAAACAGGCCCGTGTCACCGAGCCGCCGGGCAGCTTCTTTGAAATCCGCTTCGCCGACGTTCTGGCCCAATTGCAGCCCGCTGGCAGGCAGAATCTCTCTTTCGCTATAGCGTTGCGTACCTGTGACTTTAAGCCCAACCAGCTTGTAGGCTGTGACCACGCTGGTCTTGCTGCCGGCAGGCTTCTGAGACTCGGCTGCCACCGGGTGCAGCAACGACACTAGAAGTAAAATGACCGTTTTCTTCATCGTGCACGTTTGGAGGGAGCAGTCGAAAAATTCTTCTGCTTCACCGCGATGTCAATGAAGGCCTTGGCAGCCCGGCTCAAAGATTTGTCCTTGCGGAAGACGAGCGCCAGGTCGCGCCGGATTTGCCCGTCGGACAACGCCAGCGCGCACAGTGCATTGGCCCGAATGTCCTCCTGAATATTGGAGCGCGCGATAAAGCCCACACCAACGTCCGCCGCCACGAAGCGCTTCAGCAATTCACTCGAGTCCAGTTCCATCGCGTAATGCGGCTTCAGCTGCCGGTCGTAGAACAAGGTTTCCAGCGCGTCGCGGGTGTGTCCCGCCTTCGGCACCACCAGAGGGTAAGCGGCGACCTCCGCGACTGTAACCTGCTGCTTCGCGGCCAGTGGATGGCGGGGCGGTGTGATGACGACCAGTTCGTCGCGGTGGATCAGCACACACTGCAGCCGGTTGTCGTTCACCGGCAGCGAGACCACGCCAAAGTCCACGGAGTTGTCGCTGACCGACTCCAAAATCTTCCCGTAATCCGAGCGCTTGATGTTGACCGCGACGTCCGGGTAGTTACGTTTGAACTGGGCAAACACCTCGGGCAGGATGTGCAGGCAGGTGCCTTCATTGGCGCCGACCACGATCTCGCCGCGCGGCACATGTTCGGTTTCCGCAATTGCGGTGAGGATGGCCTTGCGCTCTTCGAGCGTCTCTGCGGCATATTTGAAAAAGAGCTTCCCGGCCACGGTCAGCGAGACGCGGCCTCCGGATCGGTCGAGCAGCCGGGCGCCAACTTCCTCCTCGAGCGCGCGGATCTGCGAGGAGATCGCGGGCTGTGTGCGGAAACGTTTCTCGGCCGCGCGCGAGAAGCTGGACAGCCGCGCTACTTCGAGAAAGATTTCGAGCTGATCGAAGTCCATCGCGAGGGATTGACCTCACACACTATATCCAGCAACGGGCCAGCGTGGAAGGGGTTGAACGGGTAGCGATCCGCAAGAACCTGCGGAGACGCCGCGAACTGCGTCTCCATAGGGAAAGCGGGTGAAGCCTAGACGTTGATAACGCCTACCAATTCCTTTACCGCCGCCGCGCTCTTGTCCAAGGCAGCTTTTTCTTCCGGCGTGAGTTTGATCTCGATAATCTGCTCGATCCCCTTGGCGCCGAGCTTGACCGGGACGCCCACATACAGACCGTGGATCCCGTACTCTCCGTTCAGGTAGGCGGCGCAGGGCAGGATCTTCTTCTTGTCTTTCAGGATCGCCTCGACCATCTCGGCGACCGCTGCCGACGGCGCGTAATAGGCTGATCCCGTCTTGAGGTGTTTCACGATCTCGGCGCCGCCGTCACGGGTGCGCTGCACCAGGCGGTCAACCGTGGCTTTGTCCATTAATTCTGTGATCGGAATTCCGGCGACGGTCGAGTAGCGGGCGAGCGGGACCATGGTGTCGCCGTGTCCGCCGAGGACGAAGGCGGTGACGTTCTCGACGCTCACCTTGAGTTCCATCGAGATGAACGCGCGGAAACGCGCGGAGTCGAGCACGCCCGCCATGCCGATCACTCGCTCGCGCGGGAAGCCGCTCATCTTGTAGGCAGCTTGCGCCATGGCGTCGAGCGGATTCGAGACAATGATCAGAATGCAGTTGGGCGAGTACTTAACCGCCTTGCCGACCACATCCTTCATGATGTTGTGGTTGGTGTTGAGCAGGTCGTCGCGGCTCATGCCCGGCTTGCGCGGAATACCGGCGGTGATGACCACGATGTCGGAGTTGGCGGTGTCGGCGTAGTCCTGCGTCCCGAGGATGTGGCAGTCGCGCTTTTCAATGGGCATGGCCTGGAGGAGGTCGAGCGCCTTGCCCTGGGGCACGCCTTCGATGATGTCAATGAGTACGACGTCGGCCAGTTCCTTCGAAGCGATCCAATGTGCCGCGGTCGCACCCACGTTTCCGGAACCAACAACGGTTACTTTCTTGTGCATGAAGTTCCTTTCGATGAATACGGCCTAAGCCCTTTACCAAGGAGGACACCGGGGCACGGAGGAGTGCGTGAATCATTTCGCTGCCGTGGCTACCGCCGCGCCCATGTTTTCGATGATGTGGCTCGCGAATTCGCTGGTCCTGACTTTGGTCGCGCCTTCCATCAGGCGCTCGAAATCATAGGTCACTTTCTTCTGCTCGATGGTGCGCTCCAGGCCGTGCTCGATCAAATCGGCGGCTTCCGTCCAGCCAAGGAAGCGGAACATCATCACGCCCGAGAGCATGACCGAACCGGGATTGATCACGTCCTTGTCGGCGTACTTGGGAGCCGTGCCGTGGGTCGCTTCGAAGATGGCATAGCCGTCGCCGATGTTCGCGCCGGGCGCGATGCCCAACCCGCCGACCTGCGCCGCGCAGGCGTCGGAGATGTAATCTCCGTTCAGGTTGGGCGTCGCCAAGACGCTGTATTCGTCGGCCCGGGTAACGACCTGCTGGAAGATCGAGTCGGCGATGCGATCGTTGATCATCAGCTTCTTTTTCCAGGCGCCCTTGCCGTGCGTCACGTAGATCGAATCCAGGCAGCCCTTCACTTCTTGGTAAAGCGACTGACGGAAATCGTCGGTGGCGAATTCCAGGCCGGGTTCGATGAGGTTCGCGTTCTGCTCGACCGTGAGATTGGGGTTCTTGTCCTTGTTGTCGAGAATCCAACTTTCGCGCTCGGTGATGACCTGGTCACGGAATTCCTCGGTGGCCAGTTCGTAGCCCCACTTGCGGAAAGCGCCCTCGGTAAATTTCTGGATGTTGCCCTTGTGGACGATCGTGACGGATTTGCGTCCGCTTTCCAGGGCGTGCTGGATGGCCATCCGCACCAGTCGCTTCGTGCCGGTGACCGACATCGGCTTGATGCCAACGCCGGAGTCGAGACGCACCTGCTTCTTGCCGCCCTTCAGCATTTCTTTGTTTAGGAATTCGATAAGCCGAGCGGCCTCGGGCGTGCCTTGCTCCCATTCGATCCCGGCGTAAACGTCTTCGGTATTCTCGCGGAAGATGACCACGTTCATGCGTTCGGGATGTTTCACCGGGGAAGGCACACCGTGGTAGTACCTCACCGGGCGTACGCAGCAGTACAGGTCAAGCAGCTGGCGCAGCGCCACGTTGAGAGAGCGGATTCCGCCGCCCACGGGCGTGGTCAGGGGACCCTTGATGGCGACGCGAAACTCGCGGATGGCATTAACGGTGTCGTCAGGCAGCCAGTTCTGAAAGCGCGCCTTAGCTTTCTCGCCGGCAAAAACTTCGTACCACGCGACGGCGCGCTTTCCGCCGTAGGCTTTTTCAACCGCAGCGTCGAAGACGCGGACCGAGGCCTTCCAGATGTCGCGGCCGGTGCCGTCCCCTTCAATGAATGGGATGATGGGGCGGTCGGGGACGCGGTATTTTCCGTCGCTATATTCGATCCGCTGTCCATCGGCCGGGACGGGGACTCCGTTAAACGCTGCCATGACTGCGAGCCTCCGCTACCAGTAGAGAAGTCATCAATTATAAAGAATATTGCGGAACAGCATGTGTTGAGGCCCACTTTCTCGAACGGGCGTTAGGGCGTAGCCCAGTGGGACGCGGGGCGATCCTCCCGCACTAGGTCCCCAGCACTCTGCAGTAAGATCTTGCCAGTGCTAGCTACGTTCGATCGTCAGCGCCGTGACGATGACATCTTTGTTGGGGCGGTCCTGGCGGTTGCGAGCTACCTTGGAGATCATCTCCACCACGTCGTGCCCTTCGACCACCTCGCCGAAAATGGTGTGCTTGCCGGTCAGCCATTCGGTGTTGGCCACGGTGATGAAAAACTGCGATCCATTGGTGTTGGGGCCGGCGTTGGCCATGGCCAGCTTTCCCGCTCTGTCAAAACGGTGCGGCGAGCCTTTGGTTTCGTCCTCGAACAGATACCCCGGACCACCCATGCCGGTGCCCTGGGGATCTCCGCCCTGGATCATGAAATTGGGGATGACGCGGTGGAAAATAGTGCCGTTGTAGAGCGCGTCGTTGCTTTTCTTGCGCGTGTTGGGGTGAGTCCACTCGCGCTTGCCTTCGGCTAGTTCGACAAAGTTGGCGACCGTTTTCGGAGCGTCCTTCTCAAACAAGCGGCAAACGATGTTGCCTTCGCTGGTCTGAAAAACTGCGTAAGTGCCGGGTGTGCGTGCCATGAATTTCCCTCGCGTTTCCAATGGGTGATTTATTGCTGCGGTTGTGCCCGCTTTTTTACGGCTGCAGATGGCTTCGTCCCAGCGGCGGCCTTGGGCGGCGCAGGCCTGGCGGCCGCCGCGCCGCGCTGAATTTCAATATGGGTGATCTTGACCGGATGAAACGGCCGGTTGTTGCTGGGATCGCTGGCCATGCGGGCGATTTTCTTTACCAGTTCGACACTCGCGGGATCGCACTGCCCGAAGATGGTGTAGTGGCCGCTTAGATGCGCGCTGTGGGCGACATCCTCGGTGATAAAGAACTGCGAGCCGTTGGTGTCAGGGCCAGAGTTGGCATAGGCAAGGCGGCCGGGGCGATCGAATTTCAGGTCCGGCGACGTTTCGTTCTTGAATTCGTATCCAGGATCGCCGGCGCCGTTGCCGGCGGGATCGCCTCCTTGAACCATGAATTCCGGGATCACGCGGTGAAGGATGGTGCCGTCGTAGAGTGGGACGCCGTGCTTCTTGGCATGCGAAACGGGATTGGTCCAGTCCTTAGTGCCTTCCGCGAGACCGATGAAGTTGGCAACACCGATGGGGGCCTGTTTTTCGAACAGCCTGCAATGCATGTCACCGGCTGTAGTGTGGAGGATAGCGGTGGGCTCGGCGGATGGAGTAGCCATGGGCGTTCTAACAGGCGGCTTGGCCGGCGTGGTTTGGCTGAAGTTGAGAAGGGAAGTGGCAGTTATAAGGGCAAACGTGCAGAAAAGGGTTCGCATGGTTGTTCCTCGGATGGTTTTGGCAAACACCGATTGTACCAAGCCCGGCGCGGGCAAGGGCGGCGGCGCTGCTATTGCTGGCTTGCCGTTGCCTGCATTTCGCGGCTGATCCGTTCGGCCTCGCGGAATACCCGCAGCAGGTTGCCGCCGAGAATCTTCCGGATGTCGTCAGCGCTGTAGCCACGGTCGAGCAGAGCGTGCGTGATCTTGGGCAGATCGGCCGCGGAATCGATACCTTGCGGGGTCGCGCCGCTGACCCCGTCAAAGTCGGACCCCAGGCCCACGTGATCCACACCGGCAACTTTAGCGATGTGGTCAATATGATCGATCAGCGACTTGAGCGGAGGACGCGGAATCTTCGCAGCCCACTCGCGCTCGATACGATCGGCATCAAGATAGGTGACTGTATTTCCCGCGGCCTTGAGCTGGTCAGTATAGGCCTTTACCGCGGCATTGCGGTCTTTGCTCTGCGCTTCGGCTGCTTTGCGATAGTCCTCGTCAATGAAGGCGTTGTAGAAGTTGACCTGCACCACACCACCGTTCTTGGCCACCGCCCGCAGCATGTCGTCGGTCATGTTTCGCGGATGATTGGAGAGGGCGCGAGCCGAAGAGTGCGAAGCGATCACCGGAGCTTTGGTGACGGCAATCGTGTCATAGAAAGTCTTGTCGGCGACGTGCGAGATGTCCACCAGCATGCCGAGGCGGTTCATCTCGAGCACAACCTGCTTGCCGAAATCGCTGAGTCCGTTGTGGTGCTCGACCTTGGGATTGTTGATGTCGCCGGAAGAATCGGCCCACTCGTTGGTATTCGACCAGCTCAGCGTCATGTAGCGTACGCCCAGGCGATAGAATTCTCGCAGCACGCGGATGTCGTTTTCGATCGAGTGGCCGCCTTCGATGCCCAACAGCGCGGCCAGTTTGTTCTGCTGGTGGGTGCGCTCGATGTCGTCCGTGCTGAAGGCCATTGTCATGCGATCGGGATGACGGGCCGCCTGCTCATAGACGGAATCGATCAGATCGAGCGTGTGGCGGGCGAAGTGGCCCTGGTTGGTCTCCGGTTCCACCCAGATGGAAAAGAACTCAGCGCCCAGGTTGCCGGCCTTCGCTTTGTCGAGGCTGATGTGGCCGTAGTCTTTGGGATCGGTCGATCCGATGTCGAAGTTCCCATCGAGGAAGCGCTGGGGCGTGTCGGCGTGGGTGTCAACGATCAACGCCGAATCATGAATCTGGCGTGCTTTGGCGCTGACCACAGCATCTGAATTCTGAGCTTGTGCTGCAAGGGTGAGGGACAGCACAAAGACAAGGAAGCAAGTGGAATGTCTCATATCGTGACGGGGATTCTACAGGAGAGAAGAGGAAAAGCGGGAAAGTTTCAGTTCGTGCCGCCCATGGCAGTCTCGGTTTCGGCCGCACGTTGCAGCGGGAACAACGTCTGGCTTTGACGCCAGTCGCTGTAACGGTCAGAAACCATCACGTGGAAGACCCACTGGCGGCGTTCTTCTTCCGGTTCCACCAGTCCGAGAGCGCGCAGGTAGAACAGGTAGCGCTCCACGAAGTGTACTTGCTGCTTCGACATGCCGCGGCGTTGCAGGTCCACCGTGACGCCGGCCAGATGCGAAGACGCCGTATCGCCTTCGGCTGGGGCCGCGTTGCGGTTATGGCGGCGAAGTTTTTTCTGGACCTTCACCGTACGCACTGCCGAATTCACCTGGATCTGAGCGTGGAACTGCTTGTAATAGGCCTGGCTCAGATCTTCGACGAAGTCGCGTGTCCACGGACGGCAGTAGCGGCGCGCGGGATCGAGCCGGTGCTCGATCTTCAGTGACTCGCTTTCGACGATCGGGACGAGCGCGTGAGACGCCTTCAGTTCTTCCAGTTGGTCGTCATCCTGAATGCGCGGCAGGTCAAGGCGGTCGATTTCCTCGTTCTGGCGCAGCAGCGAGTCGTGTGAGGGCCGGAACATCGGGCTCCAGCGCAGGCGTCGATGATGGCTTGATTTGCGATGGGGCTTAGCGGTGGCGCGATTGGGCTCGGTGCTGTGCAGAGCAAAGGCCGCTCCCTGCGCAAACAGCAGCGCAAGAAGGAGCGCGAACAGCGACTTGTGGCGCTTCAGCCCTTGAGTCATCGAGGAAGCTCCTGGCCTTTGGGACAATCCCCAAAATCCAGAAGGAGCCGTTATTCTAACCCAGCGGGTCAAGTTCATCTGCAGGAATCGACCCAGGAGGGGTTACGGAGGAGAGTTACCGGTAACAGGTTACGGGCTGAATCGGGCTCTGGGCGGGGACTTTGGGCTCAAGGCTTTAGGGGATCGACGTTCCTACCAAAGTTGCACTTGCGCGGAAAATCCCAAATCAAGACAGCCCGAGTTCCGATCGCGGAACCCAAGGCCGAGGCTCCGATTCCAGAACCGACTGCCCAAAGGCGGCCGCCCAAAGTTTACTTCCTGAACAAATCGCCGATGGCCTGCCTCATCACTTGGCCGCCGACCTCGGAGATGGACTTGGTGAGCGGAATGTCCTTCGGGCAGATCTCGACGCAGTTCTGGGCGTAGCCGCATTCGTGGATGCCGCCGTCGCCCATCAGGGCGGAGAGGCGCTCGCGCTTGAGCGCCTTGCCGGTGGGATGGGTGTTGAAGAGGCGGACCTGGGAGATGGCGGCGGCGCCGACGAAGCCGGTGGACTCGTTGAACTGCGGACAGGCCTCCATGCAGCAACAACACGAAATGCAGCGCGAGAGCGGGTAGGACTCTTCCTGGTCCTCCATCGTTAGGCGCGGGCCGGAGCCAAGGTCGTAAGTTCCGTCCACCGGGACCCAGGCCTTCACTTTCTTCAGGTTCTCGAAGAGCACGCTGCGATCGACGGAGAGATCGCGGACCAGGGGAAATTTCGATAACGGCTCCAGCTTGATGGGCTGGTCATACTTGTCGAGCAGGGCAGAGCAGGCCATGCGCGCTTTGCCGTTGATCAGCATGGCGCACGAGCCGCAGACTTCTTCCAGGCAATTCGAATCGTAGGTGACAGGCGTGGTCTTCTTACCGTCGCGAGTGACGGGGTTGGCGGCGATCTCCATGAGGGCAGAAGTGACGTTCATGCCGGGTCGGTTGGGGACATCAAACTCTTCCCAGACCGGCTTGGCGTCGGGGGTGAGCTGGCGCTTAATTTTGATGATGACGGATTTGTTAGCCATTAGCTCTTAGCCTTTAGCTCTTCTTGTCAGGGGACTCTCGCCTCAGCAAAGCAAAGCCCGAAATGAGCAACCAGCCAGCTCCTGTGACTAACCACACCAAAGCCAAGCCATTGTGCCGAAGCTCAGCATAGATGCCCTGCGCAAACGTTAACGCACCAAGGATCAGCCCTGCCCATGCCGGCCACATTGGCCGCTTCGGTTTTGTGTTATCCAGTTGCTCAAACATGGTCGCCTCTATTTCGCGATGTCATACTTCCTGGGTCGCGGCGGAATCAGCGACGCGTCCACCGGCTCAAACTCAAACTTGGGCTCATCCGCATCGGGCGCAAAAGTCGCCTTGGTTGTCTTCATCCAGTTCTTGTCATCGCGATCGGGGAAGTCGGGCTTGTAGTGGGCGCCACGCGACTCGTCGCGCATGGCCGCTCCCTGCGCGATCACCCGCGCCAGTTGCAGCATGTTGTAAAGCTGGCGCGCGAACGCGACGGTCGTGTTCGCCCACTGCGTGCGGTCGCTCAGGTTGATCTGCTGGAAGCGCTCAAGGAGTTCGACCAGCTTGGCGTCGGTCCCCTTGAGGTTCTTGTTGTAGCGAATGACGGTGCAATCCTTCGTCATCAGCTCGCCGAGTTCGCGCCAGAGCAGGAACGGATTCTCTTTGCCGTCAGCGCTCATCAGGCCGGCGTTGATCGCTTCCTGGCGCTTGCGCTCTGCATCGTAGTGACCGTTGCTGGCGGCCTTCGGTGCGCCCCGGGCGTACTGCATCGCGGCCGGCCCGGAGACGAATCCGCCGAAGATGCATGACACCAGCGAGTTCGCACCCAGTCGATTGGCGCCGTGGTACTGGTATTCGCACTCCCCCGCGGCGAAAACGCCCGGGACGTTGGTGGACTGCTTGTAATCCACCCACAGGCCACCCATGGTGTAGTGCATGCCGGGGAAGATTTTCATGGGCGTGTCACGCGGATCGTCGCCGACAAATTTTTCGTAAATTTCGAGGATGCCTTCGAGCTTGCGGTCGAGCACCTTGCGATCAATGTGGGTCAGGTCGAGATAAACCATGGGCTTGCCGTCAATGCCGAGGCCGTGCTCGTAAACAACTTTGTGGATGGCGCGCGTCGCCACGTCGCGCGGCACCAGGTTTCCGTACTTCGGATACCACTCTTCCAGGAAATACCAGCGCTCGCTTTGCGGAATAGCCTTGGGATCGCGCTTGTCGCCCGGAGTTTTCGGAACCCAGACGCGTCCGCCTTCTCCGCGAGCGGACTCGGACATCAGGCGCAGCTTGTCTTCTCCCGGAATGGATGTGGGGTGAACCTGGATGAACTCCCCGTTGGCGTAGTAGCAGCCTTGCTGATAGAGCGCCGATTGTGCCGATCCGGTGCAGACTACCGAGTTGGTTGACTTGCCGAAGATCGCGCCAATGCCGCCGGTCGCGATGATGATCGCGTCGGCTGGGAAGGCGCGGACCTCCATCGTCCGCAGATCCATCGCGCAGATGCCGAGGCAGGTGCGGTTGCCGTCGAGCACGGCGGAGAGAAACTCCCAGTGCTCGTACTTCTTGACCTTGCCTTCGGACTCGTAGCGGCGCACTTGCTCGTCGAGCGCGTAAAGGAGTTGCTGTCCCGTGGTGGCGCCAGCGAAGGCGGTGCGGTTGTAAAGCGTGCCGCCGAAGCGGCGAAAGTCGAGCAGGCCTTCGGGAGTGCGGTTGAAGGTGACACCCATGCGGTCGAGCAGGTCAATGATGCCGGGGGCCGCCTCGCACATGGCTTTGACGGGAGGCTGGTTGGCGAGGAAGTCTCCGCCGTAAATGGTGTCATCGAAGTGCTGCCAGGTGGAATCGCCTTCGCCCTTCAGGTTCTTGGCGGCGTTGATGCCGCCTTGCGCACAGACGGAATGCGACCGCTTCACGGGGACGATGGAGAACAGATCCACCGCGCCACCCATCTCGGCAATCTTGATGACGGCGGCAAGCCCCGCCAGTCCGCCGCCCACCACGATGATTTTCGGAGTTGCTGCCATCTGTATAAGTCCTGTCGGACGGGATAAGGCCGTCCGTTATCGCATGACGATGTTTTCGTTCGTCGTATTCGGTTCCCAGGGGTGATAAGGAGCCTTTAAGAAGCCATACATGCTGGCCGCTCCGATGGCGACCAGTCCCAGCGCCAGCGCCAGGCAAAGGTAGGCGAAACGGCGGCGGGCGGTTTCGCCAGTGGTGATGCCCCATTTCGCCGCGAACAGCCACAATCCGTAGGAGAAGTGCCACGAAGCCGCGACGATGCCGAGGGCGTAGAAGGCGATCATCCACGGATTTTGGAATTCTCCCTGCACTTTCGAAAACGCCGCCGCCGGGTGCGTGGGCAGATGCACACCGGTGAAGCGCAAATAGTAGGTGTGCTGGGCAATGTAGATGAGGGCAACGATGCCAGTCCAGCGCTGCGCGGCGTAGAGCCAGTTGCCGGTCCAGGGGTAATCGCCGACGTTGGTCTCGCCGCGATACCAGATGTACACGCCGTAGAGGGAGTGGTAAAGGATCGGAATCCAGATGCCGAACAACTCGAGCCCTAGGAGGAAGGGCAGACTGTTCAGGAAGGCAACCTGCTTGGCGTAAGCGTCGGCGCCTTTGAAGGCTTCGTAGTTGGAGATAAAGTGCTCGAGCAGAAAGAGTCCGATGGGCACGATGCCGGTGAGCGAATGCAGCCGCCGTAGCCAGAATGAGGTGCCTTCTCCGGCTCTGAGCGGGGCAACGCCCGCTTGAATCTTGGGAGCCACGGACTGGGGTGTTGACGCGACGATGACTGCTCCTTATGAGATCCGGTATGAGGAAAGCAACCTTTCATTATGTTGGTTGGCCGAGTGGGGAGTCAAGAAAGCACTGGGCCGGATTCACTGAGCCATGCGAGGAATTTGTGGAAGGCTGCTCCGCGGTGGCTGTAATGCGATTTCTCGACCGCTGTCAGTTCCGCGAACGTCTTGCCGATCTGCGGGAAATAAAACAAGGGATCGTAGCCGAAGCCGTTGTGGCCGCGGGGAGCGTCCAGGATGACACCTTCTGCTGTACCTGCGAAGGTCTGAAGCGTGCGGCCGTCGCGGGCTACGGCCAGCACGCAGACAAAGCGCGCGGTGCGCTTTTCCCGAGACACACCGGCGAGCTCGCGCAGCACCCGGGCGTTGTTGGCTTCGTCATCGGTGTTGCTTTCGGCGGCATGCGGTGCACAGGCGGCGTAGCGTGCGGAATGGATTCCGGGCGCTCCCCCCAGAGCGTCAATCTCCAGGCCGGAATCATCCGCAAGCACCACTTCACCGGGAACGGCCAGACTGTAGGCCTCGGCCTTCTTGCGGGCATTGGCCTCGAAGGTAGCGCCATTTTCGACAACCGGGGGCAGGGAAGAGAAGTGGGGAACGGCGGCAACAAGGATGCCGCAGGGCTCGGCAGCGCCGGCGAAATCGCGTAGCTTACCGGGATTTGAGGTGGCGACAAGGACGCGCCGCGCCGTCATGCGGCTTCCACCAACGGCAGATTTCACGCGCGTCTTGATCCACGTAGCGAGCAGTACGCCAAAACTGAGCAGAGAGACCAGCCCGCCAATGGTGCGATCACGGGTCCGGCCGAAGTGGAGGCGAATGTCGTTTCGGCCAGCGGGAACCGGAATCTCCATCTGACCGGTCACTGCGGCGGTTTGTGTTTCGACGCGCTTCCCATTGAGGCTGACTTCCCACGCCGGATAGTTGAAAAGCCGCAACGCCAACAGCTCCTCAGCGTAAGTGTGCACGACCAAGTGTTTCTCGACCGGCCCCCACTGCAAGACTTCGGTTCGCTTCGGCGTTCCGGAAGAGTCGGTAACCGGAGACAGATCTTTGTTCAATTCGTAGGGATCGGCGCCCGCCGGGACATACTCGTCCGTACCCTCGTAGCCCGTGCCATCCGATACCGCCTCGTGCATCTCCTGAATGTCGCCCGCCGAATCCCACCAGGGTGGCTGGATGCGATAACCGGCGATCACCACCACCGCCAACAGGGTGGCGCTGGCCAGTGTGCGCAGGCTCCAGCGGCGCAGGGACTTCGTCAGCAGCATTGCCAACGCGACATTCAGACACAATAGCCAGCGCCAGGGCAGCTGCACAAAGCGCAGCTTGGGAAGGTGCTGCCAGAGCGGGCTGGTGATCGAAACCATGATCAGCGCGGCCATGCCACCCCAGCAGGCAAGGAGAATCCATGGTTTCCTTTCCTGCCGTCGCCAGGCGCGGTAAAACCAGATGACCAGAGCCAGAGCCCCGATTTCCGCGGCGGCCACGGTCGAGATCAACCGGTTGAACTGGTTGTGCTCCGGATCGGCAATGTTGGTGAAGAGAAAGTTATCCTGCGGACGTACCCCCGGGGCGAGCACCTCGCTAATGTTGATCCATTTCTCTTCGTAGGCGGCTGGAATCAGGTAGAACGATGCCAATCCGGCGCCCAGGACGATGGCCAGCGCCGTCCGCAGCAGCGGGCGCCAGGATCGCTCGAGCACCGCCATGGGCAACGCCATGGCAGCAACGGAGTAATGAATCATGACGGCGGCTGGAGCATTCGTGAGCCAGGCGGCGGCCAGGATCGCACTCAACCACAACACTGGCCGTAAGCCGGGCTCGCTAAGCCGCAGCAACCCCAACAGCAGAAGCGGCAGCAAAGCCGCTGCCAGCAGTTCCGCGAAGGCGCTCCGCCAATAGACGATGACCAGATGATAGGGATTGACGGCAAATAGCGCAGCCGCAAACAGCGCATCGGGCTCCGGCAGCCACTCCCGGGCAAGTTTGTACATGGAGGCGCCCGCTAGAGTGAGTGCAATCCAGGAATAGGCCCCGGGCACCAACCTCCAGGGCAGGAGTGCTCCCAGGGCAGCGCCCAGCGCCCACGAGGCCGGAGGGTAAAACAGGAAGCGCGCTTCTCCATATCCCCAATGCGCCAGTGCCGCCCAGCGCGGATAGATAATCCCCTGCTTCCACTGGCCGAGCACTTCCATCCACGAAAATAGGTGAAATTCGAAATCGTGGCCGGAAGGAATTCCGCGCCAGAAAAATGGGGTCAAGGCCAGAAAGGAGATCGCACCGAGCGCAAGCCAGCGCCAAATCGGGACCTTGGAGAAGGGAAGCGACATGTAGGGGCAGTCTTGCGTGCCTGAGATACAGGCTCGGCTGACAGGCCTCCGCGCGCTGCAATTCTATTGCATCTGAAAATTTCCGAAAAATTAACCGTAGCGAAATAATGCCAGCGGCGTTTTGCGCTAGGCTGGGGTCATCGAGGTGGAACAGACCGCCGGGGGCTGGGCCGCACCAGAGACGGGGTGCCGGCCTGGTCCCCGGTTCTTATGACTGGAATCGATTCGGAGGGTGCTTTGCGCCCGGTTGCTATTGACTAACGTCTGCCGCGTTGCGTTGGCGGTGGAGATCTTCCAGGAACTGTGTCTGCTCGAGCGCGTCGCCTGTCCGCAGCAATTCCAAAAGAGGGTCATCGCTTTCGGATCCCGATTCCCCGTTCGGGTTCAGTTCTTCCGCGCTGGCGAGGAGAGCGCGCGGAGAAATTTCCAGTTCCGGCGAGGCGCCCGGCTGCTTGCTCAGGAAATCGATGAACTCCCCCACGCTCTTCCGCTGTTCTTCGGTGCGCGCCGGAAACTCAATTCCCATGCCATGCGCGGGGTGCATGACCCGGACCAGGCCTTCGGTATGGATCTCCATTCCAGCCGCTTTCAGGCATAGGTCAACGGCGGACGACTGCGGGAACGGCGACTCGGTTTCCACATAGCAGCCACCCAGACTCATGTCTGTCAATTTGCAATGCGAAACCGGATCGGGCTCTTCCGGCAAGGCCTCTTGCGAGTGCGCAGCCAGCCACTCACCGAGTTGCTCGCGCATGCGGGGGTCCATATCGAGGAAACGCAGTCCGGTTTGACCGTTAGCACTGGTCCATGCGACTTCCGCGTCACCCTCCACCTGCACGTTGCAGTCGGGAAGTTCAAAAGAGAAATGTGCCAAAGCCGAGGACGGAAGCGGCTTCGCCGAGAGCACGTCCATGCCTCCGGAGCTTAGGTCGAGCAGGATCCCTTCCAGGTGAGGAGTCTCTTCGGTACGGATGGAAACCGCCGCCTGCACGGGAATGCGAAAGGACTGCCGCCGTTCCCGTTTCAGCAGCGCGGTCGCGGCGCGCAAAGTGGCGTACGCCTGATCGTGGGTGAGCGGCTTGACCAGTATGAAGTGAGCGCCGGCGCCAAGAATCGCGCGAATCTGCGATGCTTCACGCAGCAGCGCAACCGTGACCGCCGGATTCCCCTGCTTGGGGCTGGCCTGGCGGCGGTTGCTCTCCAGCACCAGCGAAGCGGTGCCGGGATCGTCAAAGTCCACGATGATCTGGTCGAAGTGCTCTCCTTCCAGGCGGGCCACAGCAACGTCGGCCGCACTGGAGCGATCTACCGCCACGCCGAAGTTCGCCAACACCTGGGTCAGCGTTTCGGCGGCCAGATCGTCCTTCGATACCAGCAGTGCCTGCAATATCATCGAAGTGGAGCCTCCTGCCCGCTCTGCGCTCTACGGCCAGCGCGGAGTCGTGCTGCGCGCCGGTTTGGCCGCGGGCGAGGATTGGGCGCCGGCCTTAGCGGCCATGGCGTTGGCGTCGTCGTCTACTTCTGCCAGCACCGCGCTGTCGTCCTCTGCTTCATTCTCGGCAAGCAGGGGTGCGACTTCGCGCAATTTCTCGGCGGCTTGCTGCAGCATCTCGATCTGCTTGCCCAACTGCGCGTACTGCGCCTGCTTGCGGCGCAAGACTTCATGGATGTCCTTCATACGACCCCCTCGCTTGAATGTAGGGTTGATCAAAAGTAACGTCAACGCCAATCCCGAGGCGTGCCGTTACGGCGGTAACGGATGGAGTCGTTGGAAAACAACGGGTGCACAACGAGATATCGGCCTCGACTGGGGCTACGGGGTGTCTGTAATTGTGAGTTTGGGCACGACCAGGACGAATCCCGGCGAGCGGATGTCGGCGAGTTCCAGCGGGAGACGGGAGAATTCTGGCGGACAATCAAAAACCCCGCCGTTTGGCGGGGCCATGAGTTGAGTGTGTTGGGCGACCCGGAATAAGCCTCGGCTAGGCGCGAGTCGAGAGCTTGCGGCGAACCATGCCAGCGATGGCCACCAAGCCTGTCCCTAGCAAGCCCAGCGTGCCAGGCTCAGGCGTCAGAATGCCTGTGTTGCCAACCCGGATATGTCCAATGCCCTGCGACAGTTGTCCTTGGCTCGAGTAGATAGTTTGGGTGGTTGCTCCGGTCACGAAGCGACCGTTCCAGAGCGTACCTTGGATAGTGCCACTGAGCGTGTAGGTCAGGCTCTGACCGTTCTGGCTCACCAGCGTCCATGCTACCGGCCCGACGAAAGCGCCGTTGAAAATAACACCTTTATGCGGTACCTGCTGGCCCTTGCCAATTACAACAAAGCTCGAGCCCGCATCCGAGAAGGTCCCACCGGCCTGGATGCTGCCGCTGACCAGGGCCCCGGTTGAAAACGAAACCGACCCCAGCGAGTGTCCCGGTGCAGCAACAACTCCGTTGAATTGTTTGAGCTGAGAACCCTTGGATGTAATGCCCGCAGCGGATATTGAAATGGTGCCAAACTTATTGACCAGATCAATCCCGTCCGCCCACGCTGCCATCGGCAAAGCCAATGCCAACAGTGCCAGAACCAACACTCGCCTCATGTGTTCCTCCCAAAACTTCGTCACCCCTAGATGGTCCTCACCGGACGAGAGATGCAGCTAGGGATAGGTCGCCTGAGCAGTCTCCTGCATCTCCCCTTCCAAAGCCAGTAAACTGAAATTGACATTCATTTTCAATAACTTAAGCGCCGCTTTCAGCTGTGGTTGCGAACTGCAACTGAAATTCGCTGCACACTTTGCAACACTGACTTTCGGTTTTCCTGGAATCGGCGGAGACCTCGCCTTGAGCGCTACTTCGTGGGAGTCCGCTTCCAGAACCTGGGACGATTGGGTGTGACCCAATCGTTGGGTGTCAGATGCTACCAAAAATCGAGTATTTGGCAAGTGGCTCTTTTGTGCTATCTCTCACCCCTCGAAAGTGGTGTTCCCCTCTCAGTCGGGTTTTCGTATCCTTTGCGGTGAGCAGTTCTGGGGGAGGGCTGTTCGGGCGTCCCGTGATTCTTTGAATCCGGGGCGCTTCTTATTTGTGGGGCAAAGTTCTGCGGCGATCTAGGCGATGGTCCCTTCCAGCATCGTTACTCCCACACTCTTCCCAGACGACATGCTGCGGAACGCAGCGTCGAGAATGATCTGGTTCTGCCAACCTTCTTCTCCCGGAACCGGGAAGCTCTGCGACGTTTCGATCGCGCCGGCGAAACTGTCCACTTGTCGTGCGTACGCGAGATGATTCGAGACGCTCTCCGTCGCAACCAACTGCCGATCACGCCACAACTCGATCGTAATCGGACGATCCACCGTAAGCCCATCATCTGCCCGCAGCACGCCTTCGCCACCAACAAATTCCAACGGCGTCCGATACTGGGCGCGGGTTGAGACTAGCACCGTGGCCAATGTTCCCCGCCGGAATTCCAGCGTCAGGATAGCCGCGGCTTCGACATCTCCGGAATGTTCATCCGAGCGGCCAATAACGCTGACGCGCTGTACCTCGTCCTGAAGGATGCAGCGCAGGGCATCAATGCAGTGCACGCCGACGTCGGCGATTGGCCCTCCGCCAGCGATGGAGCGGTCGTTGATCCAGATCCTCGCATGGTGGTTGGCTGGAAACGAAAACTCCGCCCGGGCAAAGAGCGGCTTTCCGATCTCGCCTGCGGCGATGCGTTCTCGCAGTCGTTTGGTACTCTCTTCGAAGCGAAAGATCTGCGCCACCCCGAGGAGCACTTCCGCCTTGCGTGCTGCCTCCACCATCTTCCGACACTCCTCGGCATTCATGCCCATCGGCTTCTCGCAGAGCACCGGCTTGCGAGCGGCGACCGCGGTCAGAACGTCGTTGAGGTGGCAAACGTTAGGGGTGGTAACCAACACCGTGTCCACTTCCGGACAGCGGCACAGCTCTTCGGTGGAAGCAAATACGTAGGGGATGTTGTATTGCGCCGCGGCCTCGCGAGCTTTCTGCGGGTCACGGC
The DNA here is from genome assembly GCA_049273945.1 of Terriglobales bacterium. GTDB lineage: Bacteria > Acidobacteriota > Terriglobia > Terriglobales > Acidobacteriaceae > Acidiflorens. The sequence goes on along the minus strand of JBASRS010000015.1, from coordinate 55,893 downwards.
GCGAGAGCGCGACCACCTTACAATTCTGCGCGAGTGCAAAGCCCGGCATCAAGCGCCGGACTGCGTGCAGGCCAAAACCTGCAACACCAAACCGAATCATAGAATTCCCGCCATCCCTTCAACCATTACGTGTAGGGATAGAAAACAAAGAACAATAGAGATAAAGCTGTCAACACCCCGAGCGCCGGCCGAACTTCCCGCAACCGCCCAGAAACCAATTTGCAAAAAGGGTACAGGACAAAGCCCGCGGTCATGCCGATACCTACGTTATACGTAAAGGCCATGAGAGCGATCACGCCGAAGGCGGGCACCAATTCGGTGAGATCGTCGAACGGAATCCGCGTAATCGGAGTCAGCATCAGCAACCCGACGAACACCAGTGCCGGCCCGTAGGCCTGCGGAGGAATCGCAGAAATGAAAGGCGCGAAGAACAGAGTCCCTGCAAAACAGAGTGCGGTGGTGACGGCGGTCAACCCCGTACGTCCTCCCGCCTCCACTCCGGTAGCCGATTCTATGAATGCGCCCGAAGTCGTGGTTCCGACGAGAGCGGCGAAGGTAGTTGCCAGCGCATCCGCCAGCATCGGCCGCTCGATCTGCGGCAAGTTGCCGTCCTTGTCGAGAAAGCCAGCGCGCGCAGAGACTCCGATGAGCGTGCCCATGGTGTCGACGAACGCGATTACGAAGATAGTCAGAACAACCGGGAAAAATCCCCAGGTAAAGATGCTGTGCAGGTCAAACTTGAGAAAGACCGGTGCAAGGCTGGGAGGGCGGCTGATCCAGGCCGTCGGCGCGGGTGTGGTACCGGTGACGAAGGAGAGGAGAGCCGTCGCTAACACGCCCGTCAGAATGGCAGCCGGAAAGCGGCGAATGGAGAGTACCGTCATCAGCATGAACCCAAAGATTGCCAGCAGGACGGTAGCCGACGTCAGATGGCCGGGCCGAACCGGTGCTCCGGGGAATCCCAGCGCAACGATACCGGTCTGATTCAGGCCGATGAAAGTGAGAAACAGACCGATGCCTACCGCATAGCTGTAGCGAAGGGTGACCGGAATGGCATCCACCATCCACTTGCGCAGGCGGAAAATGGTGAGCAGGATGAAAATGATCCCCGCCAGCAACACGGCGCCCAGCGCGCTCTGCCATGTGTACCCGAGCACGTGCACGACGGTGAAGGCGATAAAGGCGTTTTCGCCCATGTAGGGCGCAATCGCAAACGGACGCTTCGCATAGAGCCCCATCAGCAGGGTGCCGAACATGGCAGTCAGGATGGTGGCGGTGACCGACGCTTCTAATGGCATTCCCGCGGTCTTGAGGATGGCCGGATTGACGGCCACAATATAGGCCATGGTGAAGAACGTCGTTAGTCCAGCAACCACTTCCCGGCGGACGGTCGTGTGCTGTTGCGAGAGCTGAAAAAACTGATCGAGCCAGTCATGCCTGCGACTCAAAGCGCCCCCATTAGTCGGAATTTACAGAAGTCAGAAGTTAGATTGCAGATGTAAACCCGGGACGCTGAGGGACTCTGGTTTTACTTCTGCAATCTGACTTCTCACTTCTGACTTCCTCGAATTTCCGCCAGCAGCTGAGGATCAATATTTCCGCCGCTAATCACGGCCACATTAATTCTGGTTTGCGGCAACTCGTCCGCGTGAAAGAGAAATCCTGCCACCGCGGTTGCGCCGCTCGGCTCCGCCACGGTTTCGGGCTGGCTGCTGAGGGCGCGCATGGCTTGCTGAATCTCGTCTTCTTTCACGCTGACGATGTCATCGACGTAGGCGCGAATGTGCTCGAAGTTGATGGCGCCGATGCTCTCCGTGCGCAGTCCGTCGGCCAGGGTTCGCATGACCTGCTCGGCCGGGAGGGAGACGATATGACCGGCGCGCAGGCTGGCTTGCGCATCGGCGGCCAGCTCCGGTTCGACGCCGATGATTTTCACCGAGGGCTTGCTGAGCTTCAGCGCGGCGGAAATGCCGCTGATCAGTCCGCCACCACCCACCGGTACCAGCACGGTTTCGACCTCCGGCAGCTGCTCGAGAATTTCCAGCCCCGCTGTTCCCTGGCCGGCGATGATCTTTTCGTCGTTATAAGGAGGCACGATCGCGTAGCCGTACTCGGCGGCCAGCTCTTCGGCGCGGATTCGGCGTTCTTCGCTTCCCGGACCAACCTTGACGATGTCTGCGCCCAGAGCAGCGGTGGATTGGAGCTTGTTGGGCGGCGCATTCCCCGGCATGACGATGATCGCCTTGACGCCCAGAGCCCGCGCCGCATACGCCACGCCTTGCGCGTGATTGCCGCTGGAATAGGAAATGACTCCCCGGCGCCTCTCCGCGTCGCTCAGGGAAACGATCTTGTTGTAAGCCCCACGCAACTTGAAGGCCCCCATCGGCTGCAGGTTTTCGAGCTTCAGAAAGAGCTTGCGAGGGTCAGAGACGCTGGTCCATTCGAGCAGGGGCGTGCGGACAGCGATGCCGTGCAGGCGGGTTTGGGCCGCGCGAATGTCGTGGAGAGAAACCATCATTGTTGTTCGTCGGTGCTCGTCGCGGGCCCAGGCCTTTGCGGAGAGCGTCCACGCAACAGTATTTGAGCGTGCCCTGTCCCTGAGTTTTTTGCAAGAGGCGGCAATGTCTTGGTTGTGTGGCACTCCGGGCAAAGACCTGAATAACCCTGCCCAAGAACCGGGCACTTGCGTCTCTGTAATCTATAAGTTACAATAGCCAAGCAATGGAAATTCGCCGCTATCTGACCAGATCTGGCAGAGATGTTTTCGGCGAGTGGCTGTCACGACTGAGAGATGTTCGGACCAGGGCAAAACTCGTGGCCCGGATCGATCGCCTCTCTGCAGGAAACTTCGGCGACTGCAAAGCACTGCGCGGCGGTCTATTCGAGCTACGGATCGATTGGGGGCCGGGCTATCGCGTGTATTACGCACTGGTGGGCAGGGCTTGCGTCTTACTACGTTTGTGGTGGGGATAAACGCAAGCAGTCATCCGACATCAAGCGCGCGCTCGAATACCTGAAAGACTACAGGGAGAGGACACAATGAAACGCAAGGCGAGCATATCGCACGAGGAAGCCACCGTTCGTGAACTGCGCGACAACCCGGAGTTTGCTGCCGAGTACCTCCGCGCTGCCTTGGAGGATGACGACGAGCCGAGCGTGCTTCTGATCGCCCTGCGACGCATCGCCGAGGCGCGAGGCGGCATTGCTAAGGTCGCCAAAGCCGCTGGCATTGAGCGCGAGAGCCTGTACCGCGCCTTATCGGCTCGCGGAAACCCTCGGCTTTCCACCTTGGTTGCAGTGACCAAGGCAGTGGGATTGAAGCTCACGGTTGAGGCCGAACAATAGGAAGGGGGTTTCCCCGTGCTTGGTGAACGTCGTCGAGCGCGATCATTTCAAGCCGTTTCAGGCTGCCAAATCCTCCCTTCCATCAAGTACTGCGGGTCCGTCTCTTGCTTTAGCGATTCCAATTCGCAAAGGTGTTTGTTCATCTGGATAGCCGACATGACAGCATCAAAAGCATCCTCCGAGTCCTCGGCGCGCAGCTTCCATTCGTCAGGCAACCAGTCATAACGACTGGAGATATACTGTCGGCGTGCGCTACATCGGCTTTTGTCCACTTCACCAGTGAGCGCTCTCGGCCAAATTTCAATCACTCGCGGCCATCCGTCAGGATGGAAGGGCCAAATAGAGAAACCTTCACCGTGTAGCCTACGCAAAATCGGCATACCGCGAATTGAGCCGGTCCCGACGGCTCCGGCTCCCCCAACCTGAAAAATAGACTTCGGGCGGGTGCTCTTGACGTGGATATCGCTATCTGTCTTTCGGTATTGCTGTTCTTCTGGTCTGCGGGGATTTTTTTGTCCTGGTTTTCCCCAAAACGGGTCCCTACATTCTGTAAGCCACCGTTCGCCATTCCGTTCGACATGCCCCCACACCTCCTTGGCGGTCTTGCATCTTTGATCCGCAATGAACCAAGAAGGGAAGGAAAATGCGAAGTCGATTCCCACAACCGTGTTCGGGTGTTGGGCGCACGTGGAGACCAGATACTTGACGATCTCACTTGGGTCTATCTTGTTCCGGGGCACGTCGAAGGGTTGCCCGCCACGAAACTCCGCAAGCCAGATTTTCTTAGGGGCGCCCTGCCTTGCACCAGACCAGTCGATGGCTATAACACGCGCAGTCATTGTTATGCTGCCTAATCTACAACGGTGAACGCTGTTCTCAGATTTCCAGTATCACCGGCATAATCAGCGGCCGCCGCTGGGTCTGCTTAGAGATGTAGCGCTTCAGGTCAGCGCGAATCTTCTCTTTGATCACGCCGTAGTCCGCTTTTTCTTCGTCGCTGGACTGTTCGAGCGTCTCCATGACAATTTCTCTCGCGCGTTCGATCAGGCCGTTGTCGCCCGGGTTGAAGCCGCGCGTCACGATCTCCGGAGAGGTCTCGACGCGCCCGGTGAGCTTGTTGATCGCGATGATGGGCAGAACGAAGCCGTCTTCGCTCAGGTGCCGCCGGTCTTTAATGACGAGGTCCTCGACCACATCGGTGCGCGAGCCCGAATCAATGCAGACGCGGCCCACGTTCACGCGTCCGGCCTTGCGGGCGCCCAGTTCGTCAAACTCGAGGAGGTCGCCGCTCTCGATCAACATCACCGTGCCAACCGCGCCATGCATGGAGCGCGCCATTTCGGCGTGCAGCTTGAGTTGGCGGTACTCGCCGTGAATGGGGACGAAGTACTTCGGCCGCACTAAGTTGATGATCAGCTTGAGTTCTTCCTGGCTGGCGTGTCCGCTGACGTGCACCGGAGGATAAGAGCCGTCGTCGTAAATGACGTGCGCCTCGCGGCGGAACAGGTGGTCCACCATGCGGTAGATGCCCTTCTCGTTGCCGGGAATAATGCGTGAGGAGAGAACGACGGTGTCGCCCTTTTCGATCTTGGCGTGCTTGTGGTTGTCCACAGCGGCCCGCGACAGGGCCGACATCGGCTCACCCTGCGTGCCGCTGATTAGCACGCAGACCTTTTCCGGGGCGAAGTTCTTCATCTCACCGGGTTGAATCAGCAAACCTTCGGGAAGCTGGATGTAACCCAGATCCTCGGCGATCTCAGAGGAGTTTACCATCGAGCGCCCGATGAAGCAGACCTTGCGGCCGTGCTCGCGCGACACATCGACGGCCAGCTTGATGCGGTGAATCGAAGACGAGAAGCACGAGATGAAGAGGCGCCGCTGGGTGTGGGAGAACACCTCGTCGAACTTGCGGCGGACCGCGCGCTCACTGGGGGTGTAGCCCTTACGCTCGGCGTTGGTCGAGTCCTGCAGCAGAACCAGCACGCCTTCTTTCCCGTATTCCGCGAAAGCGTGGAGATCGAACAGCCGGTTGTCCGTGGGGGTGGGGTCGACCTTGAAATCGCCGGTATGCAGCACCACGCCGAGCGGCGTTTGAATAGCCAGGGCGACGCAGTCCACCAGGCTGTGGGTGACCTGGATGGGATGAATCGTGAACGGCCCGATCTTGAATCGTTCTCCCGGGCGGATCTCGCGCAGGTCGGCGTTGTCCAGAAGCTGGTGTTCATCCAGCTTGTCTTCCACGTAAGCGAGCGTGAACTCCGTGCCCCAGACGGGAACGTTGAGTTCGCCTAAAATCCAGGGCAGGGCGCCGATATGATCTTCATGCCCGTGCGTGAGAATAATGGCGCGCACATGCTTCCGGTTTTCGAGCAGGTAGGAAATGTCGGGAACGACGATGTCTACGCCCAGCAATTCGGCTTCGGGAAACATCAGGCCGGCGTCCACGACAATGATGTCGTCTCCCCAGCGCACGGCCATGCAGTTCATGCCGAACTCGCCCAGCCCGCCCAGTGGAACAATGTGCAGTTTTCCTGATGGCATTGGAAAGATGATGCTAGCACAGGGAGTCGCGAGTGGTGGGTAGCGAGTCGCACGTTGCCAACGACTAGCGACTAACGACCGGCGACGATGCAACTGATACACTGCGATCACAATGCCGGAGGCGGAGAGGAAATCCTGGCTGCGACGGCGCGCGGAGGGCGCGATCCGCGGTGGGCTGACGCGCGGTTATGAGACCATCAGGGTTGATCCTGACCGCTTCCTCATGCAACTGCGGGTTGCTTATGGCCTGCCGATCGCCAGCTTTCGCGGCGTCTACACGCTGGAAGTGGGGAAGCTGGACGAAGTGGCCGAGTCTATCATCCGCAGCGGGATGAAACTGGCGGCGGTGGAAGGCGCCGGCTTCGGACTGGGCGGGATCATCACCATCGTTCCTGATCTTGGCATCTTATCGGCGATCACGATGCGGACCATCCAGAAGCTGAGCCTGGTATATGGCTTCGAGATGAACACCGACGACGAGATCGCCGAACTCTGGATCGCCGCCGCCAGCGCTGCCGGGGTGGACATCAGCCGGGAGCTGCTCGAAAAAGAGGTCGTCAACCGCTTCGTGCCGAAGGTGATTCAACGCATCGCGGCCAAAGCCAGTACAGAAGTCGTCGAGAAGTGGGCGGGACGCCTGATTCCAATTGCCAGCTCCGCTCTCGGCTCGGCCCTGAACTATTACTTCGTGCGCGCGTGGGGGAAGCGGGCTCTGGCCCATTTTCGGGCGAAGCATATTGAAGAGCGGCGCAGGCTTGGGGAAGCGCAAGCCGGTTTGCCAACTCCGTCTTTGGGGTCACTGCGGAGTCAGTAAATACGCATGCTCCAATCCGTGGTGCATGCCGAGACCCACAATCTGTCCGAGATTGTTGATGCCTTCGGCGCTGATCAATTCCCATCCCGACCCGGCTGGAATCAAAGTGTTGAGATCTCTTATTGTCCCGCTGCGATACACGAAGGCGTGGTACGTATCCTGAAATGTGGACTGCCCTACGACCACTCCGGCATCATTAATACCGAAACCCCAGAGGGAGCTGAATTTGCCGGCGATAGTGCCCAGATCCTTCATCCTGCCTCTACGATTACGGATAAAGGCGTGGGCGCTGCCATCCGCGGTATAAGCAAGGCCGGTGATCTGACCTTTGTTGTTGATGGCATACCCCTGGCTCCAGGGACCGCCGAGAGTTCCCAACTTCGTCATCGTTCCGTTGCTCCAAACGAACCCGAAGAAGTTACCCTGAGCGTCGTAAGACGTCCCGGTGACCACGCCAAAGTTATTAATACCCTGGGCGCTGTTCCACCATGCGTTGCCATGCGACCCGAGAGTACCCAGGTCGATCATCTGACCGTTGCTGTAGAGAAAAGGGTGATGGCTGCCGTCAGCGGTAACCGAGGAGCCGACGACTTGTCCGAGGTCGTTGATGGCGTACGCCACCGCCGAGCCGCCACCCAGGTCGCCGATATCGGTCAGTGTTTTGCCATTCGACAGAAAGGCTCGATAGGTGCCGGAAGCATTCTGAGAATAGCCTGCGACTTGCCCGGAGGAATTAATCCCGTTGCCGATCCCGGAGTTGCCTCCGAGCGTCCCGAGATTCGTCATGGCGCCGTTACTGTACATAAAGACGGCAGCAAGGTTGCTGTTCGACTTCCCGGATGCGCCTGTGACCTGCTGGGCAACGTTGACGGCGCGCGCCACGCTGTAGTCCATGCCGGACACTGTGCCGAGGTCGGTCACCGTGTAAGTCTGAGCGGCACACAGCGAGGCGAGGGCGAAAATCAGCAAGCAAGGGAGCCTCAGCAGGCGGGAGGTTTTCATAAAGTCACACCTTTCTGCAAGAATTGTTTTCCCCGGGGACGCAAACCATGGGTAGGGTCTCCGATTGCAGCAGGTTAGTTGTCAGGAAGATGTAAAAGTTTGCGCTGTTGCAGTGATCACAGCAGGAAATGACCTCCGCAACCGCGATAGGCGAGCCCTTCGGACCTCAAGAATCGACGACGCGTTGAACCTGGCACAACTTTTCGCGCGATCCCGTGTTAGGGGGAGTGACTCGTTCCTGAGTCGGCGAACGGGAGGACAATGACAAGTCATCGGCGAACCAAGTTGCTGGAACGGACCATTGTGCTGATTCTGCTGGGAATTCTTATGGGAGGCCTTGGCGGGGCGGCGATCGGCTTTATCACTGGACGCACACCGAGTTCCTCGACCAGCCAATAGGCCTTTGCTGCGGCGGGAACGCGGGACGCTCTAGGTGTCCCTACCTTAGCCAGTCTTCCAGTTCAATCCCGCGCTCGGTCTTGTCGTCGCGATACTTGACAATCACCGGCGTGTAGAGGGAGAGGTCCCACTCTGCGCCCTGGCCTTGCTTCAGCGCGCGTGATCCGGGCACGACTACGGCATTTTCTGGTACTTCGAGCGGACGTTCCGGGCCAGCTCGATAGATCTCTCCGCGGACAAGGTCATAGAGCGGCGTGGATCGGGTGAGAATTGTGCCCGCACCCAGCACGGCGCGCGCCCGCACCAGCGTGCCTTCGAACACTCCGCAGTTGCCGCCGACCAGAACGTCGTCTTCGATAATCACGGGGGCGGCATTCACCGGCTCGAGTACGCCTCCAATCTGCGCGGCGGCGCTCAGATGGACGCGCTTGCCGATCTGCGCACAGGAGCCGACCAGAGCGTGCGAGTCCACCATGGTGCCTTCGTCCACGTAGGCGCCGACGTTGATAAACATTGGCGGCATGCAGATGACCGACGGCGCGACGTAAGCACCTTCGCGGATGGTTGAGCCGCCCGGCACGACCCGTACGCGATCGGTGAGAGACACGCGGCGGGCAGGGAAGGTGTCTTTGTCGACGAAGGAGAAGATATCGCCGCTGGACATTTCCTTTAATTCCCCGAGGCGGAAGCCGAGCAGGATGCCCTGTTTGACCCAAGCGTTGACAGTCCAGCGCCCGTCGATCTTTTCGGCCGCGCGGATTTCACCGCGCGTCAGGCGCGCCCGGAAGTCGAGAAAGGTTCGGCGGGCCTCGGCGGGATGGCCAATCGTTTCGGCAGCCGACAGGTGTTCAATGGCCGATTTCAAACCGATGAGAGACGGGGCGTTGGCGTTACTTTCGGGAGTCGTAAGGATGGAGCCTCAGGGGCTAAAGCCCGTATTCTCGTTGCGTCTTTGCAGCACGGCGGAAGCCGTGCCCTTCCCAAACCAGTTCTCGAAACCAAACTCTGGGCGGCGAAAAAAGCCAAATGCTAAGTGCTGAACGCTGAGTGCTGACGGCTGCCCTACGCCACACACTTGCACTCGCTGCGAATCAGCACTCCCGCCATTTGATGCGTCGCCTGGCGCGCTTCAGCAAGGTTGCCGTAGGGACCGTGCCAGCGCGAATGATTGGCGTCGTGTCCGGAGGGCCGTCCCTTGCCGGCGTTGCACTGTCCACAGGAACCCCGGTGCAGAACCGCCTTGTGCGGGCCGGCGGCCCAGTTCTCATAAACGTAAAATTCACCGGCGGCCACCGCAATGGGAGCGGCAGTGCGGGCAACCAGACCAGCGTCACTGGCAAACTTTTGAAGCTTGGAGCGGGTGTCGCGCCGCATCGGCAGCAAGGGCAGGCGATAGACTTCCTCGATCTTTCCCATCATCGCGAGCACCGCCTTCACTGGCAGCGGATTCGATTCGATGAAGTTGGCCTGCATCAAGGGGAGATACTTGCGATGGATCCGGCGCGCGCTCTCCCAGTCGTTCGACAAAGCGGCGCGCGTCATCTCCGCCATCTCGCGCGGAATTTCGTTGGACGCCACAGAAATAATTCCCACACCGCCCAGCGCGATCACCGGCAGCGTAATCGCGTCGTCGCCGGAGAACACCAGGAAAGTCTCGGGAACCGCGTTCAGCACGTCCGCAATCTGCGACATGTTGCCGCTGGCTTCTTTCACGGCCGTAATGTTGGGGACTTCGGCCAGGCGCGCCAGTGTCACGGGCTCGAGATTAGCGCCTGTGCGTCCCGGCACGTTGTAGAGCACAAGAGGCTTATCCACGGCTTCGGCGATCGCCCGGAAGTGACGGTACTGGCCCTCCTGTGTCGGCTTGTTGTAGTACGGGGAAGCGGTCAGGATAGCGTCTATGCCCGGTCGCGTCGCTACCTCTTTGGCTTTGGCGACAGCCTCCTGGGTGGAGTTGGAAGTCGCGCCCGCGACAATCGGCACGCGCCCCGCAACCACTTCGACAGTCACGTCAATGACACGCAGCCACTCGTCGTGCGTAAGGGTAGGTGTTTCCCCGGTCGTGCCGCAGGGAATCAGGAAATCAATGCCCGACTCTACCTGCCAGGCCACCAGGTTGCGCAAAGCGGTTTCATCTACAGCGCCGTCCTGGGAGAACGGTGTGACGAGAGCGGTACCGCAGCCTCGCAGTTGCATAGGAATAAGATACCGCGAAGTCTCGCAAAATGTTAATGGGGGGCCCGTCCCTGGAACTAGGACTCCCGCGTTGCGCTCAGAGTTGCTTCCAGATTTCGCGGAACTCGAAAAACCCCTGCTTACCGGCGAGCCACTCGGCTGCCCGCACCGCGCCCTCGGCGAAGCCGCGGCGCGACTTGCTGTCGTGACAAAGGTAAATCCGGTCGTGGTGAGAATTGAAGACCACTTCGTGCATTCCCACCACATCGCCCTCGCGGAAAGAAACGATCTCCAGTTCCTGCCCGCCGGATTCCTGAAGGATTTTGCGGAGCGTGATCGCGGTTCCGGACGGCGCGTCTTTCTTTTGCGCATGATGACGCTCGAAGATCTGGCCGGAATACTCGAATCTCAGAGCGGGGGCGGTGGCCTGGACGGTTTCGAAAAACAGATTCATGCCGATGGAAAAGTTGGAGCCATAGAGAAAACCAGTTTTCGCCGCCCGCACTTTTTCTCTCAGTTGCGGGACATGGTCGTACCAGCCGGTGGTCCCTACGACCATGCTTTTGCCCGCGCGGATGCAGGCCTCGGCGTTGGCCACGACCGCGGCGGGAGTAGTGAAATCAATGACGGCGTTGGTTTCGGCGAGAAAGTCTGCCGTAAGCGCGCGCGCGTCGGTGTTTTCGTCCGCGCACAGGATGCGAACGCTATGCCGCCGGGCGCGGGCCACTTCGGCTACCAGCGAGCCTGTTTTTCCACGGCCTAGTATTAGGAGATTCACAGAAAAACCATTAACCGCAAAGATCGCAGAGAAAACCCGCAGAGGACGCAGAAGAACCGCTGCCACGCGTGCACTTCCTCCCGATGTTCTTGACTCCCTCTGCGTCTCGGCGGTGAAATATTACGCGAATACTTCCGGGTCTGCCTGCGCGAAGAACTCCTGGTGGAGCCGCCGCACGACCTCGGTTGCGTCGTCTTCTTCTATCACAAACGTCAGGTTGATCTCAGAAGCGCCCTGGGAAATCATGCGAATCTTCACGTCTTCCAGTATCCCGAAGACCTTGGCCGCGATGCCCGGAGTATCACGCAAACTCTCGCCCACCAGGCAGACAATCGCCTTTCTGCCTTCGTACTTCACATCGGCCAGCTTGGCGAGATCGGCGGCCAGCGCGGGGATCGCCTCGTTCGTTTCCGCCGTCACCGAGACGCTGACTTCGGAGGTTGAGACGACGTCCACGGCCACTTTATGCTGATCGAAGGCCTCAAAGATGGACTTCAAATAACCATGCACCAGCAGCCGGCGGGGCGCCGCTACGTCCACGATCGTAATCTTCTTCTTCAGGGCAATGGCCTTGAAGATGTTCGCGCACCGTGGGGCCCGCGCCGTGATCTTGGTCCCTTCGCAGGTCGGATTCTGTGAGTTCAGGACGTAGACGGCAATATTTTTCTGGATCGCCGGAAGCACGGTCGCCGGGTGCAGGACCTTGGCGCCGAAATAGGCCAGCTCGGCCGCTTCGTCAAAACTGATGACCTTGATACGCCGGGCGTCTGGACACAGACGCGGGTCGGTCGTCATCATGCCGTCCACATCAGTCCATATCTCGATCCGCGTGGCGTCCAGTCCAGCCCCGAAGATGGCGGCAGAAAAATCAGATCCGCCGCGGCCGATTGTGGTCGTTACACCGGCGCGATTGGACCCGATAAAGCCGCCCATGACGGGCACCTTTCCCCCTTCCACGAGCGGCTTGACCTTTTTCTGCAGGCGCTCGTTGGTCTCGTCGAACTGCGGAACCGCTTTGGTGTAGCTCGAGTCGGTGACCAGGCACTGGCGCGAATCCACGTGCACGCCTGGCAAACCGCGTGCTACGAATGCGGCGGCTACGATCTTGCTGGAAAGCATTTCGCCGAAGGCGGCTACGGAATCGTAGGTACGCGGAGTAATTTCGCCGACAGCGCCAATGCCCCGCAGCAGCTCGTCGAGATCCTCGAAGTCGGCGGCCAGTCCGCTGTGGAACTCGGTGAACAAAGCGGTGCCCAGCAGTTCGCCGGCCGTCTCATAGTGACGCTCGCGCAGGGCGCGGGCCATCTTGAGAGCCGTCTTGCGGTCGCCATTCCCGGCGGCCTGGCCCATGGCGAGCAGGGAATCGGTCACCTTGGCCATGGCGCTCACCACCACCACCGGGCTGTCCGCCAGCCGGCCGTGGACGATCTGGCCGACGCGGTCGATCGCCTTCGCGTCCTGGACTGAAGTTCCGCCGAACTTCATGACGATCATGGGCGGGGGTGCTCCTTGGGGCCGAAGGACAGTTCACCACGGAGGCACGGAAACACGGAGAAAAACCGGGGAAAAGTCCACTGCGCCGTGGGCAGACTGGTAGTGCGAACTCTTCGGAAGCTCACGGTGTGCACAAGTCCAGGAAGGCGTGGATCATCACAGACTTGATCCGCCTTGCCTCCGTGCCCCCGTGTCTCCGTGGTGGAGGTCCTTCTCACCCCAGGTACCCCTTCGCCTTCAGCAGCTCAGCATTGAGCAACGCCGCGCCCGCCGCGCCTCGAATGGTGTTGTGCGAAAGCACGGTGAATTTCCAATCCAGCACATTGCAGGGGCGCAATCGGCCGATCGTGGTAGTCATCCCACCGCCGCAATCCACATCAAACCGGGGCTGGGGACGGTCGGCGGCGTTCAGATACATCACCGGCTGCTCGGGCGCGCTAGGCAAGCGCAGGTGCTGGGGCTCGGCGCGGAAATCGTTCCAGGCCGCAATGATCTCTTCCGGCTGCGCTTTTTTCTTCAGCCGAATCGAAACCGATTCGGTGTGGCCATCCTCGACGGCCACCCGGTTACACTGCGCGCTCATGGCGAAAGGCGCCGGAATGATGCCAGCTCCATTCAGGGTCCCCAGCAGCTTATGTGTCTCCTCTTCCATCTTCTCTTCTTCTTTCGCGATGTAAGGAATCACATTGCCGAGAATATCGAGCGACGCCACTCCGGGATAGCCAGCGCCGCTGACCGCCTGCATCGTCACCGCCATCACGGTCTCAAGCCCAAAGCGTTTGTAGAGGGGAGCAAGCGCCAGCACCAGTCCGATCGCCGAACAGTTCGGATTCGTGACCACAAACCCACCGCTTGCGCGGCGCCATACTTGCGTTTCGATCAAACGGATGTGATCGCTATTGACCTCGGGAATGACGAGGGGTACGTCGGCCTGCATGCGCAGGGCGCTCGAATTGGAGACGACCGCGCATCCGCCGGCGGCAAACTGCGGCTCCAGTTCCTGGGCGATGGCGGCGTCCAGCGCCGCGAAGATGATCTTCGGCGCGCCCTCCGGCTTGGCGGGCGACACCACCATCTGCGCAACCGGGGCCGGAATGGCGGTCTTCAGCCGCCAGCGCGCGGCCTGGGCATAGGGTCGGCCCTCGGAGCGATCTGAGGCCGCCAGCCACGAGACTTCAAACCACGGATGATGCTCGAGCATCTGGATAAACCGCTGCCCGACGATGCCCGTGGCACCGAGAATTCCCACAGGGAGTTTGCGTGGCATGGCTAAACTGCGATTTTATAACAGAGAGATTTCGCACGAGAATTGCTTGGCAGGCACCGGCAGGAAGACCGATGTCAGCTTCGGCCGCGCCCCAATTCGTGAGGGAAGGAATATTCGTTCAGGGGTCCAAATTTGCGTTTTTCCACGTAGATACGCCACCCCCGCCACACGATCCGTAAGGCCGCCATAACGGGGATGGAAAGATAGACGCCCAGCACGCCCGCGATCTCGCCCCCGGCGAGGACACCGAATAGCGCCGCCAGCGGATGCAGCTGGACGCTTCCTCCCATGACGCGGGGAGCAATGACATAGTCCTGAACCAGCCGCCAGGCCAGCAGAAACAGCAGCAGCACCGGCCAGTACGAGTAACCGGCGAGGACGGCCACCACCACCATGGCAACTCCAGCCACCAGCGGTCCCACCACTGGAACAAACTCCATAACGCCGCCAGCCGTTCCCAGAACCATCGCGTAGGGTACGCGCAGGATACCCAGGACCGACGTATAAGCCAGCAAAGATAGTCCGGCCAGGGTCAGTTGCGCACGTATGAATTGGGCCAGCATCTGGTTCAGGTCACGCAGCACATCCTGCAGGAACTCCCGCTGGTTGCGGGACTGCACCAGGGAAACCAGCACCTCATTGAAGTTGCCCGCGTCACGAAGAAAGAAAACCGCCAGGATGGGCACGAGGAACAGCACCCAGATTTCCTTGGCGGTCTCGGCGACGCGCACCCCAATGCGCTGCGCGAGAACCAACAATTCCTGGCTATGATTCTTCAGGACTTCCTGAATCCGGTTCTGGGTGGCCCCACTCCATCCGCGCTGCTGGCCGATATCGACCGCGATCTGCCCCGAGCGGACCTTTTCCATCAGTCCGGGCCACGCCTCACCTAGTCGAGCGGCCTGGCGGGTGATTCTTGGACCTACGAAAAACACCGCCAGGGCCAGGCCCAGAAGCAAAATAAGGTAGATGAGGGCGATGGCACGTCCGCGGCCCCGCACCAGTTTCTCCAGGCGGACGACCGCAGGATTGATGAGGTAGGCAAAAAAGATGGCAAAGAGAAACAGGATCAGGCTTTGCCGGGCCGCGTACAGGAAGCCCAGTCCCAAGGCAAACAGCAAGGCCGTGAACAGAACGCGCGACGTGCGTGAGTCAATAATTGTCAAGAATGGACCCGACCGATGCGAGCTCGCAAGGCCGTCTCTTCCAGCACCCTGCCGATATCGTAATGTGCCGGCAGGATCCAGGTCCAAATTCGAAAGGGCCTGCCCCTTCAGCCGGAGACTCTTGCCGCGCCCAGTGGCCGCTCTAGTCTCGAACCACTTCCGTATTCTCCGACGGAATGGAAATGCGCACCACCTTGAACTTCTCGTCGAGCCAGATTTCCCAGCTCCCCCCATCGTACTTCAGTTCCATTTTATGCAGTTTCTGCTTCGTGTCGCCTTTCGCCACAGTCTCCGGACCGAGGTAGGCCATGCTGACGGACGCCGAAGTATGCTGACGCGGATTCAGAGTACCGAACTGCATGCGTTGGCACGGATCTGCTTTCGCCGGTGGACAGGCCAAGGCGAGATACCTCCACACCAGTACTTCACGATGCACAAAGAAGTAGTCGTCCAGAATGGGGGTTCCGGCAGGCAGCAGATACGGTTGTTCCTGTTCCTTGTCCTGCGGTCCGGCGCTCCACTTTTGCATAAGGAACTGGTCGTTCGGGATGACCACCGACTGTGCTTTACCTGGACTCTGTTCTTTCCAGTCGTAGCGCCGGATTTCTCCGCTGACCGTAAGTTGCAGCTCCGAGCTTTGCGCGGCCTGGCCGGCGGAGCCCTCCGCCTTGAATTCGGACTGGATCACGCTGCCATTCGCATTCTGCGTGATCGAGAACGTCTCCGTTCCCACGCGGCGGCCATTCATAAACACGCCGAAGGAGCCGGAGTCCACTTTCTGGCCCTCCGTTGCTTTCCCTTTTTCAAGGGGAGTCGCCAGGGCGATCCCGGGCAGGATGAGTACCGGAATGAAAGCCAATAACCAGCGAGACAACTTCACCGTGATCCTCCTGTTTCCGAACTGGGCGGTAAGTCTAAAGATGAGCCGGCCTTTACAGTGACCAGCTGCAACGCGCCTTCTATCTCGGCGCAAATCGAAGCCAGATCTTTACCCGCGGTGTTGACGACCACAGTCGCCTGCCGATAGTAGGGTAGGCGTTTCGCGTACAACCCGGCGAACTGTTCACGATCCGTGCGCAGGGGCCTTACGCCTTCTTGCTCCGCACTGCGCCGCCAGAGCTCATCTACCGGCGCCTCCAGAAAGACGGCTGGCCAATGCCGTAGTAGTGCCCGATTCTCTGCCGGCACGAACGCTCCGCCACCCAGGGCGACCACACTCTCGCGTTCGAGCGATTCTGTAAGTTCGCACAGGGCGGCCGTTTCGACTAGTCGGAACCCAGGTTCCCCGTGGGCGCGGAAGATCTCTGGAATAGTCCGGCCTTTGCGAGATTCAATCCGAGCATCCAGATCCACAAATTCCCAACCCAGGCGTCGAGCGAGTTCTTTCCCAACGCTGCTCTTGCCTGAGCCCATGAATCCGACTAGAAACACAGCGCGCACTCCCATGGCGCTCCGTGACGCAAAAGCACGTACCATCGGCACGCCTTCAGCGCCTGCCTTGTTCCGGTTAAATTGATTTTTCAGCGTAGCTTCAGGCGGATTTTACCACCGAGCGAGCGGAACACGACCCTCGATGCGGCCTTCCCGACCGTGCCAAAGAAGGAACTGCCGATCTCCGACGTCCGGATATGCTGCTCGGGTTCGAGAGGAAAGTCTTTCTGGACCTGCCCATGCATGGAGTGGGCCCGGAAGTCAGCCGAGGCACTCGCCGGCACCAGCGCCTCGATGTCTCCAGTACTGGTCATGAAGTTGTAATCGCCTCCCGACCCGAAATCTCCGTCGAAGAAAATCTTACCGCTGCCGGAATTCACCTGTACCAGGGGTCCGGTCACGGAATTCAGGTGTACGTCGCCGCTGATTGAAGTGATTTCAACATGGGCGGCGTGCAAGGCAGTCAGCGTGATGGGGCCACTGATGGTTTTGATGTGCACGTGGCCATTGCTGACGTTCCGAACTTCTACCGGCGCCGCGGCGCCTTCAAACGTCAGATCGCCGCGCAACCGCTCGGCCGTCAGCGGGCCGGTAGTCGAGTGAAGATTCACGTTGGCGTCCGGTGGAATCGTTACCTCGTAATCCACCCGTCCACTCTGGCGGTCGGCGCCCGACAATAAGTGCGATTCAATTTCGACGCGGCTGCCCTTCTGCGAGTGATCGACTTCCACCTTGTCGGACTGGAGCACAGCTACCACGATCACCTGGCTTGGGCCTCCCGGCTTGACCGTGATCGCCCCGTATTGTGTATCCACGGAAACGTTGGCTTTGGGGCCCACGGTGAAGCGGTATTCCTTCCGCGTCTCGGCGATCGCCGCCGACGCCAGGCAGGTGGCCAGAACCAAACCTACGACTGTCGTGCGCTGCATACTCTCCATAAAACGCCCCTAAGACCGGACTAACCCGGGTTCTCCGTTGCTATTGAACATGATCTAACGCCATCTGGTACAGCATTGCTTTTTGTCCGTAGGCGTCCATCAGGTGCTTGCGGGCATCTTCGTCCCCGGGATTTTGCTCCGCATAGGCCCTAGCGTCACGGATATACGAATTCACCGACCGCAGCTCGTTTTCGTAGCTGGCTCTCATCATCGGCGCACGCCGCGACATCTCGTCGAGGAGTTGCTGATCATCCGGGTCGGCAAAGTTGGCTGTTTCCTTGGGGAAAGGGATTACCATGGGAAGCTTCTTCTCGGCTGTCAGTTGCGGAGCCGGTCGGGAGGTGGCCGCGGCAGACTTGTCTCTTGCCACCTGCGGAGTCGCTTGCGGGGTGGCCACCGCTGATTTGTCCGCTATCTGGGGAGCTGGTTTATGGCTGACAACGTAGGAGCCTGCGACCACCACCGCCGCCGCGACCGGCACCAGCCACCAGGCATTCCAGCGCCGTCCGGCGCCAGGCAAGAGAACCGGCCGCGCTCGATCAGCTTCCGGTTCTCGTATGATTCCTCCCGCTCGCAACTCGGCGGCAATCTTCACCCAGACACGCGGGGCCGGCTCTTCCGACGCCGAAAGCTGCCGCGCCGCGCTGGCAATCAGTTCCAGGTCTGCCACCAGCTCCGAACAAGCGGGACACGACTTCAGATGAGCCCGGAATTCACCGTTCTGCCCCCCGTCCATGATCTCCGGCAGAACTTGCTGAACATCCACACAGTTCATACTTCCTCTCTCCCCAATACCGCGACTGCACTTACGTGTTTCCGGCCTTTTCGGCTCTCATGAATTTCAAATAGTCACGCAGCTTCAGCCGTGCCTTGTGGAGCTGCGACTTGCTGTTTCCGATCGAGCACCCGACCATTTCTGCAATTTCGTTGTGCTCGAATCCTTCTACATCATGCAGCACAAAAACCGTTTTGTAGCCTGGTGGCAGCCGGTCAATGGCCCGCTGCAACTGCAGGCGGTCAATGGAACCGGTCAGCTTCACGTCCTGCGCCCCCAGCTCTTTCTTTTGCGACTCGTCGTCGGTCTCCATCGTTTCCTCGAGCGAGACCAGCGGCAGGCCTTTTTTCCGCAGGTTCATCAGCACCACGTTGACCGTCATGCGATGCAACCAGGTCGAAAAGGCGGACTCGCCGCGAAATGTGCTGATCTTCCGGAAGAGCTGGAGAAAGGCTTCTTGTGCCAGATCTTCGGCCTGCGCCGGATTGGAGACCATGCGCAAACATAGCGAGTACACGCGGCGCTTGTGCAGGTGATATAAGACTTCAAAAGCCGCTTCGTCTCCCTGCTTGGCCCGCTCGATCGCCTCTGCTTCTGTAACCTTTGCTTGTCTCGGGTCGGTCAAGTCGCCTTTTCCGGCCGCTTACTCCGTCAGATGCGGCTTCAAACTCTTTTCGTTGTATGCTTTGCGGACGGAGCCGCCGGCGGCACCCTCCACCCCAATGTCTGGCGTCAGAATACCAAAAAGTGTAACTTTCCGGCGCTTTACATCGCCCTTCGACGCCCTGAGCTCACTTTGGTAACCCCAAGCCCACCGTGAAGAGCTCGTCTAGGTCTTGCTGGAGGTGGTAATGGTCTCCAGACCGTGGCCGTGGGGACCCAGCTCCCGCTGTCGTAACAGGAAGGCGAACAGCACTCCCAGGAAGCCCAAGACCGAGAACATCCACATGCCAAGCCGGTATCCCGTCGGATTCTGCCCGCTGGCCTGGCTGTGATCGTTGGCCCAACCAACCAGCAGGTTCAGGCCGGCCAAGCCTATGTTCTGGATCATGGTCATCAGACCATAGGCCGTGCCCAGCTTCGACTGATCCACGAGATATGCCACCGACGGCCACATCACGGCTGGGATCAGGGAGAATGCCACCCCCATCATCGCCATCGTCAGCAACAACAGGACAGGCAGCGGCGGACTGTGCCACCACAACAAATGCCAATGGCTCATCCAGGGGATGGTCAGCGCCACATAGGCTTTGGAAGGGACGTACCCCATCATCAGGTAGACCGGGATCAGCAAAACCGAGCCGAACATCATCAAAAGCGCCCGCTTACCTATCTTGTCGACGAACAAGCCAAACAACGGGGTTCCGAACATCGTGAAAAGAGTGAGGATACTGACGAGGAAACCGGCTACTGCTCTGGTTGTGTGGTGAACATCAATGAAGAACTTGTAGGCAAAAGTCTCAAACGGGAAGATCGCTGAATAGAAAACGATGCACAGAGCCACGATATACCAGTAGGAAACGCCGAACTTAAAGATGTCACCAAAGACGACCTTGTCCGTCCCACCTGCCTGCGCGACCTGGTAGCGCTTGTCAGCTTGCACCTCCAGCCCCCAGTAGATCGCCGCTCCAATAACGCACAGGCTCCCGAAAGCGATTGAGATCAACAGCGGATTGCGCCAGTTGGTGTAGGCAGAACTCGCCCAAGACGGTGAGTTCTGCGCCAGCCACGTACCGAAGCGCGCGATCATGAGGTTGATGCCGAACGCAAAACTGAGTTCCTTACCCCGAAACCACTTCGCGATGGCGGTGGTCACAGCCACAATCAATGATTCGGCACCAATCCCAAAAATCAAGCGCCCCGTCGCCATCACGGGAAGTTTGCCTGCGGCCACCGTCACAATCGCGCCGATAAAGCAGAGCGTCCCGAAGATAAAGATCGCTTTGCGCGTCCCGATGCGATCCACAATGTAACCGCCGATCAGCACCATGATCACGTTGGGAATGCTGTAGATCGCCTGCAGCAGGCCGATGTTGGAATCTGAAAACCCAAGCTGCTTCGCCAGCAGATCGGCGATGGGCGCGATGCAGTCGTACACGTAGTAGTTTCCGAACATCGCCAGGCTGATGACGATCAGTACCATCCAGCGGTACAAACGCGAAGGCTCCGGACGGGCAATCTCACCCATAGAGGCACTCACCCTCGGCGCGCCACCGCGCCTGCGTCGTAAATGTGGAGAGAATCAACCGCACGAAGATAGCAGATCGGACGGATGAATGGCTCGGAAAGGACTAGAGAACCAGCTGCCTGCATGGCGTATAGTGGAGAGACCGCTGAGAGGTGCTGTATGCGCCGGTGGCTTGGTTTCGCCTTCCTGTCCCTTCTCGTACTGTTTTCCTTCACATCAGCCTGGCCGCAGGAACTCTCCTCCCAACCCGCTTCCAGTGCCAGAGTCTGCATCGCGGTCGTCACCAACCGAACGACCAAGCCGTTGTTTGTGGAACGCATGACCGAACGTCTCGCACGCAGCTTGAGTGGAAGCAAGATCACCACCATCGTGATGGACAGTGCCACCACCACCGATCGCGAGCTCCACCCGACGCTTAACAACGCCGGAGAACTCAAGAGCCGGGAGTGTGACGCACTGGTGCTCACGCAGGTCGCCGACCCCCAGGCTCATCCGACCGAGGCGAGGATTCCGGCGATTTCGATTGGAGGGAAGCGCCCCAGCGTGGACGCAAGCGACCCGCCGGGGACGGCAAGCCGGGACGATCTGGAGGTCTGTTTCGCGCTCTTCCGTCCCGGATCGCCCAAGGCGGTTCTGGACACGAGTCTGCTGGCGCAGCCATCGGCCAATGTGTCGGATAGCCTGATGCAGGCGATGGATCAGGTGGCGAACCGCGTCGGACACGAGTTGAAGAAGAAGTAAAGTCCGGTTGCGGCACTCGTCCCGTCGAAAAGGAAAGGCTCACGGGCCCGCGTGACGCCGCAACCGAGAGCCCAAAGTCTAGCGCCCGCCCGCTCTTACATTTTCTCGGACTTGCCTTTGTACTTCACATTCCCGTTGTTCTGATTCTGCCGCTCGACGTCGTCATTCGTGTAGGTGCGGGCAGCCTTCTTGCCGCTCTTGGCTGCACTGGACGCGCCCATGGCATTCGCCGTGTGCTCGGATCCGCTGAAATAAATCCACTCAGCGCGCGCTTCTTCGCGGGGACCGTGCTCTTCGCGCATCGCCCGCATCTGATGTCCCACCGGCTCCGGCCACAGGTGTACGGCTGAGGTCGTCAGCGGAGCGCCGCCGCCCTGGTACCAAACCGGTTCGGTGTAGACCGAGCTGGTGTTTCCGGAAATCTGCGAGAGCGTCGAGTTGGTCGCGCCCGCTACCAGCCCGGTGGTGGCGTTCGTGGCGCCCACGGGATTAGGAGAAACCTGTTGCAACGACACCATGGGCGTCGTTACGAGCGGGACAAACGGGCCACATCCGAAGATGCAGGGACCGTAAACCCGAGGAGGAACGGGCTGTTGCCCGAAAGCCGCTACCGCGATCAAAACTACCGTGCACAGAACCAAATAGGGTCGCATACAGCCTCCACAGACGGTACCGATCGGTAACATCTGTGCAGTTTGCGGGCCAGTGTGCGCCCGCCGCTTGGGCCCAGGATGTTCGGAGATTTACGGTACTGTCGGCTAAAGAACTGAGACCGGCGGCGGGGGCCTGCATTGTGGAGATGCAAGCTTGTGCGCAAAACTGCAAGCGCATTGCGCACCTCAACTGCCGACATATCGCGCGTAGAGACTGCGGGCAATGGCCGTGTCCGCCGTTCCTTTAATGATGGCTCGTCCGTCCGGAAAGAGAGTCATCTCGTAGGGCTCGTGCCAGAACTTCAGCACGAACTCGTTGTGGCGCACGGTGCCGTGCGGGCGCAGGCGAGCACTCATCTCGGCGAAGTCCATCGGCCGTTGCTGCTCGTGGATCTGCACCGAATTCCTGCCGCAGAGCGTGATGTGAGGGCGGCCTTCCCCCGCCAGATGGACGAAATCCCGCTCTCCGCAGGCGCGGCAGCCCGCGCGCGGATGCGCCGCCGCCACCTCAGCGTGCTCGTTGTTCCACACGTCCCAGGAGAGCAGGGTGCAGCGCATCTTCAAGCGCGCGCCGACCAGGAACTTCAGCGCCTCGCTGGCGGCAATGGACGCCACCAGGCTTACTGCCGAATTCAAAATGCCAGCCGTCTCACAAGTCTCAATCGTCCCGCGCGGAGGATCGGGAAAGACGCATGCCAGGCAAGCGGTTTCGCCGGGAAGGACATTCAAAGTCACGGCATAGCTCCCGACGGCCGCCGCGTAGATCCAAGCCACTGCATTCTTCACCGCGTAGTCATTCACGAGGTAGCGGGTTTCAAAGTTATCGGTTCCGTCGAGAATCAGGTCAACCCCGCCCAGCAGCGTTTCCACGTTCGCGGGGGTCAGATCGGCGACCTGCGGTTCAACCACGACTTGCGAGTTGAAGCGCGCAATCTGTCGTGCCGCCGCCACCGCCTTGGGCAGCGACTCCCGCGCGTCGTTTTCGTCAAACAGAGACTGCCTCTGCAGATTGCTGGGCTCGACGTAGTCGCGATCGACAATCCGGAGCATCCCGACACCCGATCGCGCCAGCGACGAGGCCAATGATGACCCCGTGGCCCCGCATCCAACGATGACAACGCGAGCGCCCGACAGCTTTTTCTGGCCTTCCGCGCCAATCTCCCCGAATAGCACCTGACGAGAGTAACGGTCGTCTAGCTCCAAAGGCATTACCTTTCCCGGCCTTTCCAGCCATTATTATAGGTGCCGGTCGCTAAACTTCTCGTGCCGAGCAACATGTGACGGTTGCCTGTCCATCGAAACCAGCAAGCTCTGCCGGCAGTCACCTGAAATTCGGGGAGGGAGTCTTGCGGCTAACCGGCGCCGCTCTGGTTGTGCTGATGATCGTGGCGGCATCGCGCTGGGGCTGGGCGGCTCCATCACCCGCTCCGACGCAGGCCCCTGCCGAAACGCCATCCCCGTTGGGAACGATTTCCCCTTATCTCGGAGTGCCGGTCACGGAGATCGATTTGCCCGGCATCCCCGCGGAGGAAGCCGCTCACCTGCTGGCGGCCACTCCACTCAAGCTCGGAGAGCCACTCACGCGCCAGGCGCTGCACGACGCCATGCAGTCCCTGTTTGCCACAGGCCGCTTCGCGGACATTCAAGCTGAGGCCGAACGCACCAGCGCGGGCGTCCGCTTGCGCTTCCTGACCGTGCCCAACTATTTCATCGGCCAGATTACGGTGGAAGGGGTTTCCACCAGCCCGTCTCCCAACCAGCTGGTCACGGCCAGCCGTCTCCAGCCCGGCGAGTTCTACTCACAAGAAAAGCTCGATCATGCTTTGGCGAACATGCAACACGTGCTCGAGGAAAACGGCTTCCATCGCTCGAAACTAAAACCCTCCGAACAACGCGACCCGGAACGGCACCAGGTTGACCTCTCTTTCCACGTCGAACCGGGACCGCGGGCGCTGGTCGGACAGATCGTGCTCGAAGGGGACGCAGGCTACTCCAAGGTTGAGATCGAAGGGATCGCGAAGTTTCATTCCGGCGATGGAGTAACCTCCACGCGTCTCACGCGCGCCCTGCAGCGCATCCGCTCGAAGTATCAGAAACAGGACCGTCTTCTCGTCCAGGTGGCCGCCACTAGCACCTATCGTCCCGAGACCAACACGGTGGACTACATCTTCAAGGTGGAACGTGGCCCGATGGTAGAGATCGCCGCCGAGGGATTCAAGATCAGCCAACGCCAACTGCGGAGACTGGTTCCCATCTACGAAGAAGGTGCGGTGGACGACGATCTGCTCAACGAAGGCCGCCGCAACCTTCAGAATCATCTCCAGACGCTCGGCTACTTCGCCGCCACCGTCAACGTGAGTCAGCGCGGTGTGCAGGACGGCAAAGAATTGCGCGTGATTTACGCCATCAATCCTGGCGAGCGCCACAAACTCGCGGCCATTCGGATCTCCGGCAATCAGTTCTTCGAGGAAGAACTGGTGCGGGGCCGCATGCTGTGCCAGCCCGCCGGCCATCTGTTCAGCCATGGACGCTACAGCGAGGCCCTGCTGGAGGAGGATGTACGCAGCATCCAGGACCTCTACCGCTCCAACGGTTTCCGGCAGGTGGACGTGGCCCGCAAACTCGTGGAGAAATACCAGGGGGATCCCTCTCAGTTGGCCATCGAGATCACGATCAAAGAGGGGCCACAAACACGCGTCGCTTCGCTGAGTATCGAAGGGAACTACACCGTCCCTGCTGAGCAGCTGATCGAGTTGGCACAGATTGCCACAGCCGAGGGACAAGCTTTCGATGAATCCAGCCTCGCCGACGACAGAGACAAGATCCTCGGCGTGTACTTCAAGAATGGTTTCACAAATGCCACCGTGGACGTGGCCTATGTGTCGGGGATTCCGCCTCCGGACGAATTCCCACGTGTCGGTGTGACCTTCACCATCCATGAAGGGGAGCAGTTTTTTGTCAACAACGTCTTCTTAACCGGGCTTCACTACACTCGCCCGGGCGTCGCCCGCCGGGAGGTGCGAGTGCAGGCGGGCACTCCCCTCAGCCAGCAGGACATGTTTCAATCGCAGCGCAACCTTTACAACCTGGGGCTGTTCAACGAGGTGGACACTGCCATTCAAAACCCGGAGGGCACCGAGTCCCGCAAGAATGTGCTGGTCACCATGCGCGAGACGAAGCGCTACACCTTCGACTACGGCGTGGGTTTCGAGGTTCAGACTGGACAGCCGTCCGTTGGCACCAACCAGCCGCTGGGTCAGACCGGAGCCAGTCCCAGGGTTTCGTTTGGCGTGAGCCGCATCAATCTGGGCGGCCGCCATCAGACGGTGAGCGCAAAGACCAACCTCAGCCGCTTGCAGCAACGCGGGCTGATCAGCTTCGAAGCTCCAAAATTGCTAAACCGTGACCTGCTCTTTTCGATCAGGCTGCTTTATGACAACACGATCGACGTCTCTACCTTTACATCGCAGCGCTTGGAAGGAACCGTGCAAACCGTCCAGGTGTTGAAAAAGGTGGAAGATCGCGACCTGACCAGCATCGCTTATCGCTTTTCCTACCGGCGCGTGCAGGCCAGCAACATTCAGGTGAGCGATAACCTCATCCCGCTCCTGTCAAAACCCACGCGCGTGGGTGAGCCCAACTTCCTTTACATCCGCAACCGTCGCGACAACGACCTGGAAACCAACCATGGGACGTACACCACGGTGGAGGGTGGCGTAGCCGCCAGCTATTTCGGCTCCGAAGCCGATTTCAGCCGCTTGCTGATCAAGAATTCCACCTATTACCCGTTTGCCCGCAATCGCCGGACCAGACTGGGTTTCGTTTTCGCGCGCTCCACCAGCGTCGGTGTTGAAAACCCTTTTGGCGACACCGTTCTGTTGGGACCTGGGAAGGATCCCCCAACCGGACGTACTTTGATCCCTTTGCCCGAGCGTTTCTATATGGGTGGCGGCAGTTCCCACCGTGGTTTCGGATTGAATCAGGCGGGGCCGCGCGATCCGTTCACTGGCTTTCCAGTAGGCGGCAGCGCGCTGTTCCTGAATAATCTGGAATTGCGCTTTCCTAGCATTACTCTGCCCTACCTGCATGACAATATCGGATTCACGGTTTTCCACGACGTGGGAAACGTATTCGCGACCCCCCAGAACATGATTCACAGCTTAGGACAGTGGCATCAGCCGAACCCCTCGGCCTGCTTCGTTGAGGCGGGGGTCAACAACAAAGATTCGAAGTGCGACTACAACTATCTTTCCCACGCCATCGGCCTGGGGGTGCGCTATCAGACACCCATCGGCCCGTTGCGGCTGGACTTCGGATACAATCTGAATCCGCCGTTTTTTCCAAGCTTTACCAATATCGTGAACAACTCGCACGGGCCCCCCACTGGGCAGTTTGGATTTCAGCGCGCCGGACACTTCAATTTCTCGTTTAGCATAGGACAGTCCTTCTGATGAATGTCTGGAGAAATCGCGGGTGGTTGCTGCTGTTGTCGGCCGTGCTGGCACTGCCGGCAAGCGCAGGTCAGATCGTGGATCGCATGGTGGCCAACGTCAATGGCCACATTCTCCTGCAGAGCGACTGGGAAGAGGAACTGGCCTTCGAGGCCTTCCTGAATGGCCGGGCTCCGGACTCCTTTACCGCTGCCGAACGCAAGGCCGCGCTCGACCGCCTGATTGACCAGGAATTGCTGCGGGAACAGGTCCGGCCATCGGAAGCTGCTCCCGCCGAGCAGGTTGCCGCCCGCGTTGCCGAAATCCGCAAACTTCATCCTGACGCCGCCTCCGAAGAAGGATGGCGCGGAGCGCTGCAGCGGTACGGGCTGACGCAGAGTGACTTGGAGAAGCGCTTGAGCGACGGCATCCAGCTCATGCGGCTGGTGGAAGCGCGGCTGCGGCCCTCCATTCAAATTGACCAGAAAGCGGTCGAGAGCTATTACCACGACCAACTGCTTCCCGAACTGAAGAAGGCTGGCAGCCGGGAAGTGGCTTTGCCAGAGGTCTTCGGCCACATCCGGGATCTTCTGGCGGAGCAGCGGCTGACCCAGCTTCTCTCCGGTTGGCTGGCCAGTCTGCGTTCCGGGAGCCGCATCCAGACCCCGGGATCAAGTACTGGAGATCAGACGCCTTGAGCGAACTACCTCCCGCCCGGCGCCGCATCTGGTGGAAGCTCTTGGGGCTGTTCTGCGTCTTGAGCGTCATTGTCCTGGGCCTGCTGGGCTGGTATGTCACAACCGACTCCTTTCAGCAGAGAGTCCGCCGCCGGGTGGTCGCGGAGCTCGAGAAAGCTACCGGCGGCCGCGTCGAAGTCGGTGAATTTCACACCATCCCCTTCCGCCTGCGGTTGGACATTCGCAATCTGGTCATTCACGGACGGGAAGCCCCCGCTCAAGTCCCCTATCTGCGGGTGGACCGTCTCCAGGCGGAAATCAAGATCATTTCGCTGCTCAGCACCACCATTGGACTGCACTCTCTCGTGCTCGAACATCCGGTGGTCCACATCATCGTTTATCCCGACGGCTCCACCAACCAACCGGCGCCGCTAGTAAGCCGTTCCTCCGGGAAACAGCCGGTGGAAGAGCTGTTCGCGCTTTCCGTCTCGCACATCGAAGTGCAGCGCGGCGAATTGCTGTGGGAAGAAAACAGAATCCCTCTGGATCTCGAGGCGCGCGATTTTTCCGTGACATTGCGTTACTCCTTTCTTCGGCGGCACTATGAGACTCGACTGGTAGTGGGGAGTGCCGCCACTCGCATTCGGCAAAACCCTCCGTTCACCTGGCGAGCGGATGCGGCCCTCATTCTGGACCGCGATCGCGCCGATATCAGCGTCCTGACGGTAGCCTCGGGAAAATCGGACATTCATTTCTCCGGCAGTGTGCAGGACTTTCACAACCCCCAGGTAAGCGGTAATTACCACGGCGCCCTCGACCTCGCCGAACTGGCCGCCCTGGCACGGCAGAACGAAGTCGGGAAAGGCACGGCCCATTTCGAGGGCCGAGGTTCCTGGAGCCTTCGGAGTTTCTCTACCGAGGGGACCCTGGCGGCGAAGGACGTCGAGTGGTCCAATGGCCGTCTGAAAACACAGAATGGCCGCTTCGGCGCCGCCTTCTCTGTCACGCCGCAACGTCTGCATGTCTCCTCGATCAAAGCCAGCCTTTTTGGTGGCGACTTGCAAGGGGATCTGGACGTGACCAACTGGCAGACCTCCTTGGAGCCCCAACCATCCCCGGCCCGGCGCCGCGTGATCGGACGCGTTCCTGCAGGAAGCCCGCAGCGCGGCTCGGTGCGCCTCCAGTTAGCCGGCTTCCCGTTAGCCCCGGCAGTCGCGCTTGTGAGCGCCAGAAAGGTTCCTCTCGACCAGCTGAATTTGTCGGGGACCGCCAGCGGCAAGCTTGAGATACTCTGGGTCGGCTCGATCCGCGATGCCGAAACCCGTGTGAACCTGAACATCGCCCCGCCCCAGCAGCCCGTGCCCGGCCAGCTCGCGGTACGGGGCCAGATTGCCGGCGTCTATCGTGGGTCGCGCGATGAGTTGCAACTGGATCAGTTCCACCTGAACACGCCCGCTTCGGAAATCACCGCGAGTGGCAATCTCTCCGCGACGTCCTCGCTGAAGGTTGCGGCTACGAGTCACGACCCGAAGGAATGGAGGCCGTTGCTGCAGGCTGCCTACGGGTCTGGCGACCTGCCCTTCACCATCCACGGCTGGGCGAACTTCAACGGCATCGTCGCGGGCCGAATCTCCTTCATGCAGGTGAATGGAAATCTCGAAGTGTATGACTTCGAGACCGCGCTCCCGGCAAGTGATCACCGCCCGTCGCGGACGGTTCATTGGGATGCGCTTACGGCTACGGTGCAGTATTCCAGCAAGAGTTTTGCTGCACACAACGGTGCTCTGATCCACGGTCATACCACCGCGCGCTTCGACGCCAGTTCGGCCCTGGTTGCTGGTGTTTCCGAGCCCAGCTCTCCCGTTACGTTGCATCTCGATCTTCGGAACGCTGATGTGGCAGAAATCGCGCACCTAGCCGGATCCAGCCGGCCGTTAACCGGAGTTGCTGACCTTTCATTCAATGCCTCGGGCACGCGGGCTCATCCTCACGGCGAGGGCCGCCTGGAAATCCGCGATGCCAGCCTGTATGGAGCGCCGGTCTCATTTTTGCGCAGCGATCTTCGCCTGGCCGAGGACGAGCTCCAATTCAACAACATGGAGGCCAGTGTGTACGACGCTCCATTGACGGGCAACGCCGCTGTGAAAACGTCGGCCAACCAGTTTCGGCTGAATCTTTCCGGGCGCAACCTGGATCTCGCCCGCTTCCCGAAATTGCAGAGCAGCCGCTTTGCGGTGGACGGTAAAGCAGATTTCACGGCAAATGTCAGCGGCACCGCCGAGCAGCATTCGCTCGAGGCCCACGTTCATTTCCGTGATCTTGCCTTCGACAAGGAGCACGCAGGTGATTTCGACCTCGACGCAGTGACTCAAGGACGTCAGCTTGCGATTCAGGGCCATTCGAAATTCGATGAAGCAGAACTGAAAATCCAGGGGGCGGTCGTTATGGAGAATGATTTTCCCGCCGATCTGGATCTCTCCTTCCGGCACCTCGACGTGGATTCGCTGCTCAACATCTACCTGCCGGGAAAAATCACCGGCCACTCCACCTTGGCCGGGACGATCAGTCTTCATGGTCCCCTGCGTACTCCTCGCCAGCTCAAGGTGTCCGCCAATCTGGATTCCCTCAGCGCAGAGATCGCGCATGTGCGGCTGCAGAATGCCGAGCCTGTCCGCTTCGAGATTGTGGACCAGGTCCTCCGGATCGAAAACTTTCACCTCTCCGGGAGCGGAACCGACTTCACAGCCCACGGCCAGGCACAGTTGGTCGAGCCTCGCCAGATCGACTTCCGGCTCGACGGCACGATCAACATGGCTCTGGCGCAGACGCTCAATCCGAAGATTTCCGCGCGCGGCATGCTGGGGCTGAACCTCAGTGCGGGGGGAACGCTGTCCAGCCCCGTGCTGCAAGGCCGCTTCGAGGTAAAGGATACATTCGTCAGCCACAACGATTTTCCCAGCGGCCTGAGCGACCTGAACGGAGTGCTCCTGTTCGACCAGAACCGCATCCAGATCGAGAGCCTCAGGGGCGCGACCGGCGGAGGCACCATCAACCTGACCGGCTTCGGGAGCTACCATAACGGCGTATTCCTGATGGACGTGAGTGCCGCCGCGAACGACGTCCGGCTGCGTTACCCGCCGGGAGTAAGTTCCACCGCGAACGCCAATCTCCGGCTGGCCGGCTCCACCAATTCCGCGCTCCTAAGCGGGGAAGTGTTCGTCACCAAGCTCGGGGTCACGCCCGGATTTGACTTCGCCGCATACTTGGAAAAGAGCAAGCGGTCCATGGCCGTGGCCGGGCCGGATACGCTGGCAAATCGGCTCCGCCTCGATGTGCATGTCGTCACCACACCCGAACTGCAGATGCAAACCGCGATCGCCAAACTGACCGGCAATGCCGATCTGAGGGTGAAGGGCACCGCCGACCGGCCCGTGGCCGTTGGCCGCGTGAACGCGAACGAAGGCGGCGAGATTTCCTTCAACGGGACCAAATACCGTCTGGAACGAGGTGAGGTCACGTTCTCCAATCCGGCCAAGACGGAGCCGATCATCGATGTCCAGGCAGCGACGCGAGTGCGCGATTATGACATCACCGTCAACATCAGCGGCGACGTCAGCAAAGCCAACGGCCTGAAAGCTACCTGGCACTCCGAGCCACCCCTGCCGGAAGCGGACGTGATCGCTCTGCTGGCTCTGGGCCGCACCCGCGAGGAATCAGCCGCGCTGCGGAGCGGGGCGTCCGGGTTCGGCGGAGAAGCTTCCAACCTGCTCATCAGCGAGGCCCTCAACACGGCCGTCAGCAGCCGCGTGCAGCGCTTGTTCGGTGTCAGCCGGATCAAGATTGATCCCCAAGGCATGAGCAGTGAGACCAACATCGTCCGCGGCCCGCAGGTCACGATCGAACAACAGGTGGCGAGCAACCTTACGGTTACCTACAGCACGAATGTTTCGGTCGCTTCCCAGCAGATCATCCAGGTGGAATACAACGTCACGCGTAACATCTCCATCGTCGCGCTGCGCGACCAGAACGGCGTGGTTAGCTTCGATGTCAAGATTCGCCAGCGCAAGCGATGACAGCCGTCAGCTTTCAGCCATCAGCCGTCAGAGTTGGATGCCCGGGCCCAATCCGCGAGCCATCGTCGTGTTGTTTAGACGCCCCGATGCTCGCTCAGTGCCAGACCTGACCGCTGAGAGCTGATGGCTGACGGCTACCTGCCCTTGACATAAACCGTCAAACCAGCAACCCTAATTGTTTTTCCGCCTTGTGCAGGACCCGCTTGCGGCGGGTCAGGAACGAGCCAGCTTGCGAGTTCGGGTCTTTTATCACGACAAATGCTTTGACGGCGCCTCCTCGGCGGCCTTGTTTGCCCGCTTCTACCGCGAGCGCATCCGCGGCGATGGGGAGTTTGTCTATACCGGCCTGCTCCATCGCGCCGGCGCCCTCTTCGACGAGAAAGAATTTGACGGCGACGAAAACGCCATCGTCGATTTCAAGTATTCCAGTTCGCCCAGGATCACCTGGTGGTTCGACCACCACGAGAGCGCCTTTCTCTCGCCCGCCGACGCCGCTCATTTCGAGCAGGACCAGAGCAATCGCAAGTTCTACGATCCCGGTTTTAAGTCCTGTACCAGCTTCATCGCGATGGTCGCCGAGCAGCGCTTCGGTTTTGATCCGCGGCCGGTCGCGGAACTGGTCCACTGGACCGATATCGTAGATGGCGCCCTCTACGAAAATGCTCAGTCGGCGGTCGAAATGAAAGAACCGGCCATGAAATTGACCATGGCGATCGAAGCCGTCCGAGAGCCGGACTTCGTCAAACGACTGATTCCGTTACTGGCAACCGAGCCGCTGGGCAAGATTTTGGAGCAGGCGTTTGTGGCCTCGGCTCTGCCGCCGCTGCTCGAGCGTCATCAACGCTCGATCGACATCCTGCGCCAGCGCGCGGAAGAAAAGCAGGGCACGATCTTCTTCGACATTACCGACCTGGACCTGGAGGGCTACAACAAGTTCATCCCCTATTACCTGCACCCGGATTCGATCTACAGCGTGGGCTTAAGCAAGAGCTCGTTTCGAGTGAAGGTGTCGGTCGGCTCGAACCCCTGGTCTAAACGCGAGCCCACCGTCAATCTCGCCAAGGTCTGCGAGCGCTATGGTGGCGGAGGCCATGCCCGCGTGGGAGCGATCTCGTTCGACGTTACCCAGCACGATGCCGCCCGCAAGGCTGCCCAGGAGATCGTTGCGGAGTTACGCGCCAGCGTGGGTCGGTAGTGCCATCGCGGCGGCCGAAGTGCGGGTTGATAGAATAGGCTGAACCGCTCACCCTGTATGCACCCGTACGTTCACGATCCCGAGCACATCAAGGGCGTACGGACGGTCGCCACCATCGAGTTCACCAAGGGCGTGATCGTGGTGCTGGCCGGGCTCGGCCTCTTCTCCATGCGGCACCGGGATATCTGGGGGGTGGCGGAGAGCTTCCTGGAGTTCTTCCATGCCAACCCCTATCGCCACTATGTGGGAGTCTTCATCGACCTGGTGTCCAAGATCAGCGACGTGCGCCTGTGGAAGATTGCGACGGTGGCGAGCATTTACACGATGCTCCGCTTTGTGGAGGCGTATGGCCTTTGGTACGCGCTTCCCTGGGCGGAGTGGCTGGCGTTTGCCTCGGGGACGATCTACATCCCATTCGAAGTTGCCGATCTGATTCGGCGTCCCACCTGGTTCCGATTGCTGGTGCTGGTCGTAAACCTGGTCATCGTGCTCTACATGCTGTATCTGCGGCTGGATGCGAGAGAAAAAAGACGGGCGGCGATGGCGCAGCAGCCGGAGACGGGGTAGAGAAGCATTCAGCTGTCAGCACTCAGCCCAGGCGGCTCACCTTGTTGCGGGAGGAGCCTGCCAGAAGCTGACTACTCATTCAACGAGCAGCCGCAATCTGCCGGCGGAACGTGCGCTTTCAAAAAGTCCGCGACCCGCTTGTAGGCGTCAATCTGGTTTTCCACGCGCGCGAAGCCGTGTCCTTCGTTCTCGTAGACCTTGTACTCAACCACTCCGCCGCGCTTCTTGATCGCGTCCACAACCTGTTGTGCTTCCGTCTTCGGGCAGCGCGGATCGTTGCCGCCAGCTAGTAAATACAGCGGTGCCTTGATCTGGTCCACGAAGTTGATCGGAGAGCGGTCTTCATAGAGCGCCTTGTTCTTCTCCGGATCACCCATGGTTGCCAGGTCGCTCTGCTGCAACACTGGGTCTTCGTTCTGGATTTCAGTAAACCAGTTCACAAAGGGCACGATGGGCACTCCCGCCGCCCACAAATCCGGCGCCTTGGTGACGCCCATCATGGTCAGGTAGCCACCATAGCTGCCTCCCATGAGGATGAGCTTCTTGGGATCGACGTAGCCGGTCTGCTTGATCCAGTCGGCCGCCGCGAGAACGTCCTGCAGGTCGCCGCCGCCCATGTCGAACAGATTCGCCTGCTGAAATTCCTTCCCGTAGCCGGTGGATCCGCGATAGTTGGGCGCGATCACCAGATATCCCTGATTCGCCATGTACTGCACGAAGCGGTTGAAAGTATTCAGTGTCTGCGCGGTCGGTCCGCCGTGAACATAGACGATCGCCGGGTGCTGGCCGTTGCGTGGCAGGTTGTAGGGCACATAAACGAAGGCTGAGATCGTCCATTTGCCGTCCTGGCTGGGGTAGTGCACGAGATAGGGCTCGACCATGTCTTGCGATCGCACTCCTCCGACGAGCGCGTGGGTAATCTGTCGGGACTTGCCACCCGCGAGAGTGTACGTCCACAGATCCCCAGGTGCGGTGGGACCATTGTGGTAATAGAGCAGGCGCGCGCCATCGCGGCTGAACGGCGACGTCTCGCCCGCGAGTTCGTTCAGGCCCTTGGGCAGCGGCAAAGCCCTCGCTTTGCCCGTCGCGACATCGAACAAGTAAATGTCGGTGTTGCCGTCTATGTTGGCGGTATAGGTCAGCTGGCGACCATCGGGAGAGAAACTGCCACCGGAAACTTCCCACTTGTCCTGCGTGAGCCACCGAATCTTCTTGGTGCCGAGGTCGAGCAGGCCGGCGTTCTGGTATCCGTTGGCCGCGTTCGAAGTAATCAGGGTGTGCTTGCCGTCGGGCGAAATGTTGTTTGCCGAGTGCAGGCGTTCGCCCTCATGAGGCGTGAGCAGCGTGCTCTGCGCGCTGGAAACATCCACCCTAAACACATTAGAATCAGTGCCTTTCGACCGTTCCTGTGTGTAGACGATGAACTTTCCGTCTTTCGACCAGATGGGAGAGACGTTCATGCGATCTTTCGCCGTGCCGGTGGTGAGGTGCTTTACCTCCCGCATGAGCGTGTCATAAACGTCAATCTCGAATACCGATGAAGTCTTGGGCTTCACCATGTAGGCGAGGTAGCGGCCGTCTGGAGACCAGGCAGGACTTTCTTCCGCGATCTCGCGCGTGTTGGTGACGTTCACGACCTGCCCGGTTTTCGGCGACACGAAGAAGATGTCCCACTGCTCGTCGCCGTCATAGTCCGACATGTAGGCGATCCACTTGCCATCCGGGGACCAGGTTGGGGCCGCCTGGCGTTGATCGCTGACCGTAAGTTGTATCGGCCATCCACCCTCCGACGGCACCAGCCAGAGATTGTTGCGTCCGCTCAGATTGGTCACGAACACAATGGTCTTTCCGTCCGGCGACCAGTCAGCACCGCCCACCTGCCGCGTCATGTACAGCTTCTCGATGGAGAGATTCTTCTCCACCTGCGCATTGGGTTTGGAGGTGATTTGCTTGGGATCGGTGATTGCCTGCGGAGCGGGAAGCGTCTGCGGTTCGGCAACGATAGTCATCATTATGACAATAGCAAACAGGAAAAGAGTGCGCATGAGGGACCTCGGGGCAGGGACGTGAACAAGAGAGTGTAGCAGTCCTCAAGGCCTGAATCAGAGCCGCTCACTGCGCCGGAACGGCCCCGAAGGTCCTAACCACTAATCACTAACCACCAACCACTGTCTTGCATTATCCTTTCCCAACCCATGAACTTCACCATCCTCGACTGGACGGCGATCGTCGCCTACCTGCTCATCACTCTGGTCCTCGGGCTCTATTTCCGCCGCCGTTCCGGCAAGAGCATGGACGACTACTTCGTCTCTGGCCGGAGCGTGAGCTGGTGGCTGGCCGGGACCTCGATGGTCGCGACCACTTTCGCAGCCGACACGCCGCTGGTCGTAACCGGCCTCGTCTACACGCAGGGAATTTCTGGCAACTGGCTCTGGTGGGCCTTCCTGCTCTCGGGAATGATGACCGTGTTTCTGTTCGCGCGCCTGTGGCGGCGCTCCGGCCTGATCACCGACGTGCAGTTTGCCGAAATGCGGTACGCCGGCAAGCCGGCGGCGTTTCTGCGCGGATTTCGCGCCATCTACCTGGGCATGCTGATGAACTGCCTGATCCTGGGCTGGGTCACGAAAGCCATGACCAGCATCGTGGCAACGACCCTGGGACTCAGCGACAGCCGCGCGCTCGCGGTCTGCGTCTTTTTCCTGATTCCGTTTACTGGGCTCTACGTTGCTCTCGGCGGGTTGTGGGGAGTCCTGTGGACCGACCTGTTCCAGTTCGTGTTGAAGATGAGCATCGTGATCGCGGTAGCGTATTTCGGCGTCATGGCCTGCGGCGGAATGAGCAGCATGCTGACTCGGCTGGCAGACATTCGCGCTGCGGCGGGTCCGAACGCGGGCGACGCCACGTCGTTCTTTCCAGACTTCTCAAAGCCGCTGAGTACAGAACTACTCTGGACCCTGCCTGCGCTTACGTTCGTTGTGAATCTGGGCCTGCAATGGTGGGCGTTCTGGTACCCCGGGGCGGAGCCGGGCGGCGGCGGCTACATCGCGCAACGCATCTTCAGTGCCAAGGACGAGCGCCATGGCCTGTTGTCCGTCCTCTGGTTCAACGTCGCGCACTATGCAGTCCGCCCGTGGCCGTGGATTCTGACCGCGCTGTCAGTCATCGTGCTTTATCCCAAGCTGGAACATCCCGAAACAGGCTACATGATGGTCGTCACACAACATGTGCCCCCTGCGTTGCGAGGTATTGTCGTGGCCGGATTCATGGCGGCGTTCATGTCGACCTTCGCGACGCAATTGAACTGGGGCGCTTCCTACCTGGTAGCTGACTTCTATCGCCGCTTCCTCAAGAAAGATGGTACCGACGCGCATTATGTGACGATGTCGCGTGTAGCGACGGTGTTGCTGGTAATCGTGGCGGCATGGGTCTCAGCGCAACTCGCATCAATCCGTTCGGGGTGGGAGTTCGTCCTGGAAGTGGGCGCCGGCACCGGAGGCGTTTACTTGTTGCGCTGGTACTGGTGGCGGATCAACGCCTGGAGCGAGATTTCGGCGATGTCAACAGCGCTCGTTTCGTCGATGACGTTGCGCTGGTGGGCTCCGTTCGCGGGCAATCCGCCGGTGGTGTTCGCCAAGACTGCGCTGACAACCACCGCAATCACCACCATTGTCTGGGTGCTCGTCACGTACTTGACTTCAACCGAGCCGGAAGCGCTGTTGGTGAAGTTCTACCGGCAGGTACGTCCACACGTAACCGGCTGGGCACCCATCGCGCGCCTGGCACCAGAGGTTCCACCCACCCGCGACCTGGGACGAAACCTGCTCTCCTGGGTGCTGGGCTGCGCCATGGTCTATTCCGCACTATTCGGCGGAGGCTGGCTGCTCCTTGGACCGCGCAGCAGGGGCGTTGTGTTTCTGGCTATCGCGGTGGCGTGTGGCTGGGCACTCTCCAGGGATGTCTCGAAGCGCAGCTTGTCAAATTAACCGTAACACCCTGGCGCATCGTTACGGGATACGACCTTCTGCCAGCCGCTAGTGAGCGATTTGACACATTCGTGACAATCCATGTGCATCTAAGATTTAAGAACCAATTTATGCGTTTCCGCCTACCAGTTCGATTGGTCGCCCCAAACAGCCTTGGTGGACTCCGGCTGATCCTGGCGCTTTTTCTAGCCCTGGGTGTAGCACACGCCACCGACACGACAACGCCTACTGGTCTGGATCTCGGATTTAACCGGCTCTACGATCTCGATTTTCCCGGCGCGCAAAAGGAATTTCAGTCCTGGGAACAGGAGAATCCCGACAACCCCATGGGGCCAGTCAGCCAGGCCGCCGGCATTCTCTTCTCGGAATTCAACCGGCTGGGCGTTCTGGAATCACAGTTCTACGCGAACGACTCGGCATTCGGCAGGCGCAAGAAATATGAAGCAGATGCTGACCAGCGTGCGCGATTCGAGCAACAGCTATCCCGAGCTGAGGCTCTTGGAAGAGCTCGTCTCGGCAGCGACCCGCGCGATCGCGACGCTCTGCTCGGGATGACGCTGGCCAGCGGCTTGCGTGCCGATTACGCGGCGCTCATCGAGAAACGCAGCCTTCCGTCCTTGCACTACACCAAAGAGTCGTCCGCGTGGGCTGACCAGCTGCTGGCAGCCCATCCCACCTGCTACGATGGCCATCTTGCGGGCGGTATCAGCCGGTACATTGTCGGTTCCATGGCGGCGCCCGTGCGCTGGCTGTTGCGCCTAGGAGGAGTGTCGGGTGACAAGACTCGTGGCATCGCTGAGCTCCAGACCACCGCGACCAACGGCCGTCTGCTGGCGCCCTTCGCCCGCATCCTGTTAGCGATCGCTTACGTGCGCGACAAGGACACGCCGCGCGCTCGTGAGGTCCTCCTCTCGCTTCAGAAAGATTTTCCCAACAATCATTTGTTTCCGCGCGAACTGGCCCGCCTCGAAAAATCCAGCGTGCGCTAAGTACTTTGCATCTCAAGCGCGTTCATTAGAAATTCACCTCGCTGTAACCTTCCTTTAATACTCACCCCATAGAACGGAAATGAATTCCAATTGAGGAGGATTAGCGAGTGATACGCCGCATCGCGTTGTTGCTAGGGTGTCTTGTCCTGGCGTTGCCGCTCCTGGCGGAGACCACGACGCTGAACGGAGCGGGCGCAACTTTCCCTTATCCGATGTACTCCAAGTGGTTCAGCGAGTACAACAAGCTGCATCCGGACGTGCAAATCAATTACCAATCCATCGGCAGCGGCGGCGGTATCCGCCAGGTTCTCGCCGGCACGGTTGAGTTCGGAGCCAGCGACGGACCGATGACCGACGAACAACTGTCGCAGGCCAAGGTCAAGATCCTGCATATCCCCACGGTGCTCGGGGCGGTGGTGCCGGCGTACAACGTTCCCGGGGTGAGCGGGGAAGTCAAGTTCACGCCCGATGTTCTGGCGAACATCTTTCTCAACAAGATCACCAACTGGAACGATCCCGCCATCGCCAAGGCCAACCCGGGAGTGAGTTTTCCTAATCAACCGATCATCGTCATCCACCGCTCCGACGGCAGCGGGACGACCTACATCTTCACTGACTATCTCTCCAAAATCAGCAAAGACTGGGAGTCGACGGTGGGGAAGGGAACTGCCGTGAAGTGGCCCATCGGTCTCGGTGGCAAGGGCAACGAGGGTGTCGCCGGACAGATCCGTCAACTGCAGGGTTCGATTGGCTACGTCGAGCTCATTTACGCCGTGCAAAACAACATCCCGTACGGCTCGGTCAAGAATGCTGCCGGCACTTTCGTGAAGGCGACACTGGAGGGAGTGACCGAGGCGGCCGCGTCCGTGAAGAGCATGCCGGCTGACTTCCGCGTTTCCATCACGAACGCCCCTGGCAAGACCGCGTATCCCATCGCCAGCTTTACGTGGCTGCTGGTTCCGGTGCAAGCCAAGAACCCCAAGAACGGACAAATTCTGGCCGACTTCCTGAACTGGATGGTGAACGACGGCCAGAAGATGACGACCCAGCTCGCCTACGCGCCCTTGCCCGACAGCGTGGCGGAGAAGGTCAAGGCGACCATCAAGCAGGTCCACTAGAGCCCGGCATGAACGACTCCGGTGCGGCTTCCGCGACAACCTTCCGAGCGGGGAGGGAATCGGCTCGGAACCCGGGCGAAAAAGTTTGCGTACGGGCCGGTTTCCAGGTCGCCAGTCACGCCGGTTTCACCGCAGGATTAGGCGACTTGCCGGGCGCGACGTGGCTTCCGCCCTGGCATGGGAATTGCTAACAAACACAAGTTAGTCTAGTAGATTAGTAGGGATTATGGGTATTTCGCAAAAGGAGACAAAATGAAGGCGGTCCTTAAGGTAGGCGGTATGGTGCTACTGGCCTCGTCGCTGCTCGCCCAGACGGCGGCGACGCCCAAGAAAGCGGCGCGGAAATCCGCAGCCGCGGCCTCGGCTTCGGACATGCAGGCTTTGAAAGATGCTGTGGCGGCCCAGCAACAACAGCTCCAGGCCCTGCAGCAGCAGCTGCAACAAACCAACCAGCAATTGCAGCAGACCGCGCAGCAGTTCCAGCAAACGCAGCAGCAGTTGCAGCAGGCGCAGCAGGCTGCGGCCGACGCTCAGCAGAAAGCGGCAGCGCTGGAGTCCACGACTGTTCAGAAGGATGCGTTGGACAAGCTGAACGCGCAGTACGCCGATATTCAGACCACGCTCACCAACAGCGCGGTCTCGACCCAGGACGAGCAGAAGCGCGTCTCGGCTCTGGAGAGCACGCTCGGCCGCTTCCGCTGGACGGGCGACGTGCGAGTGCGCGGCGAAGATTTCTTCCAGACCTACGGCGGCTGTACTGCCTGCGCCGACCGCAACCGCGCTCGTATCCGCGTTCGCTTCGGCTTCGAAGGCAAGCTGAACGATGATTTCACCGCCGGGGTAGCGCTGGCAACAGGCTCGCTTGGCGATTCCACTACTACCAACGAGAGCCTCACGAACTTCTTTGACCGCAAGTCGATCGCTCTCGACAAGGGATACATCACCTACAACCCGGTGGCGCACAGGTGGCTCTCGCTGACGGGCGGAAAATTTGCCTACCAGTGGCAACGTACCCAGGTCACGGGCGATCCGGATACCAACCCGGAAGGTTTCAGCGAGAGGTTCTCTAAGGACTTCGCCAGCATTCCGATTGTGAAGAACCTGAACCTCAACCTGATGCAGCTGTTCTACAACGAAGCCAGCGGCAATGGCGGTCTGTTCAACGGACACGATTCGTTCGCCGTGGGCGGCCAGGTGGGCGGCAGGCTGGAGTTGACGAAGTGGTGGACGATGACGCCGTCTTTCCTGCTTCTCAATTGGCGCTATCCAGATGCAATCCTGAACGCGAGTTTCTTCGCGACCCAAGCGACCACCACGAATAACGTGAACATCGTTTTTGTCGATCCGGCCGACCAAAAGACCAAGGTGGCCAGCTTCCCTGTGCCTGGAGAAGGACCTGGCTGCAGCACACCCAGCAGCAGCACTCTGCAAAGCTCCCAGTCCTGCGCATTTGGGCCCAACGGCATGACGAACTCGACGTTTGTCGATGCCAATACCGGCAAATTGCGCTTCCTGTCAGGGTTCCTCTACGCCGACTTGATCTTGAACAACCAATTCAAAACGGGATGGTCGCGTTTGCCGGTCAATCTGCTGGTGGAATATGAAAACAACCTGAACGCTTCCGAACATCCCTTCGATTTCACCGTGACCGGCAAAGTTCCCGATACGGGGGCGGTAACCAGAAAGGACCTCGGCAAGCAGTCGCACGTCTATTACGCCGACATCAGCATCGGTCAGCAGAAGACGCGAGGCGACATCCAGGTGGGTTATGCTTGGCTTCGCCACGAGCAGGATGCAACCATCGCGTCCTTCAACGAAAGCGATCAGCGTGCGCCGTCGAACATCCTGCAGCACCGCATTTACGCGCTGTGGCGGATTCGTCAGAACACCACCGCAGCCTTCACCTGGTGGCACGGTCGCACTCTGGACCCGTTCCTCCAGAACGCGACCCTGGCGCCGCAATTGCAGGTCAAAGATTCCACCATGGCTCACTACTTGGCCCCGGGCCAAACGGAGCCTTGGCTGAACCGCTTGCAGTTTGACTTAATCTATACCTTCTAGATAAGCGGTCAATGCACTGCAATTAAAAGCGTTACCCGATGGCACCGGTCACAAGCCGGCGCCTCTTTCTGCCTTGTTATACTGTTTGGTTGGCGTATGCGCCGAGCACTGCTGGTCTCGTTGTTGCTGCTGAGCCTGGGCGCAGGGTCGTACGCGGTTGAAAGTGGCGTTCAGACGATGACCATCGTCCGCGCCGAGCAGAAAACGCGTGACCGGGTGGCCGCGTGGGTCAACGACACTCCGGTCTATCAACAGGATGTCTATTTTAAGGTCGCAGTGCGCGCCGGTGACAAACTGCTCGAGGCTGAATACGAGCCGCTGAACGCATGGGAAACTCTGCCCGTATTTTGGAAACCGGGAGTGAAAGTCCAGGGACGAGTCCGAGGGCACAGCTTGTTCCTGAAGCGCCCGAATGGGGCCGAAATTCGCTTTGTAATTCTGAAACGTAGCACTGTGTCCGCAGAAAAAAAGCAGTAACATCCCATCGATATTTATGGTCCGCCCAGGTCTCGACAGCCCGACCGCCTTCATCAACCGCGAGGAATCCTGGCTGAAATTCAACTGGCGGGTGCTGGAAGAGGCGGGAGACGCCCGCAATCCATTGCTGGAACGGGTGAAGTTTTTGGCCATCAGCGCGAGCAACCTGGATGAATTCTTCGAAGTCCGTGTCGGCGGGCTGCTGCAACAGCTGGAAGACGGCTACAACGCCACCACTCCCGACGGCCTCACCATGGTGGAAGAGCGGGAGTTCATCAACCGCGCGACCCACGAATTTGTTGACGAGCAGTATTCCTGCTGGAACGAACAGCTGCGGCCGGAGCTCGCGGAGCAGGGAATTCGCGTCCTTACCGTTGATCAGCTGGATGACGACGTTCGCGCCTACGTGGACGATTACTGCGAGCGCGAACTGGATCCGCTGCTCACACCCGTGACCGTGGACCCCGCGCATCCGTTTCCGCGCGTCATCAACAAGGCGCTGTGCGTGGCTCTGCTGCTGCGCCGCCGGCGGCGGTCGTCGCTCAC
The DNA here is from genome assembly GCA_049273945.1 of Terriglobales bacterium. Classification (GTDB taxonomy): domain Bacteria; phylum Acidobacteriota; class Terriglobia; order Terriglobales; family Acidobacteriaceae; genus Acidiflorens. Next base: position 14,070 of record JBASRS010000015.1, on the reverse strand, counting down.
CTACACGGGAGTGGTAACGGTTCCGCGTGCGCTGCCTCGACTGGTCCGGCTGCCCAGTCAGGGGACGATCGATTTCATTTTTCTCGCCGACCTGGTGACCTATCACTCCGCCCGGATGTATCACGGCTACGACATCGTGTCGTCATCGGCGTTCCGCGTCACGCGCAACAGCAATCTCTATCTGCAGGAAGAAGAGTCGCGCAACCTGCTGGAATCGGTGCGCGCGGAACTGCACAACCGGCGCAAGGGCGACGCGGTGCGCATGGAGATCGAGTCCGACGCCGACCCGGAAATCATCGAGCGCCTGCGCACGGTCTTCGAACTCGATCGCTGGCAGGTCTTCCCGGTGAACGGTCCGGTGAATCTTTCCCGGCTGTTTAATATCTACGATCAAGCGCCGCGTCCGGAGTTGAAATTTCGTGTTTTTGCGCCGCGTGAACTGCGCCTGACCGCGAAGTCCCGCGATTTGTTCGAAGAGTTACGCCGGCACGATATCCTGCTGCATCACCCGTACGACTCCTACGACGCGGTGGTGTCGTTTATCAAATCAGCTGCCGAGGACGAACGCGTCCTCTCGATCAAGCAGACGCTTTATCGCACCAGCGAGCATTCGCTGATTGTCCCGTCACTAATTTCGGCCGCCGCGCACAAGGAAGTCACCGCAGTGGTCGAACTGAAAGCGCGCTTTGACGAGGATTCCAACATCCGCTGGGCGCGCGACCTCGAGGATGCCGGGGTGCAAGTCTTCCACGGGCTGGTCGGTCTGAAAACGCACTGCAAGCTTTCACTGCTGGTCCGGCGCGATCCTGACGGTGTAACTCGCCGCTACGCTCATTTGGGCACAGGGAACTACAACACCACCACCGCCCGCAGCTACACTGACCTGAGCCTGCTGACCGCCGATCCGGAGATCACCAGCGCCGTGCACGACGTGTTCAGCTTTCTGACCGCCTACGCGGAACACCCGAACTACGGCCCGCTGCTGCTGGCGCCCCTGGATTTAGCCGAGAAGTGCATGGCGCTGATTGACCGGGAGGCGGAACATGCCCGCGCGGGACGGCCCGCGCGCATCATCGCCAAGATGAATTCGTTGCTCGACAAGAACGTGGTCCAGTCGCTCTACCGGGCGTCGCAGGCGGGAGTGGAGATTGATCTTCTGGTGCGCGGAATCTGTTCGCTGCGTCCCGGGATTCGCGGCCTGAGTGACCGCATCCGGGTGCGCAGTATCGTGGGCCGGTTCCTGGAGCACAGCCGCATCTACTACTTCGAGAACGGCGGCGAGCCCGAGGTTTACCTCGGCAGCGCCGACTGGATGCCGCGCAATCTGCACGAGCGCGTCGAGGTCCTGTTCCCGCTGAAGAACCCGCTACTGCGCGACCGGGTGGTGCATGAAATTCTGGCCGCCTACCTGGCCGACAACGTGAAAGCCAGATTCCTGCAAAAAGACGGCCGCTACCTGCGCGCCTGGCAGTCGCCCCGCGAACGCAGCCGAAAGCCGCCCACCGGCCGTGCCGCCTTCAATGCCCAGGAATTCTTGATCGCGCTGGCCGAAGGCAAGGAGACTCCGGACGCGATTCCCGCTCCCGTCGCACGACGCTCGTCTCGAGTTCTGATCGGAAAGGAATAGTTACTGCGGAATGTTCATTTACTTCCTGCGTCACGCCAGTGCCGGGCAGCCCCTCAGCAACTCTAAGAAGGACGAGAGGCGCGGCCTCGACAAAGACGGCATCGAGCAGTGCGGCTACATCGGTCGCGCCCTCGCCGCATTGGGTGTGCAGGTGGACGTGATCGTATCCAGTCCTCTCAAACGCGCCACCCAGACCGCCGCCCTGGTCGGGAATGAGATGGGGCACGAAGGCAAGCTGGTGCTCGAAAACGGACTGCGTCCGGAGGCAAGCTTCCCCGATTTTCAGAAAATGCTGGCCAAGTATGCTCGCCAGGACTCCATCCTGCTCGTGGGGCACAATCCCAATCTGCGCGAATTTCTGGGACGCGTGATCAGCAACAGCGGATGTGAGGCCACCGTCGAGCTCAAGAAAGGGGCAGTCGCCAAGGTGGAAACGCGGCGCAGTTGGGGTTCGCTGAGTTGGTGCATCACGCCGCGAATCCTGCGCACGGTTTATGCCGCCGCCGCCGAGAGCGCACGCCCGAAAACTTCGCGAAAATAGGCGCGTTCCTTTTCAATCGCCCACAGTTCCAGGTCCACGCTCGCCTTGCGGCGCGGGATCAACTTCAGGGCGACACTCCCGCTACGCGCGGAAACCGAAAGACGCGCCACCGACTGGCTTCTCCCCAGGTTCGCGGCTCGCGCCAGCCGCAGCAACACTGATGCTTTGAGGACGTGCTCCCGCTCCTCGGAGGCCAGTGCATCCATCGGAGCATCGCCCGGAGTAGGTCGCGACTTGCCAAGATAGCGCGCGAGGGCAGCAATGATGCGGCGTTGCTGTGGCGTGTATCCGAGAAGTTCCGAGTTGGAAATGATGTAATAGGCGTGCCGGTGACGCCCGTTGCGATTCACATAGTCGCCCACTTCATACAACATCGCCGCTGCCGAAAGCCACTCCCGATATTCCGCAGGGAGTTGGTGCACCGACTTGAGCGCCGAGAACAGCAGCAGGGCCGATTCCCGCACCTGGAGGGCGTGGGGCAGTTCCACCCGATAGTGTTCCACCGCGCGCTTGATGGACTCCCAGCGTTCCGATTCGATCGCCCGGCCCGAGCGCGTACTGCGATCGTACTCCGCTGCCATCTGCGCCAGGATGCCGTCCCGCAATCCTAACGGGGAGTAGCGAAAGCCCGCCAGATGGCACCGTTCCAACAGCTCCCAATAGACGACCGCACCGGCGCAGATAATTTCTGCCCGGCGCGGGCCAATTCCCGGGACCTTACGCCGCTGCTCCAGCGGCAAGCGCGTGATCTGCTTGACGATGCGGCGCATCATGTCGCGCGTGATCTTGGTCCCCGGCCGTTGCTTCCGGAGGCGCGCCAGATGGGCGGAGACTCCCGCCAGCGCCGCCGCGGTGCCTGAGGTGGCAATCACTGCACGCACACGAGCCGATTTAATCCGATCTTGGATTCGTCCCATCTCTCGCCCCACAAATCCCCGTAACCGTTCCAATTCGCCTTTGCGCGGCGGATCGTGTCGCAGGAACTCGCTGGTCAGACGCACGGCACCGAGCGGCAGACTGACCGTCTCGCGGATTTGTCCCTTGCGCGAGACCGTGAGCTCACAGCTGCCTCCGCCCAGGTCCACCAGCAACACGGGGTCGGCGTCTATCCTCCCGCTGGAGATGATGCCGAGGTGAATCAGGCGCGCTTCTTCCAACCCGGAGATGATTTCGACATTCCACCCAGTGGTGGAGCGGACCCATTCCAGAAAAGCCCGCGAGTTGCGGGCGTCGCGCAAGGCGGCGGTCGCGACCACGCGCACCGAATCGGTTCCGCACTCCTGGGTGCCGCGATGGAAGCGGCGCAGCACGCGCACGGTGTCCGACATGGCTTCGGGTGAGAGCAGGCCACCGCTAAATACGCCTTCGCCCAGCCGCGTGACCTCGCGGTCTTCGTGAACTTCCTTCAAGCGGCGGCCCTGCGAACGGGCAATCTTCAATCGAACCGAGTTCGAACCGATATCCACCGCGGCGAAAGTAGACATAGGGGTGCGACCATCACTCTTCTCACAACCGCCGCATCCAGCGCAAGACCGGGAATTCAGGGAGCTGGCAGTCAGGATTCTGGGACCAGGAATAGTTGACCGCTGAGCAAAGGCACTGATTACTCGCCACTTGCCGCTCGCACCTTTTAACCGTCCTTTAACAACTCTTTGTTAGCCTAAAACGGAATGTCCCATCAAGCCCTGCCCCGGCCGCGTTTCGACGCTCCTGAACCGGAGCGGGCCTCGAAGGCTTCCCTGAGAATCGAAGCCAAGCCGGCGCCTCTGCAGCAGGGAAGTGTGAGTGAACTTCCCGATGTGCTTTTCGGGTGGACCATGCGCCTTTGCGGACTCGCGGTGGTCGCGTTGCTGGCCCTGATCGTTTACGAACTCATCGTCCGCTCGCAACTTTCCTGGCACACCTTTGGCTGGAAGTTCTTCGTGCAATCGGACTGGAACCCGGTGGAGGAGCAGTTCGGGGCTTTGCCTTTTATCTACGGCACGGTGGTTTCGTCCATACTTTCGCTGGTAATTGCGGTGCCCTTATCGGTGGGTGCCGCGGTCTTCATCACCGAAATGTGCCCGGTCGGGTTGCGAGGAATTCTTTCCTTTACCACCGAACTGCTGGCTGCCATTCCCAGCGTGATTTACGGGCTATGGGCGATTTTCATCCTGGTTCCACTGCTTCGCACCTTTGTCCAGCCCTTCCTGGCCACGACTCTGGGCTGGACGGGCCTGTTCACCGGGCCGCCGTACGGAATCGGCATGCTGGCCGCGGGAGTGATTCTGGCGATCATGATCATTCCCATCATCTCGTCCATTACGCGTGAAGTGCTGACAGTCGTGCCCCAGCATCAGCGGGAAGGCGTTCTGGCACTGGGCGCGACGCGCTGGGAAATGATCCGGATGGGCGTTCTGCGCAATGCGCGGGCCGGCATCGTGGGGGCCGTGATTCTCGGCCTGGGCCGCGCGCTCGGCGAAACCATGGCCGTCACCATGGTCATCGGCAACCGTCCGGAGATTGCCAAGTCGCTGTTCGCTCCCGGATACACCATGGCCAGCGTTCTGGCCAACGAATTCACGGAAGCTACCGGCGACGTTTATCTTTCTGCCCTTATCGAAATTGGACTGGCGTTGTTCCTGGTCACCATCGTCGTCAACGCGCTGGCGCGACTGATGGTGTGGAGCGTGACTCGAGGCCAACCCGCGAGAAGCATTGCCTGATACCAACTCCAATCCGGCCACGGTCAGCGTCCCGCCCATCAGTCTGTGGCGGCGCGTGATGGACCGACTCATGACGGGTGTAGCTGTGCTCACTGTCGTGCTGGTGCTTCTGCCGCTGGGGGCGATCTTCGCCTATCTGATCTACAAAGGCGCCGGCTCGATTAATTGGGCCTTCCTGACCCAGACTCCCAAGCCGGTCGGTGAGCCCGGTGGAGGTATGGCAAACGCGATCGTGGGATCCATGGTGATCCTGGCCATCGCCAGTTTGATGGGCGTTCCGCTCGGTATCGGCGCCGGCATTTATCTTTCCGAATACGGCCGCAACCGCTACGGCGACATCGTCCGCTTTGTTTCGGACGTGTTGAATGGCGTGCCCTCCATCGTGATTGGTATCGTGGCCTACGGCCTGGTGGTGCTGCGCCAGGGACACTTCTCAGCGTTCGCCGGCGGCGTGGCACTCGCCATCATGATGGTCCCCACCATTGCGCGCACCACCGAGCAAATGCTGCTCCTGGTACCGCAGGCCATCCGCGAAGCCGCGTACGGCCTCGGGATCCCACGTTGGCGCACCACGCTTTCCATCACGCTCCGAACCGCGACCTCCGGCGTAATCACCGGCGTCATGCTGGCGTTTGCGCGTGTCGCCGGAGAAACCGCTCCGTTGCTGTTTACGGCGTTTGGCAACCAGTTCTGGAACTGGAAATCGGATCAGCCGACCGCGGCGTTGTCGTTACAGATTTTCACTTACGCCATCTCACCCTTTGACGAGTGGCATCGGCAGGCCTGGGCGGGCGCATTGGTTCTGATTATTCTAATCGTCAGCGCAGTCACGGCAGTCCGCATTGCGGTACGGCACGGAACCTTGGCAGGAGCGTAGCCAGCTATGGGTGTCGGAATCACTGTCGAGCACGTCAACGCCTTCTACGGCAAGACGCAGGCCTTGTTCGACATCAACCTGATTATCCAGGCGAACCATGCCACGGCCCTGATCGGACCGTCCGGCTGCGGGAAGTCCACGTTCATTCGCTGCCTGAACCGCATGCACGAGACCATTCCCGACGCCCGCGTGGAAGGCACGGTACGGATTGGCGACCTCAGCGTGTATAACGGCACGTCGGCGACGCAACTGCGCCGCCGGGTCGGGATCGTCTTCCAGAAACCGAATCCCTTTCCGACCATGTCGATCTACGACAATGTTGCGTCCGGGCTCAAGCTCAACGGCTTCCGCAACCGCAAGCATCTCGACGAAGTCGTCGAGCGGTCACTCAACAGCTCGGCGCTCTGGGAGGAGGTCAAAGACCTCCTGCACAAGAAATCTGGAGCCAGCCTCTCCGGAGGCCAACAGCAGCGCCTGTGTATCGCTCGCGCCCTGGCCGTGCAGCCCGAGGTGCTGCTCATGGACGAGCCCTGCTCGGCGCTCGACCCGATTTCGACCGGCAAAATCGAAGAGCTGATTTTTCAATTGAAAGAGCAGTACACCATCGTTATCGTGACTCATAATATGCAGCAGGCAGCCCGGGTGGCCGAGTTTACGGGATTTTTCCTGCTGGGCAGGATGATCGAGTTCGACAAGACCGAGAAGCTGTTCACCAAACCGTCCGACAAGCGGACGGAAGACTACGTCACAGGCAGGTTCGGATGATGCGCACGCGCTTTCAACAGGAAATGGAGGTGTTGCGGGAGAAGCTGCTCCGCATGGGAGGACTGGCGGAGCTGGCGGTGGACCGCGCCTGCCAGGCGTACTCCGAACGCGACCTCAGCCGCTGCCAGCTGGTGCTGGAAAACGAGAGCCTCATCAACGTCGCCGAGCGCGAGATTGACGAGCTTGCCTTCGACATCCTGGCCACCCAGCAACCCGCGGCGGTTGATCTGCGCTTTATTCTGGCCGTCACCAAGATCAACTCCGACCTGGAGCGCGTCGGCGATCAGGCGGTCAACATCGCAGAACGCGTCATGGACATGATTGAGTTGCCCGCCGCGGAGTTGCCCGTGGACATCCCGCGCATGGCGACCGCCGTCGGCGCCATGGTGCGCCGCGCCCTCGAGGCATTTGTGGAAGGCAAGGCCGAACTCGCCCAGGCCGTGTTGGAGATGGATCACGTCGTAGACCGGATGCGTGACGAAGCCTTCATCATGCTCGTGCGAAAGATGAACGAACAGCCGCAAGTGACTCAACAGGCGTTGGATGCGCTTCTCGTCGCGCGCAACCTGGAACGCGTCGCCGATCACGCCACCAACATCGCCGAAGACGTCATTTTCTGGGTGCTGGGAGCCGATGTGCGCCACCATGCCCTAGCCGCTGCCCAACAGCCCGGACAGCCGGAACGGCAAGAACAATAGGCACCCGTTAGCGGGGGACGCTCCCGCGACGGTTTCCGGCTGCGATACACTGTTCGGTTCCGCGGCGGGGTGTATCCCTCCGCGCGACCGAAAGATCCGCATGAGCAAGAGATTCCGCGTCTTTGCCACCTGCGACATCGGCGACGCTCTCAACATTCTCCGCAATAAGGGATACGAAGTAGAGGTCTATCCCAAGCCCCAGGCCCCGCCCAAGAGCCTGATTATCGAGAAAGTGAAGTCCGGAATCGACGGCCTGATCACCACCCTGCGCGATCCCATCGACGCCGAGGTCTTCGCCGTCGGCAACGGCACGCTCAAGGTGGTGGCGCAGATCGCCGTCGGTTTCGACAACATCAATCGTGCCGAGGCCAACCGGTTCAAGATCCCTTTTACCCACACCGCCGATGTCCTCACCGAAGCGACCGCCGAGTTCGCCTTTTTCCTGATGGGTGCGCTGGCGCGCAAGATGTGGCCCGCCGAGCACCTGACGCGCGAGAACGGCTGGGACTACTGGCATCCCTACCTGCCGTTTCTCGGAGATGAAGTAACGGGGAAGACGATTGCCATCATCGGCACCGGCCGCATTGGCCTGGCCATGATCAAAAAGTGCTCCGGGTTCGACATGAACATGCTGTGTTTCGACCCGGCCTACGAAAATCACGAGTACATCAAAGCGATCCAGGAGATTAACGATCTGCGCCATCAGCGCGGCATGTGTCGCGAGAAAGCATGGATTCGCTACACCACGCTGGACGACGCACTGAGTAACGTTGACTTCATCAGCCTGCATGTCCCGCTGTTGCGTGAGGGCGAGAGCACGACGCCGACGTATCACCTGATCAATGAAACCACCCTGCGCATGATGAAACCGACGGCCATGCTGATCAACACCTCCCGTGGTCCGGTGGTGGAGGAAACGGCGTTGGCCCGCGCTCTCCGCGAGAACTGGATCGCGGGCGCCGCGCTGGACGTTTACGAGACGGAGCCGCTGCCCGCCGATTCGCCGCTGCGCGATCCCGCCATCGCCGACCGCTGCCGCCTCCTGCCGCACTTCGCCAGCGCCGCCCGCATCACCCGCCTTTCTCCCGATCCCGACAAAGGCATGGCCGGCCGCTGCGTCCAGGGATTGATTGACGTGCTGGAAGGGAACTACGGCGGCGATGTCACGAAGATGCCTTACGTGGTGAACAAAGAAGCGTTTGTGAAGTAGCCGCTAACAACTCATCTCGCAAATGGCCGTTGGGGGTGATTGGTGTAAACGCCTGATTTCAACAGTTGACTCAATCGACAGCCGGACCGGATGCTAATCCCTCATCCCGGCTGATTTCGTTCCCATAGCCTCAACTTTAACGGGCTTGACAAGCCGCACTTCCGCGATCAAAATCCTGCTGTTAAGAAAGCGCTCCGGCACGGGCGCCCAGGGGTTTTCCTTCTCCCTCCGAAGTGTTCAAAAGATCGAAACATCGAAGGAAACTCGATGTTCATCGTTGCCTTGGCTCGTCTGCGCTATTTTCCCGTGCACAGCGCATCGCTAAGGTTCAGGAGGGTGTGAAATGAAATCAGCAAAGTCTTCATGGGTCGGCGTGAGTCTATTCCTCACGTTGATAGCCGTCGTCGCAATTCAGCCAAGCTATGCTCAGTCAAACACCTGGACGAGCGGCGCGCCGATGCTGACGCCTCGCTTTGGACCAGCCTTCGGAGTGATTAGCGGGAAGGTCTATGTGGTCGGAGGAGCTACTAGCAGCGCTATCGTCACGGCTAACGAAGTCTACAATCCCACCGCAAACACCTGGGCCACCCGCGCTCCCATGCTGACAGCAACTTTTGCTCCTGCGGCTGCCGTCGTCAACGGCATTCTGTACGTCATGGGTGGCAGCTCCAACGGATCGGAGCAACTCTCGGTAGTACAAGCTTACAATCCTTCGACTAACTCGTGGTCCATGAAGAGCCAGATGCCAATTGCGACCAGCAGCATGTACGCGGTCGCGGTGAAAGGCATCATCTACGTTGTTGGCGGATATGCTAACGGTGCCAGAACTGCGAACCTGCTCAGCTACAACCCTGCTACCGATTCCTGGACACAGCTGGCTTCGATGAAGGTTGGGAAGTCAACACCAGCGACCGGGCTGCTGGGCGGAATCATCGCCGCGAGCGGACTGGGAAACGGCGGTGAAGTGACGGACAACGAGAAGTACAGCCCCGGCACCAACAAGTGGAAGACGCTGGCGCCGATCCCTACGCCGCGCACTGCAGGGTGTTTCGGAACGATTTCTGGAAAATTCTACGTTGCCGGTGGTGCGCAGAATAATGTGCCCGTCGGTGCTCTCGAGGCCTATGTCGCGCTGACAAAATCCTGGACGGCATCATTGGCATCGATGCCGCAAGCTGTCATTGGTCCGGCGTCAGCCGTCCATAAGGGCAAACTGTATTGCATCGGAGGCGCCAACAGCGGCATTTTCGGCCAAGGTGTTCCCTACGACAAGGTACAGATCTATCAGCCTTAAATCGCTAACTCTTTGCTAGAGTACCCGGAGACTGCATCACCCAGAGCCTTGCATCAGGCAGAGGACATCGCCCGGCGACCGGGCCGCAACGCCCATCTGAATATCGCAAAAGCCCTCTTTGCGAAGGCGAAAGATTCTTCTCGCCAAGCTGCCAGAGATTTCGAAGCCCCGAGATTCTTGCAGTGAAATCCTAGATCATTCGCCTTTGACTTCGTTTTGTCGTTGGCCGCGCGGACTAGGTGATGGTTGGCGTAACATCTCGATTACACCAGTAACGCTCACACTGGCTTTTCCATGAAGTGAGTTCAGTCCGCGACCGGCCTTCATCCAGCTGTGAGATCCGGCAGCCGCGCGGCCGCCGCCCCAACCGAGCGGCGCGCTATCATGTGGTTTCATCAGGCTGCTTTCCCCGACTCATGTTCTCCCACCGCACAAACTGGCCGCTCACTCCCAACCCGCTCACGCGTGCCCTGGAAGAAGTGCGCGCTTCCAGGCAAGAGATTCTGGATCTCACCGTCTCCAACCCTACGGAAGCCGGTGTCCAGCTCGACCCGGAGACTGTACTCGGGGCGCTCGCGAACCCCGAAGCCATGCGCTACGACCCACAACCCCGCGGCCTGCTGGAAGCCCGCAAAGCCGTGTGCCGGTACTATCGCGAAGCGCACGAGGTCTTCGACCTGAGTCCCGAACGCCTCATCCTGACCACCAGCACCAGCGAAGCCTACTCGTACATCTTCCGTCTGCTCTGCAACCCCGGCGACGAGATCTTGGTTCCCAAGCCGAGCTACCCGCTGTTTGAGTTCCTGGCCGATCTGGCGGACGTCAAGCTGGTGCCCTATCCGCTCATCTACGATCACGGCTGGCAGATTGACTTCGATTCGCTCTACAAAGCGGCTACTGCCCAGTCGCGCGCAGTGATCGTCGTGCATCCCAACAATCCCACCGGTTCCTACGCATCGGCGGCCGAAACAGCGGCGCTGAATGCCTTCGGCAGCGACTATGGTCTAGCGCTGATCGTGGACGAAGTCTTTCTTGACTACGGGCACGACGGCGCGCCGCGGCCCAGCTTCGTCTCGAATGCCAACGTGCTGACCTTCACGCTCAGCGGGATTTCGAAAATTTCCGCCCTGCCTCAGATGAAGCTGGCCTGGATGGCTACGAGCGGCTCGCAGGAACTCGTCGTGCAAGCTGGCGCCCGTCTTGAAATCATCGCCGACACTTTTCTCTCGATGAACGCCCCGGTACAACTCGCCGCCCCGGTCCTGCTGGAGCACCGCAAGCAGGTCCAGCCGGTGCTGCTCGACCGCTTGCGCGTGAACCTCGGAGAGCTGGACCGCCAGCTCGTCGCGACGCCTGCCTGCACGCGTTTCAATGTGGAAGGGGGTTGGTACGTAGTCCTGCGCGTGCCGGTGGTGCAGAACGACGAAGACCTGGCCATCGACCTTCTGCGAAAAATGGCGGTCCTCGTCCACCCCGGACACTTCTATGACTTTCCAAGCGAAGGCCACTTGGTTCTCAGCCTGATCACCGAGCCGGATGCATTCCGGGAGGGTGTTTCGCGCGTGCTGCAGGTGATCAAAAGCCAATGAGTCGCGTAGCGCCGGCACCTTGCCGGCTGTCCCGAGGGCGCCTCGCCCTCGGCGCGGCGGGCGAGGACGCCAGTCGGGCAGCCACCGTGGGCGGCGGCGCTACGGTTCGAACGCGCCGTGCTATTCTGTTCGCCGCTTTCGTCCTCGCGGAGGTCGCATGTCCATCACGCGTCGTGGATTTCTGGGTTCTGCCGCCGCCGCATCACTGGCCGCGGGCTTGAATCCACAAGATAAGAACGATGCCTCGCGACACGCCGAGCCGATGCGCGCCGCCAGGCGGCCCATCATCGTCTGCTCGAACAACGGACTCAACTACCTCGACGATGCCTTCCTCTTCGTGAAGAATGGCGGCGATACCATCGACGCCGCTTTGCGCGTCGTCCGCGGCCCGGAAGACGACCCCAACGACGACAGCGTAGGCCTGGGAGGTCTGCCCAACGAGGAAGGCGTCGTCGAACTCGACGCCTGCTGCATGCACGGGCCCACCCGGCGCGCTGGATCGGTCGGCGGCGTCCGCAACATCAAGAATGTCTCGCTCGTCGCCAAAGCTGTCATCGAGCACACTGGCCACGTCATGCTGGTCGGGGAAGGCGCGGAGCGCTTCGCCGTGGCCATGGGCTTTCCGCGCGAGAACTTGCTGACGGAGCGCTCCCGCAAAACCTGGCAACTGTGGAAGGAATTTCACTCGAGTGACGACTGGTGGGGCCCCGGACTGGCCTCCCCGCAGTGGAAACCTCCCGATACATCGCCGCATTCCGAGGTCTGGAAAGAACGCATCCGCCGCATGGAGGAGCGCGCCGCCGCGCTCGGCATCGAGCCGGAGTTCCGCATGGCGGCCATCCGCCGCGTTCTGTTCCCACCCACCGGCACCATCCACTGCTCGGCGCTGAGTGAGAAGGGTGAAATCTCGGGCTGTACCACTACCAGTGGCTTGGCCTTCAAACTGCCGGGACGCTGCGGTGATTCGCCCATCATTGGCGCAGGCTGCTACACCGACCAGGACGTCGGTTCCGCCGGCGCAACCGGCAGCGGGGAAGAAAACATCAAAGTCGCCGGCGCCCACACCATTGTCGAGAACATGCGTCGCGGCATGTCGCCGCAGGAAGCCGGCATGGATGCGCTCAAACGCATCGCCCGCAACTACAACAGCGACATGAACAAGTTAAAGTTCGTGGATATGACCTACTACATCCTGCGCAAAGACGGAGCCTATGCCGGCGTTTCCTTGTGGGAAGGCTATTCCGCAGACCGTCCCCACAAAATCGCGGTCCACGACGCGACCAAGCGCTCCGAGAAGACCGCGGCACTGTTAAAAGGGGCGTCTCAGGAATTCCCGCCCTTTCCAGCTCTCCCCGCGGGGGTCACACAGGATTCGGAGTACTACAAGTAGGCGGAGGGGACGGGCCGAAAGGGCCGCTCCGGCCATTTCCACCGGGTGTACAATTGGCTGGTAGGGACTGAAGCTTCACGGGATCTTCTTCCCGCGTTCGAGGCTCTCATGAACGTCCACGTCAGTTATAAGGTCCAGAAAACTCCCGACATCGAAAAAGAAATCAGCCACCAGATTGAAAAGCTCCGGAAGCGCCTTCAGGTCTTCCGTCCTGAACTGGTGCACCTGAAAGCGGTGCTGGAGCAGAACTCGCCACGCGAGGGCACTGAGGTTTCCTTGAACTTGCGCTTGCCCTCCGGACAGCTTACTGCCCAGGAGAAGGCTTCCAGTCCGACCGCGGCCATAAAGAGCGTTTTCGACGAACTCCTGCAGCAAATCAACCGGCACAAAGAACTGCTGCGCTCCAGCCATAAGTGGCGTCGCTGGCGGAGTGGACCGCAGGAATCTCCCGAACCGGGAGTTCCTTTCGAGCAGACCGTAGCTGCGGTTCTGCCGCCCATCATCTCGGCCGACGACGTCCGTTCCTATGTGAATGCCAACCTTCCCCGCCTGGAGCGCTTCGTAGACCGCGAACTTTACTTTCGCTACGACGCGCAAGACTCTCCCGGAGACGGTTTATCCACCGAAGAAGTCGTGGATGAAGTGATTGCCCGGGCTCTGAGCGACGGCGACCGCCCGGAGAAGCTCGCCCTGGAACCCTGGCTCTACCGCCTCGCCATGCAGGCCATGGATGAGATGAGCGCACGCATGAACGACCTGGAATCCCCCGTCCACCTGGAAGACAGCCGGCGCCGCCAGAACGTGCAGGCATCCGACGAGCCGGCGCTGCAATTTCATCAGTCGGATGAAGGCTGGACCAAGGAGAGCTCCATTCCCGACCGCCGCCTGACCACGCCCGAACAGGCCGCTTATTCCGACGAGATGGTTGCGTTGGTGCAGGCGGCGTTGCGCGGCGCCGACCGCACTGATCGCGAGGCCTTCCTCCTCTACGGCATTGAAGGCTTCTCACTGCCGGAAATTGCCGCCATCACCGGCCGGCATCCGGAGGCGGTCCGCGAGTCCATCGACCGGGCGCGCGAACAGGTGCGCAACGCTCCTTCCGTGGCTCACGAGTTTCACAAAGAACACATCAAGAAGACTGGAACCTAACGACCCAAGGAGAATCGGACGATGACCCGGGAAGAAATCCGTGAGTTGGCTGCTTTTCAAGCGGACGAAAAGAAGGGTGCCTACGCCCTGAGTTTCTATTTCCAGCCCGACCATCCGCAGGACCGGTCGCATCGCCGCGAGGCAATCCTCGCCAAGGATGTCGTCAAGCACGCTCTCAAGGAGACCGAGGGCAAGGGCAAGAACGGCTGGCTGCACGCCGACCTC
>JBASRS010000003.1:0-1582 GCA_049273945.1 Terriglobales bacterium | reverse complement strand
CAACTTGTGGTGCGCCTCCGGGGGAGAAGTGTGAGCTTTGTACGGGCCAGCCCCGCACCGAGCCGCATCGTGACCGCCGCGTGATTGCAGGAGATGGAGCACGTGGTTGAACTAAGCCGCTATCGTTCGATCCGACCGTTCGCTTCAGGCGGGCTTCCCTTTTTTGCAACAACCGGCAGATCTCTTGGACGAGCATGAGAACCTTCGCCGGGTCTTGCTCGACGGCGGCGAGCTGACACAGTTGGAACCAGCATTCCTTGGTCTCGCTTTGCATGAGGGTCTCTCCAGGAGACAGTTCAGGGGGAAGGGACCACATCGTACCGCGAGCGTGTCCGTCCAGTCTGTGGGGCTCCCCCCCAACGAAGTCCGGCCTGCTGTGTACCAGGCTGTGTGCTTGACCGTCGCCCCCCGTTTTCCTTCGAGCTGCTAGTGCTTCTCACCGACGATCTTGCCTTTGGCCGGGCCGCTTTCCAGCGCTGCCTCCTAGCGGGCTAGAAAAAAGAGAGGAAAAGCAGCCCCGGCACGCATCTAACTATGTACACGCCACAATTTTATAGCTCTGTGACCGAAAGCAGAACGATACACGTTCGGCTCGGTAGTGATCGATCTCAAGACTGGGACTTTCGTCAGTCTGGCCGGAAAAGGACACTCTGTCAAAAACCACGTTTGACAGGGGGATGCCACGCAAGCTTGTATGGGTCGAAGAAGCCCGTTTTCGCGGTTTTGCTTGCTCGGAATGCTCCTGGCGGTTTGAATCTTCTGCTGCGCCCACGGGTAACTCTTTCGATGAAATGATGCGGAACTTTGAGTTCCAGCGCGACAAGAAGTTTGCCTCCCATGTTTGCGCCGATCACCCGAGAACCACGAGACCAAAACGCTCAATTTAAATAGCCCTACGCTTCCACGATCTGGAGGGGAAGTTAAGTGCGGCTGAAGATTGCGCCGACCTAGGAACAATGCGAAAGGAGTGGGCGGATTCTTGACTTTGGTCGTGCTGGAGATGACCGCCGTCCGCTAAGAGCCGCCCACTCTCATGCCAACCCACCCTAATCTGTTCCAAAACCCAAGTCTGTTCAGAATTGCACACTACCCGTGATAGGAGCTATGAAAGTGTATTGGCTTTCCGGGGAAGATCCTGGGAAGGCGGGAATTGTACCCAGAAAGTGCTTGGATGCTGCGATTGACCTACTCTCGATACTGATCTAAATCTGTGTTGCTACCAGACAATCGCTACCACTTCTACTACACCGATCACAGTCCAGCAGATCGCTCTCCCGCGCTCCCCGGCTAGCCAGAAGCCGCTAGCTGCACTGAAACAGAGAATTGCACTTGTCCATCCGCTCACCAACGCGCCGGGCTTGCTCAACATTTTTAGGAGTTCCATCAGGTCATTTTATGATTGATTGGCGCAAAATCGCCATTACACTCAGAACCCTGCGGGGGCCAGCCCGAGGGGGCGTAGTTGGTGTAATCGCCTTCCATGAGAAGGCCGGTCAGTGTCAAGAGTGATTTTCGTTTCGTCCTTACCTTGCCTGAGCCGGACCGCCTCTGCCGCCATCCTTCCATCCGCACTCTTTGGTGA
>JBASRS010000083.1:0-145857 GCA_049273945.1 Terriglobales bacterium | reverse complement strand
GGTTGAGGAGAACAGGAGCTAATGTCAAAGGCAGGATAGAGTCCCGAGGCGTTGGACTGATTTATCCGGTTGGCGGTGAGCCCGGAGCCCGAGTGATGATCGACTTAGGATGAACCCGCAAGGGAGTTCTAGGGAAGGTCAGCAAGGGTCTAAACGCGAGCTACTGGCCGAGAGGAATGAGTTCAACATCACCTCGGGACTCTCTATGTTTGCCGGCTGCGGGTCTTGACCCGTGCGCGGCGAACTGCTCTACCAACAGCTACGCCCGTCTACCGAGCGGCTGCTTCCCCCAAAGTCCAGTTCTTGTTCAAGGCCCCTGCGTGACGGGTAGAGGCGCAGGAGTGTCTAATTGCCTGCGCAGGATGGTGTTCTTCGCGGGAATCTCCGCCACCGCATCCGCATGGACAATGTAAGCGCCGTGGGGCAGGGTTTGTCCAAAGGGAATCTGGAAGTTCGCGGCGCCTGCTTTGAGCGTGAAGCGCTGATAACCGAGGGCGGTCGCCCGGCCGATTTCGTTTATTGCAATGATGATGAACGTGAGATCGAAGTCGTCCTTCGTGCCGTTGGACATCTGAACTGCACCGTCCACGCGATCGCCGCGAACCTGGGGAGAATGAAACCATTCGAAGACCAGGCTCGCCGATATGACGGTCTTAAGCTCTTTGTTGATGCGGTTAGCAGGCCTAGCGGAGTCTTCAACAGTCACGGTGAATGCAAATGCTCCGGGTTTCGCGGGGCGGCCCACCAGGAGTCCCTCGGGAGTAAGGGAGATGCCTTCCGGCAAATTACCCGCTGCGACACTCCAGTGGTAGGGTGGAACGCCGCCGCGAGCGTGCAGCGCGACATGGACCTCAATCCCCGCGTCGAGGGAGGGCAGAGTATCGTCCACAATGGCCAGCGGGGGAGCGGTTTGCGCGGAGAGTAGACCGCCAAGACATAACGCCGCCATAACCACGATCCAAACAGTTCGCGACACGTTCCCCCCGTCCTTCATTTGATTTTACCCCGGCGGCGGCGTACAAAAATTGCAGTATGTCCAGTCGCGTAGTGCGCCGCCTGACCGCCCTCTCGGTTGCTTTCCTCTCGATTGCGAACGCTGCAGCACAGACCTCTTCCAAGCCGAAGACAGACAACGCGGAGGAAGCTGCGATCTTCGAGCGCATCCTGAATCGCGCACGCTTTGAGAACGATGGCACCGGAATTGAAGAGACCGAGGCCGTCATCCGGGTCCAGAGCCAGGCGGGAGTGGAGCAGTTCGGTCAACTGGTGTTCGGCTATTCGTCCGCGACCGAACAGCTCAAGGTGGAGTATGTCCGGGTGCGAAAACCGAATGGGCAGGTGGTTGCGACGCCGGACTCGACTGCGCAGGACTTCGCCCCCGACGTCCTGAAAGAAGCTCCGATGTACAGCGACTACCGGCAGCGGCACATCTCGGTGGCCGCGCTGCAACCGGGGGACACGCTCGAATACCGGACTGTTACCCGCATCGTGACGCCGTTGGCGGCGGGACACTTCTGGTACGAACACAGGTTTCCTAAGGGCGTAGTGGTCAACGAAGACCGGCTGGAGATTGACGTCCCGAAGTCGCGAGACGTGATGCTGAAGACGCCCGCTCGCCAGCCTGATATTCAGCAAAGCGGGGACCGGAGGATCTACACCTGGGTGGTGAAGGATATCCGGCCCGAGCGCGAGAAGGACGAGGACCAGGATGCCGACGAGGATATCGGTCCCGATGTGCAGCTGACGACTTTTGCCGACTGGAAGCAGCTAGCGCAGTGGTATGCGCGGCTACAGGGCGAGCGCATGGTGGTGGACGACAATGTGCGGAAGAAAGCCGCGGAGCTGACGAAAGGAGCCGACAATCCGACAGAGAAAGCCCGCCGCTTGTACGACTTTGTAGCACGCAATGTGCGCTATGTGAGCTTGTCGTTCGGCATTGGGCGATATCAGCCGCACCCGGCCTCCGACGTCCTGCAGAGCGGTTACGGCGATTGCAAGGACAAGCACACCCTGCTATCTGCCATGCTGCGGGCGGAAGGAATTCAAAGCTATCCGGTGCTGATCCACAGCGCGCGCAAACTGGACGCCGACGTTCCTTCACCGGCGCAATTCGATCACGTAATCACGGCGGCGCGATTGGGTCCGGGCCTGACCTGGCTGGATACGACGACGGAAGTTGCCCCCTACGGTCTCATTCTCTATCAACTGCGGAACAAGCAGGCGGTGCTGGCATCGGAGGATGCGGACGGCGGTTTGCAGCGCACGCCCGCCGATTCGCCGGTCAAGAGTTCGGCCCGCTTCACGATCGACGGCAAGCTCAGCGCGTTTGGCGCGCTCGACGCCACGCTCGAATTCACCGCGCAGGGCGATCGCGACTTCCCGATGCGAGCCGGCTTTCGTCAGGTTCCGCAAGCGCGCTGGAAAGAGTTCGTGCGTATCCTTTCGACGAGTTGGGGTTTCCCGGGAGAAGTGGACCAAGTGCAGGTGGATTCGATCGAGGACACCTCCAAGCCTTTTCACTTGAAATATCACCTTCACGAAGACCGATACTTCGCGGTGCCATCGACCAGCGCTAATTTCCGGCCGATTCCGCCGCTGGGAGTCCGCGCGGTCACGTCTTCCGCAAAAAGTAAAGAACCGATCGACATCGGTCCGGCTGGCGACATGGACTACCGGGTGCGGCTGGAGTTTCCCGCGAATTACTCAGTGAGCACGCCCTCGGCGGTGAAGATGGCGCGAGACTACGGCGAATATTCTTCGACATACTCCCTGACCAAGGGAGTGCTGGAAGGCGAACGGAAGCTGACGGTCAAGCTGAACGAACTGCCCGCCTCCCGGCGTGCGGACTACGATTCGTTTCGCAACGTCACGCGCAGCGACGAAAACCAGGTTCTGAGCGCATCGATTCTCGCGCCGTCGGGGAAGAGCGTGGAGAGCGCATCTGCCAAGATCGAGGGAACGCCCTCGGAGCTACACAAAGCGGGAGTCAAGGCACTGCAGAGCAAGGACTACCGCAGCGCGATTGACTTGCTGAAGCGGGCCGTGGACCAGGATTCAAGTGTGAAGGAAGGGTGGTACGACCTCGGGCTGGCCTACGCCGGAGTCAACAATCATGCGGAAGCGATCAGCGCGTTCCGGAAGCAGATCGAGCTCGATCCCAATCACAAGAGCGCCAATGGCGACTTGGCCATGGAACTGCAGCAGTCCGGACAGGCCGAGCAGGCGATTGCCGCTTATCGAAAACAGCTGGAGATTGTGCCTTTCCAGAAGGCGGCGCACAAAAATCTCGGCATGCTGCTGGCGCAGCTCGGACGAGATGCCGATGCGCGCACTGAACTAGAGGCGGCGGCCTCGATTCCCCCGGACGATCCGGAAGCCAAGATGTCGCTGGCACAGGTGTACACCCGGCTGGGCGAGAAGGCCAAGGCGCAGGAGTTGATGAAGGGGCTGACGGGCTCTGTTTCCGGGGATTCCGGGCAGGATATCTTTGCGGCGGCTCTGGCTGCGAACATCGATCCGGTACAGACCGAGAACGAGGCCCGCCAGGTTTTGTACGACATCGGAGAGCAATTCGACTCCGGTGAATACGACCGGCTGGGACCGTCGGCGTTCTCGGCGATGAGACTGGTGGCGCTGGCGTGGTCGCGAATCGGATGGGCGAAGTTTCTGCGCGGCGAAAACTTAGATGCGATGCAATTCCTGAATTCGGCGTGGCTCTTGAGCCAGTCCGGGACGGTGGCGAACCGGCTGGGACAGGTGCTGGAAAAACAAGGGCAGCGCGAGAAGGCGCGTCAGATGTACGCGCTGGCGGTGGTGGCGGGCGGCAGCGCGGTGGCGGATTCGAGGGAACGGCTGGCAAAGCTGGCTTCGGGCGGTGGTTCTGCGGCGAGCGCCGGCGATCTCGTTGAATCCCGCACCGTCAAACTCGGTTCCATTACCACGAAGGCGGCGTCGGCGCGGTTTAATCTGGTGTTTGACAGCTCGCCACGTCCGGAGCGGGCTGAGTTTGTGGAAGGCGACGAAGCTCTCCGTTCGGTCGCGGCACAGCTGAGGGAGAAGGACTTTCCCGTGAAATTTCCGGACGTGTCTTCCGTGAAGATCGTGCGCCGGGCACAGTTGACCTGCGGCATTTCTGGCTGTGGCATTGAGCTGCTGCCGATCGAAACGGCACCCTCCAGCGGAGCTTCGGCGGCCTCGGCCGTGAGCAAATGAGGCTTGTAGAAGTGGTGGTCTCCGTGCGCCTCTGATTCCTAGTCACATCGCGGCGTGTCCCCTCCACTCGACGCCCTCGCGCCCCTCCGATAATCTATTGAGTCTTGAAGGGGAGGTCCTGCGATGCGCGAGGCGGTCGAGCGTTTGTGGCCGGAAATCCAGTGGATCAGCGATGCCAAGCTTCGGGAGCAGGTAACGCAGACCTGGATCAAGGCGCTGGAGCGTAGTCCGCTGAAGCCCGACGATCTGAATCAAATCCCTTTCACGCTGCTGGTACCAAACTGCCCGATTACGTTCATGGAGCACAAGCGCTGCGTAGTGCACATTGCGCGCGACAGCGCCAAGGCCATGACCAGCTTCATGGGTCGTGCGTTGCCGATCGACGCGGACGTGGTGATTGCCGGGGCCATTCTTGCCGATGTGGGCAAGTTGCTCGAGTACGAACTCGGTCCCGACGGCAAGAGCCGGCAGAGCGAGCGGGGTGAGGCGTTGCGGCATCCGTTTACCGGAGTGGCGCTGGCGATGGAGTGCGGCGTTCCGGATGCGGTCTGCCACATTATTGCGGCGCATGCGGCCGAGGGCGATCTGGTGAAACGTACGACGGAAGCGTTCATCGTGCATCACGCGGATTTTATGGCGTTTTTGCCGTTCAAGAATCCGAAGAACGTGAAGGTGAAGTGATTGGATGGCTGATGACGCTGACCTTTCAGAATTCAAGAAACTCTTACATCTAGTGTCCGGAACGCATTCATCTACGGAGAAGCAATTGTCCACTGGAATACAAGCTGCCACCAAAGAAACCATCACCGCGAAAATGTCTCGCTGGGCTGCCGGGCTCGAGTACAAGCAGCTCTCGCAAGAGGCCGTATATCAGGCCAAGCGATTTCTGCTCGATTCCGTCGGCTGCGCGCTCGGCGGTTACCAGCAGCACGATGTGATTCTGGCGCTCGAAGTTCTGAATGAGATTGCCGGGCGCGGGCCGGCGACCGTCATCGGTACGGGGCAAAAGGTTGACGCGGTCTCGGCGTCGCTGGCCAACGCGCTGATGATCCGCTGTATGGATTACAACGATATCTATTGGAAGCAGGACCCGTCGCATCCATCGGATATTTTTTCCGCGGCGATGGCCTGCTGCGAGCGTGCGAAGAGCGACGGCAAGGAATTGATTGTCGGCTTCGTTCTGGGGCACGAATTCGAAATGCGTTTGTGTGAAGCGGCGTTTCCTGGAATTCGCGAGCGGGGCTGGCACCATGCGACGTTGACCGCGTTTGTTTCTCCGATTGTCGCGGGGCGCGCGCTGCGGTTGCCCTGGGAACAAATTCAACATGCCATCGGCATCTCGGCTTCGCGCCATTGCACGATGGGTGCGGTGACCGCCGGCAAGCTCACCATGATGAAGAACACGGTCGATCCCATGGCGACGCAGAGCGGCGTGCTGGCGGCGATGCTTGCCGAGAAGGGCTATAGCGGCCCCGAGCACGTGATTGACGGCAAGGAAGGGTTGGCTCACTGTTACGGTCCGGAGTGGAAGTTGAACCTGCTCACCGATGGGCTGGGAGAATCGTGGCGCATCACGCAATGCGGGATGAAGTTTTTCCCGACTGAAGCGCTCACTCACGCTCCGATTTCGGCGGTGCTCGATCTGGTCAAAGACAACGACCTGCATCCGGAGCACGTGGAGAAGATCCAGATTCGCTCGCTGGCACGCGCCGCCGACATTTTGTCCGATCCGAGCAAGTACGATCCGCGCACTAAAGAAACTGCCGACCACTCGCTGCCCTACGTGATCGCAGCCGCGCTCGCGGATCGGCAAGTCACGCCTGCGCAGTTTGAGATGAAGAAGATCATGGATCCGACGATCCGGGCACAGCTGAAGAAGGTCGAGGTCGTAGCCGATCCTGAGATCGAGAAAGTCTTCCCTGCGCTGCAGCGGGTGATCGTGAACATCACGACCACCGATGGGCGGAAATTCTCGAAGCAGCTGGATTATCCGAAGGGCGACCCGCGAAATCCCCTGAGCGATGCGGAGATCGAAGAGAAGTTCTCGGCGCTGGCGGAAGGAGTGCTTTCCAAGGGCGCGCAGAAGAAGCTGGTGGACGCGATCTGGAGCCTGGAAAAGATCGGGTCGGTATCGAAGCTGATGGCGCTGATGAAGGCGGACGTAAAGAAGAAGACGACGCACGGCAAGGCGAAGGCGGCGAGGCCGACGGCGAAAAGCAAGAAACGTCGCTGAGCAAGGAATGAGAGATGGCTGATCTTAAAGACACAGTTGCTGCCGGATTCGAGGCGCGCTACAAGAAGCTGGCCGGCGTGGTCCGCGACCTGGCGGCGCCGCTCAGCGATGAACAGTTCTGGACTAGGCCTTTCCCGTTCGGAAATAGTTTTGGCCACCTGGTCCTGCATCTCACGGGCAATTTGAACTATTACATCGGGGCGCAGATTGCGCAGACCGGATACGTTCGGGACCGCCCGCGGGAGTTCTCGGAGACGGCACGGCCTTCCAAGGCAGAAACGTTGAGGAAGTTCGATGACGCGATTGCAGTGGTGCTGCAGACCATTCGCAGTCAGTCGCCCGACGACTGGTCGAAGCCACACACAGCGGTGGGTTCGGATGCGCGCGACCAGTTCGACATGGTTTTGCAATGCGCGACGCATCTGGATCACCACATCGGGCAGATGATCTACCTGGGATTCGAGTCGAGGCGGAAGGGCTGAGGTCGTTATGGGCCAGACCATCACGGAAAAAATCGCGCAGACACACATGGCGGAAGGGCCGAAGCGGCCGCTGCGGGCGGGAGACTTTCTCTCGATCCGTCCGCATTTCTGCATGACGCATGACAACACATCGGCGGTGATGAGCAAGTTCAAGGGCATCGGCGCGAAGAAGATCAAAGATTCGCAGCAGTTGGTGTTCGCGCTCGATCACGACATCCAGAATAAGGACGAATCGAACCAGAAGAAATACCGCGCCATAGAAGCATTCGCGAAAGAGCACAGCGTCGATTTCTATCCTGCCGGATCCGGCATCGGACACCAGATTATGGTGGAGCGCGGCTACGTGGTGCCCGGTTCGTTTGTGGTGGCCTCTGATTCGCACTCCAATATGTACGGTGCGCTGGGCGCGGTTGGAACTCCGATCGTGCGCACCGACGCGGCGGCAGTGTGGGCGACGGGCGAGTTCTGGTGGCAGATTCCGCGCTCGATTCAGGTGGTGCTCGAAGGCTCGCTGCCTGAGGGCGCGACGGGCAAAGACGTGATCATCACGCTTTGCGGGCTCTACAACCACGACGAGTGCCTGAACGCGGCGGTCGAGTTCACGGGACCAGGCGTGGCGTCGCTCACGATGGATGAGCGGTTTTCAATTTCGAACATGACCACAGAATGGGGGCCGCTGGTGGGGTGGTTCCCCGCGGATGCGGTAACAATCAAGTATCTCCGCGGCGTTTATCAGCGTCTGAAGGCAATGGGCATCGAGCGGTTTTCAGAGAAGGACATTGAGAACTGGGAGAAGAGCGCGCTGGCGCCGGACGCCGATGCCGTGTACGCAGCGCGCATCGTGCTCGACCTCAGCTCGGTTACGCCACATGTTTCTGGGCCGGACACGGTACAGGTGATGCAGTCGCTGGCCGAGATGGAAAAGAACAAGGTCACGATCCAGAAGGCGTACCTGATTTCGTGCGTGAACTCGCGTGTCGAAGATCTGGAAGCGGCGGCCAAGGTTTTGAAGGGCAAAAAAGTCGCTGCGGGCGTGAAGTTTTATCTGGCCGCGGCCAGCAAGTGGGTGCAGGAAGAGGCCGAGCGGCGCGGCACCTGGCAAACGTTGATGGATGCGGGAGCGATTCCTTTGCCGTCGGGATGTGGGCCGTGTATCGGGCTCGGCATTGGGTTGCTGGAGCCGGGCGAGGTCGGGATTTCGGCGACCAACCGGAACTTCAAGGGCCGCATGGGTTCGCGCGATGCAAAGTGCTATCTGGCCAGCCCAGAGGTCGTGGCCGCATCGGCGGTCGCGGGCTATATCCGCGGCCCGCATGAGTTTGGGGTTGGCGCGCCGCAACGGAAGTACACCGAGTTAGCGGCCGCGTCGGGCGGTGCGGAGAAAGTCGAGATTCTCCCTGGCTTTCCGCAGCGCGTGAGAGGTCGCCTCGTGTTTATGCCGCAGGATAACGTCAACACCGACGCCATCTACGGCAAGGACTATACCTATCGCGACGACATGACACAGGAGATGATGGCCAAGGTCGTCATGGAGAACTACGATCCGCAATTCGCAGCACGCACGCAGGCCGGCGACGTGATCGTGAGCCAATTCAACTTCGGCACCGGCTCGAGCCGCGAACAAGCCGTGACGTGCCTGAAGGCGAAGGGCATTCCGCTGGTGATCGCGGCCAGCTTTTCGCAGACTTACCTCCGTAATGCGTTTAATAACGGGTTCCTGTGCATCGAGGTGCCGGAGTTCGTGGCGCGGGTGCAGGCGCAGTTCGCGAAGGAGATCGCCGCCAAGGAGAAGACGATCATTCCCGGCGACGAGATTGACATCGACTTCACCGGGAGCACGATCACCTGGCGCGGCGAAAAGATTACGTTTCCGGCGCTCGGTAGTGTGCCGCAGTCGCTGGTGATCGCTGGTGGAGTGGAGAACCTGGTGGCGAAGCGGCTGGGCGTTTAACTGCAGAGAGCGCAGAGTACGCAGAGACAGAAAGCAGGTCCTTCGGCCGCCAAACAACGGCGGCCTCAGGATGACAAATAGTTTTGTGTTTCCCAGAATCCTTCTCGGCGAACTCTGCGTCTCTGCGGTTGGTCTGGTTTGAGGAGCAGCTAATGGCGAAATACACGATCATCACCATGCCGGGAGACGGAATTGGAAACCAAGTCTTACCGGAGTCGCTACGTGTCCTGAAAGCGGTTGGCTTGGACGCCGAGTACATCCATGCCGATATCGGCTGGGATTGCTGGTGTGCTCAGGGCAATGCGCTGCCCGATCGCACGATCGAGTTGCTCACGAAACACAAACTGGGTTTGTTCGGCGCGATCACTTCGAAGCCCAACAAGGCCGCGCAAGCGGAACTGAAGCCCGAGCTGCAAGGCAAGGGTTACGTCTATTACTCGCCGATCGTCACCATGCGACAGAAGTTCAATCTCGATATCTGCATGCGTCCGTGCGTCGGGTTTGCCGGAAATCCGCTCAACTACATCCGTAAGAAAGTGGATGGAGGCTTCGATGAGCCGAACATTGATACGACTGTATTCCGGCAGGGAACTGAGGGTTTGTACGCCGGCGTGGAGTGGACGAATCCTCCCGACAACGTGCGCGCCGCTCTGAACAGCCACGCGAGGTTCAAGGCATTTGCCAGTGTGCCCGGCCCGGAACTGGCCGTCAGTTGCCGCATCATCACGCGCAATGCGGCGAAGCGCATTTGCGCGGCTGCGTTCGAGTACGCAAAGAAGCGCGGGTTCAAAGGCGTTACCATCTGCGAGAAGCCCAACGTTGTGCGCGAAACTTCGGGGATGATGGAAGAAGTCGCCCAGGAAGTGGCGAAGAACTATCCCGGCATCGCGCTTTGGTCTACGAACATTGACGCGCAACTTATGTGGCTGAACAAGAATCCGGAAGAATACAACGTGATCGTAGCCTCAAACCTGTTTGGCGACATTCTTTCCGACGCGTTTGCCGGGCTGGTGGGAGGACTTGGATTCGCCGCTTCCGGTAACATTGGCGACGACGTTGCAGTCTTCGAGCCCACCCACGGGTCCGCGCCCAAGTACGCAGAACTGAATCCGCCGATCGTGAATCCGATCGCCATGATCCTTTCAGCCGCGATGATGCTCGATCACGTGCGCGAAGATCAGAAAGCGAATCGCATTCGCAAAGCCATCGCCGACGTGGTGCGCGAAGGCAAGGTCCGGACATACGATATGATGCGTCTGACGGGCGGTTCGAAAGCTATCCGCCAGGGTGCGGCTCCGACCGTCCAGATGACGGATGCAATTTTGGAAAAACTGAGATAGCCACAGGGGCGCAGAGGACACAGAGGGAAGTGAGGATCTTGATGTCCCCCGTGTTCCCGTGTGCTCCCTTTGGTAAAGGTTTTTATGAGCGGCGCAGTTGAGACGTCCCCGCGTTCCACCGAAGCCGGCCATTGGGACAAGGACGTCCGCTCGGACATTCACGTTGCATTCGAGGTGCGGGACCGCGGTGGGGTCGAGATCTCGCTGGAATCGCGGGTTGCGCCCTATTACGGCAACGCAATCCTGGAGCAGGCGCGCGCAGTGCTGGAGGAGCTCGGCGTCAAGCATGCGCGGGTTTCGATTCATGATGAAGGCGCGCTGCCTTTTGTTATCGCGGCCCGCATCGAGGCGGCGGTGCGGCGCGCCGGGCTGGCGCTCGGCAAGCGATCTCTGCCGGCGCAGCATCCGCTGCCTGCGCCTTCGGCGAAGGATCGGCTGCGGCGATCGCGGCTTTATCTGCCGGGGTCAGAACCGAAGTACTACATCAATGCGGCGCTGCACGCGCCGGACGCAGTGATCCTCGATCTGGAAGATTCTGTTCATCGCGGCGAAAAGGATGCGGCTCGCATCCTGGTGCGTAATACTTTGCGCGCCGTGGATTTTGGACCATGCGAGCGCATGGTGCGCATCAACCAGTTGCCGCTCGGACTTGAAGATCTGGCCAACGTGGTGGATGAAAGCCCGGACCTGATCCTAATGCCGAAGGTTGAGCATCCGCCGCAGGTAGCGGAAGTGGACCGGATGATCGGCGAACTCAAGGCGCGGCACGGGATCATCCGGCCGATCTGGATCATGCCGATTCTGGAAACGGCTCTGGGAATCGAAAACGCGTTTCCGATCGCTGCCGTCAGCGAGAACGTGGCGGCGCTGACCATCGGGTTGGAAGACTACACAGCGGACATGGGTGTCGCGAAGACGCCGGAAGGCCGCGAGTCGCAGTACGCGCGCGCGCGCGTGGTGAATGCGGCGCGGGCAGCCGGTGTCCAGGCGATTGACTCGGTCTATTCTGATGTCGCCGACATGGACGGGCTGCGGCGCTGGGGCGAAGCGTCGCGCGCGCTGGGGTTTGAAGGCATGGGATGCATTCATCCCGGGCAGATTCGGGTGGTGCATGAGGCGTTTGCGCCGGCTGCGGCCGAAATCGAAAAGGCGCAGAAGATCGTGGCCGCCTTTGAAGAGGCGCAGAAGAAAGGGCTGGCGGTGGTCAGCCTGGGATCAAAGATGATTGACCCGCCGGTGGTGCAGAGGGCGCTCAAGCTGGTGGAGCGTGCCAAGGCCATGGGCGTCATTCGGAGCTGAAGCTGCCGAGCTGCGCTCGGCTGGCCGGGTCAAAGACCCGGCCCCACACGAGCAGGGAAGGATTGCGATGAGCGAACGGGCGGAACTCGCGCATAACGCTGCCGGGCGCGCGGTCCCGACGATGGTCAACGGCCGGCCGCAGATTCCTTTCCTGGGCGTAGGAAAGTTTCAACCGCGCGGCCGCAAGGCCACAACACCCATCCGCTCTAACAAGGACTACCCGGACAGCGGCGACAAGCGAGTCCCCGACCTTGAGACCGCTTTGCGCAAATGCGGGCTGCGCGACGGCATGGTGATTTCCAGCCATCACCATCTGCGCGACGGCGACACAGTCGCGCTCATGGCCCTCGAAGCAGCGGCGAAGATCGGCGCTCAGGATTTGCTGTGGTTTCCCAGCGCGTCGTTTCCTTCGCAGAAGGGCGCGATCGAATTGATGGAGAAGGGCGTCAT
This sequence comes from Terriglobales bacterium, assembly GCA_049273945.1. Classification (GTDB taxonomy): domain Bacteria; phylum Acidobacteriota; class Terriglobia; order Terriglobales; family Acidobacteriaceae; genus Acidiflorens. The sequence goes on along the minus strand of JBASRS010000083.1, from coordinate 133,890 downwards.
CCATCATATCGAAGGCTCGATGAATGGCCCCCTTGGCGACTACTGCACGCAGGGCAAGATGCGCGGCATGGGCGTGCTGCGTTCGCACGGCGGACGGTACCAGGCGATTCAGGACGGAGAAGTTCACATTGATATCGCCGTCATCGCCGCACCCACGGCCGATCCTTTCGGCAACGCCGACGGCTCCCATGGCAAGTCGGCGTGCGGATCGCTGGGGTTTGCGTTTGCGGATTCAACTTACGCCGATCACGTCATCGTGGTGACCGACAACTTGGTCCCGTTTCCGTGTGTTCCTTGGCAGATTCAGGGGAACAATGTGGATCATATGGTCGAGGTCGAGTCGATTGGTGATCCGACGAAGATCGTCTCCGGCACCACGCAGATCACCCGTTCGCCGGACCGGCTGCGGATCGCGGAACTGGTCGCCAAATTCCTACGCGAAGCCGGAATCATGAAGAACGGATTTTCCTTCCAGGCGGGAGCGGGCGGGATTGCGCTGGCCTTCGTACAGTACCTGAAGCAGATGATGAAGGAAGACGGTGTGAAGGCGCGCTTTGTGCGCGGCGGGTCCACGAAAGTTCTGGTCGAGTTGCTGCAGGAAGGACTGACGGACTACATCCTCGACGGGCAGACCTTCGATCTGGACGGCGTGAAGTCCATGGCGAACGATCCGCGGCACGTGGCGACGTCACCGTTTACTTCTTATAACTATCACGGCAAGGGGAACTTCGCTTCGCTGGTGGACGCGGTGGTTCTGGGTGCCACCGAAGTGGACGTGAACTTCAACGCCAACGTGGTCACGCACTCTGATGGACGGCTGCTTCATGGCATCGGTGGTTGGCAAAACTGCTTGTTCTCCGGTTGTTCGATTCTGGCGCTGCCGTCGTTCCGCGATCGCATCCCAGTGATCGTGGATGAAGTCACGACCCTGACCGGGCCAGGAGAGATGATCGACGTGGTTGTGACGGAGCGCGGGATTGCCATCAACCCGCGGCGGCAGGATCTGCTCGATGCAGTGAAGGGTTCGAAGCTGCCGATCCGGCCCATCCAGGACATCAAGGGCGAAGTGGAGAAAATCTGCGGCGGCAAACCAGCCCGGCCGACGCTGGGAGATCGTCCATGCGCGGTCGTGAAGTGGGTGGACGGGACCGTGCTGGACACAGTCTGGCAAGTCGGCTGACACGCGATCACTAGCTTGGCAGCCCGCAGTTCAAGTGAGATTCGTATCAGGGCATGCCTTCAGGCGTGCCGAGAGGTAGGCGCCAGGAGAGCGCCTTCAGGCGCTGTTTCGCCCTGTGGAATCTCGCCCGAGCGGAGAGCTGTCATCGCCGGCCCGCTAGCCCGGGCCATGAAGTCCGAACGGTTCTCTTTTCTTTCGTTTACTATCGTTCTTAGACTCCTGCCCCATCGGGTAGCTTTGGGAAGTGAGGTTCTCGTGATCCTCAAGAAACTCAGAATTGTCCTCATCGCCGCCATCGCTCTTCTGCTGGCCTGTTCCCGCCTGTCGCAGCAGCCCGTCGCCAAAGAACCCAAGGCTAAGCCCGGCGCCACCCAGCCCTCCGCGATCAAAGTTGAAGTGAACACCGGAGGACCGGTCGTGCTCAGGACGAGCGCAGCCGAGTTCCAGGTGAGACCGGATGGGTACGTCCAGGCATTTCTGCTAAGAGATGGCCAGAAGCTTTCTCTCGACGAGCCTCGCGTGGGCGCAACTTCTGATAGTGATTTTGTGATGGTGGGCGGGAAAGAAGTCCACTTCACGCTCGATTTCCAGCAGGTCCGGGTGTTGGAGGCAGTCGGAAAAATGGGCGCCGGCAAGCGAGTCGAGATCCCGGCTCGTCCGCTCGGTCCCGCGGGCACAGACTTGCAGCGGATACTCGCGCTCGAAGTCTATGACACGTTCCCGAATATTCTGCTGAGCACGGTGGAATACAGGAATACAGGCACGACTGAGCTTGCGATCGAGAAGAGTGTGGATCAGCGCCATCGCATGAGCGCAAAACTTTCCGACGCGAAAGCACAGCCCTGGGAGATGTGGTCGTTTCACGGCTCCAGTTACGACTGGGGCAAAGACGATGTCGTCAAGCTGACGAAGAGTTTCTCCCAGCCGAACGTCATGGGAGAGATGGTGAAAGGCGGCTATGGGGGCGGCATTCCGGTGGTCGCTTTCTGGACGCGGCAGGTGGGTGAAGCCATCGGTCACGTGGAAACGCTGCCCATTCCTTCCGCGATTCCCACCCGCGTTGACACCGATGGCCGCGTAGATTCCGAAGTTGAATTTCCCGCTAACGTCACGCTCAAGCCCGGCGAGACCTACTCCAGTCCCCGCAGCTTTGTTTCGGTATATGCCGGCGACTTCTACGAGCCGCTGCGAATGTGGTCGAGCGTGCTGCAGAAGGAAGGCTGGGAACTGCCCAAGCCTTCGAGCGAAGCCTACAACGTGAGCTGGTGCGGCTGGGGATACGAATTCAACGTCACGCCGGCGCAGATGCTGGGCACGGTTCCCAAGCTGAAAGAGATGGGGATCAAATGGGCCACACTCGACGATCGCTGGTTCGATACTTACGGCGACTGGAATCCACGCAACGAAACTTTTCCCGGCGATTCGATCAAGAAGATGAACGACGACTTTCACAAAGATGGAATCCTGGTGCAACTGTGGTGGCTGCCGCTCGGCGTCGAAGATGGCGAGGGTCGGTGGGAGTCGCACAAGTACATTGTTTCGAAAGTGGCGCAGGAGCATCCCGACTGGTTGATTCTCGATAAGGACGGAAAGCACGCCCGCATCACGCGGAACCTGGCGGCCATGTGTCCGGCTGTGCCCGAGGTGCGGGCCTATCACAAAATGCTGACCGAGAAATTCATCCGCGACTGGGGATTTGACGGGAGCAAGTTGGACAACATCTACAGCATGCCCGCCTGTTACAACCCGGCGCACCACCACAAGTCACCACAGGACTCAGTGAACGCAATGGCGGATGTGTACAAAGAAATCTTTCAGACTACCCGCGCGATCAAACCGCAGAGCGTAACGCAAGCTTGTCCATGCGGTACGCCGCCTTCGCTGGCCTGGCTACCGTTTATCGATCAGGCGGTCACGGCGGATCCAGTGGGCGCGGTGCAGGTGCGGCGCCGGATCAAGATGTACAAAGCGTTGCTCGGCCCGGAGGCGGCCGTATATGGCGATCACGTCGAGCTGTCTGCGATGGATCGAGTGGGGAAGAATTGGGTCGAGCACGGCGACGACTTCGCGTCCACGATCGGCGCGGGCGGTGTAGTGGGGACGAAATTTGTATGGCCCGATCCTGGTCCGAAATTCAAAGCTGTCAACTTGACGACCGCGAAAGAAGAGCGTTGGAAGAAGTGGATCGGCCTGTACAACCAGAAGATGCTCTCCAAGGGCGAGTTCAAAGACCTCTACGTGTACGGCTACGACACGCCCGAGGGATACGCGATCGCGAAGGACGGCAAGATGTATTACGCGTTCTTTGCGCCTTCGGCTGCGGCGTGGAAAGGCGAGGTCGAGTTGCGTGGGCTGACGCCGGGCAAATACCGCATGAGTGATTACGCCGACGGCAAGGATCTTGGCTCGATTGCGGTCACGGCGACCGGAACAGTGAAAATTCAGGCTGCGTTCCGAGACCACTTATTGCTGGAGGTAGCTCCGCAACCCTAACATTCGACCAGGATGGCACGATTGCGGGCAGACAGGTATCCTGATCTGCCCGATTTTCTTGGCGGAGGTGTGCGTGCGCGGGCTGGAAGCGAAGCGGGTCTTGATCACCGGTGGCGCCAGCGGCATCGGCGCGGCCACTGCTGCGCGCTTTCTCGACGAAGGGTCGGTAGTGTGCGTGCTCGACCGCGACGCGGAGGCACGCAAGAAAATCGCGCAGGAACTGCCCGACCTGGCAGGCACGATTGCTGCCGACGTTTCCAACCTGAAGCAAGTGCAGGTGGCCTTCGCCGAAGCCATTCAATTGATGGGGGGAGTGGATGTTCTGGTCAACAACGCCGGTATCAGCATTCGGCATAACTTTCTCCACATCACGCCGGAAGAGTGGGACAAGATCGTCGCCGTCAATCTCACCGGCGTTTTCTACGTCGCGCAAACTGCGGCGCGGCACATGATGGAACGCGGCAGCGGCGTGATTCTGCAGACGGCTTCGACCAACGGACTGGTCGGACAACCCTTCTATGCCGACTACAACGCGACCAAAGCGGGAGTGATTGCACTGACAAAAAGCATGGCCTTGGAACTCGCGCCGAAGGTGCGGGTCTGCGCCGTAGCTCCCGGATACGTCCTGACGCCCATGCAGCGCGCCGAATACACGGACGAAATGTTTGCGGCAGTGAATGCGAAGCTTCCGCTGCGTCGGCATGCCAAGCCCGAAGAAATCGCGGCGCTGTTCGCGTTTCTTGCCTCGGATGATGCGGCATATATCACCGGGCACGTTTACACGATCGACGGCGCTGAGATCACAGGAGGGCTGGCCAGCCGCTGAGCGATGCTGCTCGCCACCAAGGTTGCGCTGATCACAGGCGGTGCTTCCGGCATCGGGCGCGCCACGGCGTTGCTCTTTGCGCGGGAAGGGGCACAAGTTGTCATCGCGGATGTGAATGTGCAGGCGGGACAAGCGGTTGTCGACGAGATTGAGAACGCAGGCGGGCGAGCGTGCTTTGAATCGGTCGACGTCACGCGTGTGACGGACTGTCGCCACGCAGTGGAACGCACGCTGCGCGAGTTTAGAAAGATCGACATTCTGTTCAACAATGCGGGCGTCATCCGGCGGGCGACGGTTCTCGATCTCAGCGAAGAAGACTGGGATCGCGTCATGGCGGTGAACGTGAAATCGGTTTACTTGCTTTCGCGGGAGGTTATCCCGCACATGCAGGCGGCGGGCGGTGGTTCGATCATCAACACGGCCTCGGGATGGGGACTGGCCGGGGGCGCGAAGGCCGCGGTGTATTGCGCATCGAAGGGCGCGGTCGTCCTGCTGACGAAAGCAATGGCGGTGGACCACGGTCCGCAGAACATCCGCGTGAATTGTATTTGTCCCGGCGATACCGACACCCGCATGTTGCGCAGCGAGGCGCAACAACTCGGTGAAGCGAGCGGCCGCTTCCTGGCGGAGGCGGCGAAGCGGCCGCTCGGCCGTGTGGGTTCGCCGGAGGAGATTGCGCAGGCAGCGCTGTATCTAGCGAGCGATGCGTCTTCGTTCGTTACCGGCACGGCGCTGGTGGTGGATGGCGGGGGGCTGGCGGGATCAATCTGATTCATGCGTCTCGAAAACAAGGTTGCGCTGATCACTGGCGGCACGTCGGGCATCGGCGAAGCTGTCGCCGATCTATTCGCGCGGGAAGGCGCGAAGGTGGCGGTGACCGGACGGAATGAAACCCGTGGTCAAGCCGTGACTGCTCGCATTCTGGAATTTGGCGGGAGAACAATCTTCCTGCGCACGGACGTCCGGAATGCTAGCGAGTGCAAGCGGGCGGTGGACGAGACGCTACGCTCCTTCGGACGGCTGGACATTCTTTTCAATAATGCCGGCGTCTTCTTCCCGCAGACTGCGCTCGAATGCACCGAAGAGGAATGGGATCTGCAGATTGACATCAACCTGAAGGGCACGTTCCTGATGTCGAAGTATGCGCTCACTCCAATGATCGCGCAGGGCGGAGGCGTGATCATCAACAACAGCTCCGGCTGGGGGCTGGTGGGCGGCGACAAGGCGGTGGCGTATTGCGCGTCCAAGGGCGGGGTAGTCCTGCTGACTAAAGCGATGGCCGTCGATCACGGGCGGCAGGGGATCCGCGTGAACTGCATTTGCCCGGGTGATGTGGACACGCCCATGCTCCCAGAAGACGCGAAGCTGCGCGGCCTGGATTGGAAGACGTACCTGGCAGGCTGCGAGAATCGGCCGATGGGGCGCATCGGGACGCCCGATGAGATCGCCAAAGCCGTGCTCTTTCTTGCGTCAGATGATTCTTCCTTCATGACGGGAGCGGCCCTGGTTGTAGATGGCGGAGGGACGGCGGATTAGTCGAGATTCCATGCCAGCGGCTTCCACACGAAATCGCCAGCGATCCAACGAGTGGTACCAACGCGCTCAACAATCGCTGATCGAAGGCGTGAACTCGCCGTCGCGGGGTGCGGCGGTGTATGCGCCCGGGCCGATCGTATTGGAACGCGGGCGCGGATCGCGCGTTTGGGATCTCGACGGCAACGAGTATGTGGATTTCATGATGTCGTTTGGTGCGCTGATCCAGGGGCATGCGCATCCGAAGATTGTGGAGGTGGTGACGGAGACGATCGCCGAGGGCTCGCATTTTGCCGCCGCGACTCCAGCCGAGACAGAGGCTGCCGAGCGTTTCCGCCGCATGGTGCCGACGGCAGAGACGGTGCGGTTTACCAACAGCGGCAGCGAAGCCACTATGCTGGCTTTGCGTTTGTCACGTGCGCACACGGGGCGGACGAAATTCCTTAAGTTCGAGGGGCATTATCACGGCTGGTATGACCCGTACTGCCTGAACGGGCACGGCCATCCCGCCGATCAGCTTGGTCCGAAGGAGAACCCGACGCGTTTTCCCGATTCCTCGGGAATTCCTGATTCGACGTTCGAAGATGTCGTTCTCGCTCCCTGGAACGATCTGCAGGCGCTCGAAAGCATTCTTCAGCGCCACGGTCACGAACTGGCGGCCATCATCACCGAGCCGATCATGGCCAACATGGGGTGCATCCTGCCGCGCGAAGGCTATCTAATAAGGGTGTGCGATCTGGCCCACCAACACGGCGCGCTGTTCATTCTGGATGAAGTCGTCACCGGATTTCGCTATGCGCCCGGCGGATGCCAGCAGTACTACGAGCTGAAGCCAGACCTCAGCACGTTCGGGAAGGCGCTGGGCGCAGGATTTCCGATCGGGGCGGTGACGGGACCCCGCGCGATTCTCGACCGCATGCGCTGGGGCAGCGGCATGGTGCTGCACTATGGAACCTTTAATGGCCATCGCTTGACCATGCGTGTGATCGCGGCCAATCTCGATCTGCTCGCGGCCAGCGACGGCGCGGCCTACAAGCAAATCTATGCCGTCGGCGATGCGGCCATCGCCGGACTACGCGATATTCTTCGCCGGAGAAAAATCGAGGCTATCGTGCAGGGCTTCGGCCCGATGTTTCAGATCTATTTCACGGGCCGAGATGCGATCCATGACTACCGCGATTACTGTCAGTACGCCGATACCGCGAAATACTCGCGCTTCGTGCACGGATTACTCGATCTTGGAATCTACATGACGCCCTCCAATGGCCTGCACTGGATCATTTCTACCGCCCACACGCAGCAGGATGTCGACACTCTGCTGCAGGCTACCGATGAAGTCTGCGCGGGGCTGGCGTGAGCACGGCCGTGTTTCTGGGCGGTGGGCGCATCACGTCCGCGATGCTCGCTGGGCTGCGGTTGGGCCAGGCCAAAGATCGCTTCATCGTTCACGATCGCAATCCCGGTAAGCTGCGCGAGTTGAGGAAACGCCATGGTGTAGCCGTCGAACCTGGCCTCGAACGCGCGGTCAAGCGAGCCGACCTGCTCATTATGGCAGTACGTCCTGATTCGGTAAGAGAACTCCTCCAGAACATCGGGACAGTAAATCGGCCGCTGCTTGCGGTGAGTCTGGTCGCGGGCGTGCCGCTGCGAGTCTTGAGCAAGAGCCTCGGCCCTCCCGTGCGCTGGGCACGAGCCATGCCCAGCCCCGTCTGCCGCAGCGGACGCGGGTTGACAGCCGTGACCTTCCCGAGGACTCTCTCCCGGCAAGACCGCAAGCGCGTGCGCGTTCTCTTTTCGACCTTCGGTCAAGTGGTGGAGATTCCGGAGAGCAAGTTCGACGCCTTCACCGTCACTTACTCATCGAGCCACGGATATCATGCGCTCGCTACGCTGGCGAAAGGTGCGCAAAGAATCGGTCTCGACCGAAAAACGGCGTTGTTGGCGAGCGCGCACGCGTTGGCGGATGGAATCGTCGCCTGGCGCGAGGGCAAGCACTCGCTGGATTCTCTAATCGAACAGGCGGCCACGCCCGGCGGGATTGCGGCAACTACCATGGCCGGTATGGACTCAACCGGATATGGACGCGCCGTCCGAAACGGGTTGAGCGCTGGCCTGCGGCGGGCGCGCGCCAATGCCCGAAAGTGATTTTTGTGGGAACGATAACGAAATCCCTGCGTAATCGTCTAATAGCACGGCCCATCATGGCGTTGGTCTGTCCCGGCATCAACCCAAACTGCTGAGTGGAGTTCCAATGAGACTTGTGATTTGCCTGCTTACCGTTGCTATCCTGTTTCCTGTGACCCTGTCTGCCGCCAATTCTCCCGCTGACCTCGAAGCTCGGCGGAAGTCGCTCAACGACCTGCTGCATGAGCAATGGGAGTACACGCTGCGCCGGAGTCCGATCTACGCTTCGGTCCTGGGCGACAAGCGCTACAACGACCAGCTCGACGACTTCTCCCAGAAAGCGATCGACGCGGACCTGGAACAGGCGCGGCGTTTTCTGGCGCGCTTCGAAGCGATTGACACCGCCGGCTTCCCGGAGCAGGAGGCCTTGAACAAGCAGTTGATGGTCCGCGACCTCAAGGTCCAACTCGAGGGTGCGCGCTTCAAGCCTTGGGAGATGCCGGTCAACCAGTTCAACGGCATTCATATCGACGCTCCGCAAATAGTCAGCATTCTTTCCTTCGAGAATGTGAAGGATTACGAGGACTACATCGCGCGGCTGAAGCTGTTCCCGCGTCTGTTCGATCAGACCATCGAGCAGATGCGCAAAGGAATGGCGGCAGGGTTGATGCCGCCGCGAATCCTGCTGGAGCAGGTGGTGGGACAGTCGGACAAAATTGCTGCGACCCCGGTTGAGCAATCTCCCTTCGCGCATCCTTTCTACAAGTTTCCGGACTCAATTCCGGATGCCGATCGCAAGCGCTTGCGCGAGCAGGGCCTGGCCACAGTTCGCGATTCGATCACTCCCATGTATGCCAAGTTCACCAAGTTCGTACGCGAGGAATACGCGCCCAAAGGCCGCACCGAGCCTGGGGTTTGGTCGCTGCCCGACGGCCCAGAGCGGTACGCGTTCCGCGTGAAAGAGAGTACGACGACCAGCCTGTCGCCGGAAGAAATTCATCAGATCGGCTTGGCACAAGTCCGAGACATTGAAGACCGCATGCTCGGGGTGGCGCGTCAGCTTGGATATTCGGACCTAAAGAATTTCCAGCCGGCCATCAAGGACGACCCCAAACTGCACGCCCACTCCCGGGAGGAGATCCTCGACCTTTACCGGAAATATATCGACCAGATGAATGCGCGGCTGCCGCAGATGTTTGGGCGTCTGCCCAAAGCGAAGCTCGAAGTGATGCCGATCGAGGAGTTCCGCGAAAAGGAAGCTGCGACCCACTACGTGCAGGGGACACCGGATGGAAAGCGCCCGGCTCACGTCATGGTCAACACCGGAGATTTTGCCAAGCGCAGCCTGACCGACGTCGAGACAACCGCCTACCACGAGGGCGTTCCCGGCCATCACATGCAGATTGCGATTGCGCAGGAGCTGCCGGAACTCCCGCCCTTCCGGCAACATGAGTACTACACTGCCTACACGGAAGGCTGGGCTTTGTACTCAGAACGGCTCGGCAAAGAGATTGGCTTCTATCAGGATCCGTACAGCTACTACGGGCACCTGGAGGCCGACATGTTGCGGGCCATCCGGCTGGTGGTTGACACCGGCTTCCACTACAAGCACTGGACCCGCCAGCAAGTGGTTGACTTCTTCCACGAGCACTCGGCGATTGACGAGCCGTCGGTGCAGAGCGAGACCGATCGCTACATGGCCTGGCCGGCCCAGGCGCTCGGCTATAAGATCGGACAGCTGGAAATCCTGAAGCTCCGGCAGTACGCCAAGGACCAATTAGGCGACAAGTTCGATCTGCGCGGGTTTCACGACGAGATGTTAAGTGGTGGCGCCCTTCCGATGGATGTCCTTACCACGCGCATTCACGAGTGGGTGGGACAGCAGAAGGCGCAGGCCTCTTTGCCCAGCTCAAATCAAAGCCGGTAACAACACGGCTTTCCGGAGTATCATGTCCGGCGATGACCACGCCTGAGCAAGAACGCGAGCGCCTCGCCGGCATTTATTTTGGGATGAGCGACGAGGAACTTCAGCAGATTGCGCAGAGTGGCGATCAGTTGAGTGAAATCGCCACCGACACTCTGAAGGCCGAGATCGCACGGAGAGGTCTCGAGATTGCCCTTTCCCCACCGCCCGGTTTCGATGTGCCCGAACTGAACGAAACGGTCACATTGCGTAAGTTCCGGGACCTTCCGGAAGCCCTCCTCGCCAAAGGCAGCCTGGAATCCGCGGGGATCAGGGCCTACCTGGTGGACGACAACATGGTCCGCATGGATTGGTTTTATTCCAATCTTCTCGGTGGCATCAAACTGAAGGTTCAAGCTGAGGACGTTGAAGCGGCCAACGAAATTCTGAGCCAGCCCATCCCCGCGACGATTGAGGTTGACGGAGTGGGCAGCTATGAACAGCCGAAGTGCCCGCAGTGTCAATCTCTGGATGTGAGCTATCAGGAGCTGAACAAGTTCCTCTCCTATGGGTCCGCGTATGTCGGCATTCCGGTGCCGGTGTCCAAGAAAGCGTGGACCTGCCATGCCTGTGGCAATGAGTGGGAAGAAGCTGAGACCGGAGAGCAGGCTGAGCCCAACCCAACGAATCCCTAGTTATAATCAGCAGTAATGCGACAGGCCTTCCGCATGCTCCTGTTGGCGCTGGTGCTGCTGACCGTGGCGCTGGTTTCGGCGCTGACGGCGATGCGCTTCGCCATTCACGGGCGCGAGGTCACTATTCCCAAAGTGGTGGGCATGACTCCACTGGAAGCGGAACGTGCGGTGGCGGCCTCCGGCCTGGAGGTGGTCGTGGAGCGCCAGTTTTACAGTCCCGACATTGCCGAGGGCAGAATCATGTCGCAAGTGCCGTTGCCGGGCGTGAAAGTGCGCCGGGGGTGGGCGGTGCGCGTGGCGCAGAGCCTGGGACCTCAGCGGGTGGCGATTCCCGACGTGACCAGCCAGACCGAGCGGGTAGCGGAACTGAATGTCCGGCGCCGCGGGCTCGATCTGGGGTCGATCGCGCAAGTGAATCTGCCCGACGTGCCTGCCGACCAGGTGGTGTCGCAGAGCCCTCCGGCGAAGGCCAGCGGTGTGTCGGTGCCCAAGATTAATCTGCTGGTCAGTCGCGGGCCGGAACCGGCGGCTTATGTGATGCCGAACTTCGTCGGACAACCGCTGGGGAGCGTGACTCTGGCACTACAGGATGCGGGCATCAAAGTGGGGAAAGTCAGTGTCGTGCCCGCGTCGCCACCACCCGATACCCAACCTGCCCCGGCTACGCCGGCGCCAGCTCCCCAGCCCGGCGCAGCGAGCATGATCGTGACGCAGAGTCCCGCACCGGGACAGAGAGTCGTGGCGGGTAGTTCGGTGAGTTTTGAAGTGCGGTAGTGATGAGTTCCCGCCATCCGTGCTTGTCATCCTGAGCGAAGCGAAGGACCTGCTTTCTTCTCGTTCGGCAGAAGAGCAGGTCCTTCGGCCCGCCAAAGAACGGCGTCTGACAATTCTGTAGGGGCGTATGCTGCGAAGCGTCGGATGCCGCTCAAGCTGTTTGCCGCTCGATGATCGCCGCGAAGAAGCCATCGCACGGATGGACGCCGGGAAGAGTTCTCAGGTAGGGACCGGCGACCAAGGAATCGAGTTGTTCGCAGCAGATCTCGCCGGATCGCTGCAGTTGCTCCAGTTCCACCCGACAGTTCATTGTCGTAAATTCGGACGCACCGCCGAGAGCAACTTCCACGACGGCTTCATTCTCCTCGCGCTCCAGCGAGCAAGTGGAATAGACGAGTCGCCCCCCAGGATTAAGCTGGGCGAGAGCAGATTTCAGAATGGCAATCTGCCGCGATTGGAGTTCGAACAGATCCTCCGGCGTGAGCCGCCATTTGATCTCGGGATTCCGGGCGAGCGTGCCGGTCCCGGAACAGGGGACGTCGGCCAGGACGCGGTCAAACCCACCTACAAAGGGCAGTTGGCGGGCGTCGGCCGCGATGGCGTAAATGTTGGGTAGTCGAGCCAAGTCGCGCAGCAATCGCGCCCGGTGTGGATGCAAGTCGGTCGCGAACACCTTCGCCTGCGGGTTGCGTTTTGCTAGCAGAGATGTTTTGCTGCCCGGAGAGGCGCAACAATCCAAGATTCTTTTTCCGCGCCCGACCAGGAGAGCGACTAGTTGGGAAGCTTCGTCCTGGATGGAGAGGCGGCCCTCGCGGTACGCTCGCGTCTTGGTCACGTCGCCGGATTGGATGCGGCGCGCGCCGGCTAGCAGCAGGCCGGGTGAGACTTGAACGCCCGCGTGAGTGAGATCGTCTTCAGCCCGATCGTCATGAACGTGAATGGCAGTGGTGGGCACGGTCTGGTTGTGGAGGCAGAGCTGGCGAGCGGTTGCAAAGCCGTAGCGTTCGGCCCACCGACTAACAAGCCAGTCAGGGTGCGCCGAGTTTGCCGCCAGCATCTTCGCGTTGGTCGTATTCTTTATTTCGGCAAAGACATCCTGCTTGGTCGCTGCACTCACCTTTCGCAGTACCGCGTTCACGAAGGGCGCGGCTGAGCGTTTGTGGGCAGTCTTAACCATCTCCACGCTCTCGAAAATCGCCGCGTGGGCGGGAATTCTGGACAGAAACTGCAACTGGTACACGCCCAGGCGCAGCGCGGCCAGAACCTCGACATCCAGCCGCTCCAATTTCTGAGCCGACGCGATCGCCAATCTCTCATCCAGGACGGAACGCCAGCGAAGCACGCCCATCACCAGTTCGGTGGCCAGTCCGTGATCGCTGGACGACAGCTTCGACAGACGGGTGGAGGGAAGAAGCTCGGAGGCGTAGGACTGCTCGCGCTCGACTCTCAGTAAAATCTCGAACGCGGCGGTGCGAGCGGGAGAGACAGACATGACTGCCTATTGCCCAAGCTTCTCGCCGATAGCGGGCCGGTAGCCGTTGATGAAATCTCCCGCTGTCATGCGACGTTTGCCTTCGGGCTGAAGCTCGATCAGCTCGATCACCGTCTGGCCTCCGCTGCCGGCTAGCAGACGCGCGCTGTCGGCAACGAGTTGTCCGGGAGCCAGCGCAACCGCCTGCTCCACCGGGCGCGCCCGATGAACCTGAAGAGGGCGTCCCCGGAAGAGCGTGTGCGCTCCCGGCCAGGGGTGAAATCCGCGGAGCCGGTTCCAGATTTCGTCCGCCGTTCGGCGAAAGTCAATGCGACCGTCTTCCTTCGTAAGGATCGGCGCGAGCGTCGCTTTCGAATGGTCCTGCGGGACTGGCCGAACCTGCCCGCTCTTCAGGCCGCGCAAGGTCTCGACCATGAGATCCGCGCCCACAGATGCCAGTTTCGGCGCCAGCGTCTCTGCGGTGTCTTCGGGCGCAATCGGAACTTCGCGCTGCAGCAGGATGTCGCCGGTGTCGAGGCCCGCGTTAATCTTCATGGTAGTCACGCCGGTGACGGATTCACCCTGGGCGATCGCCCACTGGATAGGCGCCGCGCCGCGATACTTCGGCAGCAGCGAGGCATGCAGATTCAAATTGCCAAGACGCGGGAGATCGATCATCCACTGTGGGATGATGCGTCCATAGCCGACGACGATGATTGCGTCGGGCCGGGCCGCCGCCAGCTGCTGGCGGAAACCGTCGTTGTTCTTAATCTCTTCGGGCTGGATAACAGCCAGGCCCAGGTGGAGCGCCGCTTGTTTCACGGGCGAGATCGCCAGTTCCATTCCGCGTCCGCGAGGACGGTCCGGCTGCGTCACCACCAGCGGCACGGCATGACCTGCCTCGACCAGTTTCTCGAGTGTAGGGACGGCGAAGCGCGGGGTGCCGCAGAAGACTAGGTTCATAAGTCAGGTATCAGGTGTCAGGTGTCAGGTCCCAGGGCTTTGGTAGAGGCCTACTTTGCTGCATCTTCATTGCTGCACCAATGCTACAGCGTCGCAATTGGCTTTTCCTGAGACCTGCGACCTGACACCTGAGACCCGCTCCTCTACCATTCTCCCGCCTTCGCCAGTTTCTTGATCTTCCGCTTGATGAGGTCGCGCTTGAGCGCGCTGATGTGCGAGATGTAGAGCTTGCCGTTCAGGTGATCAGTTTCATGCAAAAGGGCGCGCGCCAGCAAATCCTCGCCGGTATGCTCGAAGAACTTGCCGGTGAGATCCTGGGCGCGCACGGTTACGGTCTTAGCGCGCGTGACTTCTTCGCGAAACTCGGGAATGCTCAAGCAGCCTTCCGTCCCCCGCTGGCGGCCTTCCTTGTGAATGATCTCCGGATTGATCAAGACCAGCCTGGCGCCCGGATCTTCCTTGAAAGTGACATCGATCACCGCCAGCCGCTTCGAGACGCTGATCTGCGGAGCGGCGAGCCCGACGCCGTGCGCCGCGTACATGGACTCAAACATGTCCTCGACCAGCTTCTTGAGCTCATCGTCGAAGCGGGTCACCGGTTCTGCCGGCTTCTCCAGCACCGGATCGCCAAATTTCACGATGGGATAGATCATCTTCGCGGGTTCAGTAGTTCTTGAGTTGTTCGAGATAGCCCTGAAAGTTCCGTTTCGTTTCTCTCATCGAGTCGCCGCCAAACTTGTCGAGTGCGCAGCGAGCGAGCGTGAGCGCGACCATCGCTTCTCCGCCTACGCCTGCCGCAGGCACCACACAAACGTCGGAGCGCTCGTAAGCGGCCTTCACGGGTTCGCGGGTGGCGAAATCCACCGACTGCAGCGGACGCCGCAGCGTGGAGATCGGCTTCAGATAACCGCGCACCCGGATTTCCTGGCCGTTGGAGACGCCGCCCTCTACGCCTCCGGCATTGTTGCGCGTGCGCGTGAAGCCGGCAAATCCTGACTCACTCTGATAACCGATCTCGTCATGCACGGTCGATCCGGGAGAATGTGCGGCGTGAATGCCGCTTCCGATCTCAACTGCCTTCACGGCCTGCAGCGACATGACAGCGGCGGCCAGCAGAGCGTCAAGGCGCTCGTCCCATTGGGCGTAGGTGCCGAGCCCGGGCGGAACATTGTGGGCCACGACTTCGAAGACGCCGCCCACCGAATCGCCCGTGCGCAGAACCCGGTCCACTTCTTCTTTCATGCGCTGCTCGGCTTCCGGATCGGCGCAGCTCAACAGCACTTCGTCTTTGCGAGAGACTTCCTGTATCCGCGCCCACTCGATTTCCGGATCGGCAACAGAAGATGAGCCGACTGTGATCACGTGGCTGAGAACTTCGATGCCGAACTCACGCAGGAACAACTTCGCCACCGCGCCGATCGCAACTCTGGCAGCGGATTCCCGCGCCGATGCGCGCTCCAGAACATACCGCGCTTCCGGGAAGTCGTACTTCAATGCTCCGGCAAGATCGGCATGTCCCGGACGTGGAGACGCAACGCGTTTGTGTTTCTCGGAATCGCCCGTTTCCACTGGCAAGGCCTCCTTCCAGTTCTGCCAGTCGCGATTCTCGAGCAGGATGGCAATCGGGGAGCCGATGGTCTTGCCGTGACGAACACCAGACAAGATATGAGCGGCATCACGCTCAATCTTCATGCGCCCGCCGCGCCCGTAGCCCTGCTGGCGGCGCCAGAGCTCGCGGTCCAGGAATTCCTGGTCCACGGTCAAGCCGGCGGGCAGCCCGGAAAGAAACGCGACCAGGGCCTCACCGTGAGACTCTCCGGCAGTGAAGTAGCGCAGCATACGGACATGGCATTGTAAATGAAAGAGGAAAAAATCAGCTTTTTGTCCGATTTTGTGCCGGCGGACGCCCCAGAGCAGGTACAATGGAACTTCATTCCTAGAGTGGAAGTAGCTGAAAGTTCTGCTTCTGACTCCAGCGCGCCCGTTCGTCCCAATCTAGCCGCCAGGAGTTTGCTGTGTTTCCCGAGAAGCCGGATCGGTTCCCTATCGAAAGCGTCAAGCGAATCCGGTGCGTAATTGCGGACGACCACACCCTGCTGCGCCAGGGCGTCCGCCGCCTGCTGGAAGAGGCTCCGGATTTTCTCGTGGTGGGCGAAGCCGCGGACGCGAGCGAGGCGCTGAAGCAGGTCCTGGAGCACCGCCCCGACGTGATCCTGCTCGACATCTCCATGCCGGGCATGTCGTCGTTCGAAGCAGCGCGGCTGATTGAGGAACACTGTGCCGGCACGCGTATTGTTTATCTCACGATGCATGAGGATCAGGAGTACGTCTTGCAGGCGTTGCGCTCGGGAGCAGCCGGGTATCTGCTGAAGGATACGCCCGCGCCGCACCTGCTGCAGGCGCTGCGGGATATCCATCGAGGGGGCCGGTCGTTGAGTCCTCGGGTGCGGGGCAGGCTGCCGGACGATGCGATCCAGCGGGGCCAGCGAGTGCGACCCAGCCGAACGACGCTGACACCGCGGGAGCGTGAAGTGATGAAGTTGCTGGCCGAGGGGCACACCGTTCGCCAGGCCGCCGGCCAGTTGCGCGTCAGCATCAAGACCGTCGAGGCGCACAAATTCAACCTCATGCGCAAGCTCGACATCCACAACAAAGCGCAGCTGGTAACGGCAGCCATCCGGAAGAAAATCGTCATCCCACCGGTCCCGATGTAGGGAGTCCACCACACCGCTGCTTTTGGTGGTCTCGTCAATGAGTGTAAGCGCCTGCTAACAACACCCCCTCTTCAGTAGTCTGAAGGTCACCCGCTCGGGATTCGCCTAGCAATTGGCGCAGGTTGAATCTGATACCGCCTTTTCTTATAGGATGAACGCATGCCAAAGGCGATTGTTGCGGTCGGGGGCGGAGAGATACGCACAAGGGGAACCGCCTCGATTGACCGGGAGATTATTCGTCTCACAAACAAGAAGTATCCGAGGCTTCTCTTTATCCCCACTGCTAGTTCCGATTCAGAGAGGTATTGGAAACACGTCCAGGAACATTTTGGCGGGTACCTAAAATGCAAGACTGACGTGCTTCTGCTTATGGGTGAGCGGGTGTCCAAACAGAAAATAAAAAGACAAATTCGTTGGGCGGACATCGTCTATGTCGGCGGTGGAAACACACTGCAAATGATGCGGGTGTGGCGGTGTTTGGGCGTGGACAAATTGCTGAAATCAGCCTACGAGAATGGGACTGTGCTTTCCGGCATCAGTGCAGGGTCCATCTGCTGGTTTGATTCTGGACATTCTGATTCGATGTCCTTCTCCAATCCAAGGAACTGGAACTACATCAATGTCAAAGGCCTTGGACTCATCAAAGGAATCCACTGTCCCCACTACAACAGCAGGACGAGAGGAGTTCCGCGGAGGAAAGACTTCCGCGACATGATCCGCCGGACCGGAGGCATCGGCATCGCAATCGAGAACAACTGTGCAATAGAATTCATAGACGGGCGGTTCTACAAAGTGATCACTTCTAAAGACTACGCACGGGCATACCGGGTCTACGAAGCCGATGGCCAGGTCATTAGTGAGCGGATAAAACCGGGGAAACACCTTGCACCAATCGAACTGCTTTACCGTCGAAGTCGCGAATGTCGAGAGGCTGCGGAAAACCCTAACTGTTGAAAAACTGCGATTTCACTAAGAATCCTTTGTTTAATCTAATCCCAGATTTCGTTATCGAGAGCGTCGCGGGGGCACTACAGCACATAAAGCCGCAGCATCCACCAGACAAGGAATATTGCAACCATTGCCCCTGCGATGTGAACGATCCAGTCGCCAACTGTTTTCGGTTTGCCGAAATTGAACACGACGGCATCGTAGCACGAGGCGATGACGCCTGATCATGCCAACAATAACGGGGCACTTCGAGTTTCGTCCGAAACGGCACAGAATCATGGAACCTGCTTTCGACCCGCGATCATGGGGGTACGGCATGCGCCGCGAGGCTGGCAACGTCGGGTACTTCGAGGTCAGGCTTGCCACTTGCGGCGCGCACCGCGCCTACTCCCGGACGCGCTGACCTCCGGTTTACCCACACTGTACCGATACCGAGCGACTGGGCTGGGATGACATCGTGATACACGCTTTGCCCAGCGTGGAGTAAACGAGACGGCTCGACTCCCAGCTTCTGCAACGCCAAGCGAAAATTGTTCAGCGAGGGTTTGTAGCTGCGGGCCTGCTGGGCGGTAATGACGACCGCGAATTCGACTCCGAGATGCTTACGCGTTGCGGCGAAGAGATTGTCGTCGATGTTCGAGATCACGGCCAGTTGGTAGCGCTGCTCGAGTTTTTGCAGCGCGGCCACAGTATCGGGGAACGGTGGCCAGGCCGGGATCGACTCGTGAAGGGAACGCAACTGAGCGGGAGTGGGACGGAAGGCACAGCGCTCTCCCAATTGGCCGACGACCGATTCCAGAACATTGCGATAGCTCTGGTAAGGGCCGGCCTCGGCCTGCGCTTCAAATTCGCCGTAGAGTTCGAGGAGGGCCGCGTCCGGCAGGCTTTGTCCATGAGCGGCGAGGACGCCACGGAGAGCGGGGAGAATGCCTGCTTCCCAGTCAATCAGGGTGCCGTAGCAGTCAAACGTGATGGTGGTGAAAGTAGAGAAATCCATGGGTGATTTCAGGCGTGAACCCGCTGCGCGAAGGAGTAAAAAGAGACGCGGCAAGCCGCGTCTCTACGTTAGATTCATTTCAGTTCCAGGGGAGCTTCCAGTTTGAAGCTTACTGCGGACTCTGCGGGAAGGACGACGTCCTTGTTGCCGGTGAATGCGGATCCGGCGCCACCCGCGCCGGCGCCTGCTACTGCTCCAATGGCGGCACCCTTGCCGCCGCCCGCCAGGCCGCCGATGATCGCCCCAAGCCCGGCACCGCCACCCGTCAGCACTGCCGTTCTCTTGCCTTTACCTTTCGCGGAGCGTGTGACCGCCGAAGTGTCGATGGAGTGCTCCACTCCGTTCACCTTGATTGAGTTCAGCTTGATCTGCAACACCGCCGCGCCCTTAAACTTGCCCAGAGCCTTGGCGTCGGTGACCGTTCCGCGGGCCTCGGCGCCGGCGGGGATCACGGTCTCGCCTCCGACCGCAACCGGAGCAGCGAGCGTGGCGGTAAACGACTGACCCGGGCTGCTGATCTTCGATCCTAACGCTTCTCCCAGGCGCACGGTCAGCGTAGTGCCGGCGGGCACCACCACCGCCGCCTTTGCCGCGCCGCGAGTGGAATTGGCCATGCTTCCGCCCGACGACGCGTTCTGATCGGCGGTGTTGGCCGCCGAGTCGGCAGCCGGCTTGCTCGAGCAGGCCACCAGTGCGAACAGAAGAGAAGATGCGATGACGGACAACAAAGCATGGGAACGCATGAGATTCCTCCAAACTTCAAATTGCGGATGCCAAAACTCTATCGGAAGTGGTCAGCATGTGCAATCGCAGCGCGCACGAATGGGCGGTCAGAATTTCCCTGGGCGAGAGGTCGTTCCGGCCACGGCCGGCTCAGTTTTCTGCTCGCCGAAAAGATCAAGCGCGGACCCTGCGCGGGAAGTTTCGGCGGAATCCGGTTCCGCCACGGCCGGCGAAGGCGCATGCGGGACCGCGGCGGCTTCCGCCTGAAGGAACTTCGCGGAATTCAAGAGAGGTCGGCCGAGAGACGGGTTATAACTGGTCCAGGGTCCATCCAGTTCGGCCTCTCGTTCGAAGTGTGCCCGCATCGCCTCCATCTTGGAATCGAGATCGTCAAGGTAGTGGAGCATCAGCGCTTCGGGAAACATAGGCAGCTTGGGCGACCCGAACTCATACTCTCCGTGATGGCTGATGATCAAATGCTCAAGCAGCGTTTTGAGATCCGCCGGAAAACCCGGTAGTTGCTCGAGCTTGGCTTGCAACATTTCGAGCTCGATGATCATGTGCCCGAGTAGCTGGCCGCGCGTGGTATAGGAAAACGATCGGTTGTAGGTCAGCTCGTGAATCTTGCCGATATCGTGAAGGAACGCGCCTGTCAGCAGCAGGTCGCGGTTGATCTGCGGATAATTCCGGCAAAGCAAGTCGCAGGAACGGAACAGCGAGACTACGTGATCGAGCAAGCCGCCAATGTAAGCATGGTGCAGCGACTTGGCGGCCGGCGCGACGCGATAGCGATCGGTAATCTCCGGGTCAGCGAGGAATAGTTCCACAACCGACTTCAGGTGCGGATTCTCGAATGTGCCGACAAAGTCCGTGAGGATCTGCCAGAGTCCATCGATGTTCTTGGAGGTCTTCGGCAGGTAATCGGCAAAATCGATTTCCGAATCCTGCATCCGCCGCAGCTTGTGGATGGTGAGCTGGAAGCGGTTCTTGTACTTGTTGATGAGGCCCTTGATCTTGAGAAAGTCGTCCTGCTCGAAGACGTCGATGAACTCTTCGACGTTGTCCCACATCTTGCCTTCGATCTGCCCGGTGCGGTCGCCCAGAGTGAGCGCCAGGTAAGGCTCACCGGTCTTCTTGGGCTTGACCTGCTTCGAGACGACCACAAAGCTGGAAGTGATGACTTTGTTTTCCTGTTGGGAGCAATCGGAGATGAAGAACTCTTTCATGACTCAGCAACCACATACCGCGATGGAAGGCAGAGGCGGGCCCGGCATGCATCCGCTCCCGCAAGCACAGCCAAGATTAAACTAAAACACGCCTAGCTTCTTCTTCTTTTTGAGTTTCTTGGCGGTAGCGTCCCGGGCGGTGGTCTCGACTGGCTTGGTTTGCTTCGCGCTAGCGCCCGAGTCAACGTAACCCGGCTTGATGTCGATGTAAGCCTCTTCCCGCAGCTTGGTCAGGTAGGCACGCAAGGCGGGTTGCAGCTTTTGCATGTAGATCGCGTCCTGGATGCGGGGTTCGACTTCCTTCAGGCTGGGCACGCCCGCCATCTGATGCTCGGTGGCCTTCAGGATGACAAAGCCCTGTTTGGTGCGGATCACGTCCGTCACTTCGCCCGCCTTGAGAGCGAACACGCGGTCTTCGAGTTCTTTGGCAAGGACTCCGCGCTTGAAGTAGCTGAGGTCCCCACCCTGAGCGGCGGAAGGGCCGTCCGACTGTTTCTTTGCCAAATCGTCGAAGCTTGCGCCCTTGCGGATTTGATCCAGCAGGTCCTGGGCCTTGGCCTGGGCCGCGGCCAGTTGCGCGTCAGTTTCGGCTTGGGTGGGCGCGGGCGGAGTTGCGTCTGCGGCCCCGGCAGCCGGTGGAGCTGTCGCCTTCGGCGAGATCAGAATTTCGCTCAAGCGAATCTGCTCGGGCTGCTGCATGTCCGCCTGATGCTCCTCGTAGAACTTCTTGACCTCGTCCTTGTTGAGGGACATGTGGGAGCCCACCTCCTGCCCGATGACCCTCTGGGTAATGATCTGGTTGCGCGTGTTCTGCTTGAATTCCTCGTAGGAAATGCCCTGCGCCTGGGCGGCCTTCTCCAGGTCTTCCATCGTTTCAAGGTTCATCTGCTTGCGCATTTCGTCCAGCCGCTTGATCAGCTCGGTGTCACCGGTGATGCCCAGATCCTTGCCTTTTTGCAGCAGGAGTTGCTGATCGATCAGGTCGCGGAGAACGTCGCGCTGCTTTTCCGAGATCATCCGATCGGCGTTGCTGGGCTGCTGCTGCTGGATTTCCTGCTTGAGTTGTTCGCGGCTGCGAGCGTATTCCGAGCGGGTAATGATCTCGTTGTTGACGCGGGCAATAATTTCCTCGACCACCGTATCGGCCGGGGCCACCGTCGGGAGGAGCAGCCCGCCCGCAACTACTAGCAGTAAGCGAAGTTTCGTCTTCGTCATGTACACTCTCGCGTGAAAAAACCTGCGCAGAATCCAGAGGTTCAATTTGACCTTATTTTACGCTGGGACGTTAGGGGTGGCCAAGCTAGTTGGCCCGCATCAGGGTGAGAGCAGTGACGTCATTGTGCTTCGGGTAAGCGCACATGAAACCCTGTACTTGTTCCAGGATGCCGCGGGAGAGATGGGTCGCCGAAGGGGGCTTGGTCTCCATGACCAGCTTCACGCCGGCCAAGCCAAACTCCTCGTCCGCGCACTGCGCCTCCACCACGCCACGCGAGACCACCGCCATGGTGCATTCCGGGCCCAGGCCGACAATGCGGGCGTCGGTGGGCGCCAACGAGAACAGCCCGAGAGGCAAGCCGGTCGCAGGCAGTTCCTCAATGCTGGAATGGTCGCAGAGCAGGCCCGGAGTGTGGCCCGCATTCACGTAGCAGACCGTGCCCAGTTCCTCGTTGTAGCAGCCCGCGAAGGCCGGACAGCTCCGCACGCCTCCGGCCGCACGCATAATTTCGAGATTCAACCGTCTTGCCAGTTCAACCATGGTCTCGGCTTCATTCAGTTCAGGGCTGGAAAACAGCTCGGCCCCACCAGCGCGGAAACAAGCCTGGGCTGCGGCGAGGATGGGACGGCTATCGTCCCGCTTGCCGGCAAGATCCAGCAATCCAAACAGAAGCCGGTGGGGACTGACGCGGACGAATTCGTAGAAGTCTCCGCCTGCCCGTCCCGAAAAGTAGGCGACTGCGAGTTCGGCCCCGTTCATGTCCGGACCGGTCGCATGTACGAGTTGCGGGGGTTCTTCGACCGCCGACCCAAATCCGAGTCTGGAAAGCAGGCTCCTCATGCCGGGGGAAATTACCACATCTGGGAGGCGGCGGCAATCGGAAGATCGTGGGGTTATAGGCCGTACTTGTCTTTCAACCAGCGGGCCAGTTCGTCCCGCAGCTGGCTGTAATCGGCATGGATGGTAGAACGGAGGGCCAACTCGGTGGAACTACCCTGCGCCAGACGTTCCAGGATGCGGGGGATATCGCTGATGCCATAAGTGTCGCGAATGTACTCCACTGCGGCCAGGGATTCGGCGTAGGCCACCACCGCCTCCGGCGTCGAAAAGCGCATGAAACTGCCTTCCAGCACATTGAATGGAATCTCGTGCTCGGCGCCGAACATCTGGGCCAGGGGCCGTCCGTAGGTGGCGCTGGATTTGCCTTCCTCGATCTGCGCGATGCCTTCGTGCAGCCAGGTCGGGCAGCGTCCGCCCGACATTTGCGCGACGAAGGAGTGCGCCAGTTCATGTTTCAGCACGCGGGCCAAGTCCGACGTCATGCTGGTTACTCCGCTGATCGGGATGCGCAACTTGCCGTCGTTGACGGCGCCGACCCAAGAGGGGGCTCGCGT
Organism: Terriglobales bacterium; assembly: GCA_049273945.1. Lineage (GTDB taxonomy): Bacteria > Acidobacteriota > Terriglobia > Terriglobales > Acidobacteriaceae > Acidiflorens. The sequence goes on along the minus strand of JBASRS010000083.1, from coordinate 110,710 downwards.
CACGTCGAAGAAGGCCTGCTCGGTATAGAGCGTGACGACGATGGTATTGTGCGGGGAATACCCGAAATCGCGCACCAGGTCGTCGTAGTCGGATTCGAGCGTGGCCAGCAGATCGCGGCGGAAACTCTCCGCCGTCTGTTTGCCTTCAAAGTGCAGATTGAAATGGCTGCTCTCATGTTGCGAGAACTCGGACTCCGCGCTCGATTCCCGCTCCGCTCGGGCCAGGTACTGGCTGACCGTGGCATCGGGACGCAGCTTTAGTGATTTCTTCCAGGCGCGAATCGCGTCCGGGGTATGGTCGCTGGCAAACTGGATGAATCCCAGCATGGCCAGCGCGTCCGGCGAATCTGGATCCGCGCGCACGGCGCGCTCGGCGTAGGGTACCGCCTCTGGAGCGTGGCCAGTGCGCATCAGGCAGGCGGCGTAGTAGGTCAATAGCGTGGAGTTGTCCGGCTGGAAGCGCAGCGCCGACTCGAAATAGCGTTTCGCCTGGGGCAGGTTTCCGCGATCTGATTCGTGCTTGCCCGCGAGAAAATATCCCGTAGCAGCCAGTTCGGGTTTGCCGTCCCGTTCCAGGCTGGCCAGCGCGTCAGCATCCACTTTGCCGTCGCGGATGACCTTTTCGTTTACGTCCGCCTCGTGGCTGAAGGACGGCGCGGCGGGAGTGAAATCGGGGACGTCATGTGCGGCTCCCGAGCCCGCACGCGGCGGCGCCACCCCGCCCGCGTCAATCCGCTCGACGACCGATTTCGGGATGGCGTAGGTATCTTCCCCCACGTCATACTCGATACGGTCCTTGGTTTCGCGCACCTGGTCAGCCCAAATGGTGCGCCCGTTCTTTAGACGGATGACATCCGCCGGCGCCGACAGCGCCGCCAAAAGCACTAGAATTGTGATGGACCAGGCGCGCACTCGGCTGATTCTAGCAACGGTAAGGAGGGCCTTCGTAGGTGACCAAGGTACTGGATCGGCCGCAGCCAACGTTCATGCTGGCCTTCTGCCTGCTTGCCGCCATGGCCCGCGCGCAGGCCGTCCCCGCCAGCGCAAATTGTCCGCAAACCACGGCCGCTCTTTACTCACGCTTGCGTTCCCTCGGGCTCGATGAGCAGCGCGTGTACCGCGTGCGCGGCGCCGCCATCGACCGCCCCAACCTCCAACTTGTCTTCGACGCCGGCACGCTTGCGTTCACCGAAGATGTCTGCGGCCGGATTACGGGAGCGTTTTTCGAAGGTGAGGGAGAAATCCTGCTTCGTCCGCCCAACCATGTCGAGCGCGCGTCGTTAGCCCTGTTCACCGGCATGGCGATTCTGGAGGAGCAGTTCAGTTCCGGGTACCTGCGCTTCAACGACGAGACGGCGGCGAGTTTGCAGCCTTTTCTTTCGCCGGTCCCGGAAGCCGGCGAATTCGTGAAGCGCTGGAATGACATGAGCCGCGGTCTGGCCGAGTCCGATACCTTGCGCTTTCTGGTGGACTTCAGTCACTTCCTTCCGACGCCCGGTGGAGTGGAACCCGCCCGCGAATTTCCCCGGCTGCTTCATGCGCACCTGCAGGGCAAAAAGCTAGGTGGCTTTGAAGTGTATTGGGACGCGGCCGCCGCGGAGCCGCTGTGGGCCGGCCAGATCCGATTCCGGGAGGGCATTCCGTTCTGGGATGTCTGGACTTCGTTTACACCTGGCGGCCGCGACGGGATTGGCCGGTCGCCGGGATCACCCGCCGGCGATGTCGCCATCACCAGCTTCCGGATTCGAGCATCGGTCCAGCCACCCACTTCGCTGCGAGCCTCGGCGGAAGTCGATGTTCTCGTTCGAACCGGTGGGCGAAGAACGCTGCTATTCGAATTGTCGCGCTATCTCAAGGTTGACGCCGTGCTGATGAATGGCCAGCCTCTTGATCTCATCCAGAACCAAGCGCTGGAGGGCACACAACTCCGCCGCAAGGGCAATGATCTGATCGCGGTGGTGGTCTCCGCGCCGCTCGAATCGGGACAAAAGCTGAAGATGCTTTTCAGCTATGCCGGTGAGGTCTTGTCGGAAGCAGGGAGCGGCTTGCTCTACGTGGGAGAGCGCGGCACCTGGTATCCCAGTTTCGGTTTCAGCCCCGCCCAGTTCGATCTCGAGTTTCAATATCCTGCCAACTGGACCCTGGTGGCTACCGGCAAACAGATCGCGGCAGCCGCCCCGGCGGAAGCCCCCGCTCTGCAGGTTTCGCATTGGGTTTCAGAAGGGCCGATCGCCGTAGCAGGGTTCAATCTCGGCAAGTACATTCGCGCGGAAGCGAAATCCGGCAACGTAGTGGTCCAAGCCTACGGCACCGCCGGGGTTGAGCGTTCGTTTCCCAAAGCTCCGGCGGAAATGATTCAACCGCAGCCCAGTTTCCCGGGTCCGAGAGCGCCAATGCCAATGGTGGTCGCCCCTCCGCCACCTCCGTCGCCCGCCCGGAATGCACAGGCGGTAGCCGATAAGGCCGCCCGGGCTATCGGCAGTTTCTCACAGTGGTTCGGCCCATATCCCTTCGGTTCGCTGGCACTCACGCAGATGCCGGGGGATGTGAGTCAGGGCTGGCCCGGGCTGGTATTCCTCTCCAGCTACGCTTTTCTCAACCCGCAAGAGCAGGCCGACCTGCACCTCGATCCCGTCCTCGCCCTTCTGAGCAACCAGGTGCTAGTCCATGAAACAGCCCATCAATGGTGGGGAGACTTGGTGCTCTGGAGCAGCTACCGAGATCAGTGGCTGGTGGAGGGCTTGGCGAACTATTCGGCGCTGCTGGTGCTCGAACAACAGAACCCGGGGCAGTTCCGACAAATACTGGAGAAATACCGAAGTGACCTGCTCAGCAAGAACAAAGACGGAGAGCCTCTGCGGGATGCCGGTCCGGTCACGCTCGGCCAGCGGCTCATTTCTTCCCATTTCCCCGGCGGATACGAGGCGATCAGCTACGAGCGCGGTACCTGGCTGTTTCACATGTTGCGCTGCATGCTCCGCGATTCCGAAGCGGTATCCCGTTCCCGGAATGGGCCCGCGCACGCCGAAGAACCCTTTTTCCGTGCTCTGCACAAAGCCCGCGAACGCTATGCGGGCAAGAGCATCGCCACCGGCCAACTCCTGCAAGTTTTCGAGGAAGAATTGCCCCGTTCATTGTGGTATGAGAACCGCCGTTCGCTGGACTGGTTTCTGGAGGGCTGGATCAACGGGACGGCGATGCCGCACCTGGAAGCGCACGATGTACGAATTACTCCGAAAGACCGTGGCGTCTCGGTGGCAGGCACGATCACACAAAAGGACGCTCCCGACAATCTGGTTACGGCGGTGCCGGTGTACGGCGTGACGGGCGGCAACTCCACGGTGTTGCTGGGACTGGTCCTGGCGGATGGTCTGGAGACCTCGTTTCGGCTGAACGCCCCGGCGGGCACACACAAAATCGTGCTCGACCCCAGACAGACGGTCCTCACCACGCTGAAGTAGATCCCAAACTTCCTCGACCCTTCGTGCCCTGTCATCTCCGCAGCCGTAGCCTACGCGGATACCGGATTGCTCACGTTTCTGAATCGGTTGTTAACCGTCTTAAATTGTCATGACAATCCGACGTCATGCAAGCGCGAGCGAGCGTGGCTCGCGACGCGTCGTACTCCTGGTTGAAGATGAGCCTTTCGTGCGGGAAGCGACTTGCTGCATCTTGCAAAGCGCTGGTTTTGACGTGCTCCCGGCCGCCGATGCCCAGGAAGCGATGAAGGTTTACGAGCAGAACGGGGGCAGAATCGACGTTCTCATGACCGACATGGTACTGCCGGGCCGGAGCGGGCCTCAACTGGGCCGGGACTTGCGAAATACCTCTCCGGAGATTCCCATCCTGCTGACCTCGGGCTACCTCCAACCTGAGTCCGGCCCTGAGCCGCGCGAGCCCAGAACACACTACCTGGCGAAGCCATATTCACGAGCGGATCTGGTCCAGAAGATGGAGACAATTCTCAGTGCAGCACGGCTCCGGCGTGCCGCCACCCAAGCCCACTAGCCGGCCTGGTGCCCGAGAGCAGACAGAATGTGCTGTGGAATCTCGGCGAGGGTTACCACTCGCTTGAGAACTCCCATCTCGGCGCAGGCGCGCGGCATACCATAGACCGCACAGGTCGCTTCGTCCTGGCCGACCGTCAGCCCACCCGCCTGGAAGATTGCTTGCATTCCCAGAGCCCCGTCTGCTCCCATCCCCGTCAGGATGATCCCCATAGCCAAACCATGAAAAACCTCAGCGACTGAGAACATCATGACGTCCACGGAAGGAATGTGGAGAGTATCGCTCGGAGTACGCGAAACCTGCAAGAACACTTCGGAGGCGGAGCGGTGCACCGTCATGTGCTTCCCGGCGGGCGCCAAATAAACATGACCGGGCTCGACCATCATGCCCTGTTCGACCTCGTGTACCGCGACCTGACATAGGTTATCGAGCCGTTTTGCAAATGGACCGGTGAATCCCGCGGGCATGTGCTGCACTACCAGTACCCCCACGGGAAGATTCCCCGGAAGAGCGGGAAGGATCTCCTGCAGCGCTTTGGGACCGCCGGTGGAGGTTCCGATGGCGATAATGCTGGGCGCTCCCTGAGCAGCATTTGGCGGGGCGGTGGTGGGTTGCGTTCGACTCTTCTTAGTCGCCTTGGGAGCTTTCATGCGAGAGTGAGCGGCTGCCTTGATCTTGCTGACCAGTTCGTCCTGAACCTTGATGATGTCGAGCGAAATGTAATTGAGTTGCTTGGGGATGTAATCGAAAGCGCCCAGTCCGAGGGCATCGAGGGTGGTTTCCGCGCCTTTCTGGGTCAGCGAACTCACCATAATGACCGGGCGCGGCGATTCGCTCATGACGCGCTTCAGGGTCTCCAGCCCGTTCAGGCCGGGCATGTCGATGTCGAGCGTCACCACGTCGGGCTGGAGTTGGTTGATTTTTTCCAGGGCTTCCAGTCCGGTCTGCGCCGTTCCGACGACGCGCAGGGATTGGTCCGATGCAATCATGCGCGCGAGCGCTGCGCGCATGAAGGCGCTGTCATCGGCGATCAGCACCTTGATCGGCGAAGTGGATGCGGACACGGTCATGATCGGCGGTAGACAAGGTTGACAAGCCGCTGCACTTCCGTCATGTAACCTTCCATTTCGAAAGTGAACCTTTCCCAATCCATCTTCTGCAGATTGGGGCATTCCTCGACCAACACCTTGAATGCCGGTTCCTGCACAAAGTCCACCTGACGGTCTTCCGGATATCCGTAACCGACGGCGCGCATACGGCAGAGCAAGTCGGCCAGGGTCACCACCGCCACCAGGGCGCGGTGCTCTTTGGCCTCTTCGACATCGTGGTGCCAGGTGATGACCTGGATCAGGTCCGACGGCATGCGCCATTTTTCGGCGAGGATCCGGCCCACTTCGGTGTGTGTCACTCCCAGAACCTGCTGCTCGGCTTCCTGGAGTGGAATATGGTCCGACATCGCCTTGGAGAAAGCCAGGGCATACTCCTTCGGCGCCACCCAGTAACTCATCGCTATACCGAAGTCATGCAGTAAGCCCGCGAGATAGGCTTTGTCAGGATCGGGAAACTTGATCTCCCGCGCAAAGTAGCGGCAGGCCAAGGCCACTCCGAGAGCGTGCTCCCAGAAGACCGTCGGATCGATCGGGCATTCCTTAGGAGTGAGCTTGACCAGACAGCACGCCGTGGTGATGTCGCGCATGCGTTGCATGCCCAGGCTGACCACGGCGCCGCGCACGGTTTCGACCTGCTGCCAGCGGCCGAACAGGGGAGAGTTGGCCAGGTGCAGGCATTGCGCCGTCAGAGACTCATCCTGCGAGATGAGGCGGGCGACCTCGTTGACCTGCAGGGCGTCGATGGGCTGCTGCAGATAATTCATCAGCGGAGCAACAACGACCGGCAGGCTGGGCAGGTGGTCAGCAGCCATCAGCTTTTTCAGCAGTTGTTCGCGCGTTATGGTGGCCATGGTTTACCTCCCCGCAGCCGGAGGCTGCGACTTCACATAACCCGTAGCCGACGGAAAATGGACCAGCTTGAATTGGTCGTTGACTCCATAAAGAGACTCAGAATGGCCCAGAAAGAAATATCCGTGGGGCTGGAGGTTGCTGTAAAAGTGCTCGATAACCTTGCGTTTGGAGTTGAGATCGAAATAGATCAGGACGTTGGCGCAGAAGATCACGTCCATATCTTTCATGAGCGGCATGCGCATTTCATCCAGCAGGTTGAGGCGGGAGAAGCTGACCAGCTTTCTGGCCGCAGGGCCCACCTGTAACTTGTCGCCAGCGGCTACAAAGTATTTCTGCCGGATCTGAGCACTGACATTGCGCACGCTGTAATCGCCATAGATGCCGGCCCGGGCATGCTCGAGGGAGCGTTCGTTCAGATCGGTGGCCTGGATTTCAAATGTCCAGCCCTTAAGAAGGCCGGCGCTCTCTTCCAGAACGAACATGGCCAGCGAGTAGGGTTCCTCTCCGGTCGAGCAGCCCGCGCTCCAGATGCGTAACTTCTTGACCGCGCTGCTCGAGCGCGCTGTCAGGATGCGCGGCAAGGCGACGGACTTGAGCGCATCCAGTTGTGACTGACTGCGAAAGAAGCAGGTCTCGCCGATGGTGATTTCATTCAGGAGCTTAGTCATCTCCTCGCGGCCAGCGGTCGGATGATTCAGCCGGTCGAAATAGTCGCGCAGGGTCTTCACCTTCAGTTCTTGGAGGCGGCGGCCGCAGCGATCCTCGAGCAGGCGCAACTTGTTGTCCGGCTGGAAGATCCCGGCAGCCTTGTAGATCAGGTCGCGAATCTTGGAGAGATGGGGGTCTGGGGGAGCGGCAGGAGCGCTGGTGGCGGCTGGGCCGGCGGTCATGCGCTCACCCCTTCGGCCAGTTTCGCATCCGCAGACGCTGCCAGCAGTCCGGCCGGGTCGAGCACCAGCCGCACTCGCCCGTCGCCGCTGATGGTCGCTCCCGCCAATTGCGCGCTCCCCTGCAGGTAGGCGCCGAGCGGCTTAATGACCGCAGATTCCTGGCCGATCAGCTTGTCCACCAGCAGAGCCACTCGTTGCCGGCCAACCCCTAAAATGACAACTTTCTGGGCACTCGTGTCGCCCTTGCTGGGCAACGCGAACATCGTTCCCAGCCGCAACAGCGGAATAGTTTCGCCCTCCAGTCGTAAGACTTCGCTCCCCTCCACCTGGTGGACGTGGCCGTCGTCTATGCGCACCGTTTGAAGTCGAGGATTTCATCTTTCTGCCTGGGTTCAGCACTGCGCCGAAGGTCAGCTGGCTCATCGTCCGGGCGCGCTCCGGGGACACCAGTCCCTTTTCCAGAGCCTTGGACAAAACGCGCTGCGCGTCAATGCCAGCCCCATCATCGTTGATGGTGATCACGATCTGGTCCCCTTTCTGCGAGGCTTCCAGGCGGATGGTTCCGTCGCCCGGTTTTCCCGCCCGTTGGCGCACTTCCGGCAGTTCGATTCCATGGTCGAGCGAATTGCGTACCAGGTGGACCAGTGGATCCGCGATCAGCTCCACCATCGTCTTGTCAATCTCGGTGTCCTGTCCGGTGAGAACCAGCTGGACCTGTTTTCCCAATGTGCGGGCCAGGTCCCTGACTAGGCGGGGAAATTTGCGGAAAACGGATTCAATCGGCACCATGCGGGTTTTCAGGCCGGCAATCTGCAATTCGTCGGTGACGAAGCTCAGCCGCGTCGTGGAGAGTCCGAGGGCGGCATCGAAAGCGGTGCGGTCCAGGCTCCCGGTGGCGAGGTCGTGGCTCAAACGCACCAGCCGGTTGCGTTCCAGGACCAGTTCGCCGATCAGGTTGATCAGTTGGTCCAGCTTGCGCACGTCCACGCGCATGGTCTGCGGATCGGCACGTGCTTCGGAAGCGCTCCTCTGCCGCAACAGCGCGTCGCCCACCTGAGCCCGCGAAACCGCGCCTTTCGCGATCAGAATCTCTCCCAGCTTCTTAGCGGGCTGGCTGGCCTGTTCCTGCAGTGCGGCCTCCAGCGTCTCCTGGGGAATGATCTTGTCGGCAACCAGAATTTCTCCCAAGGGGAGCAAGCCATCGGCCGGCTTCTGCACTAGTTCCAGTTCCTGCAGGAGGTCGTCGAGCGGGTACTCGCGGGACACCTGATTGCGGACATCCCGCAGCATGGCGCCCAGTTGGTCGCGGGCGGCCAGCAGAGCATCCATCAGGCGCTTGGTCAGCCGGCAGTCGCCCCGGCGCAGGGAATTGAGGACATCCTCGGCGCGATGGCTGAGCCTGACGATGGAGTCGAGCGCCAGGAAACCGGATGTCCCCTTGATGGTGTGCAGGGCCCGAAAGATCCGGTTCAACAGTTCGGCATCGCCGGGCGCAGCCTCCAGCGCCACCATGTCCTGATCCATCGTCTGCAGCAGTTCTTCGCACTCAACCACGAAGTCCTGCAGCAGCTCCGGATCTTTGCTCGGTTCGTAGCTCACTTCGTTGTCCTATGCCACTGCGGGTTTCAGTTCACCGATGCCTGCATCCACGTCTCGTCGGAGTGCGACATCAGGTGCTCAAGGTCCAGAAGAATCAGCAGACGGTCATGGAGATTGCCCACGCCGGAGACGTACTCGCGCTCGACTTTGCCGAGACGCGGGGGCGGTTTGACCGTCTCGGCCGGGATGCGGAGCACTTCGGAGACCGAATCCACGATGAAGCCGAGCACGTTGCCCTTCAGTTCCACGACTACGATCCGGCTCTGCTTGTCGTGCGGCTGCTCCTCCAAACCAAAGCGTTTGCGCAGCGAGACCACCGGAATGACCCGGCCCCGCAGATTAATGACCCCCCGGCCATGAAATCGGGCGAGTTCGGGACACGGGTAAGTTCCTGGAAGCGGATGATCTCCTGCACGCGCAGGATGTCGAGTCCAAACTCCTCTCCACCCACATGAAAGCTGACCAATTGGATCAGCTCCTGGTGAGCTGGCGGGTTGCCGCTCCGAGCAGCGGTCGCTTTGCCGGGGCCTTCCATGTCATGGCACCTCATCGAATCTGTGCTGCGGAAAGAAAGCGCGCACCTCAGGGGGCGGAAGCAGCCATGGTCCGAGCCGGTTTCGCGGCGTGCTCTGCTTCTTCGTGACCAGGACCCCGGTGCGGCGAGGACTTGCCCAGCTGGAAACTGCTCACCAGCTTTTGTAGATCGAGGGCCAGTCCGGACAGTTCCTGGCAGGCTTTCGCCGCCTCCTGCGAGCCCAACGCCGACTCCTTCACGAGGCGGGAGATCTGGTCCATGTTCTGGTTAACCTGTTCGGAAGCGCTCGACTGTTCGGTGGCCGCGGTGGCGATGTAGGTGATCATCTCTCCCACCTGCTCCGCCATGCGGATGATCTCCTTGAGCGATTCGCCCGCCTGCGCCGTGCTCTTCACGCCTTCTTCGACCTGCTCGGTACCGGCTTCCATGGCCTTTACGGCGAAGCCGGCCTCGCTTTGAATGCTCTTGATCATCTGTGCGATTTCCTTGGTCGCACCGGTGGTGCGTTCGGCCAGCTTGCGGACTTCGTCCGCGACCACGGCAAAACCTCGACCCTGCTCGCCCGCGCGCGCCGCTTCGATGGCGGCGTTTAACGCCAGCAGGTTGGTCTGATCGGCGATGTCGTCAATCACGCCGACGATGCGGCCGATCTGGTCGGAAGCCTTGCCCAGTTCGTCCATCTTGTCGGCGGTTGCGCGAACCCCGTCCGCGATGGCGCGCATCTTGACGAGCGTGTCCGTCACGATGGTGCCGCCCTGACGGGCGGTTTCGGCGGCTTGCCGCGAGGCTTCTGCTGCCCGGCTGGAGTTTTCTGAAACCTGGGCCACGGTCGCCGACATTTCCTGCATGGCGGTGGCAACCTGAGTCGCCATATCTTTCTGGGTGTCGGCCCCATTGGCCTGCTGGGACGCGGAGGCCGAGATTTCCTCGCTCGCGCTGGCGACACGCTCCGCGGTTTGCGCAATGGACTGGATCATTTCCCGCAGATTGTTCTTCATGTGGTTGAGCGCGCACCCGGCGCGGCCCATCTCGTCTTCCGCCGGAATCTCCATGTCGGGCACGCCTAGGTTGTGGGTGGCGATCTCATGGATCATGGCCAGCATCGCGTCCACGCGGCGGGAGAGGGAGCGCGGCAGCAGCAGGGCCACGGAGGTGCCGAGAATCAGACCCGCGAGCGCGAGCGTGGGAGGCAGAAATTTGGCGGTGTTCTCCAGCGACTTCTGTTGCTGCAGCGCGGCATCCTTTTGTCGTTTCTGAAACTGTGCAAAATCATCCACCGCGGCCACCAGGTCTTTGCGCAGGGCGGAGGTCTGCGGGGAGAAAGCCAGACTCGCGGACTCCTTCGATTGGTTGGCGCGCCGGAGTTGGATCTCGTGGTCCATCACGGTACGGTAGGTGTCGTAGTGGCGGCTGATTTCGGTGAGGAGCCTTCTGCCCTCGTCCGCAGGCTCGCTGGCCTGCAGTTGCTGCACCCAGGTCTGGTACTCCTTTTTCCCTTCCTCATCGTGCACCAGCGCTTCTTCCTTCCCCGCGAGCAGGAACTGCCGGACCCCAGTGCTTTGTTTTTCGATCGCAGTTTCAATCCGGTAAGACTGCTCCATCTTCACGACACGTTCGTCCGTCTGGTGAGAAATCTCCGCCATCTTCGCGGCGGTGGTGTAGGAGAAGGTGCCCTGAACCGCCACGATCAGCAGGATGATTCCGAATCCAGCACTGAGCTTTGCCTTCAAACTCATGGTTCGCATCCCTCGCCTCCAGGTGCGCCTTTTCTTTGTGGATGCTCGTGCGACTCCGGTTCGCAGACGAACCAGTTCCTAAGCAAACATCGGCAAGTGGATGCTGGACTTTAGCTTGGGTGGGGCCATCCGGGCTCGCTCCTTCCGGGCATAGACCGCAGTGCCAACGTCGCCCGCGCATTTATAATTCGCCTTTCCAGAAGGAGCTCTCATGAAACTCGAGGGGCGAGTGGCGCTGGTGACAGGAGCGTCGCAGGGCATCGGGCACGCCTGTGCGCTGGCCCTGGCCGGTCAGGGCGCGAGCGTTGCCGTGGCCGCGCGCAACCAGCAGAAGCTGAATGAACTGGTAGCTCAGGTTACGGCGGCCGGTGGCAAGGCAGTGGCCATCGTCATGGATGTCGCTGACGAAGAGCAGATCAAGGCCGGCATCAGGTCCGCAATCGGCCAGTTCGGCAAAATCGACATCCTGGTGAACAACGCGGGCATCACGCGCGACCAACTGGTCATGCGCATGAAGCGCGCTGACTGGGACGCGGTCCTCAACACCAACCTGACGTCAGCGTACTTATGTATCCAGCAAGTCATTGGCTCCATGCTCAAGCAGCGCTGGGGACGGATCATCAACATCTCCAGCGTCTTTGGCCAGATGGGGCAGGCCGGCCAGGCCAACTATGCGGCGTCGAAAGCGGGACTGATGGGGCTGACGATGGCGATAGCGCGGGAAGTTGCGTCGCGCAACATCACGTGCAATGCAGTCGCTCCCGGCTTTATCGAAACCGGCATGACGGCGGCGCTGAGCGAGGAATTCAAGCAGAACGCAGTGAAGATGATCCCGCTGGGCCGGGTAGGCACGCCGGAAGATGTTGCGAGTGCGGTCAGCTTTCTGGCTTCTGAAGAGGCTTCGTACATTACTGGACACGTGCTGAATGTGAATGGCGGGATGCTGATGGGGTGAGGAGACGAGAGGCTATCAACGCTGTCTCATAAGTGACTTTCGGGGTAGGTGGTGAAAACGCCTGTGGCTGTTGAAAAACTCACACTCTCGAAGTTCGCAGAAATTTCGTCGCGCTAGGATGCCCTATAAGCGACATTCTCGATTTTGGTGGACATTTTCTATCCCTCGGCTGGGACAGTTTTTTCAAAAGAGGGGGCTTTTCAACAGCCACGCCTGATTACAACAGTCAAGAATCTCTACTCCGCCAGCGAATCGGGCAACGGTTTGGCCGGGGATAGCTCTCGCTACTACCGCAACTTCGCATACTCGGCCTTGGCTTGCTTGAGGATGGGGATGTCAGGGTCGGCATCTTTCCAGAGAGTGAGGAACTCCTGGTACGCAGTGCGGGCCTTCGCGGAATCTCCTTGCATCGCGTATGCGCGCGCAAGGCCAAGCCGCGCCAGCGCACCCAGTGGGAAGTTTCTCACCGCGCCCCAGTGATCGACAAATTTCTGATATTCCGCCGCTGCTTCCTTGCCTCGATGCAGCCGCAAATAGGCTTCGCCTCTTAAGTAGGCGGGATGAAGGGGTACAACCCAGTAGGCCATGAACGGGTTGATTCCAAGTTCGTAAGAGGTCGCCCCCCGGAGAGCCTTGATGGCTTCGGCCGGGTTGTTGTGATCCAGTGCGATAGCAGCGCGAATGGTGGGAAGCCAATACCCATTGATAAGAGTGTCTAGCGGGTATCCTCTGGCCAAATCGTCGCTTATTGTCTGGGCTTGCGCGGCATCTCCAGCTTGTGCCAACGCCAGAGCGGCCAAAGTCTTCACGTCCCGGTTTGAGGCCAATGCCAGCGCCGCCTCTACCCCCTGACGAGCCGCCTGCCGGTTGCCGAACTCCGCTTCGCGCACAGCGGCGTTCATTTGCCACAGCGCTCCGGTTTCTCTCTGGTCGGCCCGCTGTGCGGATTCGATTGCCCGGCGGTAGAATTCCCTCGCGTCGCCAAGACGTCCGCGGAATGCTTCGGTGTCGGCCTGCTGGGCAAGAAAGATGTCTTCGATTCCTGCTTTGCCGGCACCCCAGGCCACTTGCCTCTGCATCTCTGCCACATCCCCCTGGGCTGACGCAATTCCATACAGAGAAACATGTGCGTCCGGGTAATCGAGTTTGCTCTGCACCATTTTCCGATATGTAGCCCTGGCGTCGTCGAGACGATTCAGGTTCGTATAAATGGCCACGAGATTCGCGGAAGCGACGTAGCGCTCGGGATCTCGACGAAGGGCCTCGAGCGTTGCGGCGAGGGCTTTCTCATTTTGTCCCATGGACGCGTAACTGACTCCCAAGTTGCCAAGGGGTCCGGCGCTCCGCGGATAGGTTTGTGCCCACAGCTCGTACACCTGATTAGCCTTCTCCAGCTCTTCAGTGACCACCTGATAGTAGAGCGACTCAATGAAGAATCTCTCCTCCTCGCTTACCCGGAAGCGCAAGTCATAGGCCCTCTTCATGCTCTCCGTCGACAGGCTGGGTTCCTGGAGATTTACATAGAACGTTCCTAGAAAAGCATGCGCCATGGCGAAGCTAGGATCGAGTTCTATGGCGCGCTTGAGAAAAGGAATAGCTGCACGGTCGCCTTTCTCAGACCGGATGATCTGTGCCATGGAAAAAGCCTTCAGGGCATCCAGCGAAGGCGTCGTAACTTGGTCGAGGGGAACGTCGAATCTCCGGATCGAACTCAGCGATTCGCCCAACTTTTGCCGTAGCCTCGTGGTTTCGTGGCCCAACATCTTCAGCACTTCTTCCTTGGTTACCGCCTGGACCTGCTCCTGCGCGAGTACCTCCCCGGAGTTGCAGTTCACTACCTTCAATCCAATGACGTACTGGGTGCCGAGGCTGGAGATGGAGCCTGCCAGCATGACTTTGCTGCTGCTGCGCATGCAAATCTCCCGCGCCACTTCCGGAGTGAGCCGGTCCCCGGAAGCGCGTCCCATGAGCTTCAGGGTGTCGCTCACCTTCTGGTCCGGCAGGATGTTGAAGAAAGGTGACTGGGAAAGCTGCACGGATAGGCCTTGCTTGAGCGTGTCGTCGAAGACCGGGTCTCCGGTGGTGTTAATGAAGTCTGCTAGGACAATGGAGTCTTTTTCGGTGAGTGGGGGCGCGCGGCGCGAATAAATAATAAGAAAGACTCCCGCAATTAGGGCAGCGGCGAGGCCGACCGCGGGAATCGCAAGTTTCCAGAATTTTTGGCGGCGGCCCTCACTCGCGTCGAGAGATGTAGCGGGGCGTACCAGCTCGACATGGGTGAGAATCTGCCGTTCGGTGGGCGTCTCCGGTGCGTGGTCGGCTTCGGGAACGACGAGGTGACTTTCACCAAGGGCGCTACCATTTCCGTTCCGGATAACTGGTCCGATCCACCGGTATCCCCTCCGGGGAAGGGTCTCGACAAACTTCGGCTGTTCGGCGCTGTCATGCAGTGCCTCCCTCAGCCGGTTCACTGCCTTGTTGAGATTGTGCTCGAAATCAACAAACGTGTCGGAGGCCCAAAGTGCTTTCTTCAGCTCCTCCCGCGTAACCAACTCGCCGGGACGCTCCAGCAACACGATCAGAATTTGGAACGGTTGACCCTGGAGGGTCAGCACGTGCCCATTAGTCCGCAGTTCAGCTGTACGTAAGTCTATTTCGAAGACGCCGAAGCGAACTTTGTTTTGAGACTCAAAGGGTAGGGACATCGGACCACGCCCCAATTCGATGGCGCAAGTCTAGCACCCTTCCCCCGCGCGCGCCATGTTTGCACAGCAGATCATTGATGCACTACGAGTTAGCTATGGGACAAGAATGTCACCCTCATGACACCTGCATGCCATTTGCCTGCCAACCTCGGTTGAATTAGGGATACGACCGGCGCAACGCGCATTTGTGATCCTCAAAAGCAAGCTATTAGAACCGTCCCACCAAAAAAGGAGAACTATGAAAACAATTCGTATTCAAACCCTCTTTACCCTCGCGCTGGCCGCGGGCTTTGTGGCCCTGACTATGGGAGCCACTTCGGTCTCGGCATCTGATGTGCGAAGCGGAAAGATTCACGTGATAAAGGATTGCTCGGGGAAAACGGGCGAGCCCGGTTCTTTCTGCGTAGTCACGTCCTCGAACCTCCCGGAGATTGTGGTTGGATCCAAAGTCTTCTATTTCCAGTCCCCTATTGCTTCAACGGGTTTACAGGACAGCAATGTCGTTCTCGACGCCGGCGACGCCAACAGGGCGGTCGGCCATTGCACCCTTGACTTGTCGACCAGGATCGCACTGTGCACGTTTTCGGAGGGGACCGGGACCTTCATCGGGTTCCATGCCCGTATCGATGGCTCCCCCGGTACGGACGCAACAAATTACCACTGGGACGGGACGTACCATTTCACGCGACAGAGCGGCAATGAGTAGATTCCACGAGAATGGCGGGTGCTCATGCCTCGGTTTTCGAGGCATGTATTCCCACGATCCCCGATAACAGGACAGTCCGGGTCTCGAACCCCATTGTTGGCGAAAAATCGCGATTGCACCAACAACTCTCTAATTGGCTTGTTTGTGGACGGGTTGGGTATCGTCTAGTGCGCGTCGCGAACGACCAGAATCATGCCCGGCCGGAGAGTCGCTGTATTCCGGTTATAACGTTGCAGGGCGGCAACCGTGGTGTTGTAGGAATTCGCAATCGAGTAGAGCGTTTCGCCCTGTCGGACCTTGTGCTGAACAACGCCACCGTTCGTTGAAGCCGCCTCAGCCTTCACCGGGCGTTTGGGCGACTTTTTCGAAGCCTTCGAAGCCACCTGGGCTCCCGGCGCTCCCGGAGTTACCGGCAGGTGGAGATACAGCACCCTACGTCCCGCCAGGCTGTTGCCTTTCAGATGATTCCAGCCGCGCACCATCCTGGCCGGAACCGCAAAATTCTCGGCAACAGTTTCCACCGTGTCCCCGCGGTGCACGCGGTAGCGAGTGATGCGGCGAGCATAGGCTCCGGTATCGCTGTATTTGCCGGGAGCAATCGGGATGACCAGCCGGCTTTCCGGGTCGAGAGAATTGTCTTCCAACTTGTTCGCCTGCGAGATGGCCTTGGCGGTGGTGTGATACGTCCGAGCCAGCGAAGCCAAGGTCTCCCCGCCCTGCACTTTGTGATAACGCCACCACAAGCGCTTGTCCGCCGGAATCGCCGCCACTGCGGACACGAACTTTTCTTTGCTTCCAGGCGGCAGGCGCAACTCGAATTCGCGGTCTTTCGGCGTGGTGAGGCGGAGCAGGCTTGGGTTCAAATCTTGTAAGTCGGCAGCGGTTGCGTCCACGCATTCAGCGGCCAACCGCAGGTCGATCGGGTAATCGATTCGGACGGTGTCGTAGGGAAGCGGCTTGTCGCGTTCCACCTTGTCGAGTCCGTACTGCTCCGGATTCTTGGCCATGATAGTCACGGCCACGATGATAGGAACGTAGTTGCGCGTTTCCTTTGGCAGCACGTTGCGGCGATAGAGCTCCCAGAAGTCGGCGTAGCCGGTGCGCTTGACCGCGCTCTGCACCCTGCCCGGACCGGAGTTATACGCGGCCATGGCCAGATACCAGTCGCCGAACTGCGTGTAGAGATCCTTCAGATGGCGCGCGGCGGCGCGAGTGGCTTTCTCAGGATCCTGCCGCTCATCCACCCAGAAGTTGCGGTGCAGTCCGTAGCCCTTCGCGCGGCTGCCCATGAACTGCCACATGCCGCGGGCGCCGACCCGTGAGACGGCCAGTGAATGAAAACCAGACTCCGCCTGCGCCAGGTAAATCAGATCCTGCGGCACGCCTTCTTCTTTCAGGATGCCCCGGATCATTTCGTCATAGCGCCCGGAGCGGGCCAGGGCGCGTTCCAGCGTGCCGCGGCCGCGCGTGGAATAGAAATTGATATACCCGGCGACCTGGTCGGTCATCATCAGCGGCAAGTCGGAGCGGGTGGATTTGATCTCGGCTTCCGCCTTGGCCTTGACATTGGCGTCCACCGCGGGCGTGGCTTCGTTGGCTTCGTCAATCGGCGCGGGTTCGGACTTCTGCTGGTCGGAGCTGTCGGATTGCTGCTGGGCGACCGCTTCCAGGCTGTTGCTGCCTTCCAGAACTCGTTCCAGTTCTTTCTCGAGGCGCTCGTCGGAGCGCAGGTCGAATCCACTATTCAGCAGCAGGTTGGCGGCGGTATCGAAGTTCTGTTTGGCGGCGTCCAAATGGCCAGCCTGATGGTTCGCCTCGCCTGCCTGGTATTCCTTTTCGACTTTAGCGATCAGATCGGCTATAGGATCTGCCTGCGTGGGCTGCGCGCTGGGCGCGGCCTTCGCCTGAGGTTCAGGGGCAGGCTTGGCGCTCTTGGCCGGCGGCGGCTCCGGAGCCTTGGTGGCTGCCGTGAGGGCGGGCGCCTGGGCCCGGGGCGGCGGAATAAAGGTTTGCTTCTGAGCAGACTGGCAGGAAATCGTCGTCGCCGCCAACGCGGCAGCAAAGACGATCGCCAGAGACCGATGTGTTAGAAGCCTCATATTCCTCAGAAACTTACGAAAGCATTCGGGCACATCCGGGGCCCCTGACTCTTGAGATGGTACTATCGCCAATTTCGTTGGGTCAATGCTACGACGGGACCCAACAGAGCAGTTACTTTAGGCATTGGGCGGGGATATTACCCCAGGCGGGGGCGGAACCGCAACCAGAGATATGGCGGCCTCGATGACCCAGCGACCGGCAGCGAACCGCGTCTGGACGCCCCATCTCGCAATGACTAGAATGGTGACTTTCCCGACTTCGTTTCCCAGGGGCCCTTGATGGCACTGATCCAGTTCACGCGCAACCACACCGATCACTCGACCGACAAAGGCTACCAGTTCGAGTTCTTCTGCGACCGCTGCGGCACAAAATTCGAGTCCGGGACGAAGTTCTGCCCGGAATGCGGGAACAAGGTGTCCTGAGCCCCGAGTCGTTTATCTTCCTGAGTTCATCGAAAATCACCATGAAAGCCATTCAGGTAAAGCAGACCGGCGGTCCGGAAGTCATGGAAATGTTGGACCTGCCCATTCCTCAGCCCAAACCCAACGAAGCCGTGGTCAAAATTCTGGCGGCGGGGGTCAACTTCATTGACGTTTACAACCGCGAGGGCCGCTATAAAGTGCCGCTGCCGTTTGTGCTGGGGCAAGAGGGCGCGGGTGTGGTGTCTGCCGTTGGATCCGATGTGCGCGAGGTGGCTATCGGCGATCACGTTGCCTACACCGGTATGTTGGGAAGTTACGCCGAGTACGCCGCGGTTCCAGCGGATCGCCTGGTGAAGGTTCCTGAAGGAGTCAACGAACGTGAGGCAGCCGCGGCCATGCTGCAGGGAATGACCGCGCACTATCTCGCCTATGACACCTATCCGCTGAAAACGGGCGAGACGGCGCTGATTCACGCTGCTGCAGGCGGAGTGGGGTTGCTCCTGGTCCAGATGGCGCACAACATTGGGGCGCGCATCATCGCGACCGTCTCAACCGAGGAGAAGGCGAGACTGGCGCGAAAGGCGGGAGCCGACGAAATCATCTTCTACACGCAAACCGATTTTGAAACCGAAACGAAACGCCTGACCGGCGGCCAGGGCGTGGACGTCGTGTACGACTCTGTGGGCAAGACCACGTTCGAGAAAGGTCTGAACCTTGTGCGCCCTCGGGGGATGATGGTGCTCTTTGGCGGCTCGAGCGGAGCCGTGCCCCCTTTTGATCCCATCGTGCTGACCCAGAAAGGGTCGCTATACCTGACTCGTCCGTCGCTCGGACACTACATTATTACGCCGCAGGAGTTGCAGCAGCGGGCTGGCGCAGTGTTCGGAATGATCCGCGAAGGCAAACTCAAGCTGCGAATCGAGCACATCTACCCGCTCGCACAGGCGGCGCAGGCGCACCGCGATTTGGAAGGCCGCAAGACGACGGGCAAATTGCTGCTCATTCTGAATTGAGCGCGATCAACTCCTTATCTGGTTGTCATCCCGACCCTGAGCGAAGTCGAAGGGGAGGGATCCGCAGGTGGCTGCGAGTCAAGAGACTGCAGGTTCCTCGCTTCGCTCGGAATGACAAGTCGAAAATCAACTAATTACGCGAACTCTCCGCCGCACCACTGGGTGATGATGTAGGCCAGCACCTTGGCGGCGGAGAACACTTCCTTCAAATCCACCCATTCATCCACCGTATGCGCCTGCGCGATGTTCCCAGGTCCGTAGAGCACCGCCGGTACGTGGCCGTGATTGGTGAACAGGCGAAGATCGGATCCGTAAGTCACGCCCTGGATCATTGTGGCTCTGCCCACCACTTCCGCGTGGCATTGCTGGATGGACTCGACAATCGGCTCGGTCACGGCCGTCTGTCCCGATTCGAACTGGCCCTCGAACCATTCGATTTTGGGCGGATGTGCTTTCAGCCAGGGATCCACCGCGATGGCGCGGGCCACCGCGGCGGTCAGGGCTCGCCGCGCGTCGTCCATCGTCTCCCCGGGGAGAACGCCGAAGCGGCCTTCCACCATGACTTCGTCCGGGACCGTCGAAGGCCAGTCTCCGCCGTGAATGGTACCGAAGCTGATGGGCGCAATGTTGTCGGCATCTTCAAACAGCAAGTTCTTGTACTGCACGTGGCGGCGCCGCTCCAGTTCGTGCACGGCCTGCTGCACGAGATAGAACTTTTCAATCGCGCTCACGCCCTGCGGCTTCATGCAAGCGTGAATGGCGCGCCCGGCAACCTTGATGCGGAAAGTGAGTGCCCCGGATTGCACCGGGCAGGCATGCAGGCGGGTCGGCTCAGTGATGATGGCCGCGTCGGTCTTGAAGCCTTTGACAATCGTGGTCAGCGTGCCGACTCCGCCGCTTTCTTCGCCGATCACGCTTTCGAGCAGTACATCCGCCGCCGGACGGAATCCCAGCGCCTGCAGAGCCTGCACCGCGAAAGCGTTGGCGGTGAGGCCGGCTTTCATGTCGCACGAGCCGCGTCCGTAGAGCTTGCCGTCTTTGACCTCTCCGCTCCAGGGCGAAAGCGACCACAGAGCTGCGCTGCCGGTCGGCACCACGTCCATGTGGCCGTTCAGGATTAGGGTGCGGGGGGCGGCCTTCTTCTTGCCGCTTGTCTTGCTGGTCGCGCTCCAGCGTCCGACGACGTTGAGCCGCTCGTCGAAGGGCACGCCATCGTCGCAGAAGGCCGGGTGCGATTCGAGTTCCTCCTTCCGCGAAACAAGGATGCCTGGATTGAGTCCCAGCGTCTGGAGCTTTTCCGCGTAGAAATGTTGCGCCCCCTGCTCCTTTCCCGGAAGGCTCGAAAACTGCACCAGGCGAGCGAGAAACGCCACCACTTCATGTCGGAGGGAATCCACCTGCTCCGAGATTTTCTGAGTGGTCGCGTTCATCGGTCTGCTTCTCAGCTGCCCTTACGCGAATAGTCTCGCAGATATGCGGGCAACTCGAACGAGCAGCGCTCATCACGAATGGGCGCGCCCGACTGCATCTCCAGTGGAATCACCCCCGCCCACGTCGGATAAGTGTAGTCCGGCTCGTCATCAATCGGCGGACCGACGCGAACCTTGGCCGAAAACTCTTCAATCGGAATACGCAGCACCGAGGTCGCCTTCAATTCTCTTTCGTTGGGCTGGCGAGAATCGTCCCAGCGTTGCGGAATGATGTGCTCGCTCAGAGCGCGCAGCGCGGCGATTTTTTCCGCTGGATCGCCAACCAGCGTGGCCGTGCCAAGAATCACCACCGCGCGGTAGTTCATCGAGTGATTGAAAACCGAGCGGGCGAGCACGAGTCCGTCGAGAAGGGTGACCGTGATACAGACCGGAATACCAGTATCGAGATTGCGCAGCATGCGGCTGGCGGCGGAGCCGTGAATGTACAACACGTCCCCGTCGCGACCATAGGAAGTCGGAATTACGAAGGGCTGGCCTTCCACCACGAAACCGACATGGCAGAGGAAACCTTCGTCGAGGATGCGGTTGACGGTGTCGCGGTCATACACGCCGCGCTCAGACTCGCGCACAACGCGAGTGCGCGGTGTTGGCATGGAGTTGCTGGACATGGAACAGGTTTCCTAGGCAGGCGCCAAGAATGGTGAAGGCATTTTAGCAGCACAGTTGGTGTAAACGCCAACGGCGGCGGCTTTCTCTGCTTGCACCTGTTGTAATCGAAGCGGCTGCCAGCTATCCCGGCCCGCCAATCATAAGATAGCCTCTAGTCTGCAATGCTCACGCCCCAGGATCCTCGGCTCGCTGGCCGAGTGGCCTTTGCGTATCCCGATTTCGTTTCCTACACGCTCGCCCGGTTCTTCATCGTGCTGTCGCTCGAAATGCTGTCAGTAGCGGTGGGATGGCAGGTGTACGAGATTACGAAGCGGCCTCTGGATCTCGGATACGTCGGCCTGGCACAGTTTCTGCCGGGATTTGTCCTGTTTCTCGTTGCGGGGCACGCGGCCGACTTATTCGATCGGCGCCGGCTGCTGATGTGGTGTTACGGCGGCTTTGCCATCTCTTCGGCGTTCCTGCTGCTCATCAGTTGGCGAGCGCCAAAGTCGGTGCACCTGATCTACGTTGTTCTGGTTCTGCTCGGCGCCGTGCGCTCTTTCAACTGGCCGGCGAGCCGCGCGATTCTGCCTCACCTCGTCCCGGAAGAGCACTTTGCCAACGCGGTGGCCTGGAACTCGAGTGCCTTTCAGATTGCTACCATCGCCGGTCCGTCGATCGGTGGCGTTGCCTACGCGCTCTTTCGTGGGCCGAAGGCGGTTTACGCGATCGCGGTAGTGGTGTCGATTCTGGCGCTGTCCATAACGATGCGCATCAAGTCGCACCCGGCGGCGCGTCCCAATGAACCGGTGAGCCTGAGAAGTGTACTGGCAGGTCTTCGCTTCATCGGGGAGAAGAAACTGATTCTCGGCTCGATCTCGCTCGACATGTTTGCCGTCCTGCTGGGCGGCGCGGTGGCGCTCCTGCCGGTGTATGCGCGGGAGATTCTGCGTACCGGTCCGTGGGGACTGGGTCTGCTGCGCAGCGCCCCGGGCGTGGGCGCGGCGGTGATGGCGATTGTCGTCGCGCATTGGCCGATTCGGCGGCGGGCCGGCATGACGATGCTGCTTTGCGTGACCGGATTCGGGGTGTTCACGATCGCGTTCGGACTCTCACGCAGCCTGGTCCTGTCGCTGGTTGCGCTGTTTCTGGTGGGCGCGAGCGACATGGTGAGCGTCATCATCCGTGCAACGCTGGTGCAGATCGCCACTCCCGACGAAATGCGCGGGCGGGTGAATGCGGTGGACATGCTGTTCATCGGCGTATCGAACGAGTTGGGCGAGTTCGAGTCAGGATTCACGGCACAGTGGTTTGGTACGGTGCCGGCCGTGGTGCTGGGCGGGGTCGGGACACTGGTCGTGATTGGCATCTGGGTGTGGTTGTTTCCGGAATTGAGGAAGGCCGATCAGTTGACCGTTGCCGAGCTTGTGCCGCAATGAATGACTCGGAAAGAGCAGAGACCACACTATAACCGACCAAGCGGTCGCCCTCCTGCTGCTACAATTTTGGGTTCGCCATCCTTTTGAGACGCGGCCAGTTCGTCTCACCCTGAAGGTGTATTCATGCCGGAAACATGGCAGGTTGCAAATCCAGCCCCGCTTACGAGTCTCAGCGAAGATGAAATCCTATTTCGCGACAACGTTCGTCAGTTTGCCGAGGACAAGATTCGTCCGCTGGTGAAGGAAATGGATGAGAAAGCGGTCTTCGATCACGGTCTGATCGAACAGTTTTTCCAGCTTGGGCTGATGGGGATCGAAATTCCGGAGCAATATGGCGGCGCGGGCGGCAAGTTCTTCGAGTCCATCCTGGCGGTGGAAGAATTCTCGCGCGTGGACGCTTCGGCGGGCGTGATCGTGGATGTGCAGAACACACTGGTCGCCAATGCGATCCTGCGCTGGGCGAATGACGATCAGAAGAAGCGCTATCTGCCCAAGTTGGTAGCCGACACGCTGGGCGCGTACGCCTTGAGCGAAGCGGGATCGGGGTCGGATGCCTTCGCGCTCCAGACCAAGGCCGAGTTGAGAGGAAATGATTTTGTCCTGAACGGCCGCAAGCTTTGGATCACGAACGGCAAAGAGGCTGGGCTGTTCATCCTGTTCGCCACGGTGGATGCATCGAAAGGCTACAAGGGAATCACGGCCTTTCTGATCGAGAAGAATTTTCCGGGATTCACGGTGGGCAAAAAGGAAGACAAGCTGGGGATTCGCGCTTCGTCCACTTGCGAACTGATTCTGGAAGATTGCCGCGTGCCGAAGGAAAACGTGCTCGGCGAGGTCGGCAAGGGATACAAGATTGCGATTCAGACCCTGAACGAAGGCCGCATTGGCATTGGCGCGCAGATGCTGGGAGTGGCGCGGGGCGCCTGGGAATATGCAGCCAAATACGCGCAGGAACGCAAACAGTTCGGGAAACCGATTTCGGAGTTCCAGGGAATCCAGTTTCAGATTGCGCAGATGGCGACGGAAATCGAAGCCGTACGCCTGATGGTTTACAACGCGGCGCGCATGAAAGATGGGGGCGTGGACTTCGTGAAAGAGGCAGCGATGACCAAACTGTTCGCATCGCAGGTGGCGGAGCGCGTGACTTCGCTGGCAGTCGAGATCTACGGCGGGTACGGGTTCACGAAGGACTACCCCGTGGAAAAGTATTGGCGCGATGCGAAGATCGGGAAAATCTACGAAGGCACGTCGAATATGCAGCTGGCGACGATTGCAAAGCTGGTAATGGGAAAGTAGGGAGGTCAGAGGTGAGAGGTTAGATTGCAGAGGTGAAACCGGTAGGATCCACAGTTTTCACCTCTGCAATTTGTTTTCTTACTTCCTGAAGTGCGGCAGCACCGCTTCCCCGAACAGCTTCGCCTGGCCCGTCCGGTCGTCTCCCCAGATTTCCAGCATGATGTGGGTGCAGCCGGCGGCGCGGTACTCTCCGATCTTCTGAATGCACTCGTCGGGCGTGCCAGCGATGGGACAGACTTTGCGCAGCAGGTCGTCAGATACCGCCTTGGCTGCCGCCTTGCGGCCGCCTTTTTCCATGGCGTCGGCTACCGGTTGAAGCTCGGCGAAACTAATGCCGGCAGATTCGAGCAGAACGTCAGCCGAGCCTTTGATGTTCTGCACTTTGTTGGCGAGGTACATGGCCGCCTGCTCACGGGCGCCCTCTTTGCCTTTCTTCGACTCGCGGCCGATGCTGCCGACGATCACGCAGCCGAGGATTAGCTTCGAGGCATCTCTGCCTGCCTTCGCCGCGCCCTCTTCCATGTTCTTTTTCGAATAGCGCACGAAGGCCGGGGTGGTGATGGACGCGGTGAGCAGGCCGTCTCCCAAGGACCCACCGAGCTTCTGCATGGCCGGACCCGTGCCGGCAACATAGACAGGGGGAATCTTGCGCGAGGTGTGCGCGTCGGATTTGAGAGCCGGCACGCTGGCGGCAAACACCTTGCCCTGGTAGTTGAAGGCGTCGCCTTTGAGCACGCCGCGGATGATCTCGATGCTTTCGCGCATCACGGTCGCCGGACCCACCTTCTCGCCTTCGCCCTCCCCGATTTCTTTCATGAAGATTTTCGATGCGCCCAGGCCGAGCAGAAAGCGGTCGCCGGCGAGGTCTTGCATGACGCGCGCTTCCATGGCGATCTGCACGGGATGACGAGTGTAAGGCGAGATGATGCCCCATCCGAGTTGAATACCTTTGGTCTGGGCGGCGATGACGGCGAGGATCGCGGTCGAAGAGCGCGCTTCGAAAGAGTGCTTGCGCCACCAGGGATAGGCTTCCGCGATCCAGAAGGTGTCGAAACCCGCGTCCTCGCAGACCTTGGCCATGGCCCCGGTTTCGTGAACAGGTTCCATGCTGAGTTGCAGGACTCCGATGTTGAATGGGATGGGCATAGGTAAGGTCTCAGGTCTTAGGTCTTAGGTCTCAGGAAACCCACAGCTCAACCGCAAATTCCGTAGATCGTGGCTTGCCAATTCTTTTGTCGTCGCCGCATAGAAACTTTGGCCCCGAAATCAGCTCTGCATCAAGCGGTTTGCCTAAGACCTGAGGCCTGACACCTGACACCTGACACCTGAGACCTTCACTCCGGATCACTCCATCCGTGCTCCAGGCCCTTGATCAACTGCCAGATGGCCTTGTTCAGGGGAGTGGGCACGCCGGTTTTCTCTCCCCATTGCACGATGGCGCCGTTCATGAAATCCACTTCGGTCTGGCGTTTGGCGAGGACGTCTTGCAGCATGGAGGCGCGGTGTTTGCCGGGAGCGTCCGCTCCCTTTTCGACTAAGGCGCGCGGGTCACCGTGCAACGCGATGCCTAGGGCTTTCGCGACCGATTCTCCTTCGGCGATGAGATCGTTGAACAATTGGCCGGTCGGCGCAAAGCGCGTCGCGGCACCGTGATGCAGTAGGGTGAGCGCTCCAACTGGATTTGTGGCAGCGTTGAAAATGAGCTTGGTCCATTGCGCGCCGCGGGCATCTTTCAGGGCAATCGTATTCATGCCGGAGCGCGTGATCAGGCCGGCGAGCTCTTCTACTCTCGACATCGGCGTGTTCGTCGGCTCGAAGGGGCCGATCCAGGTGTCACCCTGAATATCGAAACCGATGTGGCCGGGAGCGATGGGGTGACCGGCGGGGAAGGTCGTTCCCCGGATGACGTATTTCACGTGTTCGGCGATGATTTCCTCGTTGCCGACGCCGTTCTGTACCGAGCAAACGGCGCTCTTGTCATCGAAGGCGCGGGCGGTTTGCGCGATCGCGCTCCGCGTATGAATGGCTTTGGTGGCGACAATGCCGTAGTCGCAGCGCGGCAGTTCTGTGGCATTGCTGGTGGCATGGAGTTTCGCGGTGAAGTCAGCGGCGCCGGAAAGACGAAGGCCGTCCTTGTTAATAGCATCAATATGATCTTTCCAGACGTCGTAGGTCCAGACCTCCGCCTCGTTCTTCTGGGCGAGATGAGCGGCGAACAGGCTGCCCACAGCTCCGCAACCGATGATGCAAACTCTTAGCAATGCGGCACTCCCAAAGTCAGAAATATAAGGTCAGAGGTGAGAGGTCAGATTGCAGAGCTAAACCCGTTTCGTTGATGCAGATTTCACCTCTGCAATCTGACCTCTGACCTCTGACCCTGCTTCACGCTCTCGCGCGTCTCCTCACCGTTAAAAAACTTCCACGGCACATCCGCCAGGCACTCGCCTTCGGTTTCGCCGATGCGATAGGTGTCCTGCGTATAAAGACAGACCTTGCCGTCCTGATCGACTACTTGCGGATGTAGAGAAAAAATCATGTTTTCTTCCAGCGGCACCTCGATCTTGGCGCCGATCGCCGGGTATTCGATCATGGTGGTGCCGATGCTGTGGCCGGAGAGGTGTCCGAGCGAAAAGCCGTGTTTGGCGAAGGTGTCCGCCACGGCGCGATGGACGTTGGACGCCAGTTCTCCGGCACGCATGAGTTTGCGCGCGGATTCCATCGCGTGCGGATAAGCTTCGGCCATCTTCTGTGTCGTGGCACTGGGCTTGCCCTGGATTAGAGGGCGAGAGAATTCCACCCAATAGCCGCCCGCGCCAGTGACCTCGAGCGAGTAGAGGAGCAGGTCGCTCGCAGCAACTCTCCGCTGGCCCGGGACCTTGAAGTATGCGTTGGCTTCGCCGTTTTCGCCTGAGAGCAGGATGTTCATCATGCGCGGGCCGGCGCCGCGCGCAAAGAAACGCTCGACAGCAGGGGCCATGATTTCGGCTTCAGTCTTGCCAGGCTGGTAAGCGGCAACCAGCGCCCAGAAGCCCTCGAGGATGATGTCCATGGCGTCGCGAACTTCGACGAGTTCTTCTTCGCTCTTCACCGCCCGCGCCATGTCGAATTCCTGGTCCAAAGGAACAAGTTCGAAGGGCGCTTGCGAGAGTTCACGGTAGTCGCGCACGGCCATCACGAAATTCATGCCGTAGGTCCCGATGCGCTTCCATTTGCGTTCGGCGGCGCGATCGCGCAGCCACTTGCCGGGAGCGTCAGGCCAGACCTGGTCTTTCACCCAGGGCTTCTTCTTGTCGCCGATCCAGCGGGCCTCGCGCGGGAAGACGAGCGTGGGCTCGCCCGCGAGTGGAATCAGCACGTACACGTAGCGATGGACGATTTCAAATCCGGAAGTGTAGAAGACCGCGCCCTCGAATCCGGCGTACTGATTGCCGCACACGATCAGCGCGTCGAGTCCGGCGGCGTGCATCCGGGAGCGGATGTTTTTGTAGCGGCGGTCGATTTCTTTCTGGCTCGGCAATAGAACCTCAGCGGCTGAAGCCCTTCTAAGAACCTGCTCAATGCCGCGCTACGACTGCACGCCGCACAACTCGGCGGCGGTCAATGCATATACCTTGGTGATCTCCACCAAAGTCTGAATCCGAACTTTCTCGCCCTCTTTGTCGCGGGGGCCGCTGGAGGGGCCGTAGTTCACGGTTTCCACTCCGTAACGGCTCAGCACGCTCGCATCGGAACACCAGGTCACGACTTCGCGCTCGGGCTTTTTGCCGGTGATGCGCTCGTGGTTGCGATCAATGGCGCGGATCATCTCGTGCTCTTCGCTGATCCGTGCACCGGGAACTGAGACGTAAGTTTCGAATTCCAGACCCCAGCCGGGATGTGCTTTTTCAAGCTCGAAGAAAACCTGCTGGATGTCGCGGCGCGCTTCTGACATCGGAATCGTGGGCGGAACCCGAACGTCGAGGAACAGGTCGGTTTTCTCGGGAGTGCGGCTGGCGCGCCAGGCGTGTCCGCCGCGAATGCCGCCGAGATTGACGAGGGCTTTCTTTCCGCCGTAAGCGGCTTTCTTCTCCCATGCTTCAATCCATTTCAGTATTGGCGGCATGAGATCAATCATGCGGCGGATGGAGTTCATTTCTTCCCGGCCTTCGCAGAACGCGGTGTGGACGTAGATTCCCGTACACGAGATGCGCACCCACATCGAGCCGAAGTGTTCGAGAACGACGCGCATGTCGGTCGGCTCGCCCAGGATGCACATGTCGGGCAGCACGCCGTGATTGACCAAGTAGTGCGTGCCGCATCCGTAGCCGCGGTATTCCTTGCCCTGGAATTCTCCCCACTGCGTTTTTTCGATTTCGCCGGCCACAGCGGCGATGATGAGATCGCCCTTCAGGCGCACACCGGCTCGTTGCAGGGCTTTCACGGCATTCGTGTAGCAGACGAGCGCGCCCTTCATGTTGTAGATGCCGAGGCCGTAGATGAATCCGTTTTGGACGACCGCCTGCGGCTTGTAACCGAGTCCGGTGAGAAACTCTTCGCGGCCGGTGTTCGAAGTATCCATGTGCCCGTTGAACATCAGGTTCTTGCCGCCGCCGGAGCCTTTCCAGCGGCCGACGACGTTGGCGCGCGCTTCTTCCACTTCCTGCCAGGTGACGTCGAGTCCGATCTTCTGCAGCGCGGATTGCATGTACTGCGCCATCTGCAACTCTTCGCCGGTAGGGCTGGGAATGTTGATGACGTCCGACGACATGGAAACGATTTCGTCTTCGCGCACCTCGGCGAGGATACGCTCGACGAGTTTGGGATCGAGAGTCATGGCGGATTTTGATTTCGTCTGTGGCAAGGTCGTCGTTGGTCGTTCGCTGTTCTTGTTGTGACGCGGCTTGGCGAGTCTGTTGCCGCCGCTATGTCCTTACTGCCGGCGAGACGCCGGCGCTACTTCTTGCCAGGCGAAAATCGTCTGGATCGGTACACATCTTTTCGTTGCTTGTCTCGGTGATCAGAAAATCGTCTTCGAGACGCAGCCCGCCGCCGCCGGGCCAGTAGATTCCGGGTTCGATCGCGAGTACCATCCCCTTTCGTATCGTGCCAGTACCAGCCTGGTGTGCGTAAGGCGGCTCGTGCGCCCGCGCGCCGACGCCGTGACAGATCGGGTGGGAGGGCTGCCCAGCGTATCCACCTTCGGCGATGCGGGCGCGAATCAGCTTATCGAGTTCGGGGAAGCTGGCGCCATCGCGCGCGAACGCGACGCCTTCGCTAAAAACTCTGAGAAGAAGATCGAGCAGCTTGTGATACTCAGGCGTCAACTCGCCGGGGCAGGCATTCTTGGTCAGATCCGTCCAGTAGCCATCCGCACAGACCCAAATCTCGAAAAGCGTCGGCTCGTCCTTCTGAATCGGGCGGTCGCCGGTGGCTGTGAAGGTTGCAATCCCTTTCCCGGACCAGACCAGCGTGAAGGCGCGCGCCATCTCGACTTTGCCTTTGTAGCCGACGCCGATGCCGTGCACGAAGCCTTCGTACATGCCCCCAACTTCACTCTCTTTCATGCCGGGCCTCATGTGAGCGCGGATGTGATCCATGGCGAGGGCGGCGAGTTCGTTGGCCAAGCGCATGCGCTCGATCTCTTGTGCGGTCTTGATGGAGCGCGCCTCGTTGAGTAGGGGGGTGGCATCGACGACCTGGCCACAGAACTTCTTGAACGACTCGAAGTACGACATCATGAACGTAGTCGGCTCGCCCACCATGCGGTCGGCGGACTGCGTGCCCATGTTAAGTTCAACCGCGACCTTGTCGGTCAGGCTGCGCTGTTTGAGGACTTCATAGGCCCGATCCCAGGCGCGAAACTGCGGTGGTCGCGGATCGCGCTCGTCGTAGCCTTTGAAGTAGCGGATGTCCTTGGTCCAGGAATTCCGTTCGGCATCGGCCTGCTGCGGCTCGAGTGCAATCAGCGTCGGCTCGCCTTCGCGCGGAAACACGACTGCGTCGTAGCCCTTCATGCACCAGTAGTTGGTGAGGTAGAGCACGTTGTCGGGAGCGCGGCAGACGAGGGCCGAGATGTCCTGATCTCGCATCAGTGCGCGAACGCGGTCGAGCTTCGTGTTGTCTAATGGCCAAGCCATACAGACTCTTGCTTCACTGCCGCTTTCGGCAGCAATTCGGGCCGACGAGACGTCGGCGCTACCCTCAGTGCACGGTCACCGGTTTGTTCTCGTCCTGGAAACTCCAGGCCGCTTCCTTTCCCTTGATCAAGCGATACATCGTCGTGTGCAACGGCGCCGGCACGCCCGCACGTTCGGCCTCGCGGGCGATTGCGCCGGAGAGAAAATCCACTTCCGTTGTCAGCCGGTGGCGGACGTCGTACAGCATCGACGGCGGATGATTCGTCATGGCGCCGATTCGGTTCATCGCCCACGGATCTTCGTGGAGATGCACACCGAGAGCCTCAGCTACGCGCTTGCCTTCTTCGATCAGGGCGTGGAGCAAGTGGCCCAGGTCCGAGAATTTTTCTTCGTCCGCAAAATGAGGCGAGTGCGGCAAACCGGTCAGCGCAGAGACGCTGTTCACCGACGCGTTGAAGATCAGCTTCGACCACTGGGCGGGTTTGGCATCGTCGAGCGCTTCGGCTTTCAGGCCGGCGGCGACGATGAGCGAGGCAAAGTCTTTGACCACGGAGAGCGGCGTGCCGGCCGGTTCAAAGGGTCCCATCCAGGTCGGAGTATCGAGCTCATACTGCACGTGGGTGTCGCTGTGACGCGTGCCGCTCATGAAAGTGGTGCCGCGGATCACGTATCCGCGAGTATGGCGGGCGACGATCTCTTCGCAGCCCAGACCGTTCTGCGCGGAGAGCACGGCGCCCTTGTCGAAGCGGCGGCCCACGGGGCGGATGGATTCTTCGACCTGGCTGGCCTTCGTCGCTACAATGCCGAAATCGAATTCGGGCAGGTCGGCCGGGTTGGTCGTGGCCTTGAGCGTGACTGCGAATTCGTGGCTTCCGGTGACGTGCAGGCCCTCGCGGTTGAGGGCGCGGGCATGATCTTCGCGTCGGACGTAGGCCCAGACCTCGGCCACCCGCGCCAGGTGCGCGGCATAGAGCGAGCCAATCGCGCCACATCCGATGATGCAGACTCTCTTCATCTTCTTCCCGAAGCGCTGCCGAGCTGTGCTCGGCTGTCCCTACGTAGTCTATTTCTTCTCCAACTTCACCAAGTTCCCGAGCTGTCCGCCCTCGCGTTGTTTGAGGGCGCGAAAGATGCTGTCGCCGTTGTTGAACGAATCGTTGATAAAGATGCCTTGTGCGAACAACGCGTCCTGCAGCGCCGACGAAATCGTGTGGATCGGGGCCGCGCCGCCTTCGCCCATGCCCTTCGCGCCGCTGTAACTGTGGGGCGAAGGCGTCGAAATGTGGCCGTATTTGATGTTCGGGATATTCACGGACGTGATCGGCGTGTAATCGCTAAAAGTGCTGGTCAGCATGTTGCCGACGGCGTCGTACACGCAGGTTTCCATGAGCGCCGCACCGATGCCATGCGCGGTCGCGCCATAGACCTGGCCTTCGACGATGGGCGGGTTGATCACGGTACCGCAATCGTCCACGGCAACGTAGTCGAGAATTTTGGGGACGAAGGTGTCGCGATCCACTTCGACTACCGCGATGTGCAATTGCGAGGCATAGGTCAGCGTGAGGTTGCCATACTTCCTCTGCTTGTCGGGCACCTTGAACGGGGCGCGCCAGATGTAGCGGCAGTTGAGCGTGACATCGTGCATTTCGGTGGGCAGCACCGCGCTATTCACGTTGACGATGTTGGCGAGACCCCAGTAGTTGATGGACTTGCCGGTACTCTTCGCTTTAACTTCCGGACCCTGTTGGCCGACGCCGAATTCGAGATCATCTTCTTTGGTCTCGAGCACAGAGGCCGCCAGGCGCTTCATTTCGGCTTTGAGTTTCTGCGCGGCGCCATGTACCGCTGACAGGCCGGAGACGGCAAACTGGCTGGCGTAGGTTCCGGAGAATCCGGTATGCACGTTGCGCTCGGTATCAAAGCCGGTGCGCACCGTGACCATGTCGGGATGAATGTTGAGCACATCGGCGACGACCTGCGCAGACGTGGTCTCGTGCCCTTGCCCCTGCGGGCAGGAGCCGACCGCGACCACGACTTCTCCGTAAATATCGAGCTTGCAGTTCGCGCCCTGCGAGTTGCCGGAAAAGGGCGCATAAGGATTGACGATCTGCGACTGGCCGAAATTGTTGGTACCAGAGTCGAGCGTGGTGCCAATGCCGAGGCCGATCAGGCGACATTGTTTGCGGGCCTCCGCCCGCTTCTTTTTCCAGTCGTCCCAGCCGATCAGGTTCTTCGCGACTTCGAGCATTTTCGGATAGTTTCCCGAGTCGTACACGCAGCCGTTGGGTGTAGTGTAGGGAAACTCTTCCGGACGGATGTAGTTGCGCAGCCGCATCTCGTCGGGCGCGATGCCAAGCTCGTGCGCGCAGATGTCGACCACGCGCTCCAGGAACCAGAGGTGCTGCATGCGCGAGTATCCGCGATTGGGACCGACCGGGCACTTGTTGGTCACGGCCTGCCAGAAATCAATGCGTGCATTCTTGAAGCGATACACCCCACAGAAAACCTGCGACCAGATGACGCAACCCAAGGGCTCGTACCGCGGGTAAGCTCCGCAGTCGTCAATGTGGCGCGACTCAATCGCGGTGATCACGCCGTTCTTGTCGAGGGCAACGCGCGTGTCGCGGAAAGTGCGCTCATTCCCGTGCGCGCTCGAGACCATGTGCTCGGAGCGGGTTTCGACCCACTTGATCGGCCGTCCGCCCGCCTTCTTCGAAGCCAGCGCGCACACCGCCATCTGCGGGTAGCTGGTGATCTTGATCCCGAAGCTGCCGCCGATGTCGAAAGTCTGCGCGCGAATCTTGTCGATGTGAACGTTCAGGTGCGCGGCGAGGAATTGAATCGCAAATGACGGAAAGGAGTTGTTGCACCAGTAGTAAATGCGCTCGTCTTTCGGATCCCACTGTCCGATGACGACGTTGTTCTCGAGCGGAGTGGACGAGAAACGGTGGAAGTGCATGCGGTCAATGTTGACGATGTAGGCGGCTTCCTTGAATGCCTTCTCGACATCACCATGCTCCCAAACGCCGTTCCAGATCCTGTTCGTGCCCGCTTCTGCATGCAGGATGCTCTTATCCTTAAGTGCGTCCTCGGCGTCCACTACCGGGTCCAGTGGTTCATACTCAACTGCAACGAGTTCAGCGGCATCGTCGGCGATACGCGGAGATTCTGCGACCACCGCGGCGACCGGTTCGCCCTGGTAGCGGGCCTTGTCCACCGCCATAGGAAAATCGCGGATCTTCTGGGCATGGTCGGGACCGATTTCGATGAAGGGCTGGGTCTGCGCGGCGACTTCCTTGCCGGTGATCGTACCCACCACGCCGGGCAAGACTTGTGCGGCGGCGGTGTCCACACTGACCACGCGGGCGTGCGCATAGGGGGAGCGCACGAAGCGCAGATAAAGCATATCGCGCAGCTTGATGTCGTCGGCGAACTTGCCGCGGCCGCGGAGCAGGCGGTCTTCCTCTTTGCGGGGAAGCGATGCGCCTACCCAGCGACTGCCTGCGTTTTTGTTGTCTTCACCCACAGTATTAATGCCTCCAACGTCTTGGCAGACAGGAGTGTCCGCCCCACATACACATGAGCTACGCCAGTGCCGCCTGCAATCCGTCGATCAACTTCTGAACCTGTTTTTTGCCGAGCGGCTCCAGCAAGCCTCCGGCAACCGACGTCAGGCGGCCGAAGACCTGGGCTTCGCCTTGCCAGTTGACTTTGGTTCCGCTATCCACCGCCGCCAGGTCGAAGCCGGCAATCATGGTTACATTTCCCCCCGCCATGCTTCCCTGTCCCTTGTATTGGGCGCGGTGTGCGCGTTGCCCCTCCGTTAGTTCCAGCTTCACGTGGGCGGCGCCTTTGATGTAGGAAACGCCGACGTTTACTTTCACCGTGAAATGCGTCGGGTCCTGCACGGTGACGCCCTGAAACTCCGGCAGCAGGGGCGCGAACCTGTTCGGATCGGTGAGGAAGTCGTAGACTTCCTCGGGATTTTTCTTCACCTCGAATTCCCCGGCAAACTTGATCGCCACGCTCAGGCTCCTTTCATGTTTCGGCCCGCCAACTGCACGGCCTTGAAGATTTTCATGTACCCGGTACAGCGGCAGGTGTTGCCGGCAATGGCCTTGCGGATCTCTTTCTCGTCCGGTTCGGGGTTTTCGGACAGCAACTGTAACGTCGAGAGCATCAGGCCGGGCGTGCAGTAGCCACACTGCAATCCGTAGGCGTCGCCAAAAGCTTTCTGGATGGGATGAAGCTGGCCGTCTTTCTCCAGGCCCTCAACGGTGGTGATCTCCGACCCGTCGGCCTGCACGGCAAATATGGTGCACGATTTCACCGCGAGGCCATTCATGAGCACGGTGCAAGCGCCGCAATACGTGGTATCGCAGCCCACGTGCGTGCCGGTCAGGTCGCAGTCTTCACGCAGGAACTCGACCAGCAACAGGCGCGGTTCGACCTCGCGTGCATAAGGCTTGCCGTTCACCTTGATCTGGACGCCGATTTTTTCCATGGCTGCGGCTTCAGGCATAGAGATGGGTCCCTTCGACTTGTTCTCCGCGAGCACGGCGCGCGGCAATCTGGATCGCGCGCTTTACCAGCGCGGCAACGAGCTCACGTTTGTATTCGGCCGATCCGCGCATGTCGGG
The DNA here is from genome assembly GCA_049273945.1 of Terriglobales bacterium. Lineage (GTDB taxonomy): Bacteria > Acidobacteriota > Terriglobia > Terriglobales > Acidobacteriaceae > Acidiflorens. The sequence continues at coordinate 76,511 of JBASRS010000083.1, read as the reverse complement.
ATGGGGATCGGCAGCGGCGCGGGCAGCTTCGGCAGCCGCGGCAATCGCTTTGTCGTTGAGGCTTTTCCCACGCAGTGCGGCTTCGGCTTCACCGGCCCGGATCGCGGTCAACCCGACACACCCGAGCGCAATGGCGGCGTCTGTGCACACGTCGCCTTCCAGCGTGAGTTGCACGGCGGTGCTGGCGGTGGGATACACGGGAGCCGTCCGCTTGAAGGCGAGATAGGCCCCGCCGCTGCCTTTGGGCGGAATCTTCACTGCGACTTCGGTAACCAGTTCATCGTGCGCGAGAGCGGTAGTGTAGGCGTCAAGTATGAAGTCTTTCAGCGCAATCTTGCGCGCGCCCTTCGGCCCGAGACAGTGAACGGTGGTGTCGAGCGTGATGAGCGCATTGGCCCAGTCGCCGCTCGGATCGGCCTCGGCGAGCGACCCGCCGATCGTGCCGCGGTTGCGCACCTGCACGTCGGCAATGCCCGCGGCACAGTCGTGCAGCACCGGGATTTTCTTCACCAGCGCGGAGTGCTCGATCTCGGCATGGCGGGTCATGGCGCCGAAGTGGAGGGCGCCGCCGTCTTCTTTAATGAACGAGGTTCCAGAGATGAAGTTCAAGTCCACCAGGTGCTCGGGGTTAGCGAAGCGCAGCTTGAGGAGCGGGATCAGGCTCTGTCCGCCGGCGAGCAGCTTCGCGCCCTCGCCGAGTTGCCCGAGCATGACGACCGCTTCTTTCAGTGATCCCGCCCGATGATAGTGAAATGATCGCGGATACATGGTTGTTTCTTGTCCCTATGCCGTTGTGCTCGGCCGGGCAAATCCCCAGGCCGTCGCCGCCATTGCCACGATGACCAGTACCGAGCTCGCCACCGCTAAAGTTTTCAAAACCATTGCGCCATGATGATACGTCTGGAGAATCACCGACAACGGGAAGACGGCGCTTCCCACCAGCAAAGAGAGCGCAATCGCTTGCCGGATGGCTTCTCTGAAGTTCACGCGCTCGAACAACGCACCGAGCACGATCATGAGCATCGCGAGGCCAATCCAATGCGAGTGAGCGTCCACCTGGCGGACGTAATCGTATTTGGTCTTGCCGTAGGCGTCGAGCGCTGCCTTCGATTGCGTGGGATGCCGGTCAGCAGCGTGCGCAAAGGCCTGAGCCAGCGATCCGCCGAGGTGATCGAGGGTCTGGTGCTCGACAAACACAGCGTAGTGCAGGCCATAGAGCATGCCGAAAGCCGCCAGCGCGAGCCCGCCGAAGATGAGCAGTCGGGAGGAGCCGGTCACGATGCGCCTCCGTTCGAGGCATCGAGCGTACCCGTGTAGCGAAGAACGCCGACCAGCATCGCTACCAGCGCGACGATTACCATGAGCCCGCCGATATCAGCAATGCCTCCGGCGACCAGCCCGAGTTTCAGTTCGAGCAGGACGAATACTGGAAGGATCAGGGAACCGGCGAGCAAGACCTGGGTCCAGCGTCGCTTCCACTGCTCGCCCAGGAATACGTAAGGCTGAACGAAAGAGAGCAGCATCGCCAAGAGTCCGAACTCGATGATGTGGGAATGGGCGGCAATGTTCACAGCGCGCGCGCCGGCGAGATTTCCGAAATCTTCGACTTGAGCGCTCGCCGCCGCAACGTCGTTCACGGAAGCAGCTGTGATCATGTTGCTCAAGATGTCAGTTTCCATCCGCTCATGCTGGTAAAGGTACGCGCCGGCGTACCAAGAGCCGTGCAGGAATCCGAGGAGAACGAGAACCGTGCCGCCACTCAGCAGCGCGCGCCGCGGCCAAGCATCGTCTTCAGGAAGCGAAGACTCGGTGAGTTCCCGGGTCCGCAGGTAGTTACGGAATCCCCAAGCCTCTGCAATCAGAACGATGATCAGCAACGCCCCGGCCAAATCGGCGAGAATGCTGGCCCATCCAATTACCGCGAATGGGCTATACGCCAGGCCCACATAATGAATCAGGAAGATGCCGATCGGCAGCAGCGTACCGCCGGCAACAAAAAGTGCCGCCAGGGTCTTCTTCGTTCTCGCAGCCAGCACGATGAACGGTTGCACGAGCGCCAGCAGCAGCGCGAGATAACCTGCCCCGATCATGTGGACATGGGCATCGACCTTGGTGCCGCGATCTTCGAGCAAACTTCCCAGCGAACTGAAAATCCTGTTCACTGCGGCCGCATCACCTCCCGCAACCGCCTGACTCGCCGCAATCAACGCCGCGCCCTGCTGACCCGCGTTCTGGTGCAGGATGAACACCGCGAAGATATCGCCGAACAACATGCCTCCAGCGACGAGCGCAATGCCGCCCAAGACAAGCAAACGGCGCGCGCTCATGGGAGCGAATACTGAACTGACGGTTGACGATTTGACCGCTGTGGCCATGGTTCCTTTGGTGTTGGAAGTAAAGTTAGTCGGCCGCTACTGCGTTCCCGGTCTTGCCCCGAAACGCGGGCATCACGTGTTTCGAAAACATGTGCTGCGTCTTGATGCTCTTCCAGTGCTCGATGCCGCCGAAGTTTGAGACGATCGCTAGCTCTCCGATGCCCCCCTTGGCCTGCAGATTCTTAACCTGCTGGATCACTTTGTCAGGCGTGCCGATGAATCCGATTTCCTGCTCGACGATTTCTTCATACTTAAGCTTGGTCAGCGATTCGAGCGCGCCGCTCGCGTAGAAGCCATAGCCCTTGGCGCGCAACTCGGCTTTCTTCTCTTCGCTCTGAATCGATTCCCCCGGAGACGCGTTGAACGCCAGGAAATTGAGAATTGCCTGTTCGACCTCGCGCCGGATGGAGCCCTCGTCTTCGTCGATATACACCGGACGGATGTAAACGATATCGGACTCGTGCCCATGGTCCGCGCAGGCTTTCTTGTAGATGTTCAGCGGCCCTTCCAACACTTTCCACGGCAGGAGCGGCGGAACAAAGATGCCCCAACCTTTCTCGCCCGCCATCTGGTAAGTGATGTCGCTGGTGCCGCCGGTGTAAAACTTGGGATAGGGCTTCTGGATAGGCCGCGGGACCACGGTTACGTTGTCCACGTTGTAATACTGGCCGTGGTACGAGAATTTCTCTTTGGTAAAGGCCAGTTCCAGAATGTCGATTGCTTCGTTGTAACGCGGACGACTCTCTTCGAGCGGCAGACTCGAGGGCCCAAACAACCAGGCGTGGCCGCGTCCCAGCCCGCACTCCAGGCGGCCCCTGGTGAGGATGTCGGTTTCGGCGATCATGCCTGCCAGGCGCATGGGATTTTCGAGCGGCAACGTGTGCAGCGCGGTGCGGAAGCGAATGCGGTTGGTGCGCTGCGCCGCCGCCGCGAACATGGCCAGGGGATTCGCCGAGATGGAAAACTTCTGGAAGAAATGATGATCAATAACGGAATAAACGTCGAAGCCGCATTCGTCGGCGTGTTCGATCTGGCGCATGATCTCCCAGGTCTGGTCGTAATGCGACTTGCCCGGCGGAGTCTGCATTTCGCAATAGATCCCAAAACGCATGTTGCCTCCCAGTGGTCTTTGAAACTCGCCGCGTCAATCGGCTAAGTCGCCGCCGTTAAACGCAGAAGCCGGGCCCGGCAGCGGTTCCGACGTCTTCCGATACCGGCCTCGAAAGAACAGCAAGGGCTCCCCCTCTCGCACTACTACATCCTCCACCTCGGCGATGAAGATGGTGTGATCGCCCGCCTGTTGCGTCGAGTGCAGCCGGCACTCCAGATACGCCAGCGCTCCACGCAAGACGGGCGTGCCATGCGCCGTGCGCTCGAAGCTCGCGCCCGCCGCCTCGGCGTGCTGATGAGTTTCTGTGGAGCGCGCATAATATTCCGAAATCGCCTGCTGATCGCTGCGCAACACGTTTACTCCGAAACGCTTCCGGGCTTGCAGGTGAGCGTGGGTTCGCGCCCGGTGATCCACACAAACCAGAACCAGCACCGGGTCCAGCGACACCGACGAAAATGCGTTGGCGGTCATGCCGTGGACTTCGCCGTCCTGGTCCACGGTGATGACCGTGACCCCGGTGGCAAAGCATCCCATCGCCTTACGAAAGTCGCTCGGGGTGAGACTCATGCTGCGGAAAACCCGTTGTCCAAACACTGCCGGGCGGACGGGGGAAGCGGCCCGCCCGGCCATCGCCTCCATCTACCAGGTCAGACGCAGCGCAAACTGGATCTGACGCGGGTTGAAGACGGCTCGCGGCGTACCATAGCTTGGGTTGGGCGATCCTTCCGTGAATGTGCCCGGTGTCCCGACCGGGATAAAGTCCGGCGCCGTGTACACGGTGTTGAAGAAGCGCACATTCACCGTGTTCAGAGTATTAAAACTCTCGGCTAGGCCCTGCAGGGAAAGCCGCTCATTGATCTTGAATGTGCGCGAGATCCGCAGGTCCACACTCTGGAAGCTGTCGCCCTTGAACGTGTCGCGCGGCTCGATGCCGACTCGGTCATTGATCGGGAAGCCGTCACCGTTGGTGTCGAGACCCGCGAACTTGGTGAAATAGTGCGGCGACTCGAAGCTGATGATGGTGGAGAACTGCCAGTCGTTCACCACCACGTTCTTGTTGGTTGGACCCTGGAAAATGGCGTTGCCGACGAAACGATGGGCCACGTGGTCGGCCGAGAGTGCCTTCTCCGCGCGGAAGTCGAACGAGTTTTGCGGAATCAGCACAAAGCTGGGGTTCGGACCATCGTCAAGCGACTTCGACCAGGTGTAGCTGATGCCGTATGCGAAATGGTGTGTCATCCGCTTATTCAGATTGATCAGCAGGCCGTCGAACTCGGAATACCACCGGGAATCCGCCTCGAAAAACAGGAAGTTGGCGCTGGCGGGCTGGAACTGCGGTTTGCAACCAGCGTTGCCGTGGGAATCATGAACGGGAGCACAAACCCCGGTCGGCGCCTGGTTGATGTTGTAGAAGCTGCCAAGGTGAACTCCGTGCGTGCGGAGATAACTGATGTTGAGGACCGTGTCTTTCACGGGCTCGAATTCCACCGCCAAGCTGTGCTGAATACCGTACGGTTGGCGGTGATCCTTGGTGAAGCGGACGATGGTGGCGGGACCGAGAAAACCAGTGTCGCTGGTCGGGTATGTTCCGGTCGTGACCAAGCCGTCAAAAGCTGCTTGCAGCCCTCCACCCGGACCTACGCTGCTGGCAAAGCCAAAGAGCTGGCTTACGGAGTTGAGAGTATCTTCTTGTGGGCGGAACTGCGTTTGTCCACCGCAGGAGGGCACCTGGCAGGCCAGCAGGGGCGCCGGGACGATGCCGTGGAACAATCCGATTCCGGCGCGGACGACAACGTTCCGGCTGGTCCCGAGAGAGTAAGCGATTCCCAAGCGAGGATCGACGCCGATCTGGGTGTTCAGGGCCCGGCTGGGCCAGGTCTCCCAATCGGTGCGCACACCGAGATTGACGGTCAGGTGTTGGGTGGCACGCCAGTTGTCCTGCCCGTACACACCGCTATAGGTATGGTCGAGCGTCCCCACGGCGGCATTGCGCACTGCGTCGGGGTAGTGTTTCAGCTGGAACACTGCCGGATCGAAATTCGGCTCATTGAAGTCCGGCTTCTGAAAGCGCTCGAAGAATATGACGACCGGGTCGTGGTCCTGGAGGTTGGAAACGTTGCAGATCGACCCCGGATTGCCCGCATCCGGGTTGATGCAGAGGAACGTTGTCTCAAACGGATAGAACAACGGGAACGATTCAGTCGTGCGCACCCAGTTGTAGTCGCCGCCGAAGCTGAGGGTGTGGGTCCCCGCCGTCTTCGTCAGGCTGTCCACCAGTTCGAAGCGACCTTCCTTGTAGAAGTCCGGATTTCCGCGGTTAACTCCGATGGCGAACTGGTTGGCGACTTCCATGTGCGGAATCGAGGTGGCCGTCGGAAAGTCGTAATTTCGATGCGCGTACTGCACACGTAGTTCGTTCACGAGCGTCGGGCGAATCAGCGTCGAGAGGTTGCCAACGATGGAGTGATCCTTATCGCTGTTGTTCTTGAAGCCGGAAGGCAAATCGAAGCCGTCGTTCAGCGGTGAGTAGTTCTGCAGGTTTCCATCGTTAAAGAAGTACCGCACGAAAAGGTTGTTCTTTTCGTTGATCGTGTGGTCCACGCGCAGCAGAAGGTTGTTGTAGTCGGTGTTGCGGGTAACTGCGAGGTTCTCGCCGGCCAGGCCGATCCCAGTCTCAAAATCATTGATGGAAGTCAGATTGTTCAAAATGATCGAGTTGTAATAGGGGGATTCGCGCCGCCGCTGGCCTTCGTAGTTTGCGAAGAAAAACGTCCTGCTCTTGATGACCGGCCCGCCCAGAGTGAACCCGAACTGGTTCTGCCGCAGTTTGTTAAGTTTCTTGCAGCCGCCGGAGCTGGGATCCCCAGGGACCGCGCAGGTATTCAAGTCAGGGGAGGCAAGGATGCTGCCCGCATCCAGTTTGTCGTTGCGGAAGTACTCGTACACTGATCCGTGGAGGCCATTGGTGCCGCTTTTTGTGATGATATTGACAATGCCGCCCACGGCGCGCCCGAATTCGGTTGAGTAGCTGCTGTTGATTACCCGGAATTCACGCACCGCTTCCTGCGACGGTGTGTATTTCTGGACGCCGGATGCAGTCGAAATGTTGTCCGCCCCATCTACGGCAATGAAGTTGTAGTGGATGTTCTGACCGGCGAAGGACAGTTTGGTGACCGGCTCAATGATCACATCGGTCGAACCGGAGGTGGTATCGCCGATCTTCACGCCCGGAGCCAGCAACGCAAAGTCGATGAACTGGCGCCCGTTCACCGGCAAGTCCTGAATCTTTTGCTCGTCAATGACGGAACTAACCATGGTCCGGGTCGGCTCGGCAACCTCCCCTACGTCCTGAACCGTGACTACTTCCTTGAGCTGGCCGACTGCGAGACTGAAGTCCACCGTGCCGACCGCGCCCAAGGCGAGGTGAACTTTTTTGGCGGACTTCTGAAAGCCGCTCTTCTCCGCGGTCACGGTGTAGTCGCCGGGCGGTAGAAGAGTGATCTGGTAGTCGCCCGTGCCGGAAGCAGTGGTGGTTCGTGAAACGCCGGTGTCGGTGTTCACCGCGGTGACCGAGGCTCCCGAAATGGCGGCGCCGGTCGAATCATAAACGCGTCCCTGGACGGAACTGGTGACCGTCTGAGCTCCCAGCCAGGTCGAGGCAGCCAACAGCAGACCGAGGCAGGCGGCGAATCCCCACCGCCAGTGAGACGAAGCCAGTGGAAGCGAGCCGGACGTTCCGGCTGGTGGTTGTGCGAGAAATTGAAGTGTCATCGAGCTTCTCCCCTCATCAATGTTGCTATCGCCCGGGCAGCTATTGCGCTGTCCGCACTACCGGCGCCGCCTGCGCGGTCATGACTCGAGTCAGTCTGGATTCGGAATCCTCCAGGTGCTGCTCCAGCACTGCGGCACACTGTTTAAGCTTTCCGGTACTGAGTAACTGGTACATCTTCCGGTGGACGGGAATCAGGGCGCCGGGATCGTCATGACTGCGGTCCACCAGCACCATGCCCACGCGTAGTTCAACGATCATATTCCGATAAAAAGAGTCCAGCCGCTTGTTGCCGTGAAAGCGGATCAAGAGACTATGAAAATGCAGGTCGTGACTGACGGCGCGAGACCAGTCCCGCACCTCGACCGCTTCTTCGTACTGTTCGAGCGCTTTGCGGATTTCCTTGAGCACGTCGGGGTCGGGACGGCGCGCGGAAAGCACGGCTGGCAACTCCAGCATCCGGCGGAGCTGGTAGATCTCGTGCACATCGCGCAATGCGAGCTGTGAGACTGCGGCTCCGCGGTGAAGATTGCGCCGCAGCAGGCCTTCCTGCGCGAGAATGCGGATGGCCTCGCGCATGGTGTTGCGGGAAACTCCCAGGGAAGAGGCCAGCGGCAATTCCGGGAGCTGCGTCCCGGGGCGGAATTCGCCCTCAAGAATGCGCTGGCGGAGGAGGGCAGCCACCTGGTCGGCCACACTTACGCGGTTGATCTGCGTCCGATCCATGCCGGGGAAAATCTGCCCGATCTGGGCGGCGGAATCATCTCTTGAAGTGTTCACGTTGTCAAGTGTTGAAATGTCCACCAATCTGGCGGTATGTTTGAGGTCGGGGCGCGGGTTCTTTGCGTTCTCTGCCAACCTCGGGCGGCCTTTGCGGTAAGGGTCTCTACCGCAAAGTTCGCGAAGAAATCCGCAAAGCAGCGCCGTCTCCGCTATCATCGTTGCGAATGCTGGCGCGGGAAATATCCAGCTCCGGTTAGGGATCATGGCTACGGTTTCGCAGCACGCGCGGTCCACGACGGTGGAAGAGTTGGAAACCACCGAAAGAACGATTTCGCGCGAAACGGCGTTGCGGCTCTTGCAAGCGGGGGATGATGTGCTCCCATCTCTGCTGGAAGCGGCGCAACGCGTGCGTGCCCGCTTCAAGCCCGGCATCGTGACCTACTCGCGCAAGGTCTTTATTCCTCTTACCAATCTCTGCCGCGACTACTGCGGCTACTGCACCTTCCGGCGCGATCCCGGTCAGCCGGGGGCGCACACTATGACTCCCGACGAAGTTATGGAGGTGGTACGCGCGGGGGAATGCCTGGGCTGCACGGAAGCGCTATTCAGCCTGGGGGACAAGCCGGAATTGCTCTTCCCCGAAATGCGGGACACGCTGCGCCGGCTCGGGTACAAATCGACGCTTCATTATTTGGAGGCAATCTGCGAGCAGGTGCTGCGCGAATCGAGTCTGCTTCCGCATCCCAATCCCGGGCTGATGAGCGCCGAGTGGCTGCAACGGCTCGCGCGGGTGTCCCCGAGCATGGGGCTGATGCTCGAAACCACCAGTTCGCGGCTGCTGACGCGCGGCGCCGCACATGACAATGCGCCCGACAAAGACCCTGCGAAACGACTCCGCGTGATCGAAGACGCGGGGCGGCAAAGGATTCCTTTCACGACCGGCATTCTGATCGGGATTGGAGAGACGGTCGAGGAACGCGTAGATGCGCTGCTGGCAATCCGTGAATTGTATGAGAAGTACGGCCACATCCAGGAAGTGATCATCCAGAATTTCCGCGCCAAGCCGGCGACGCCGATGGCGGAGTGGCCGGAACCGGACCGTGCTGACATGCTGCGAACGCTGGCGGTAGCGCGCTTGCTGATGCCGGAGATGAACTTGCAGGCGCCGCCGAATCTTTCCGACCCGCATTATGCCGACCTGCTCGATGGCGGCATCAACGACTGGGGCGGAGTTTCGCCGCTCACGCCCGACTACATCAATCCTGAAAAGCCCTGGCCGCATCTGGAAGAATTGCGGGAGCGGACCGAAGCAAAGGGATTTGCGTTAAAGCAGCGGCTTCCGGTTTATCCTGAGTTCATGGCGCAAGCGGCAGCTCACGGTGAACGGCTAGCACAATGTCTCGACCTTGCTCGCGACTCTGAAGGCTATGCACGGAGGGCAGCGTGATCACCGTTCTAACCGGCGGCACCGGCGGCGCCAAGTTCGTCGATGGCCTGCGCCAGATTGTCGCCCCAGAAGAGTTGACGGTCATCGTCAATACCGGCGACGACCTGTTGTGGTGGGGGCTCTACGTTTCGCCCGACATCGATTCGATCACCTACATGCTGGCCGGCAAATTGAGTCAGGAACGCGGCTGGGGCGTTAAGGGCGACACCTTCTATTGCCTACAGGCGATGGGGCAACTGGGCCAACCGATTTGGTTTCATACCGGCGACCGCGACGTCGCGACCCACATCCTGCGTTCCAAGCTGCTGTCCGACGGCAAGACGCTCAACGAGGTCACCGCCGAGATCGCGGGCCGTCTCGGGATCAAAACCCGCATTCTGCCGATGTCGAACTCGCGCGTCGAAACGCGCATTGGGACTCCGATCGGCGAATTGAGCTTTGAAGAGTATTTTGTGCAGCGGTGGTATCAGGATCCGGTCGAGTCGGTGCGCTACGCGGGCGCCTCGGACGCGGAGCCCGCGCCTGGCGTGATCGACACCATCCGTGTGTCGGAGGCGGTGATCCTGGCCCCGAGTAATCCCGTGTCGAGCATCGCGCCGATCCTGGCGGTTCCTGGAATACGCGAGGCGTTGCGCGAAAGCCGCGCCCGAATCGTTGCGGTCAGTCCAATTGTCGCAGGCGCGGCAGTCACGGGACCGGCCGGGATTCTGATGCAGGCGCAAGGCTATCCGGTTTCCATCGCAGGCGTCGCCGAGTACTACCACGACTTCCTCGACTCGCTGGTCGTGGATTTACAGGACACCCAGATGGCCGACGAGTTACAGAGGTCTGGCATGCGCGTGCACTGCACGCAGACCCTGATGCGTACGCAAGAAGAGAGAATCTCCCTGGCAAAAGCCGCGCTTCAACTGGCGTTGCGGCCGCCGACTACGCAGGCCGCTGCGGAGCGCCCATGATTCTGGTTCCCGTTAAGAACCTGGCGAACGCGAAACAGCGGCTCCGTTCGGTGCTTGCTCTGGAGGCGCGGCAGGAACTGGCGCAGGCGATGTGCGCCGACGTGCTGGAAACTCTGGCGCGCTGGCGTCGCCGGCCCGCGGTAGCGGTCGTGACCAGCGATCCATTCGCGGGAGATCTGGCAGCGCGTTTTAATTTTGAGGTTGTCGCGGACGATGCAAATCCGGGAGAGACCGGCGCCATCGAAATGGCCACCGCGCTTTGCCGCGATCGGGGCGCGGAGTGCACGCTGGTGATTCCGGCAGATATTCCTTTGATTGAGAGCAGTGAGCTCGAAAAGATTGTAGACTCGGCTCCGCCCGGAGGGGCGGTGCTGGTGCCGGATGCAGCCGGACGCGGGACGAATGCAGCCTTGCGAACCCCGGCCGACTTGTTTCCACTACGCTTCGGCAACGATAGTTTTCTGCCGCATCTGGCGGCGGCGAGGGCGACCGGGCTGCCGTGCGTGGTGCTGAAATTGCCGGGCATCGCGCTCGACGTGGATCGTCCCGAGGACTTGCAGGAACTGGCGGCCGCCGTCGGGGAACGCCGGTCGCAGAGGCTGGTCCGAAGCTGGAACCTGGATGCACAGGTTTGCCGTGGCTAGTCGCAGCAGGGCTGGGGAGGTGCGCATTCTTCCTCTGCCGGTGGCGGGAGAGATTCGAGCCGGAGACTCGTTGAGCGAGAGGCTGTTGACCGCGGCGAAGAAACAGGGCATCCGGTTTCAGGCTCGGGACATCCTGGTGGTGAAGCACAAAGTTGTCTCGAAGGCGGAGGGCGCGGTGGTAGCGCTGGATGAAATCCGCCCGTCGGCTGCTTCGCGCGTTTGGGCGCGACGTTATGGGCTGGATGCGCGCGTCACCGAGCTGGCGCTGCGCCAAAGCCGCCGCACCGTGCGGCGAAAGCGTGGGGTGCTGATCACCGAGACGCGGCACGGTTTTGTGTGCGCCAACAGTGGGGTGGACGTCTCCAATGTGGACGGCGGCCGCCACGCCGCGCTCCTTCCGGAGGCTCCGGACAGGTCAGCGGCGCGGTTGCGGACGGAGTTGAAGAAAAGTTTGCGGCTGGATATTGCCGTGATCGTCAGCGATAGCTTCGGCCGCCCATGGCGCGAGGGGCTGACCGAGGTCGCAATTGGCGTTGCCGGAATGCGGCCGCTGGTTGACTATCGCGGGCGGCGCGATTCGCATGGCTACCGGATGCATGCCAGCGTAGACGCCATCGCCGACGAATTGGCTTGCGCCGCCGGACTGGTGTGCGGCAAGCTGGCCGGGACCCCGGCTTGTATCATTCGAGGGTTTTCGTATCGCCGAGGCTACGGAACAGCCCGGGAGCTGATCCGGCCTGCGGCGCACGATCTGTTTCGTTAGGAGACGGCTGTGGCCTGGCAGTCATCGGAGTTGGAACTGGAACAATTTCCGTCACTCACTTGGGACGACGTTGCGCCCCGCGCCTCGACTGAAATTCGCGGCGCGCTGGAACGCGTTCTTGAGCGTCAGGACGGAGCGTGCTTGAAGGACGACGAGCGGCACAGCCTCGCCCACAGCGAAGGCGCAGATCTGCTCGCGCTGCTGGTCGCGGCCAATAATCTGCGTCGCGAGCTGGTGGGCAACATCATCAGCTACGTGGTGAACCGCAACATCAATTTCACGAATATCTGTTTTGTCGGATGCAAATTCTGCGCCTTCAGCCGCGGGCCTCGAGAAGCCGACTCCTATTTTCATTCCCTGGAAGATATGGGGCGTAAAGCGAAAGAAGCCTGGGACGTGGGAGCGACCGAAGTCTGCATCCAGGGTGGACTTCCGCATGGTCTACCGCCGTTCTACTATCGCGACATCCTGCGCGCCGTGAAGAACGCGACTCCCGGCATGCATATTCACGCCTTTTCTCCGATGGAGATCGTGTATGGCGTCGAACTGACTGGAATGCCGCTGCGTGACTATCTCACGATGCTGCGCGACAACGGGCTCGACACGCTGCCCGGAACCGCGGCAGAAATTCTGGATGACGAAATCCGGCACGTGCTCTCGCGCAACAAGCTCTCGACGGCGCAGTGGCAGGAAGTGATCCGCACCGCGCACTCGTGCGGGATCCCGAGCACTTCGACTCTGATGTACGGCCACATGGAAACGGCGGACCACTGGGTGCGGCAGCTGGTGCTGCTTCGGCAAATTCAAGACGAGACCGGAGGCTTCACGGAATTTGTGCCTCTGGGATTCGTGCACCAGAACACGCTCTTGTTCCGACAGGGGCTGGCGCGGCCGGGGCCGACTCTGGCGGAACACCTGCAAATCCATGCTTTGGCGCGAATCCTGCTGGCTGGTTCCATCCACAACATTCAAGTTTCGTGGGTGAAGCTGAACCGCAAGCTCTCGCAACTTTGTCTGCATGCGGGAGCGAACGACTACGGCGGTACGCTGATGGAGGAAAACATCTCGCGCGAAGCCGGAGCAACCGCTGGGCAGTACACCAGCCCGGAGGATTTTCAGGCGCTGATCCTGGAAATCGGGCGCATCCCTGCCGAGCGGAACACTACCTATTCGCGCATGAAGATCAAGTTGCCGGTCGACAGCATGACGTCGGAGTGGGCGCTGGTTCCGGAGTTCGCGTGAGCCGCACCATCGCCGTGATCGGCGGCACCGGGCCGGCGGGCATGGGCCTCGCACTGCGCTGGGCGCGCGTCGCCGAAAAGATCATCATCGGGTCGCGCGATGTGGCACGGGCCGGGCAGGCGGCCGAAAAGATCCGGCAGAGGGTTGGTCCGCAGGCCCAGGTTTCGGGGCTGGAAAATTCCGCTGCCTGCGCGGCCAGTGATCTGCTGGTTCTGACGGTCCCGTTCGAGGGCCAAGCCGAATTGCTGAAGCAACTGAAGCCGGCAATTCGTTCAGGCAGCGTCTTGATCGACGCCACGGTCCCCCTAGCCGCGAGCGTTGGCGGGCGCGCCAGCCGAACCCTGGGGGTGTGGCAGGGTTCTGCCGCGCAACAAACTGCCGAACTGGTACCCAAGGGTGTTTCGGTGGCTGCGGCGTTTCACAATGTGTCGGCTGATGTTCTGAACGGAGACGAAGACGTGGATTGCGACGTGATCGTGTGTAGCGACGATGCCGCGGCCACGCACGTCGCCATGGAACTCGCAGCCAAGATCCCGCGCATTCGCGCGATTGATGGCGGCAAGCTCGAGAATGCCCGCATCGTCGAGCAGATTACGGCGCTGCTGATCGGGCTCAACATCCGGCATAAAGGACACGGCGGCGTGCGCATCACCGGACTACCCGAGGCTGCATACAAGACGGGAACGTCCTCGCGCTAGATCGCGCGCGGGCAGGGTGCCCGCGCCCTTCGACTCCGCTCAGGGCAAGCTAGCCGGCGGGTGCCGGCGCTACTCATGACACCTCCTGCCAGCGACGGACCCGCAATCACCTTTGATCACGCTTCCTTCCGCCTGAACGGGCGCGCGCTGGTTCAAGATCTGGTGCTGTCCGTGAACCAGGGCGAGACGCTGGTTCTGCTGGGCCGCAGCGGATCGGGGAAGACCACCTCTCTGAAACTGATCAATCGCTTGCTCCTGCCCACTGAGGGCGAGGTGCGGGTCAACGGAAGGCGCACAACCGAGTGGGATCCGATTCGCCTGCGCCGCAGCATCGGTTACGTCATTCAGGACGGCGGGTTGTTTCCGCATTTCACGGTCGCGCGGAATATTGCGTTGGTGCCGACGATCGAGAACTGGCCGCAGGAACGCGTGACGGCGCGAGTCCAGGAGCTGCTCGCTCTGGTCGGACTCAGTCCGGATCTGGCCGGCCGCTATCCGCAACAGCTTTCCGGAGGGCAGCGCCAAAGAGTGGGCGTGGCGCGGGCACTGGCAGCCGACCCGCCGATCCTGCTTCTGGATGAGCCCTTCGGCGCGCTTGACCCGATCACCCGCTCCGAGATGCAGAAAGAATTTCGTGACCTTCAGCTGCGCATGAAGAAAACGGTGATTTTTGTCACGCACGACCTGCGCGAGGCTCTGCTGCTCGCCGATCGCGTCGCGCTGCTGGAAGGAGGCCGCCTGATTGTGAACCTTCCAGTGACGGAGTTTCCGCACTCTCGCGAACCGCTGGTGAGAGCCTACGTAGAAGCCTTTTCGGGAGCTGAACCGAGGTGACAGCATGAACTTCTGGCATTTCCTGGTTGCAAATCATCAGCAGGTGCTCGATTTGACGCTCGAGCACATCGCGCTGGTGGGGATCTCGATACTGTTTGCGGTGTTGGTCGGCATTCCGCTTGGAATCCTGATCACGCGTGTTCCGCAACTCAGCAAGGCCGTACTGGGTGGCGCCAATATCATTCAAACAATTCCAAGCCTGGCGCTGTTCGGCTTTCTGCTGCCTGCGCCCTGGATCGGAGAGCGGGGAGGCCGGCTGGCGATTCTTGCTCTCACGCTGTACGCATTGCTGCCGCTGATCCGCAATACCTACGCGGGAATTCGAAATGTCGATCCGGCAGTGGTGGAAGCGGGACGCGCCATGGGATTGACCGATCGGCAACTGCTCTTTCAAGTTGAGCTGCCGCTGGCCTCGAGCGTAATTGTCGCCGGCGTGCGGATCGCGACCGTAGTCTCGGTCGGACTGGCGACGATTGCAGCCGCCATCGGCGCGGGCGGGCTGGGCGAATTTATTTTCCGCGGACTGGCTATGGTGAATAACCAAGTGATCCTGGCCGGAGCGGTGCCCGCGGCGGTGCTGGCCCTTTCTGCTGACGTGGGGCTGGGCGCGGTCGAGCGTCGCTTGGGAACGCTACGTCTGAAATCGTAGAAGAGACCTACTTGACAAGTTGCTGCCCGAAAATTGCTTTGGAAAAGATCACTGGGGTCCTACTTGTCCTCGGGATCCTGCTGCCCGTCTTTGGCTGCGGCCGGCGAGCCGATCGCATCGTCGTCGGCAGCAAGAACTTCACCGAGCAGCTTATCCTCGCCGAGATGTTCGCGCAGGTAATCGAAGGGCGTACTCATCTTGCCGTCGAACGCCGCTTCTATCTGGCGGGGACTTTCATTTGTCAGCAGGCGATTCTGGCCGGGCGCATCGATATCTACCCGGAATACACCGGAACGGCTCTCACCGCCGTTCTCAAAGAACCGCCGGGTCGCGACAAGCAGGAAGTCTATCGGCGAGTGAAGGAAGGATACGAAAGCCGCTTCGGCCTGACTCTTGGCCCGCCGCTTGGGTTCGATGACACCTTCGCCATGGTGATACGCGGCGAGGATGCGCGGAAGCTGAATCTGCACACGCTCTCGGAGGCCGCTGCCTACACGCCGAAGTGGCGAGCTGGTCTCGGCTACGAGTTTATGGAGCGGCCCGACGGCTACAAGGGACTGGTCGCAACCTACGGTCTGCGCTTCGCCGAGGCGCCGCGCATTATGGACCTCGGGCTGATCACTCGTGCCCTCAAAGGGCATCAGGTGGACCTGATCGCCGGCAATAACACCGACGGGCTGATTCCGGCGCTCGACCTGTTCGTTCTCGAAGATGACCGCCACTACTTTTCTCCATATGAGGGCGTGGCGATCATCCGGCAGGAGACGCTGAAGGCCCATCCCGAAGTGGGAACTGCACTCGACGTGCTGGCAGGCGCGATCTCCGATGAAGATCTGCGGCGCTTGAACTATGCCGTCGATGGCGAACACAAGGACGCGGCAACTGTGGTGCGAGAGTTTCTCCGCGAGCGCAAGCTGACCAACTAACGCTTGGACGACGCTACCATCGAGGGGTAGCTTGATGGGGATGTAGCATTACTCCTCGACAGCCTGCGCGTTCATCTCTTGCGCCGGTTCGCCGCCCGCCAAGCCCTGCGCCACGATCAACCGTCTCGCTTCGATCCGCAGTTCTGGGAGCTGGCGTCCGAACCAGATTGCGCCGATCATGCAGGCCACCCCGCCAACTGCTACCGTGATGGGGGCGCCTGTGCGATGTGCGAGCGCTCCGCCGAAGAGCGCGCCGAAGGGCGCCATTCCCATGAACATCATCGAGTAGAGGGCCATGACGCGGCCGCGGAGCTGGTCCGGGACCATGGTCTGGATGAGAGTATTCGAGCAGGCCATTTGCAGCATCATGGAGAAGCCGGCGGGAAGCAGAAGGGCCACCGAGAGCCAGAAATGACGGGAAAACGAAAACAGGAAGATGCTGACCCCGAACCCGGCGCAGGTTATCGCTACCCAGCGTCCCAGTCCCTTCACGCCGGTCTTGGAGGCCAAAGTCAGCGCGCCCAGCAGGGCGCCCACGCCGGTGGCGCCCATCAGGATGCCCAGCCCGCGCGCGCCGCCGTGAAGGATTTTGTCGGCAAAAACCGGCATGAGCACGGTGTAGGGCATTCCCACCAGGCTGACCAGACCAATCAAAAGCAGCAGTGATCGGATCACCCTCGTGCTGTTGACCCAGCGAAATCCCTCGACGATATCCGCGAACGGCGAATTCTTGCTGACGCGCGGCTCGCAATGCACGTTCATCAGCAGCAGTCCGACGATCACCGCGACGTAGCTGACGGCGTTGGCCGCAAAGCACCAGCCTTCGCCGATCTTCGCCACCAGAATTCCGGCCACCGCCGGACCGACAACGCGCGCTCCATTGAAGATGGAGGAATTGAGCGCGATGGCGTTCATGAGGTCTTCCTTGCCGACCATGTCGACGAGAAAGGCCTGCCGTCCGGGGATGTCGAAGGCATTCACCACGCCCAGCAGTGCCGCCAGAACAAAGATGTGCGGGACCTGGACGCGCCCGCTGAGTGTAAGCCAGGCCAGGGTCGCCGCCAGAAGCATGGATGTAGTCTGAGTCGCGATGATCAGCCGATGGCGGTTGGTACGGTCAGCGGCCGTGCCTCCCAGAGGCGCCAGCAGGAAAACCGGGATCTGGCTGGCGAACCCGACCGCGCCCAGGAGGAACGAGGATTTCGTCATGCTGTAGACCAGCCATGCCTGGGCCACGCTCTGCATCCACGTGCCGGTTAGGGAAATGACTTGTCCACCGAAGAAGAGCTGGAAGTTGCGATGGTGCAGGGCGCGTAAGGTGACCGCCCACCTGGACGGGGAGGAGTTGCTCGTGTCGGGTTTTTCTGCGAGGGAGTCCGGCGCTCGAGTCACGCTTCTAAAACCTTGGCACAAGTTAGGGATGCAGGCAACTGCCCTCGGGATTCGCGAGGACCCGGTTTCCCTGCCGGGTCGGATGTTTACATTGCACTCCCATTTCCACAGGCCACCGATGTCACCAACTTGCAACTTCCCGCCGTCGCCGAAACGCGATAGAGTACTCTTCTTCGCGGCTCTCCCCCTCGAACCCCGCTCCGGGAAGGATGAACTATGAGTACCGACCCCGTCCGAGTTGAGCGTCGCTCTGGCCAGCGTTTCCAGTTGCACCTTCCGCTGACGATTCATATCGACGGAAAGGCTGTACCTGGGTTCACGCAGGACGTGAGCGCTCGCGGACTCTTCCTCTACACCGAGGCCCAGCTGGCGGAAGGTGCGGTCGTGGAATTGACCTTCACCATGCCCTCGGAGATCACGCTGGCAGAGAGTATGCGGGTGCGTTGCCAGGGGCGCGTGCTGCGCTCCAGTCCTTCCCAAGCCGGTCCCAGAGCCGGCATCGCCGTGCAACTGGATTCCTATCAGTATCTTCCCTCCCTTGAATCCGAGCCAACGCCGGAACTGGCGCGGGTGTCGGCTGGGGATTCAACCGGAGAAAATCCCGGCGCGATCTCCCGTTGAAATCGGCGTTTTGGGCTGTTGGCGCGTCTTTTCAAAGGCCGGAGTTTGGCTTACAATGCCGTGTAAACCAGCAGTCAGTGGGTTTCTCCTTATGGACGCCCGCTGTCAACCTGCCAGTTCGTCTGAGGTCTCCCTTCGATTACGAAGGTCATTTGGCCCCGGTGTAGGAAGTTCGTAGCATGACTAAGGACAGCGAGAACCGACTCATGCACGGAGTAGCCGTCGCGCTCCTCACGGAGGACCGCGAACAGTCCGTCGTTCTGAATACCCGGGTGGAAAGTACTCATATGGCCCGGACCGTGCTCAGCCATGTCGGTTTTCCCGCAGGCCCGAGCGATGCGGTTCTCCGCCAGCTCTTAGACCAGCGCGCGGAAATCGTGCTGGTGGATATCGATCCCCAGAACCCGCAACGCGCCATCCGCGCCATTGAAATGATCCACGCCGCGGCCGGGGACGTCACGATTTTTGCGGTCGGCGAAATGACCCAGCCCACCAACATCGTCTCCGCCATGCGGGCGGGCGCGCGCGAGTTTCTGGACCGGGGCGCTAGCCGCGAGTCGATGATCGAAGCCTTCACCCGCTTCACCGCCTCCTTGAGCCGGGCGCAACGCAGCGCCGGCAAGGCCCGCGTCTTCACCTTCCTGAACGCCAAGGGCGGAGTCGGCGCCACTACCACCGCGGTGAACACGGCGGTCGCCCTGGAACAGGCTCATGGCCGGGTAGTTCTGGTTGATTTCGCTCCCATTGGCCATGCCGCGCTGCAATTGAACCTGCGGCCCCAGTTTACGGTCATCGATGCCTTGCAGAACCTGCACCGGATGGACGTTTCGCTGCTGGAAGGGCTGATGACGCATTACCGCAGCGGGCTTCACCTGCTGGCCGGCGCGCAGCAACCGCATAGCGCCGCGCCGACCGCGTCGGAACTGGCCCGCCTGTTTGATCTGCTCGTCAGCCAGTACAACTTCGTGGTGGTGGATTGCTCCGGCCGCCTGGATGCCACCACGCAGATGATCTGTGATCTCTCGAACGCTGTGCTGATGGTCGCGCAGAGCGATGTGGTTTCGCTCTGGAGCGCGGGCCGGATCCAGGCGTTCCTGCAAGAGGGAGCGGGCCGGGATCGCCTCCGGATCGTGCTCAATCGCTATAAGAAGATTCCCGGCTTCACCGAAGAAGACGTGGAAAAGGCCACCAACTGCAAGGTGCTGTGGAAGATTCCCAACAACTACCAGGTCGTCGGCCCCGCCATTGACAAGGGCAGCCCGGTCGCTTTGCAAGACGGCCACGAAGTCGGCCGTTCCTACCAGGGATTGGCCGCGGAACTTGCCGGCGCCACCGCCGCCGCCGATGGCGCCCTGTCGCTGCTTTACCAGCACGACAAGGCCGAGGACAAGAAGCGTCCTGCCGGACGCCTGATCGTCTCACCCGTGCGCGCGGGACAGTAAATCCCAATTGCAGAAGTCAGAGGTCAGATTGCAGGGGTAGGCTGCGAGCCCCGAGCTGCGAGCTTCGGGCAAGCGGTTCGCTCGTAGCTCGTGGCCTGCGGCTAAGTTTGGTGTTTTACCCCTATAATCTGACCTCCGACCTCTGGGTAGTGTCTTAAGAGCGCCACCAGAGCAGGCACACTGAGTTAAGACACTACCGACCTCTGCAATTCCGGTTCTCCTCTCTGCAATCTTGCTAGAATCGTGAGTTCACCCGATGAACTTCGATCTGGTCGGTATTCTGTTCCAGATGATCGCGTTTTTGTTCGCCATCAGCGTGCACGAGTCCGCACATGCCTGGACCGCGTCGCGCCGTGGGGATCCAACCGCGCGCATGCTGGGCCGGGTGTCACTGAATCCGATTCGTCACATTGATCCCATCGGGACGATCCTGCTGCCGGTGGTCGCCGCGGTTAGTGGTTTTACCGTACTGGGGTGGGCCAAGCCGACGCCGGTGGATCCGCGCAATTTCCGCAATCCCGTACTCGATGACATCCTGACCTCGGTGGCGGGACCGGTGAGCAACTTCATCGTCGCTAGCGGTGCGCTTATATTGCTTTGGATCATTTCACGGGGCTCAGAAACCGGCCGCGCCCTCGTCCACGGAGCGGACCGCAGATCCGGGTCGATCCTGGAACCGCTGGTGCAATTGCTCGTCATAACCATGCTGATCAATATCGTGCTCGCCGTGTTCAACCTCATCCCCGTCCCCCCGCTGGACGGGAGCCACGTCATCCGCCACTTCATGTCGGATTCGGTGCGCCGGGCGTATGACGGCATCGGCATCTTCGGGCTGTTGGCACTGGTCTACTTGGGAAAACCTTTGTTGCAGGCGCTGATGAATCCATTCATTAACTTCTTCTTCTCAATGGTGGACAAGTTCTGATGGGGACCCCTTCCGCCAAGAAACGCGTGCTGAGCGGAATGCGCTCCACCGGCAAGCTGCACCTCGGAAACTACGTAGGCGCGCTCGAGAACTGGGTGCGCATGCAGGAGCAGTACGACTGCTTTTTCTTCATCGCCGACTGGCACGCGCTGACCACGGACTATGCCGACACTTCGCAGGTGAAGGGGAACTCGGTCGACGTGCTGCTGGATTGGCTGGCCGCCGGGCTCGATCCGAAAAAGTGCGTGATGTTCATCCAGTCGCACGTTCCGGCGCACGCCGAGCTTCACTTGATGCTTTCGATGATCACACCGCTGGGCTGGCTGGAGCGCGTCCCCACCTACAAGGAGCAGCGGGAAAACATAAAAGAAAAAGACTTGGGAACATACGGATTCCTCGGCTACCCCGT
This sequence comes from Terriglobales bacterium, assembly GCA_049273945.1. Classification (GTDB taxonomy): domain Bacteria; phylum Acidobacteriota; class Terriglobia; order Terriglobales; family Acidobacteriaceae; genus Acidiflorens. Next base: position 55,585 of record JBASRS010000083.1, on the reverse strand, counting down.
GCTGCAGGCGGCGGACATCCTGATCTACAAAGCCGATTTCGTTCCCGTCGGCGAAGACCAGGTGGCGCATGTCGAACTGACCCGCGAGATCGCGCGCCGATTCAACGGATTCTACAAGGGGAAGCGCGGGGATGTTTTCCCCGAACCGCAGGCACTTCTGACGCCCGCCGCCAAACTGCCCGGCACCGACGGCCGCAAGATGTCGAAGTCATACGGGAATACGATCTTGCTCACCGATCCCGAACCGGTGGTCCGGCAGAAGCTGAAGACCATGGTGACGGACCCGGCGCGTGTGCGGCGCAGCGATCCAGGGAATCCCGACCTTTGCCCGGTCGGCGACCTGCACAAAATATTCAGCGACAAACCGACCATGGCCAAGGTGAACGAGGGATGCCGTTCCGCCGGCATCGGCTGCATCGAATGCAAAGGCTGGGCCGCCGACGCGCTCGTGAAAATCCTCAATCCCATGCAGGAGCGGCGAAAAAAATACGAGGACAATCCGCGCCTGGCGTGGGATATTCTTGAAGCTGGCTCGGCACGCGCCGCCAAAGTTGCGGGCGCGACCATGGATGAGGTACGCGATTCCATGGGTATGTCGCTCAACTACGAGCCGCTGAAGGGCACCGCGAAATGACGGATCTGTCGCAACTCGCATCGGAACAGGCAACGGTTCAGGCCTCCGTGCCCGTGCCCAATACCGCTCCGCCGAAAACCGCGCAAAAAGAGGAAAACGATTTCCCGTTCGCGGTTAACCTGGGCGGAGTCTACGAAGGCCCGCTCGACCTGCTGCTCGACCTGATCCGCAAGCAGGACATCAATATCTACGACATCCCGATCGCGAAAATCACCGCGCAGTATCTCGGCTATGTGGAGCGCATCCGGGAGCTCGACGTAAACGTGGCCTCGGAATTCATCTACATGGCCGCAGTGCTGATTCACATCAAGTCGAAGATGCTGCTGCCGCGCGATCCGCTCGCTCCCGCCGGCGTCGAGGACGACCCGCGCAGCGAGCTGGTCAACCGGCTGCTCGAGCACGAAAAATTCAAGTCGGCGGCGCAAATGCTCCTGCAGAAGCAGCAGATCGAAGACGCGGTGCTGAGCAATCCGGCGCTCAAGGAGTTCGTGGACGCCGAGGGCGCCGAGCCCGAGCTGGCTGCCGATGTCATCGACCTGGTGAAGACGTTTCAGCAGATTCTGGACCGCGCCCGCAATCGTCCTGTACTGGAAGTGGATGAAGATACCGTAACCGTCGGGCAAATGATCCAGTATCTCCATCGCCGGCTTTCCCTCGAATCGCGGCCCATCCGCCTGAAGCAGATGCTGCGCAACGTGCCCTCGCGGCAGGCCTTAGTTTGCATGTTTCTGGCCCTGCTCGAATTGGTACGGCTGCAAGCGATCCAGGTGCGCCAAGACCACGTCTTCGGCGAGGTGCTGGTGCGCAAGCACTCGCATTTCGATGAAGTGATGACGGAACAAGCAGCGATTCGGGACGACTGGCGGTAGGACAAGTAACAAGTAGCGAGTACCGAGTACCGAGTGATGGGTTGCTCGCAGCTCGCGGCTGGTAGCGCAGGAGAAAATGAGTCTCAAAGCCCAACTCGAAGCCATCATTTACGCGACCGAAATACCCATCACGCTGGATCATATCGTCCAACTTGTGAAGGCTGAGGTTCTCGCCGCCGGCGCTGCCGATGAAAACGAAGTCAAGTCGCGCGTCCGCGCTGCGCTCGAAGAGCTGATCGCCGACTACTCGAGCGCCGACCACGGAATCGAAATCCGCCAGCTTGCCGGCGGATACCGCATGTCCACCAAGCCCGAGCAGCATGACGCGGTCCGCGCTTTCGCCAAGAGTCTGAAGCCGCCTATCCGCCTTTCGCTTCCGGCGCTCGAAACTCTGGCCGTGATTGCCTACAAGCAGCCGGTGACCGTGCCGGAGATCAGCGAAATTCGCGGCGTTGATTCCAGCGGGGTCATCGCCACCCTGCTCGATCGCAAGCTCATCACCACCGCCGGAAGGAAAGCCGTGATCGGGCGGCCGATCCTGTACAGGACCAGCAGAGAATTTCTCTTGCGCTTCGGACTGAAAGATGTCGGCGAGCTGCCCAGCATGGAAGAGTTTGAGAAGCTGCTGGTGGAGTCGTTCCAGAGCGACCTGCTGACGGAGCCGTCTGGCCAAGACGCGCCTGGCGAATCTCTCGAACCATCGGAAACCGTGGACGCCACGGCTGACGATGATGACACAACGGCTGAGATCGCCGTGACGGAGCGAAGCGCAGCCGGAGACAAGAATTCAGCAGCTTGAAATCTGGGTGCTGGCTCCCTTTCTGGTAGTCTGGCTTTCATGCCCCCCGAGCGTCTCCAGAAAATCATCGCCGCCGCCGGAGTCGCGTCGCGCCGCAAAGCCGAGGAACTGATTACAGGCGGACGCGTGCAAGTCAACGGCCAGGTGGTCACCGAACTGGGCACGAAGGCGGACCCGGAGCAGGACCACATCCGCGTCGATGGCAAGTTGCTCCGCGGACCCGAGCGCCACACATACATGGTTCTCAACAAGCCCAAAGGCTACGTCACCACGGTCAGTGATCCGGAGGGACGTCCCACCGTCATGGACCTGGTGCGCGGAGCCAAGGCGCGCGTGTACCCGGTAGGGCGTCTTGACTGGGCCAGCGAAGGATTGCTGGTGCTAACCAACGACGGAACGCTTGCCAACGCGCTCATGAAGGCGGCTTCGAATGTGTCCAAAACCTACGTCGTGAAAGTTGCCGGCCAACCCGATACCGGGAAGCTCGAAAAACTTCGCCGCGGAGTCTCCATCGCCGAAAAGGGCGGACGACGGGTGCGAACGGCGCCGGCGAAAATCCGCCTCATCCGAGAGGCCGATAATCCCTGGCTGGAAGTGACGATTGTCGAAGGCCGCAACCGGCAAGTCCGGAAAATGTTCGAGGAAGTGGGACACCACGTGGAGAAGATCCGGCGGGTGCAATACGGTCCGCTCTCACTGGATGTACCGCCAGGAGAGTTTCGCAGCCTGACGCTGGACGAAGTGGCACGGCTGAAGGCGGCCGCCTCCGGATCAAAGCCGCCGCGGGCGCGCCCAGAACGTCCACCGCGCCGCAAACGCGACTAGCGCACTGCTTCCGCGATCATCGGCAGGCGAGCAGCGCCGAACAATCCTGCATCGCTTCCGAGCAACGCCCGCGTGATAATCGTCTTACGCCCGGGACCCGGCTCGACGTGAGCCGAAGCCCCCATGGCTTGGGCAAGGGGATCAGGCGGAGCAGTGGCGGCATAGACCATGCAGCGGCGGCGCAGTTCGTCGAAGATTGTCGGCGCAAATGCCTCCCAGGCGCTGGCCACTCCTCCTCCGACCACATAAATGGGCAGGTTGAGGGAATTCACCATCGCCGAGAGCACAATGCCCAGTGCGCGGCCCACACGCCGGAAAATTTTGCGCGCATCCTCATCGCCCTGAAGTGCCAGGTTGAAGATGGACTTGGCGCTGAACTCGGCATCGGCGTGGGAGGCACGCGCGAGTGCGCTGGCTGCATTCTCCGCAATCGCCTCGCGCGCCATTCGCACGACCGCCGTGGCCGAAGCGTATTGCTCCAGGCATCCTCGATTGCCGCAGCCGCAGGGATGCCCTTCGGGTTCGACGGTGGTGTGTCCGAATTCGCCGGCCATGCCGTTCATGCCGTGCCAGATCTTGCCGCCGAGCACCAGTCCGCCGCCGACCCCGGTACCCAGGGTCAACATGGCCATGTCATCGTGCTCCTTGGCGGCGCCCAGCCATTTCTCGCCGAAGGCGGCCACGTTGGCATCGTTTTCCAGAATGACCATCGTGTTCAGCCGCCGTTCGATCTCGGCACGCACCGGATAGTCTGCCCAGCCGGGCAGGTTGGGCGACTCGCGCAACAGCCCGGTCTGCATGTCAATAATGCCGGGCACGCCAATGCCAATCCCGAGCAAGGAGGCGGAATTTCTGTATTTTTCGGCCATGCGCTGGATGGCATCGCACATGTCGTTGATGACATGATCGCGCCCCAGCGAGACCTTGGTTCCCAGGGTGACCTTCTCCACCAGATGGCCAGTTACATCGACCGCCGCAATGCGCAGGTTGGTGCCGCCCAGATCCACTCCGATTGAAAAATCGTTCATATATGGGAAAAACTCTGTTTTAGTCCTTCGACCAGCGACGGGGGCCCTTCTGTTTTTACATGGACGCTTTCCGGTCCGTCAATATTAAATCGTTATACTACCGCTATTTTTGGCATTTTGGACAGTAATGACTGCTGCGGCCCACGAGCACGACGCGCTTTACCGCGGTCCGGCACATCAGGCACGGCTCTCCCTCGCGACCATAGACCCGGTGCTGGAGCTGGAAGAAGCCTTCTTCGCCGTCGGCGTCCACGTAGTCGGAAATCGACGATCCGCCCAGCGCGATGGCCTCTTTCAGCACCTCTCGAACCGCACAATACAGGCGACGAAGGTCTTCTCGAGTCAGCGAGGCGGCCCGCCGCCGCGGCCGAATGCCAGCCCGGAACAGCGACTCATCGGCATAAATATTACCTACGCCCCGCAAAAGCTTCTGGTTCAGCAGCGCGCTCTTGATGGGTGTCTTGCGGCCGCGAAACAACGCCAGGAACTGCTCTTCGCCCACTTCCAGTGGTTCCACGCCGCCGGGGTCGAAGCCCGCCGAGTGCACACTGAGCTTTCCGAACATGCGGGGATCAATGAACCGTAGTTCCCGGCCGGAGGCGAGCCGGGCGACCAGGTGAGTGTGTTTGGCAATTTCGGCTGCGGGTTCCGAAACCACCATGCGCCCGGTCATCCCGAGATGGACAATCCACTGGGGCTGTAAAGACACGGCTGGCCGCATCTTCTTTCTCCCCGTGATCCCGCCTTCCAGGTCAAACACAATGTGCTTGCCGGCGCGATGCACGCGGACGATCTTTTTGCCTTCCAAGGTGGACGCGATTGCCGCCGCGGGCGATTTCAGAGGCTGACGTCTGGATCCGATCCAGACCGAATCAATCGTGTCGCCCGTGACACGCTTGTCCAGTCCACGCGCGATCGTTTCAACTTCCGGCAGTTCCGGCACGGAGTCAGAATACAGGAGGTCAGAGGTTAGAGGTCAGATTGCAGAGGTGAAACCCATCCAATTCTGGCCGCAGTCGCCGACGCCGAGAGTTCTTTACCTCTGCAATCTGACCTCTGACCTCTGCAATCTCGCCTTTCCGTACGCCGCCGATTGCCCGCCAGCACCGCAATTCGGTATGCTAGAGCGTACACACCGGCTCCCGCCGATCATTCCTGTCTCAAGCCAGTTTCCCAGCCGCGGAAACCAGTGTGTACGACCCTTGGGGCGGCCGGACAGTCGCACAAATTCCACGGAGCAATCATTGAACAGAGGCAAAACCGCGGTCATTGTTGGGGCCCAGTGGGGCGATGAGGGCAAGGGCAAGATCGTTGACGTCCTTACCCAAACCTTTTCGGTCGTGGCGCGCTACGCAGGCGGCCATAACGCCGGCCACACCGTCATCATTGGCGGGAAGAAGTTCATCCTGCAGCTGGTCCCGGGAGGCATTCTCCGCCCCGGCTGCATGAATGTAATTGGCAATGGAGTGGTTTTCGATCCGCTGGCCTTTCTGCGGGAAGTGGCCTCGCTGCGCGATGCCGGCGTGAAGGTAGCTGGCAACCTGTTCATTTCGAACCGCGCGCAGGTCATTCTTCCGTATCATCGCATGATGGAATTGGGTGCGGAAAACGCTCCCGGCCGGGTCAAGATCGGCACCACGTCGCGCGGCATTGGTCCGGCGTACGAGGACAAGATGGGACGCCGTGGGCTGCGCGTGGCCGACCTTCTCGACACCGCGTTGCTGCGCACCCATATCGAAAACGCTTGCCGCGAGAAGAACATGATCGGGCACGCGCTCTTCAATTCTGAGCCGCTCGATGCCGACAAGATGTTCAAGGAGTATTCCGACGCCGCCCAGAAGATCGCCCCGTTCGTGTGTGACACCGCTCTACTGCTGAATCAGGCGCTGGCAGAGGGAAAGTCTGTCGTCTTCGAGGGCGCGCAGGGCACCATGCTCGACATTGATCATGGAACCTATCCGTTCGTGACTTCATCGAGCGCGACTTCCGGTGGCGCGGTAACCGGAACGGGCGTCCCACCCACCTCGATCGATACCGTCATCGGCATCACCAAGGCGTACTGCACGCGTGTCGGCGGTGGGCCGTTTCCTACCGAACTTCTCGACGAGCAAGGAGAAGACCTGCGCAAACGGGGCAGCGAATTCGGCGCTGTGACCGGACGCCCGCGCCGCACCGGCTGGCTCGATTTGCCTCTGCTGCGCTACGCTGGCATGATTAACGGCATCTCCTGGCTGGTGGTGACCAAGTTGGACGTGCTCGACCATCTCACCCAAATTCCGGTTTGTGTTGGATACAAGATCAACGGAAAGGCGACCGCCGAGGTCCCGGCGCAGGCCTGCGGCTACGAAAAAATCGAGTGCGTGTACCGCAAAATGCCGGGCTGGGCGACTCCTACTCAGGACATCCGCACGCGGGAGGGATTACCCAAGCCTGCCCGCGAATACCTGGCCTTCATCGAGAAGGAGACCGGTGCTCGTGTCGGCATGATCTCCACCGGGCCGGATCGGGAGCAAACGATCCTGGTGCCGGATTTTGTGAGCCAGCTGGGCCTGCAACCAATCAAGAGCCCGGCGGCCCGAGCCTAGAGTTAGAAAAGAGAGAGCAAGAACGGAGCGACGGATGGTAGTGCTGGCGGTGACCTGGATGGCCAAGACCGGACGCGAGTCCGAAGTGGCGGCGATTTTCGAGAAACTCTGCGCAGAATCGCGCAAAGAACCGGGCTGCGTCATGTATCAGGTGCACAAACACAAGACCGAGCCGCGACGCTTCTTCGTCTACGAACAATACAAAGACGATGCGGCACTCGAAGCGCACCGCGCCGCCCCGCACTTCCTGCAATTCGCGAAGAAAGACCTCCCCAGAGTCGCCGACCGCACCGAGGGGCACCTGTTCGAGCCGCTGGGGTAATTGTGTAGAGCCGGGTCTCTGACCCGGCTGTCCGGGTCAAAGACCCGGACCCACACTAAGTCGGCTTGTCGGCCATCAGCACTCCCCCGGAAGCGTAGCTCTCCTTCGACACTTCGAGGAATGTCACGACGACAGCTTCCCGGCGCGCTCCCGCTTCTTCCACCATCGTATCGGTGATGCGCTGGGCGATTTTTCGTTTCTGATCGGCCGTGCGGCCTGTAAGCATGGTGACTTGAATCAATGGCATGGAGTTCTCAGTTCCCAGTTCTCAGTTCCCAGTAAAACCCGCAATCCTCAACCAACTGAGAACTGGGAACTGAGAACCGAGAACTGCGGTTATTGCGCCAATTCGTATCCCGCAAAGAAGAAGCTCAGCTCGAAGCTGGCTGTATCCTCCGCATCGGAGCCGTGGATCGCGTTGTGCTCGATGCTGCTCGCCCACTTCTTGCGGATGGTGCCCTCCTCGGCATTCGCCGGATTGGTCGCGCCCATCAGCTTGCGCAGATCGGCGATGGCATTTTCTTTCTCCAGCGCCAGCACCACGATCGGGCCGCTCGACATGAAGTCAGTCAACGAGTTGTAGAACGACCGGCTGGCGTGCACGGCGTAGAACTGCTCTGCCTGGTGTTTGGAAATCTCCAGCATTTTCATGGCGAGGATGCGGAAGCCATTTCTCTCAAACTGCTCAATGATGTCTCCGACCGCGCTTCTCTTGACCGCGTCCGGCTTGATGATGGTGAGAGTGCGTTGCAGTGTTTTCATAATCAGGTCTTAGGTCTCAGGTGTCAGGTCTCAGGAAGAGCTAAGTGCTAAGTGTTAACAGCTGCTTTTCCCAGCGCTGCTGCCAGCGTCTCGCCAATGTCGGCGGGGGACTTGGCAACTTTGATCCCCGCTTTCTCCATAGCGGCAATCTTCTCCGCCGCGGTGCCCTTGCCACCGGAGATGATCGCCCCGGCGTGGCCCATGCGGCGTCCCGGAGGCGCGGTCTGCCCGGCAATAAAACCGACTACCGGCTTCTTCATGTGCGACTTCACGAACTCTGCGGCGGTCTCCTCCGCGTTGCCGCCGATTTCGCCGATCATGACGACCGCTTCGGTTTGAGGATCGCGGTTGAACAGGTCAAGTGCGTCCACGAAATTCGTCCCGATGATGGGGTCGCCGCCAATGCCGATCGCTGTGGACTGTCCGATGCCACGCTGCGTTAGTTGATGCACGGCCTCGTAGGTCAGCGTCCCCGAGCGCGAAACGATGCCCACACTGCCTTCTTTATGAATGTGCCCCGGCATGATGCCGATTTTGCACTTGCCCGGCGAGATGATGCCCGGGCAGTTCGGTCCAATCAGACGCGAGCGCCGGTTTTGCAGGAACTCCCAGGCGCGCACCATGTCGAGCGCGGGGATGCCTTCGGTGATGCAAACGATCAGTTCGACCTCGGCGTCGGCCGCTTCCATAATGGCATCGGCTGCGAAGGGAGGCGGAACAAAGATCACCGTGGCGTTCCCGCCCGTCTTGTCGGCAGCCTCTTGTACGGTGTTGAAGATCGGCCAACCCTCATGGGTGGTGCCGCCTTTGCCCGGAGTTACACCGCCGACCACCTGGGTTCCATACGCGGCGCAAGCCTTGGCGTGGAAGGTTCCTTCGCGGCCGGTCAGTCCCTGCACAAGCAATCTTGTTCTTTTATCAACCAGAATTGCCATGCTTGCTCTTTTCTAAGAAAACTCCGCGTAGAGACGTGGCTTGCCACGTCTCCCGTAGCGCCGGATCACGGCCGCGCAACGGAGACGCGGCAAGTCGCGTCTCTACATCAGGCCGCTCCCGCTGCCGCTACAACTTTATCGGCCGCGTCTTTCATCGTTTCCGCGATCGTGAAGTTCAGGCCCGACTCCATCAGGATTTTCTTGCCTTCCTGCACGTTAGTGCCTTCCAGGCGCAGCACGATCGGCAACTGGATGTGCGTCTTCTTGGCCGCTTCGACCACGCCGGTGGCAAGGGTATCCACCCGCAAAATGCCGCCGAAGATGTTGATCAATACAGCACGCACATTCTTGTCGCGCAACAGGATTGCAAACGCGTGCTCCACCTGCTCGGCGTTGGCGCCGCCGCCCACGTCCAGAAAATTGGCCGGCAAGCCGCCGGCGTATTTGATGATGTCCATGGTGGCCATCGCTAGGCCGGCGCCGTTCACCATGCAGCCCACGTTGCCGTCAAGCTTGATGTAGTTCAGGTTGTATTTCGACGCCTCCACTTCCAGCGGATCTTCTTCGGTGATGTCGCGCAGGTCGCGAATGTCGGGGTGGCGGAAGAGCGAGTTGTCATCGAAGTTCATTTTCGCGTCGAGCGCGAACAGGCGGCCGTCGCTCGTGGTAATGAAGGGATTGATTTCGACCAGCGATGCATCGGTCTCCAGGAACGCGCGGTACAGACCAGTCAGAAATTTCACTGCGGGATTGACCTGCGCCCCGGATAGTCCGAGCGCAAAAGCGATCTTGCGCGCCTGAAACGGTTCCAAACCCATGCCGGGATCAATGTACTGCTTGAGGATGGCTTCGGGCCGCTCGGCCGCCACCTGCTCGATCTCCATACCGCCCGCCGCCGAGGCCATAAATACGGGCTTGCCTTCACCGCGATCAACCAGAATGCCTAGATAGAGCTCCTTCTCGATCGGCAGCGTCTCTTCGATCAGCAGGCGGCGCACGATGCGGCCTTCTGGACCCGTCTGGTGTGTGACCAGCTTCATGCCCAGCATTTTGCCGGCGATCTCGCTGGCTTCCTCCACCGTCTTCGCGATCTTCACGCCGCCACCCTTGCCGCGTCCACCGGCATGAATCTGCGCTTTCACCACCACGCCCGTGGCGCCGGACTTAAACAGGTCGTTCGCAGCTCCCTCGGTTTGTTCGCGCGTCTGCGCCATCGCGCCGCGCGGCACGGCCACTCCAAATTTCTTCAGGATTTCTTTTCCCTGATACTCATGAATTTTCATAATGATTCCCGGATTGCGTACCGGCTCGATTCCAGACTCGGAGGAACCCGCTTGCAGCTTCGGACAGCAGTCAGCAAACCACCGATTCTATAGGACTTGTGGTTAATCGGCCAAGCACTACAGGACGCTGACAGCAATCGCGATAACACCTCGCCCCGAAATCTGCATCGCGCGGAGCTCCGGCGTCGTCTGATAACTCAACATGAAACTTGTGTCGGTCAACGTTGGTCTGCCGCGCCTGCTTGCCTGGAAAGGCGCCACCTTCAAGACCGGCATCTTCAAGAATCCGGTGGACGGCCGGATCATGCTGCGCAAAACAAACCTTGACGGCGATCGCCAAGCTGACCTCTCGGTTCATGGAGGCGTGAGCAAAGCGGTGTACGCGTATCCTTCGGAGCACTACAGCTACTGGCGCGGCGAGCTGCCAGAGAAGGAATTGGCCTGGGGAGCCTTTGGAGAGAACTTCACCACCGAAGGCCTGCTCGAGACGAATGTCTGCATGGGAGACCAGTATCGCGTCGGCTCGGCGGCTGTCAGGGTGACAACGCCCCGGCTGCCCTGCTTCAAATTCGCGGCCAAATTTCAGAGCGACGACATCATCGAACGATTTCTCCGCAGCGGCCGCAGCGGCTTCTATCTTTCCATGGTGGAAGAAGGAGAAGTCAGCGCCGGTGACAAATTTGAATTTCTCACGAGCGAGGTACCCAGCCTGACCATCGCCGAGTTCAACCATCTCTACACTTCCCCTGCGCCCGATCTCGAATTGCTAAGACGCGCGATCGAAGTCAGAAGTCTGCCGGAGAGCTGGCGCGAGCGCTTTTATGCACGGATCGAAGTCGCGAAGGGAATGCGGCACATTTGAAAGGATGTCCCGGCTGCGGTAGTTTGGAACCCGGAATGATTACCGACATCCTCCACCGCCTCGCCAACCACCGCCAGTCGCTCTCCCGCGACGAAGCGAACGCGGTCATGACCGAGGTTCTGACCGGTCTGTGGACCGATGCCCAGATTGCAGCCCTGTTGGTCGCGCTCCACATGAAGGGCGAGACGGTCGAGGAGATTGTCGGTTTCGCCGAAGCGATTCGCGCGGCAGCCACTCCTTTAGAACTCCACAGCAACGCAGTTCTCGACGCCAGCGGCACCGGTCGCGATGCCCTGCTCGATACCTGCGGCACGGGCGGCGACGCCAGCGGCACCTTCAACATCTCGACCGCGACTGCTTTCGTGGTTGCGGGCGCCGGCGTGCGCGTGGCCAAGCACGGCAACCGCAGCATTACCTCGAAATGTGGCTCGGCCGATGTCATGGAAGCGCTCGGCGTGAACATCAAACTTCCGATGCCGCAAATCGCTGCCTGCCTCGAGCAGACAGGAATTGCATTTCTCTACGCGCCCGCGGTGCACTCGGCAATGAAACACGTGCAGACGGCGCGACGCGAGTTGCGTCTACGCACAGTTTTCAATTTGCTGGGCCCGTTGACCAATCCCGCGCGCGCCACCTGTCAGGTGGTTGGAGTGTATTCCGCCGACCTCGTGGAAAAGCTGGCGGAAGCTCTGAGCATGCTGGGACTGCACCGGGCGCTGGTTGTCCACGGCAGCGACGGGTTGGATGAGATCACCATCACTGGGCCAACGCGGGTGGGCGAAGTGCGCGAGGGTCGGGTCCACACCTACGAAGTAACGCCGGAGGAATGCGGTCTGCCCCGGGCCACGCTCGACGACATTTCCGGGGGAGACGCCGCGCTGAACGCGGCGCTCATTCGCGATGTGCTGGCAGGGAATAAATCCGCTCGCCGCGACGTCGTACTCTTGAACGCCGCCGCCGCGTTGGTCGCTGCTGGCCGCGCCGATCACCTGCGGGAGGCTGTGCCGCTCGCCGTAAAGGCGATTGATTCGGGAGACGCGAGCGCGAAACTAGAAGCGCTGATTTCTTTTTCAAAGAATCTTTAACTCTGTCATCCTGAGCGAAGCGAAGGACCTATGCATTTCGCTGGCAACTGCCTACTGGCCCGCCTGCTTCTTCAGCTTTTCAATCTGCTGCAAATGGCTGGCCCCGTGTCCGCCCATTCTCTCGACAATCTCGGCCACCGTCACCTCACGCTGCAATTCCGGGTGGTAGGCGGACTTTGAGAAGTCAGCGGCCTTGGCGCGGCGCAGCATCCGCAGGTTGTGGTGACGGGCCAATCCATAGAACGCGACCAGTTCGGCGGGCGGGGCCTCCATGTAGCCTAGATTGCGGGCCCACGCGTCCTGATCGAGCGGAGCAATCACAGGCTTGCTGTCAGCCAGCATCTGTCGCAGCCGGTATCCATAGATGATTTCGACGTCCGCGAGATGCCCGAGAACCTCCAGCACGCACCATTTCTCGGGTGAGGGCTTGTAGCGCAGGATTTTGTCCGGCAAGCCGGACACGGCAGCCGCAATCTCCTTCGGACTCTTTTCCGCCGCATCGAGATGCTTCTTGAACTCTGCTTCGGTCATGACCACCTCGAAATCACCCGATCACACCACAGAAGATGCTATTTCACTTCCACACGCTGCATATATTCCGCAACCTGCACATTCCATCCCAATTCCTTGTTCATCGCGTCGCGAAGCTGTGACGAGGCGGCCGGCTCGCCATGCACCAGATAAGTCACTCCGGGCTTGTTGGTGAACGTCCGCAGCCACTTTAATAATTCGGGCGTGTCGGCGTGATCGCTGAACTGCTCGAGCGCGGCCCGTTGCGCCCGGATCGGAACGAAGTCGCCGAAAATCTTCACCTCGGGCGCCCCGCTTTTGATGGTGAACCCGCGTGTACCCGGCGCCTGGAAGCCGATGAAGAGGACCAGGTTCTTCGGATCGGGCAGCCGCTGCGCCAGATGATGGAGGATTCGCCCGCCGGTCACCATGCCACTGGAAGAAATAATGATCGACGGGTAGTGGCTTTCGTTGATCTTTTTCGACTGCTCGGCGGTTTGCGCGAACGTGAGCCCGGGCCACGTCAGCGGCGAGCCGTACTTCTTGATAAGGCCGGCAGCTTGCGGCGTGTACTCCTCCGAGTGCTTCAGAAAAATATCGACGGCCTTGATCGCCATCGGGCTGTCGCAAAAAACGGGCACCTGCGGGATCTGCCCTGACTCCATTAGTTCCTTGAGCATGAAAATAAATTTCTGGGTACGCTCGACGGCAAATGCAGGCACCACAACGCTGCCGCCACGTTGAACCGTTTCGCGAATCAGCCGGGCCAGTTCGGGCCGCGGGTCGGTGTCGGGATGCTGCCGGTTGCCGTACGTGGACTCCATTACCAGCACATCGGCTGTTTCGCCTTCCTGGGGGCCGGAGTGGACAACCTTTCCGGGCGCGATTTCGCTGTTGCGCACGCGCCCAATGTCGCCGGTGAAGAGCAGCCGCCGCGTCTGGCCGTTGGTCTTCAGCGTGATCTCCGCCATGGTCGAGCCGAGAATGTGCGCGGCGTGCACCAATCGAAACGAAAGTTCCGGGCTGAGCGGCGTGGTTTGCTCGACCACAACCGGCTTGAAGTACTGCAGGCAGTCCTGCGCTTCCTTGAGTGTGTACAGCGGCAGAGCGGGATCGTGCTTCGAGACTTTTTTCTTGTTGTAGAACTCCGCGTCTTCTTCCTGCAGGTGGCCGGAATCGGGCAAAACGACCGAACAAAGATCAATCGTCGCCTGCGTGGCATAAATCGAACCGCGAAAACCCTCTTTCACCAGCCGCGGAATCCAGCCACAGTGGTCGAGGTGCGCGTGCGTGAGTATGACAGCATCAATTTCGCGCGCCGATACGGGCGTGTCCTGCCAGTTGCGCTCGCGCCACTCCTTCGGCCCCTGAAACAGGCCGCAGTCAATCAGAACCTGGAGCCCCTCCTTGCCGCTCGAGTCGTAAGCAGTGTTGATAAGATGCTTCGAGCCGGTAACGGTCCCGGCTGCGCCGAGGAATTGAATGTAGGGCACACTTCCTCCAGAATTGCAGATTGCAGAAGTCAGATTGCAGAAGTGAAAAGCCGCTCTGATTCTACCTCTGCAATCTGACCTGTGACCTCTGCAACTCGGTTTTACTTCTACAATCTGACTTCTGACTTCTGCAATCCCTGCTACGGCCCCGTGATCTTAAAGACATTGTTGGTCAGGTCACTCTCCGGCACACTGCCATCGTTGACCACAACCTCGGCCGCTGTACCCGGCACTTCAACTCGTGTCGTGGCCGTGGACTTGGCGCGAACCTCGATCCGCCGCGTGATCTCCCCGCCCTCAAAACGGATCGTGAACGGCACTTCCGCCCCTGCTCCGCCAAGGTTCTCGATGGTGACGGTCACGATCTGCGTCCCCTTTTCGCTTTTCCACGGATGCGCCGCCAGCACCCGAAAATCCGGCAAGCCCCGATCGTGGTACACCCAGTCGTCAAAGAACCAGCCCAGGTCGCGCTTCGCCGCAGCCACGATCAATTGCTCCACGTATTTTGGATCCTTGTCGTCCTCGGCGCGATATTTTCGTATCGCCTGTCTCAGCGCATCGTCGCCAATCATGTCGTGCAGCATCCACCAGACGTACGCCGCCTTGCTGCGGTAATAGCTCTCATCGAATGTTGTGGCCAGCGGCTGGCCGGGATTTTTCTGCGGCGAAGCGGCCACATCCTTCTCCGCTTCAAGAAATGTGGCGCGGTGAAGGCCAAGAAAATCGAGCGCGGCCGCGCGGCCATCCTGTTCTTGCGCGCGATACACGGCCTCGGCGAAATGCGCCAGCCCTTCATAAACCCACGGCCGCGGAGAAGAAAACGCTCCATGCACGAGTTCGTGAACCAGGTTGATTTCGGCGAGCTTCGCATCGTCGCCCGCCATAGGCACGAACAACATGTTTCCGCTCTCGAAAGGTGCCGCACTCGCGTCGGCGAGGTCGAGCATCACCATGAAGGTCTTAGGCTGGCCGAACCAATCGTTCACAAACTTGGCCGTAGGTTCGACCAGAGTGGCGTAGGTGGATGCGCCAGCTTCGTGCCCATCAAGATAGTAGATCCCAAGGGAAACCGCGCTATTCGCAATGGCTTTATCGTTCAGCCTTGCGCTGGCCAAAGCGGGACCGTTCAGTCCAAACCGCTCGTACTCACAGGTTGCCCAGTGGAAATGTGGGCTGCCGCCGCGTGTGTCACCAGACCCGCCGACACCATTGCAGAGCACCATCACCCGCGCATCGTTCAGACCGGCGTCGGTACTGATCGCAAGCTTCATGCTTGAGTCCGCTTCCCGGGCCCTCCACCGGTCCGCCACCTGAAACATGCTGTTCCCTTCGGAAAAATCGGCGGCCACGGTTGCAATCGGATACCAGGCAACATACCCCGCTCCCCGCACTGCCGTAAACGACGGGCTGATCTGATCCCAGCTTGTATGCTTCGCGATATCCTCGGGGACACCGATCTGCGTCAGCCGAGTTGCATCCAGAGTGATGATGCCTTCGTAGCCGATTTCAAGCTCCACTGACTCCTTCGGCTTAATCTCCGCAGGCAGAGTGATAATGGCTTCCGAAAGAGCGCCGGTGTGGTCAATATCGGAAACGTAGGGCTGCGAGACGAACTGCACTGTCTTGCCACCTACTTTGACCGACCGCCAGTCGAGGGAAGAAGAAATCTGCAGAACTGCGATCTTCTGCGGCTGGGCGGAATCGTTGCGCAGGGTAATCTTTCCCCGCGCCCCGAGTCGTTGCTGCTCGGGCTCGAGGCGAATCTCGAGATCGTATTTCGTGAAGGTGAACGCCTCACGATCGATCGCAACTGCAGAAGACCCTAAACCACAGAGGAGACAGAGGGCACAGAGGAACTTCATGATTGCTTCGATGCAGCCAACCGCCTCTGCCGCACCACCTCGTACAGCACGACGCCCGCTGCGACCGACACATTTAGTGACGGCACTTTCCCGAGCATCGGAATCGAGACCAGAAAATCGCAGTGTTTCCGCACCAGGTCGTGCAGTCCCTTGCCTTCGGCGCCGAGCACAACCGCGCAATGCATTTTGTAGTCGATCTCGTTGTAGATCTGCGGGCCGCGTTCATCCAGGCCGACAATCCACAGCTCTTTCGACTTCAATTCTTCAAGTGCGCGCGAAATGTTCGTGACCTTGGCGACCGGCAAATGCTCGCTCGCCCCTGCCGAAGCTTTGGCCACGGCGCCGGTCACGCCCGCCGCCCGCCGCTCCGGAATCACAACCCCGTCAGCGCCCGCGGCATCGGCCGTGCGCAGGATCGCCCCCAAGTTGTGCGGATCTTCTACGCCATCCAGCACGACGATCAGTGAGTGCTCGCTGCGCCGCGCCGCGACTAGGTCATCCAGATCGTTGTACTGCTTCGCCGAGGTAACCGCCACCAGGCCCTGATGCGCGGCGTTGCCTGCCAGCCGGTCGAGTTCCACTCGCGACAGAACACGCACCTGCACTCCGATTTTGCGGCAGTCTTCAATCACGCGCTTCAGGCGGATATCGTTCCGCTCCTTGGCTACGCCCACCCACTCAAACGCGCGCCCGCGCGCTTTCAGCGCTTCGGTGACAGTATTGATTCCGTAGAGGATATTCATTAGGTAGAGATGTAGCTCGCCGAGTCTCCTGAAACTGAGATCAGTTTACCGGACGCCGCCGGACAACGCCGGGTCTCCGGCTGCTGCCGCTTTCCCGGTGCTAGACTGAAATATTTGGAGGGCTCTGTTGAACAGCGTGTACATCCTCTCCGCGGTCCGCACACCGATTGGAAAATTTGGCGGCTCGCTCGCATCGCAGACCGCGGCCGACATGGGCGTGGTTGCAGCCAAGGCCGCGATGGAGCGCGCCGGGGTTCAGCCGCAGCAGGTGGAAGAAACGATCTTCGGCAACGCGCGCCAGGCCGGCGGCGGCCCTAATCCAGCGCGGCAGATTTCGATCCGCAGCGGCGTTCCCCAGGAAGCGCCCGCGTACACCGTGAACAAGGCGTGCGCTTCGGGCATCAAGAGTATTGCCCTGGGCTTTCAGGAAATCGCGACCGGCAATTTAGATTGCGTGCTTGCTGGCGGGACCGAGTCCATGTCGCGTCTCCCCTACTATCTCGACGGCGCGCGCTGGGGATACCGCCTGGGCCATCAGGAGCTGGTCGACGGCATGTACCGCGACGGTTTCTTTTGTCCGATGGCGAAAATGGTCATGGGCGAAACCGCCGAGCTGCTCGCCGAGCAATATAAGATCTCCCGTGAAGAGCAGGACCAGTTCTCGCTTTGCTCGCAGATACGGGCCGCCGCCGCCCAATCCAGCGGACGCTTCGACGCCGAAATCGCGCCCGTCACCATCGAGAGTAAGAAAGGCACCACCGTCTTCGCACGCGACGAGCACCTATTCCTCGACGCGACGATAGAAAAGATGGCCAAGCTAGCGCCAGTGTTCACGAAGACCGGCACCATCTCGGCGGGCAATTCCTCTGGCATCACCGACGGCGCTGCCGCGGTCGTGCTCGCGAGTGAGAACTTTGTCAAGCAGAATAACCTGAGGCCGCTGGCGCGGATCATGGCCGTGACCTCCGCCGGCGTTGATCCCCGCATCATGGGCATCGGTCCGGTCCCAGCGATCCGCAAGATGGAGCAGAAGCGCGGCCTCAAGCTCGTTGATTTCGATCTGGTCGAATTGAACGAAGCCTTCGCCGCCCAGGTGCTGGCCTGCGACCGCGAGCTGCACTTCGATCGCGACCGCCTCAATGTCAATGGCGGCGCGATCGCGCTCGGCCATCCCATCGGCTGCACCGGCACGCGCATCACTGTGACGCTGCTCCACGAGATGTTGAAGCGCAAGTCGAGGCGTGGTCTCGCTACTCTCTGCGTAAGCGGCGGCATGGGGATGGCGCTGGCAATCGAAAGTGTCGCCTGACCGCTGGCAACCGGAATTCCGCCTCGCCACGCCCGCCTATGTCGAACTTCTGCTCGACTTCATGCGCGATTACTATGCCTTCGACGGCCATCACTACGAATGAGAGCGGACATCGCCACTGGAAGCCGCGACCTGCCGACTCTAAAGCTGTAAGGCATCGGCCGTAAGCTGCGGGCCGTGACCTGTAACCTCTCTGCTGTCACCTGTGACCTGGTACTAGCGGCTTCCTAGATACGATGCTCGCCGCGCCTGGGAGGATTGGCCTGCAGGGTCGTCTCCAATTTCTTCAGCGTACCCAAAGAGTAGGCTGCGGATTCGCGCTCGCGGACGTCGGCCTTCAGTTCCAGCATTTCACTCAGCCGCACGATGACCACGTGCTTGACGTCTGTGATCTGGTCGGGAAATTCGTCGGGGCGAGTCGCGGCCGTGGTTCCCGCGTCTCTCTGCCCAGCTTGCTTGAACCTGAGGTAGGTGTGGGCCAGGTACTGATTGAGCTCCGCCCAGAAGGTCTGCTCGCGATCCCTGGGGTCCAAACCGGCCTCCGACATGGAGACGAGCCGCTCCTCCCAGAGCTCTCGCTCATCCTGGGTAACGTCGGCAATATTGCGCCAAACCGGTGGCTGGGGGCATCCCGCGATCTTGTGCTCGGGGATCACCCGGCCATCGTCAAGAATGAAATCTCGCCAGACCAGGCCCCAGCGCACGCCTCGGAGAATGCCTGTTTTCCAGGTGTCGGAGGACTTGAACGAGATGACTTGGCCCTCTTCCGGAGGCCAGTTCGCACCAGTGCGCGGTTCCTCTGCCGTGGGCTTCATGTTTGGAACATCGGTGGGAAGCTAGTTTAATTGCTCTCTTCCGGCCCGGGCTTGCGGCCGACGACTTTAGATCCGTCTGCGGGTGGCGCCGGCCAGGTATGGCGAGACAGGACGCGGTCCACAGCTTGCTCCACCATTGTCATAAAGGATGTGTCGGCACCATCTGCGGCGATTGGCCCGGCCAACGCCACATTCAGCGCGTTTACTCGACGAGCTACCTCAACTTGCGGCACCGATTCGGCCTGTTGCTTCAGGTAGCCGATCCAGAGCAGAGTGACGGCATTGTATGCCACGCTCTTCACCAGGCTGACAATCGCCACGGGAGTGTCGCTGTACGACATGACGATGGTGACGAGGATCAGTTCGATGCTGGCAAAGACTCCGAATCCGAGGGCGATGCCGAATGTTGGTTGCCGCCAAGAGTGTTTGAGCAAACGGCAAAGAAGCATTAAAAGGAGAAAGAGGCCACACTGCATGAGGCGGACGCTGCGTTCAAAAGTCAGGACCGCCGCTACCACGCGGTCCGCACTCCCATCGTGGCTAGACACTGCGCCCACAATGGCAAGCAGAAGGAGCAGTCCGCAGGACCAGCGGAAAATGGTCGTGGCGAGGGTCTGAATGCCTCCATATTGTTTGAAGAGGTTCTGCAGGATTTCATCCATCACGATAACGGCCAACAGCACGCTCAGGGCGTTCCCGGTCCAGTAGGCGTCGAAGTAGCTTTCCTCGAAGAACCGGTACGTGACGAACAGAATTCCTGACTTAACGATCTGGAAGATGATGTAGGAAAAGAATCTAGGGAAGACTCCATGCAACTTGCGCCGGACCATGAAGGTCAGGAGTGTGATCTGCAGCGCCGGGCCCGCAAGCCAGCTCAAATAGGTTAGCCAGTTCATCGCTTGAGGTAGCTCAGGGTCGGAAGCATACCTCTCCTCCGGCAGCCTTGCAACTTTATTTTTGGCGGCCCGATTTTTCGGCTTGGAAGACTGGTCCTAGTTAATTATTTGCAGCGCCTCCCACGGCACAACGGCATCGGGTCGCTACCATCGGCGATGATCACCTCCTGTTCTGCACGAACAACGGGATTGCCGCCCGGTGCAGCATGTTTCGGGATCGCGCAATACATTCCGGCCAGCGCCAAAACGGTTAGCAGGATCTCGACTGTCTTGTTCATGGGGGAGTCTCCTAAGCGCAAACCGGCGCGGAGCGCAGGATTTGCGCGGGTCGAAGTATATGCCAAGTCGCGGACGTTTGGGTGGTGAAATCTGTGGATAAGTTGTGCGTGCCGGCTCGTGCAGCCCGATGCCGGCTTTCAGGGGAAACTGGGCCCGCGACGGTTTTCGTCCTCGGCGCGCCTTACTTCCGGAATGTCCAGCGGAGCTTCACGGCAACGACATCGCTTTCTGGCACGATACTGGTGTCGTGAGGACTCAGGATCAGTCGCTGCCAACCTCGGTTCCAGACAATGAAGAGGTCGTTGCCAGGCTTAATCGTCCAGCGCAGCCGCGTGTTTGTACCGACGTTTTGTGATTCGGTGTCGTATTGCACAAAGCTGCTCAACACGAGATTCGGAGTCCACGCGTACGCGCCTTGCAGCTGCCACAACCGCTGGACGAAGTTGCCTTCCGGAAGTCGCCCAAAATCATTCTCCGTGTCCGCTTCTAGCTGCACTCGGCCTTTTGGGGATGTCCACTTCAGGTAGTTTTGCCATTGCGTGAGGTGCCCGTCGAAGAACGAGCCGAACCAGGTCGTCGTTCCAAACTGCAATGGCCGGTGACTGCTGGTCTGCGCTTCGAGGCGATACCGAGTGAACTCATAAGAACCGATAGGGATTTTTACCCCAGGAGCGATTTCAAAAGGCGCCGACAAAATCTCGCCGTGCGGGTTCCAGTTGAATTCAAAGCGGTCGCCAGTCTCGAACCGCACATTGACCGGCGCCATAAAATACTCCCACGATTCGAGCACGCCTTGCGGGTCCGTGTAGCGGAGGTATTCGTTCTCGAAGAACTCCTGGCGAATCCAGCGGAACGGACCGGTCTTGGAAGGACGCGGCTGGTACGCGCAAAAAGCATCGGTCCGCCGCGTGCCCGGTCGTGGGAGGAATCCCAGCAAGGGCTCCAGCGCCTCACCATACTGGTTCACACTGGCATTGCAATCCAACAGATCATTAGGATAATCCGCGCTCAAGCCCCAACCGACCTTGCTGCCAGGCCCCACATCACCTTGGGTAGTCGCGGCCCACGCGCCGAACTGCAGATTCTTGTTGCCACGAAACTTCGAAATGCGCCAAACAGCGTCAATGCCCACGAACGTATTGTCGCGCAGCGCTTCCGGATCGCCGTGAGTCACGAGCGCCCCAATCCGGAGGTTTTCGTTGAAGTCGTAAGAAATGCGGCCGGCGAACAAATTCGTGCCCGGCACGACAGGCGAGAGTAATCCAAGGTCCTGTACCACTTGCTTAGGCACGGTCGTTTCGCGCGTTTGCACATCCAGGGCGGCAAGATTCCATTTCCCAACGCGGCCGTTTAGTTTGACCCCAGCGTCGATGGGAATCTGGGCACCGTCGAGCAGCCCTACATTACGGCTGAAAAATGCGATGAACTGATCTCCAAGGTTCAGACCGAAGGCGTACTGGTTCGCTCCTTCCAGGAAAAAGGAGCGTTTTTCCGGGAAGAAGAGCGGGAAGCGAGTGAGATTGACTTGCCGCGTATCAACTTCGGTCTCGGCAAAATCCGTGTTCGCGGTGAAGACCGTAACCAGCTGCGGAGTAATCTTCCAGGTGACTTCGCCGCCGACAGCTCCCTGCCATGCTCGTGGACTCACTCCGTAGAAACGCTTGGTTTTTCCCGTCGCGTACGGAGTGATCTCGATGCCCTTGCCCTGTTGAAGCTCTCCCACTCCAGTCACCCGGCCGGCTCGGCTGAGATCGTACAAGAATGAATCCAACGTCGGCGATGACCAGCGCAACCACAGCCGTTCGCGCGGAATAAATCGCTCCAGGTTGAGTCCCCAATCGTTCAGGCCGCGCGTGAAGCTCAATGTGCGCGATGGAATGACAATTTCCGCCGACCAACCGTCCCGCGTTCTCGCGGTACGCGCATCCCAAATACCGTCCCAATCGAGCGAGGCGCTTTGGGCGCTAGAAATTAAACCGTCGACGCGAGCTCCGGCTGCGTTGATCTGGAAGAAGTAGCCCGTACGCCGGTCCCCGTAGGTGTCAAGTACGATGCTGACCGTGTCGTCACCTGTCATGTCACCGTCACGTCGCATCGTGTGAATGGCAATGCGGCGCGGATCAGGATCTTTACAGGTAAAGCCAAAATAGATCCGGTCGCTGGTCACGATGACTTGGACGTCCGTCTCATAAGGCGTCGGTTCGCCTGGCTTCGGTGCTTGCTGGACGAGCTTCAACATGGGCGCGTCCCGCCAGAGGGGTTCATCGAGCCGACCGTCGAGGGTTATCGACGCAGACGTGCGTACGGTGGCTAGAGCGATGGGTCCGTCGCTTGCACTGGCACTAGCAAGGGCAGCGAGGACAAGAAGTGCGCATCCCAGCCATCGCCGTGTCCTCTTCTGTAGGCGAGCTTTAGTCAATGCGCCTTGACCCTCACTAAAATGTGCACCAACGCAACCCCTCGACCTCTGGTTTCATATTGCTGGTCAGTGGCCGTGACCATCCGCACTGCGCGCTTCACGCTTGCCACAGATTACTGCTCTTCGGGCGGCCGGAGCTTCCGAAAAGCACGAAAGAGCAGCAGGTCGTAGCCGATCTTGGTCCCGCTTCCGATTACCAGAGGAGCCGAGAAGGCGACGTTCTGCATGAAAAAGCCAGCCAACGACGAACCGACAGCCCAGAAGACATTGCGGACGAGATTTGTGATTCCGCTGGCAAAGGTTCGTTCGCTCGGTCGTACCAGTGCTGCCACGTACGACTGGCGAGTCGGCACGTCCATCTCAACTAAAGCTTCGCGGCAAAGAAAGAGCAGGACTGCCCATTGGAACGAAGGTGCAAAGGGCACGGCTATGAGGAACAGACTTGATGGAAGGTGGGTGAACACCATCGTGTTCACCAGCCCGATCCGTCGAGCCAGCCAAGCTGCTCCGAGGTGTGAACAAGCATTCAATACGTGCACTGCAAAAAAGACGAGGCCCAGGTCGTTTTCAGCGACTCCGAAGCGACGGAAGAACCAATACGCGACCAGGGCATCTGTCAAGAAGCCGCCCCCCAAAGCGTCCAGCGAAAATAGAGCGGTGAGCTTGGTCATGACTTTCCTGATTTCGGGCGCGATAGGGATACTCACCTTCCCAGGTGTCGGCGGGTTCGTAATTTCAACGGCGGGCGACAGGAGCAGGTAAACGGCTGCGACCATCAGACACAGCGCGGAACAAGCGAAAAACACGACTTTGTACGAACTGAGTACGGAGAAGTCGAGGCGTTGTTGGAGAAGAATGGGGAGGCCTGCGCCTAGTGCCCCAAGCGACCCTCCTCCATCAAGCAGGACGTTATACCAAGCCAAATTCCAGGTTCGCCTCGTATCTGGAGCCAGGCCCGGGACGACCGCTTGCTCAAGAGCAAAGGAAGCGGAACGATCCGTACCTGTTCCATTCAGCATCCCGATGAACGCCATCATGAAAAGTACGGGCAGGGTGGGCGCCAGCGCCAAGGCCAGACCGCCAATAGCACTTAGTAGGGACAGAACAATGAGTGAGTGACGGCGTCCCAGACGATCAGCTGCGACGCTTACAACGACGGTTGCCAGGGCCGCGCCGGCCAGCCCCGCGCCGATAACGAGTCCAATCGTGAATGAAGACAATCCGATGCGAAAAAGGTAGATCCCCATTAACACGCCCGTTAAACCCACTCCGAGCGAACGTAGGAAGCCTGCGGCGTTAATCAGGATCAGATCTCGCTGGGAATGCGAATTCACTTTCCCTGTCTCTGGACGTAGGCGTACAGAGCATCATAGACAGGGAACTGCCTGGCGAGCCGATCCCCATCCGACAGACCCATGGCGGCGAATCCTTGAGCAATGGAACGCAAACCGATACCCTCGGCCGCAACATTTTCCTGGCCTTTGACGTCGGCAGCTCGGACGATCAGGGCAAGCCGCAGCAGAGCAGGATCAGAGATTGTGTAGTCTTCGATGATCGCCTCGAAGGTGCAGCGCGCACCGCGATGATTCAGTTTTATGGCGTCAATCTTGGGGGCATCGAAGGGGATCGCCGCTTCCTGGGTGGCTTTCTCAAGTAGATCTTTCTCCTCGACGAACAAGAACTGCGCCTGCGGATCGACGAAGCGCTTGATTAGCCAAGGACAGGCTACTCGATCAACCTTTACGTCTTTGCGTGTGATCCATTTCATGACTTCCTCCCATCGATCCAAGCGAGATCGTTCAACCAACCGGCACAATCGAGCTGACAGCTCCGCTCCTCCCCCCACCAACTTATACAGTTTGCCGCTGTAGTCAAGGACGTAGAGTTCGTTGTTGCCGGCGCGTCCGACGACGCTGCGGTCGGGCGGACGCGCTATAATCCCACCGCTCGGAGGTGACTATGAAGCGACACGTCGTGGAGATCGGTCTTGTCCTGGGCCTGGTGTGTTCCGCTTTTGCCGAGCAGATGGTGGTTGAGCACGTCAAGATCCGCCGCCACCGGAGCGAGGAGAAGCGCGTGCTGGTGGATAAAGTCGGCGTGCTCACCTTCGATGACGCCGCGCACAAGCTCCTGTTCAAGGACGAAGCCGGCGACAACATTGACGTGGGCTACGACGACGTCGTCAAAGTCGTCTTTGAGGTTACGACCCACATGCGCGGCGGGGCCCTGTCGCAGATCATCGGCGGCATTCCGGGCGCAATCATCGCCGGCAAGCACGTCAACGATTACTGGATGTACGTGGAGTATGCGAAAGCGGGAGGCGTTGAGCCCTTCCTGATGGAAATACAGAAAGAGTCCTCGGACAGAGTGATCGAGAAGGCGCGCGCGGTCTTCGACGGGCGAGCCACGGTTACGGAGTTTTCGGAGAAAGGCGCCGAGATCAACAAGGAATTGTTGAGGGACCTGCAGTCGAAGCACGATTTCAAACTCAATAAGGAGAACCATCCGCTTCCGGAACTGAAGCCCGATAAAGCCCTGGTGGTGGTGGTCTGTCCCGCGCTGGCGGCACGCTATACCGGACAGGGGAACCAGTTCAAACTGCACGCGAACGATCGCGTGATCGCGGTCAACAAAATGGGCACTTACAGCTTCGCCTATCTTGATCCTGGCAAGTACATGCTGGTGTCGCAGTCGGAAAATGCGGATGGTTTCGAAATGCAGCTCGAAGCCGGCAAGGACTACTACTTTCTGCAGAATACCTTCCAGGGCTCGTGGAAGGCGCAGACGGCGCTCTCGCGCAACACCAAGGAACTCGTCATGTACGAACTCAACGGCGCTTTCCTTTCTGACTGGAAACGAAAAGGGGGAGAGGCCAAAGAGTCTCCGGGGCAGGCAAAGTAAGTAACCCGCTCGTGGTTACCGGAAATCAAAATATTGCGATGTCCGCTGAAGTTCCCGGCACCAGCCGCCGATGCCTAAGGTGGGGCGAGGGACCCCAACCCAAATGGTCAATCCGGTAAATCACGCGTCTTCGAAGAGCCACGCGGACCAAGTCTCGCAGACTGCGGCCCGCCAACATCAGCCTCAGCCTCCCAAGCAAACCTCTACTGTCGTCCAGGACAAAGTCACATTAAGCAAGACCAAGAATGTCAATCACGACGGCGACAGCAAATAGACTTTTCTGCGTTGCTTCATCCGACGGCAAGCAACGCCTGCTGCGCGGATGACGCTGCGGCGCAGATCGAATCGGAGAGGGGCGGGGAGGTCCGCCCCTCAATCCCTTCCGCTGTTGCCTGACCTGCTGGCGAACCCAATCCGATAACTGGGGATCCTTCGAAAGCGCTAGCCGGTTTGCTTCTTCTCTTTTGCACCGCACGACAAGTGATGAGGTCTGCTACAGGCTGCCCATCTTCCGGCTCGATCTAGCCCCGAAGTAACTCATTTTTCCCGGAACGCCTAAAACATCACAGGCGGAATGCCGATCCATCATGTTTGAGCAATCGCTTGTCTCACTGGTGACATGTGCCCTCCAGCCCCTCTTGCGCGCCGGCGCTGAGGGGCAATTTATGTCTGAAAAGACAACACTGATTCGCACGCTAGCCTCGCCGCCTCTGGAGCTTTTTCGGCGCTTTTTCAGGAAGCGGGCGCCGGCGCCGCCCGTGCTCACCGATCCGCTGCATTCCGACGTGCCCGCCTTACGGCAGGCGGAGATCGCCGCGATCTATCACGGGCAGCGCGTGGCAGGCGATTTCTACGAATTCCTGCGCGTGGGTGCGTCGCGTGTGCTGTTTGGGTTATTCGACATCGCCGGCCGCCGCGAGGATACCCGCGAGATCCTCATCGCCGCACAGAGGACGTTCCGAACTCTTGCACCTGAGCTTTTTGCAGAGGAAGACATCAACGAGCCGGTAGCCATGATCGAGATCTCCCAGCAGCTCAACCGGACGATCTTGCGTTGTGCGGGAGTGCGCAGCTGTCCGGCATTCATCGGATGCTACAACGAGGACCTGGGCACGGTGTGCTACGCCAACGCGGGCCACACGCCCGGCCTGCTGCGCGATCAGACGGGCATCACGCCGCTCGAGGCTACCGGGTTGCCGCTCGGACTTTTTTCTCACACCACACGGAGCGCTTCGACTTGCGCCATGACGCCAGGTGCGGTTCTTCTGCTCGTCTCCCGGGGAACCGTGGAAGCGGAGTGCGAGGGAGAAGAATTCGGGTTGGAAAGCACGAAAAGAATCCTGCAAGGTGCCCCCGCGTCCAGCGCGCCGGAACTGTGCTTGACCATTCTCCGCGCGGTACAGCAATTCGTTCGGACCGCTCCTGCGCACAACGATGTGACTGCGCTGGCGCTGGTGCGGGGTACTACCGTCGAGGATTTGGGGCTGCTCCGCCCAAAGCGAACTGCAGATTCCTCGCTTCGCTCGGAATGACAAGTCCACGGGGAGGACGGGCGAGGACGCCCGTCCCTCCATCGTCGATAACGAGAAACGGCAAGCCGCGTCCCGGAACCTCGTTGACTTTTGCGCTTTTCACTCGTCATCTGGTAGTGTTTTCTGCGACTTCCCCATATCAAGGAGAACCAGGTTGAATCGGCCCAAGTTGTTTTGTCTCGTCGCCATCTTGTTTCTTGCTCTCTCGTCGTCGGCGCAACTGGACGACGCCGCTACGCGCCAGCTGGCGCACGACATCTTTAAGCAACTGATTGAAATCAACACCACCGACTCGGTGGGCAGTGTAACGGCGGCTGCCGAGGCCATGGCACAACGATTCCGCGACGCAGGATTCCAGGACAACGACATTCACGTGCTCGGTCCGAATGACCGGAAGGAGAACGTCGTCGTGCGCCTGCACGGCTCGGGCAAGCACAAGCCCGTGCTGCTGATCGGGCACCTGGATGTCGTCGAGGCGCGGCGCGAGGATTGGACGACCAATCCGTTCGAGTTTGTCGAGAAGGACGGCTATTTCTATGGCCGCGGCTCGACCGACATGAAGGATGGCGACGCCATCATGAGCGCCACGCTCATGCGCATGAAGAAGGAGGGCTATGTGCCGAGCCGGGACATCATTTTGGCGATGACGGCGGACGAAGAAGGCGGAACCTCGAACGGGGTGGACTGGCTCCTCCAGAACCATCGCGAGTTGATTGATGCGGAGTTCGTCCTCAACCATGATGGCGGCGGTGTGCTGATGGATAAAGGCAAACCGATTTTCATGGATGTGAACGCAACGGAAAAGCTGTATGGCGATTTCGTGCTGACGGCTACGAATCCGGGCGGACATAGTTCCTTGCCGCGGCCGGAAAATGCGATCTACGAGCTGGCCGACGCGCTAACGCGGCTCGAGCACTATCAGTTTCCGTTCGAGTTGAACAACATCACGCGCGCGTATTACGAGCGCATGGCGGCAACCGGACAGCGCGCTGCGGACATCAAGGCGATGCTGAAGAATCCGCCGGACCTGGAGGCGGTGGCACGGCTGTCGAAAGATCCGATCGACAACTCGATGATGCACACCACCTGTGTTGCGACCCGGCTGAGCGGAGGCCATGCCAACAACGCGTTGCCGCAGACGGCGCAAGCCAACGTGAACTGCCGCATCCTGCCGGGACATTCGCTGGAGGAGACGCGCCTCACGCTCGAAAAGGTAGTGGCCGACCCCAAGGTCAAAGTTCAGTTCCGCGAAAACAACAACATTTTGATGGATCGTGGCTCGGACCGGCACAGCTACGTGCCACCCGCGCCGCGCGATGAGGTGTTTCGCCCGCTCGACAAAGTCGTCGTCGCCATGTGGCCGGGAATTCCCGTGCTGCCGAGCATGAGCACGGGCGCCTCGGACGGCGTCTATACCAACGCGGCGGGGATGCCGACCTACGCCGTGTCGGGCGTGGCCTACGCCCGGGATGACATCCGGGCGCACGGCAAGGATGAGCGGGAACCGGTGGAAGGATTTTATCGAGGCGTGGATTTTTATTATCAGTTCCTGAAGGCGGTGACGGAGTAGAGCAGCAGTCAGCACTCAGCCGTCAGCAGCCAGTTGTAAGAATTTAGCCTTTAGCATTTAGCCCACCCCGGTTTCGGGCGCGGATTGTTGGAACAAGGCGATTGCTGAATGCTGACGGCTGAGTGCTGAGTGCTGCTCTTGACATTCGCCTATCTTTCGCCCATACTGCGCGCATGGCGATCACCCGGCGTCAACGTGAACTCTACGACTTCCTCTCGCGTTTCGTGGCGGAGAATGGCTACTCCCCTTCGTATGAAGAGATCAAGCGAGGGATGGGCCTGAGTTCGCTGGCCACGGTCCACAAGCACGTAACCAATCTGGAAAAGAAGGGGCTGCTGACGCGCGACTACAACCGCAGCCGCTCGATTGATCTGCTGCCGCCCCGGGGAAAGCTCAAGCAATCGATGGCCGTGAACACGGCGGTGGTGCTGCCGCTGGTGGGCAGGATTGCAGCGGGGCGTCCGATTGAGGCGGTGCAGAACAACGAGACGATCTCGCTCGCCGATTTCGTGCGTTCGAAGGAAGTATTCGTGCTCGAAGTGCGCGGTGACTCGATGCAGGACGAAGCGATCCTCGACGGCGACTACGTGCTGGTGGAGAAAACGAAGACAGCGCACAACGGAGATCTTGTGGTGGCGCTGGTCGATGGCAGCGATGCCACGCTGAAACGGTTCTATCGCGAGGGAGAGAACGTCCGCTTACAGCCATCGAATGCAGCGATGAAGCCGATCATGGTTCCGGCGGCGGCGGTGGAGGTTCAGGGACGGGTGATTGGCGTGCTAAGGAAGTACTGAAAACCAGGGGTTAGTGGTTAGTGATTTGTGGTTAGTGATTTGTGGTCAGTGATTTGTGGTCAGTGTTTGGTGGTCAAGGGACACAGAGGCGCCCGGCGATTTTGCTCCGGGCGCTTCGTGCTTTACGAAACCGTGCGGGGCTGAAGCTGATTTCCGACTGCGGAACCGACGTGCTTGTCGAGGGCCTTTTGAATCTCTTCCTTCGAACGGTAGCCGACAAGTTGTTCGACCACCTGTCCGTTCTTGAATACCAGCAGAGTGGGAATGCCGGTCACTTTGTACCGCATGGGAGTCGCGCCGTTGCGGTCCACGTCCAGTTTGCCAACCTTGACCTTGCCCTGGTATTCGCCGGCCAGTTCTTCCACAATCGGAGCGATGGCGCGGCAGGGGCCACACCAGGTCGCCCAGAAATCCACCAGCACCGGTTTGTCCGCCTTCAAAACGTCCGCATCAAAATTCGCGTCGGTCACTTCCACGATCGCGTTGCTTGCCATTGTTCCTCCAGGGACTTCTCGGTTGCCGGTTGGCAGTTTGTCAGCAGCAACCGGTAAAGCGTCCGCCCGCAGCAAACGGGTCTATATCGTAACACTGAGGATTAGATGCGGAGCAAGGACGGAAGTCGCAGGCCACGCTTTGTCGTTGCGCCGCCAAGGGATGCGCCCGGCGGGCGTCGTAGAATGGCAGGGCCGTGATCAGCGAGTTGGACCATCTTCGAGTGGTGTTGGTGAGTGCGCGGAATCCGCTCAATATCGGCGCGGCGGCGCGGGCCATGAGCAATTTCGGAGTGCGCCGCTTGCGGGTGGTGAGTCCCTACGAGGTGGCATTTCGGGAGGCGCGCTCGGCGATGGGCGCCGCGAAGTTGCTGGCCAACGCCGAGGAATACAAAACCGTGGCCGAGGCGGTGGCGGACTGCACCTTGGTGGTCGGGACGACGGCGGTGGGGCATCGGGAATTGCAGCATCCCTTGCGGCGGCTGGAAGACGGCGCCCGTCTTATTCGCAGACGACTGGGAGCGGGCAAGGTGGCGCTGCTGTTTGGCTCGGAGAAAGTGGGCCTTTCGAATCGCGACCTCAGCTACTGCCATTGGCTGATGCGGATTCCAACGCGGGCAGAGCACGCTTCGATGAATCTAGGGCAGGCGGTGGCCGTGTGCCTGTACGAACTCGTGCGCCCAGGAAAATCTCAGCGGAAAAAAGCAAGACAGACTCCGGCCGCGGCGGGAGCGATCGAACGAATCACGAAAATACTCTTCCAGGCCCTGCGGGAGAGCGGATACGTGAAGCCACGAGCCGCGGAGGCGACCGAGGACAAGGTGCGGCGCATGGTCCGGCGTCTGCAGCTGGAGGCGCGCGACGCCGAACTCTGGCTGGGCATGCTGCGGCAGATTGCCTGGAAGCTGGGGAGCGACGAAGGACCTGGGGGATGAACGTTGGGCTGGTCGCAATCTGGGCATAATCGGGGTCATTTTGCTGGAGGCTCCGGGATCGCGTAAGCTCGCCGCCAGGTATGGAATGGAGATGTCCGCAAGAAACCCATATTCGCAGCGGGCACGGTGCACGTCCTGGTCGGCGGTGATGGATGGAACTGTGAAAGTTGGAGAGAGCGCCGGGGAGCTGCACTCGGACGGGAGGCATTGTAGCTCGCTTGCCAATCACTGGGTCGGGTTCCGGGGAAACTTCAAGTAGGGCAGACGCACGCCGTCGATGATCACCTGATCGGCGCGGATGTTGTCAGGCGCTTCGAAGCCTTTGGCGCCGGCATTGGTAACGAAATCGTCCTGATCGACGCCATCGCCGCTCACTCCCAAACCACCCACCAGCACTCCATTCTTATAGAGAGGCAGGCTTCCGGGAAAAAAGACAACCCCGTTTTGATCGGGGTTCACTGCTTGGGAACCTTGCGTACATGGATGGGCGATGTCAAATGTGTAGAGATTGAAAAAGGGGCCCAGACCCGAGCCGTCAATGCCGGGCGGGAAAAAGGGCTGCGCACCGAAGCCGATGGTGCGGTTGGTTACAGCGGTGCCCACGGGAACTCCGGGCAGGTCCGGAGTCCCGGTGGGACTGCTGAAATAGATAACATTGCGGGCCTTGGCCACGGCTACGTCGATGCTGAAAACGGTTGCGTCCGGCATACGGTGCAGGCCCAATACCGTGCCATCAAGGTCCGTGACTGCGATCGTCATCCGCGTGCGGGAGCTTGGGGGCAGACGAATCACAGCTTGCGTGATCTCGGCAGTGGCCACTGCCTGGCTGATAATGTTCGCCACGTCATTCTGATTCAGACCAGAGACTCCTGCCGTGGGTCCCACCAGGTCGCCTTCCGGGGGCAATCCACCATTCAGCGGTCCTATCACATATGTGCCGGCCGGAGTTCCGGGACCGATGCCGTTCGGGGGAGTGGTCTGGTTTACGAAGGGCAAGGCAATGCCGCCGATGATGACGACTCCGGGCGGCGGCAGTTGCGATGGGTCCGGGAGCAGGCCGGACTGGGACGCGCCGGAAAAGGCCGCGAACTCTGCTTCGTCTGTTGAAGTGCTGACTACTCCTACTCCTCCGACCGCGTAGCCGTTCTTGAAAAGTGGAACTCCTCCCGGATTCACGGCGGTTGGATCGCTGTCCATGTTGTCAGCCTTGCCGGTAATAATGCCTAGCCCCAAACTCAGGCCGTCAATCGAACGGGACGGATCAATGTTTTTTCCCGGCAGGAAACTGGTGTTCAGCGGACAGCCTCGGTTGGTGTTCTCGATCCCATACAAATCGCCGTTGGGGGCGTTGGAGACGCCCGGCGGAAAGTGGATCCCACTGATGAAGCGCACCGTGCGGCTCGAAAGCGGAGCCTGGTTGTTGCTGAAAAAGGCCGCGGTGCGAGCCAGGGCGACGGCGAGTTCCTTGCTATCGACCGTCACTCCGAAGTTGCCGGTCGAGGTTGCCGGTGCTCCGGCGTTTTGAAACACCGCCAGAATTTTCCCCGCGCGGTCGGCCACCGCGATGGCCATGGGAACGTTCAGCGACTGGGCAGCATTTTCGACGACTTGCTGCACGTCGGCGGCAGTGAGCGGGACGGGCGGGGGTGGCGGCGGAGCATTGGAAGGCGCGGTGCTGCTGCCGCACGAGATCAGGAAAGTTGCAAGCAGCAGGAGAAACAAAGCGCCGAAGACAACCAGTGCGGATTGACCCCAACGGCAGTGGCTCATTCCACCTCAAAGACTCGCCTGTGGGACGCACTCGGCGCGCGAGGAGTCTCGAGAACTCCTGTCTGCGGGAATGTTAATACGGCGCCCAGGTGGAAACGAGGGGGCTGGTACTTTCGTGTAACCACAGTTGTCACCCCCGAGATTTGTAACGTTGACATTCCCTCTTCGTATGACACAATTCGCTTATCCCCCAAAAATACAGTTGGGAAAAGGGAAGGGGCCTGGCTTGATTCCATTCAGACGTCTTATTGCTGGATTACTGTGCCTTTTGCTAACGCCATTGCCTGGGCTGTGTGCGCCGCCGGAGGGAGGGCAACCTGCCGGTCAGATACGCGCCTTGATTCCGTCGGCCACGCGCAATACCAAGGCTGCCAAGGTCAATGAGGATCTGGCATGGAATGATCTACTCAAGACCGAACAGAAGGGCCGCCTGCGCGCCGGTCTGACGGACGGGTCCATTCTCAGCCTGGGTTCGAACAGTGAACTGCGCGTGGTGCAGCATGATGCCACATCCCAACAAACCTCGCTGGAAATGAATTTCGGAAAGGTGCGGAGCAAGGTCGTCAAGGTCACGCAGCCCAACGGCAAGTTCGAGATGAAAACGCCCAACGCCGTCATTGGCGTAATCGGCACGGACTTCTTTGTCGGCTACGACAGCAATAAGACGACGGTCATCTGCTACACCGGGAAGGTCTCGGTCACCCCGGTCGGAAATGCCAAGGTTGTCAAGAATTCCGGCGAATCAACTCAGGACCAGGTCATGGTCACCGCCGGGCAGATGGTCGTGATCAGCTCTGAGATTCCTCCCGCAGGGTTTGAGCCCCAGTCCACGCCACCCGACGTGCAACGGGCAAGCATTGAAGATACGGTTGTGCCCGATCCTCTACCTCCGGTCCGGCATCCGCATCTGGTGCGCGACGTTATCATTGGTGTTGGAGTTGCAGCTGCGGGATGGGCGGTGGCGGTGACACAACTGAACACGGGCACGCCGGCCGGCCAGCCGAAATGCAATCCGCAAGACCCTAAGTGCAGATAATTGTTTGCTTATTACATCCATGCGTCGTCTGGGTCCGGGCCGCGCTAGCCCGGAATCGCGATGGTTATGACGCTGCGCGAACAAAGGTGGTCCCGCTGGTCACGGTGGCTGCGCAGATTCTCAGTACGGCAGGTCGACCTGGCTCTCGCCTTGCTCGTTACCCTGGCGGGCCTGGCGTTGTTTGCCTTTGCCGGGATTGGCGGCAACACTCGGGCTGGTTTTCTATTCCTGCAAAACGTTGAGCAGCGCTCGCTGGACATGCGTTTTGCCGCGCGCGGGGAGCGGCCGCACGACGAACGCATCGTGATCGTCGGCATTGACGAGAAAACCCTCCAGAACGTTGGCGCCTTCCCCTTGCCACGCACATCCTACGCATTGCTGGTGAACCGGCTGAGCGCCGGCGGCGCGAGCGTGATTGCATTCGACGCCACTTTCCCGACACCCGAGAGCAATTCCGCCCAACAGGCGCTCCATCAACTGCAGCGCGAGCTTGGCCCCTCAGCGCCCGCGAGCGTCACAGCCAAGATTAAACAGCTTGAAGCTGCCGGCGATCACGACGCCGCGTTTGCCGCCGCGCTGCAAACGTCCGGCCGAGTTGTCCTGGGACACTTGTTCCTGGACCGGGAGCGCGCCCAATCGTCCGACGCCAAGCGGGCGGAGGAATACTTCAACATTATTTGGGCCAAGGCGTTTCCCCAGGTGCTGAAAGTCAAGTCGCAGGGCCGCGATTTCGACTTGGGCCGCGCCTGGCAGGAGAATGGCGGGAACGTTTACCCGGGCGCTGAGGCAAACCTGGCTCTGCTGGCCGAGGCCGCTGCCTCCTACGGTTTCTTTAACACCAACCCTGATCCCGACGGCACTTTGCGGCGGGGCCTGCTCATCGTGCGCTATCAGGATCAGGATTTCTTTCCTTCGCTAGCCATGCAGGTGCTACGGGAATACGAAAAAATTCCGGATCAGGAGATTGCAGCCTATATTTCTGAAAACGGAGTAGAGCGTATCCAGTTTGGCCGCCATAACCTGCGGCCCTGGCACGATGGCAGCGTGCTCATCAACTACACGGGGCCGTACCACACGTACCAGCACTATTCGATGTGGGATGTGCTCAGTGGCGCCGTGCCAACAGAAACGTTCAGGGACAAGATCGTACTCGTGGGTGGCACCGCCCTCGGCATCGGCGATTTGCGCAGCACCCCGTTTCAAAAGCAGGATGCCGGGTATATGGGGGTCGAAGTACACGCCAACATCCTCGACAACCTTCTCCACAGCGACGAGAAGGGACGCAGCTTCCTCACGCGCGGCCTGCATGAGGAAATGATCGACACAGGTTTCATCCTGCTGTTCGGCCTGGTCTTCGGATTCTGGTTCAGCCGTATCAAGCCGCTGTACTCAACCATTTCACTGTTTCTAACCCTCGGCGCATTTGCCTGGTTCAGCTACTTCAGCTTCGCGCACTGGGGACTCTGGCTCAGTTGTGTGGTTCCCGCGGGCACGCTGGTGGTCAACTATGCATTCATCACCAGCTTCCGGATGATCTTTGAGGAAGGCGAGAAAAGGAAAATCCGCAAGACGTTCTCGCAGTACCTTTCACCCGGCGTGATCGCGCTGATCGAAAAAGATCCGCAGAAATACATCCGGCCGGGCGGAGAGACCAAAGAGCTTACGGTCATGTTCAGCGACATCCGCGGTTTCACCACGCTTTCCGAGGGCCTGAGCGCGGATGAACTGGTGCTCCTGTTGAATGAATATCTGGGAGAAATGACCGAAGTGATTTTCCGCAACCTGGGTACGCTGGACAAATATATCGGCGACGCCATCATGGCGTTCTGGGGCTCGCCCTATCCGCAGACCGATCACGCCTATCGCGCCTGCACCTGCGCCTTGCAGATGATCCAGGGTCTCGACAAACTTAATGCCAAATGGAAAGCGGAAGGCCGAAAGCAAATTTCGATCGGCGTTGGCTTGAACACCGGCCCGGTCAACGTCGGCAACATGGGTTCCGCCAAGCGGCTGGCTTGGACAGTGATGGGTGACAACGTCAACCTCGCGTCCCGCCTGGAGGGGATCACCAAGGAATATCGCGGCCGCATCGTGATCAGCGAAGGGACCTACCGCGAAATCGCCGACAAGTTTGTCTGCCGCGATCTCGACAAGATTCGCGTCAAGGGCAAGAACCTCCCAGTAACCATCTACGAACTGCAGGACTTTGCCGAGAACAAACAGAAATACGAGTCTCTGCTAACGCGCTACAACCACGCCATGGAAGCCTACCGCGCGCAGAACTGGCAGGAAGCCGCCAGCCGTCTGGGAGAAATGCTGACTCACTTTCCGGACGACGGGCCTACGCAGATTTTCATGGATCGGGTGCTGGAGTTCATGCAGAACGCGCCGGAAGCGGATTGGGATGGGGTTTATGTGATGAAGACGAAGTAGTTATCGGGTGGGCTGCGCGTGTAAAATCGGTCCGTGGCCGATCAAACTGTTAATCTTTCATTCCGTTACTTGAAGAGTGACATAGAGCGAGCGATGCGTGCTCACTATGCTTCAGTTCTTCGCCCTCGGCTCGACATTGTCTTGGCCATTGGCCTCGCCGCGCTCGGAGCTTATTTTATGGCGCTCGCCGAGTTCGCATTGGTTCGGCGTGGCGGCGGTTGGAGTGGCAGTTGCCTTCGGCCTCATTCTACTTTTTGTTTTTTTCATTATCCCGCCTTTGGCGTTTCGGCATCAGCCAAAGTTCCGTGATGACTATTCACTCACGTTTTCGCCGGAGGGCATCCATTTCCATACAGCGCACATCGACTCCCGTTTGGAGTGGAAAATTTATTCACGCGTGCTGGCCGATGCCCACTGCTATATCTTGTATTGGGGATCACAAACGTTCACGATCATTCCAAAGCGAGTTTTTCAGAGTGCCGAGCAGCAAAAAGCATTCGACCAGTTGATAGCCGAGCATGTTTCGAAAGCTGTCTGAAGCGCCTGATTCTGCGATCCACAACTTACTCCTTGGTAACATCCCCCACATTTCCTAGTGACCAACCGTAGTCCCATGCCGCAGTTTCCTTTGCACCTGCGTGGTCGCTATGGTACCAAGGAAACTGACTCTCCTTGGGATGGTGCTGACGGGTGCAGACAGGCGGAGGCGCGCTCCGGTGGTCCGTTTTGCGTCTGCCTTGTTTCGGACTTTTTCTGCTGCTTTCTCTAACGACCCTTCTATCAGCGCGTCAGGCTCAATCGGATCGCCGTATTCCAGAGCGTTCTCCCGCTGGCACGGCTACAGTACAGGGAGTGATTCGCGATTCGCAGGGCCGTGGGATTCCTGGCGTCCTGCTGGAACTGCAGACGGCAGCCAGTGACCAGCGTTACTCCGTTAATACCAACGTCGAAGGCATCTTCCGTCTGCGCGATGTCCGCCTGGGCACGTACGAAGTCAAACTGACGCGGGAAGGATTCGAGACGCAGACCATTCCGAGCTTCCAGGTGAGCAGCCCCGTCACCGTGCTCGAACTCGCGCTGCGTGAGTCCATTGAGGCAGTTCCGTCCGCCACGTGCCCAACCGGTGTCCCGGGAACGCCCTGCGCGGCGGTGCGTGCCGGTCCGACTACGCCTTATCCCGGGATGCCGAGTCCCGCTCCTCAAGAGGCCCAGGCAGAGACCCCGCAGGAGCAAGTGCCTCCCGAGTCCGCGAATTTCTCACCCAACCCCGACCGCTGGGACATCGCCATGCCCGAGTGGCGCCGCTACGAGAGGCAACCCGATGCGCCGTACGTGAAAGGGCACTGGTACGACCCTTTCAATCGCAACCGGATCAAGGGCGATTACCCGATCTTCGGGCAGCGCTGGTTCTTCAATTTCACGGGGACGAGCGAAACCGGGTTCGACGGCCGCCGCCTGCCCGTACCGAGCGGCTTGAACTCAGAGGATCCCGGCAACAGCAAGTTCTTTGGGCGTGGTGAGCAGGCATTCCTTTCCGAGGACTTGCGTTTGTCATTCGACCTCTTCCGGGGCGACACCAGTTTTCGTCCGGTGGATTTTCGTATTCGTCTCACGCCGGAGATCAATCTCAATTTTCTGCAAACGCGCGAACGCGGGATTGTGAACGTCGACACGCGCCGGGGCACGAACCGCTTCGATACTCATGTTGGCTTGCAGGAAGCTTTTGTCGAAGCCAAACTGCGCGACCTCAGTCCGAATTATGATTTCGTTTCGGTGCGGGCCGGAATCCAGCAGTTCACCAGCGATTTCCGAGGATTTCTTTTTTCGGAAGAGCAGCCGGGTGTCCGGATCTTGGGGAATCTGCGTTCTAATCGGCTGGCCTACAACGTCGCGTGGTTTGATCTTCTCGAAAAAAATACGAATAGCGGCCTGAACACATTCCACAAGCGCGGGCAGCAGGTTTACGTTGCTAATTTCTACATCCAGGACTTTCTCAGCAAGGGCTACACTACCGAGTTCAGCTTTCATTACAACAGGGACGATGCCAGCGTTCACTATGACGACAACGGCTTCCTCGTGCGTCCGGCGCCGGTTGGAGCGGTCGTCAACGGCACGGTCCACCCTCACAACATTCGCGCCTATTATCTGGGATGGACGGGCAACGGTCACATCGGACGCATTAACGTGAGCCATGCCTTCTACCAGGTGCTGGGACACGACGACTTCAACACTATTGCCGGGCGGCATGTGAACATCAACGCGCAGATGGCGGCCCTGGAAGTCTCCGTAGACAAAGATTGGGCGCGTTATCGCGCTTCGTTTTTTTATGCGTCGGGAGATTCCAGTAATCGCTCGGGCACTTCCCGCACGGACGGCACGGCGCGCGGCTTTGACTCGATTGTGGACAACACGCACTTTGCGGGCACCGACTTCAGCTTCTGGGACCGCGAAGGCATCCGGCTGACGGCTACCGGCGTGGCCCTGACAACTCCCCTGAGCTTGCTGCCCGATCTGCGGTCGAGCAAGGAAGAGGGCCAGGCGAACTTCGTGAACCCGGGGATTTACGTTTTCAATCTCGGAGCGGACTTCGATGTGACGCCGAAGCTCCGTGCTTTCGTGAACTCGAACTATCTGCGCTTTGATCGCACGGAGCCACTGGAACTGCTGTTATTCCAGCGCCCGATCCGGCACAGTATCGGAACGGATGTTGGCGCCGGCTTCGAGTATCGTCCACCGTTGAGCGAGAACATCGTGATTCGCGCCGGGGCGTCGGCGCTGGTGCCGGGGCAAAGCCTGGAAGATATCTATAACGGCAGGGTCCTGTTTTCCTTGTTTGCCAACGTGAAGTTTCAGTTCTGAACGCATTTTTGAGGGAACTTGAGATTTGCATTGCACAACATCTTTGGTGTTCTCGGCGCGGCAGCCTTGCTGTGCCTGGTGTTCGCGGTCCGCAATGGCGTTTCCGCTTCTGCTCAAAGCAGCGAAAGCGTTCTGCTCGTGCAATCTCAAGCCGACGCCGACCGAAAGTCGGCCGGTTGCCTGACATGCCACACCTCAACCGACAGCCCCACCATGCATGCTACCGGCACGGTTCGCCTGGGTTGCACCGATTGTCACGGAGGGAATAGCGAGGCGCGGGTTGCGCCGGGTAGTCTGCCAAATTCTGCCGGGTATGCTCAGGTGAAGAGGCAAGCTCATCCGCAGCCCCGCAATTCGAGGCAAGCACGATCTTCCGCCAACCCTGAGCGTGTCTATAGTAGCTGGCTGCGGGAAAACTGGGACTACGTGCGCTTCGTCAATCCCGGCGACTTGCGGGTTGCGGAAAAGACCTGCGGGACTTCGGGCTGTCATACCGGCGAGGTGCGCAAGGTTCAGACCAGCATGATGACGCACGGCGCCATGCTGTGGGGGGCGGCGCTCTACAACAATGGCGCAGTTCCCTTTAAGACTCCGCAATTCGGCGAGAGCTACGGCCCCGACGGCACGCCCCAGCGCCTGAATACATTTCCTCCGCCCACGCCGGACGAAGTCAGCAAGAAGGGAATCTTGCCTTATCTCAATCCGATCGAGCGCTGGGAAATTTCTCAGCCCGGCAATGTGCTGCGGGTATTTGAGCGTGGAGGCAAAACAAAATCTGAAATCGGCAATCCCAGCCTGGAAGAAGATCCTGGGAAGCCGGAGATCAAGCTGAGCGCTCGCGGATTCGGCACCGAGCTGCGTACCGACCCTGTCTTTCTGGGTTTGCAGAAGACTCGTCTCATGGACCCCCTGCTTTCGTTTCCGGGCACCAACGATCAACCTGGCGATTACCGGGCGAGCGGATGCAGCGCCTGCCACGTCGTCTATGCCAATGATCGTTCGCCCGAACACTCCGGAGCGTACGCAAGCCAGGGCAATCAGGGACAGACCGCGACTTCCGATCCCACCATTCCGCATACCGAGTCGGGCCATCCAATTCGCCATCAGTTCACGCGGTCCATTCCGTCGAGCCAGTGCCTTGTGTGCCACATTCATCCGGGCACGAATATGGTCTCCACCTACTTCGGCTACACGTGGTGGGACAACGAAATGGATGGCGAACACCTGTGGCCAGCCCAGCAACGCCATCCGAACGCCGACGAGCAAAACCGCGTTCAGACACGGAATCCCGAGGGTTCGGCAGTTCGAGGTTTCTGGTCCGATACTGCTTTTCTGGAAAAGACCGGCACTTCCGCATTCAATCAGCAGCTTCAGCACACGCAGTTTGCCGATTTCCATAGTCACGGCTGGATCTTCCGCGCTGTCTTCAAGCACGACCGCAAAGGCAACCTGCTCGACTCGGATGACAAAACTGTTGCCTTCGACGATCCCGAGAAGTTGAAGAAGGCAGTACACCTTAAAGACATCCACCTCGAAAAGGGGATGCATTGCGTGGACTGCCATTTCGAGCAGGACAGCCACGGCAACGGCAAACTCTATGGCGAGACGCGCAACGCCATCGAGATCGACTGTGTGGATTGCCATGGCACCATCCAGCAACGTGCTCCGCTCGCTACTTCCGGCACAGCAGCGCCCGCCGGCGGCACCAATCTTGCTGGACTGCGGACACCGTGGCAGGAGCGCCGCTTCTACTGGAACGACGAACGGTTGTATCAGCGCTCGATGCTGGATAAAGACAAGGAGTGGGAAGTAGTGCAAGTGCGGGACACGATCACTCCGGGAAACAGGCACTACAGCGAAAAGTCGCGACTGGCCAAGACGATCCAGCAGGACGGACAGACTTGGGGGGATGCACCGCCAAATGAAGATCAATCCAAACTTGCTCATCAGAACACGCGGATGACTTGCTATACCTGTCATTCCTCGTGGGCGCCGACCTGCTATGGCTGCCATCTTTCGATGACCGCCAACCAGCGCATGCCCATGCTGCACAACGAAGGCCTGACCACGCGCAACTGGACTTCGTACAACTTTCAGGTGCTGCGCGACGACATCTACACGCTCGGCATTGACGGCACGGTGACGGGAAATCGGGTGGCGCCGGTGCGTTCCGCGTGCGCGGTGCTGGTCAGTTCGCAGAACAATGATCGCGACTGGCTCTACTATCAGCAGCAAACCGTTTCCGCGGAAGGCTTCAGCGGCCAGTCATTCAGCACGTTTGTCCCGCACACGGTGCGCGGAAAAGAGACGAAAGGATGCACGGACTGCCACGTCTCGCGCGCCAACGACAACAATGCCTGGATGGCGCAATTGCTCCTCCAAGGCACGAACTTCATGAACTTCATGGGACGGTACGTTTTCGTGGCCACTGGCAACAAGGGTTATGAAGCGGTCGCTGTGACTGAGCATGACGAGCCGCCCGCGGTGATCGGCAGCGACTTCCAGAAGATCGCTTATCCCGATAACTACAAAAAGCACATCGAAAACCATCGCGCGCTCAAAGAAGCGCACCATCATCCGAGTGCGGAGATCCTCGACCTACAGGCGCGTGGAGAGTATCTCTACGCCGCGATGGGCAAAGGTGGCCTTCGCATCTTCGACATCGCCAACATCGACAACAAAGATATCTCGGAGCGCATGGTCACGGCGCCGGTCTCGCCGCTGGGGCAGCGCTCTTACTTGCCAACCAAATACGCGATGGCAGTGGCGACGCCGACTACGCTCGGCGTTGATCCGTTGCGCTCGCATCGCAAGGAGAACGAAGAACAATCAATCCACCTGATGTATGGATTTCTCTACGTCGCCGACAAGTACGAAGGCCTGCTGATCGTGGGCGATCCCGACCTGAAGGGCAAGAGCCCCGGTGTGGGTACGCTGCTTGATGGCAATCCGGCGAATAACTTCCTCAAGCGGGCGCTGGCGTTTAATCCTGACGGCATTTTGAATGGCGCGCGCCGCATTACCATCGCCGGAACCTACGCATACATTCTTTGCGACCGAGGGCTGGTGGTTGTTGATCTCGACAATCCGCTGCAACCGAAGGTGACTGCTGAAATAAGGCCGCCGTTCTTGAACGACCCACGAGGGATAGCCGTGCAATTCCGGTATGCGTTTGTGGTGGATCGCGACGGTTTGAAAGTTCTGGATGTCACCCACCTCGCCCGGCCGAAACCGGTTCCGGGTGCGGTGGTCACGCTTGAAGACGCGCGCAACCTGTACGTTGCCC
Organism: Terriglobales bacterium; assembly: GCA_049273945.1. Lineage (GTDB taxonomy): Bacteria > Acidobacteriota > Terriglobia > Terriglobales > Acidobacteriaceae > Acidiflorens. The sequence goes on along the minus strand of JBASRS010000083.1, from coordinate 13,663 downwards.
GCACTTACGCGTATGTCGCGGGCGGGAAACAAGGAATGGCAATCGTGGATGTCGAGCGCCCCGAGCAACCCAGGCTCGATCAGATGTTCAACGCCGGCGGCGAAATCGGCGACGCCAATGACGTGAAGCTGGGCATGGTGAGCTCGAGCCTCTTCGCCTATATTGCGGACGGAGTCAACGGATTGAAAGTGGTGCAGCTATTCTCGCCGCCCGATAACCCGGCATTCGGCGGCTTCAGCCCTCGGCCTACGCCGAAGCTGATTGCGACCTATCACAGCCATGGCCCGGCTCTGGCTGTGTCCAAGGGAATCGACCGCGACCGTGCGGTGGACGAGAGCGGGAATCAGCTGGCGGTGTTCGGACGCCGAGGGGCGCGTCCCTTCAACCTTCAGGAGATGGAGCGTGTGTACTTGCGTGACGGAGCGGTGTTCACCGTGACCGACGAACCGCCGGCAGCATTGCCAGCGAAGCAAGCCCTTGGTCAACCGCAACGATGATCTAGAGCGATGATCAGCCTTCCGGGACGGCGGTCTGAACGCTCCCGCGCAATTGCTGAATCGTGAACCCGCCTTTAGTGGGCTTGGCCTTCGTCCAATCGTGATACTGATGACACTCAAAGCAGCGGCCTTCGGCGGCTTCTTTCGGCTTGTCTTCGCGATGGCACTGCTGGCAGGTCTGAATCCCAGGCAGTAGCACGTCGGACGTCTCACGGCTGTCGGGCGTGCGCGTGTGGCACGCGGTGCAGGATATCATGCGGTGTGCGTGATGATCGAACGCGGCATGCGATAGCCAGCGGGCGGTGAGGTTGGACTTAGCGACTTCGGGAAGGGGACCGACGGTCGGCTTGAGCGTGTGGCACTGCTTGCAAGTTTTGGTGTAGAGCAGCCACTCGGCGTCGTCCACGTGGAACTGCACCCACTCGGACGCATTGTGCGCGACACGCACGACCGGTTCCCTCCCGAGAAGCTGACGGTCGCGCGTTTCCACTTCGTGAATGGCTGCGGGATGCGGGGCGATGTATTCGTTGAATCTCTTCAGCAGAAACGCGTGCACCACTTCGGGCTTATCATGCGGGACCTGCTCGTTGCCGAAGCGCTTGTCGAACTGCAGAGTGTGGCAGGCGGCGCACTGCTTCGCGAACTCCGGCAGCGGCATATAAGCCTGGCCGTGCGGACGACTGAGGCTCGCTTCGGTTGCCGCTACCGGATGTATCTCTGCTGTCCCGTACGGCCAAGTCCCTGCGGCCGTGGAACGGTGGCAGTCATCGCATGTCATCTGGACCCGTGTGTTGTTGGGTCCGATCAGGTTTGGTTGCAAATGAACGTAATGGTTCAGCCGCACTCCACCGGGATCGGTTTTGCCCGAACGCAAAGGTCCAAATTCCGGATGCTTGTTCTCAAAGTCGGTGATGGAAGCGACGTAGTGCGGTTGGCCATCGCGCGTTCGCAGCTGGGCGTGACATTGAGTGCACGCCGCATCCGCCGTGGCCTGCAGGAGCATCGCACCCTTGTGCTCGACGTGGCAGGTCGCGCATTCGGGAGTGAATGTCTGATTGGCGTGGTGCAGGGGCGCGTCGTGGCAGGCGAGGCAGGCCTTGTCGGTCACGCGGGCGGTGAAGGCGCCAGCCTGGGCAACGTGGCACAGCGTGCACTGCTGCGTGAAGACGGCGTGAGCATGGGAGAGTTGCCCGCTCGAATACACCTTCTGGCCACCTTGGGCGCGCTGTGTGATAAACCAGCCGAGCGCGATCACGGGGATCGCCACCGACAGCCAGAAGCGCCAGCGCCGAAACGGGTGCGGTCGCGCGAAGTACTGCAGGTCAATGCGCCTGGCGAGCTTCTTGGTTGTCCGCGTGCGTCGCAACATCGCTGAATCTCAGAATTTCACGGCCACTACCGCATGCACCGCACCCAGCAGCAACAATGCATAGGAAAGCGGGATGTGCACCAGCAGCCAGCCGTGCAGAATCTTGTGCAGGCGGCTTTGTTTGTCCAGTTGCCGCTTCTCCTCGCAAATATTTTCCAGGTCGTCCAGGTTCGAATGCAGTTCGGGAGGAAGCAGGACACGAAACTGCTGGAACATCGGCTGCGCCTGTGGTGCCTTGCTTAGGCTCAGGGCATGCGCTCCGGCGCGATCCAGGTAGGGTCGTATTTCGTCGTCCAGGAACTGCCGTAACTGCGTACTCACTCGCTGGTTGGCTTGCAACCCGGAAGCTACCGTCAGTCCTCCCTGGGTGCCGGCGCTGGCAGACATGGCGCGTTGCCGTTCGCTGGCGCGCGAGACCTCGCCTTCCAATGCGGAGCAGGTTTCCTCTACCAATTTGCCGGCCTCCTCTGCCAGTTGTCCGCGCACGCGGTCAATCTGTTCGTAGATGGTCTCCATGGGAAGCTGTGCGGTTTGGAAACGAGGCATGAAGTGCTGCAGGGCGGCGCCCAGGATGCCGCTGACGAAAACGAAGACGAACAACCACATCAGCACGCGGGTGAGCGGTCCGCCGAAGTGAAATCCGCCGTGGAAAAGAATCAGCGGAAAACTGAGAAAGCCGAGCCACAGATGGCCGCGCATCCAGGATTGCGCGCGTCCCACACGCCATACGGGAAACTTCTTGCGCGCGCCCAGCAATCCTGCGAACAGCATGAAGAGGAAGCCTGCGATTCCGTATGTCAATCCAACGGCGCTGCCTCCCCGTGCACCTTGGGGTGAGTGCAGGCTATAGGGGACGTACACCGCGGTCGCGACGGCCAGCCCTACGATGCTGCCGACGAACCATTTGCGATGCGTGTGATCAAGCAACACGGGCTCAGCTCCTGCCTTTGCCGGGCGTGGGTTGCGCCAGGAGGCCAGCAAAGAATTCCGGCGGATTCACGCGGTGCGCCGCATCATGCGGGCAGGCATACACGCAACTCGGCTCGGCGTGGTCGTGGCATAAATCGCAGGATGTGGCCTTCACCCGCACGCCGGCGATCTTGTGTCCGGGGTGCGCGGGGTCATCGAGTTCGGCCGGGAAGGGATGCAGATTGATATTCCCGTAGGGACAGTTGGTGGCGCAAAGGCCGCAGCCAATGCACCAGTCTTCGATGATCACCTCCAGCGTATTTCGCCGCCGGATGGAGCCGACCGGGCATCCGACCATGCAGAGCGGATCGCGACACTGACGGCAGGACGTGGCCACGAGATATTTGTCGAAGCGCAGACCTTCGCGGACCAGACGGCTGACGCCCTCGTGGGCATCGGCACAGGCGCGGACGCATTGGTCGCAGCGCGTGCATTTCTCCAGATCGAGTACCAGAAGGCTTTGCGCCTCCATCAGTCCCTGGGCCAGGAATTGGTCCACCGGAACGTTCTGCGCCTGGACCGTGTGCCGACGATTTTCCTCGATACGTTCGTGGGCGATTGCTTCCAGCTTTTGGCGAACGTCCGGGAAGCGGTCGAGCATGAGTTGGAAATCTTCGCCGGCGATGCGCACGACTTCCACATGATCGAGCGCGGTGCAGGTCGCGGAGCGCGGGCTGCCGCTGAGCAAGGCGATCTCGCCGAAGTATCCGCCGCGCGCCAGGTACGCCAGCACCAGTTCGCCGCCGGGCCGCTGCTCTGAAACTTTTACAAAGCCGATGCGGACCAGGTAGAAGCTGTCAGCGGGATCTCCCTGGCGGCAGATTACCTGTCCGGGATTGAAGCGCAGGAGTTCGACGCGATCGCGCAGGTGGTCGATGAAGTCCTGGGTGAGTGACTTAAAGACCGGGACGCTGCGCAGGTGCGAATCGAGCGCGCGGGCTCGGTAGTTGCGCTCCAGTTGGGCGCGGAAGGTCTTATTGCGCTGCAAAATGTCGAGCACGTTGCGCAGCATTTCCAGCATTACGCAGTCGGTGCGGGCACGCACCGTCGCCGAGCGTGGGTAATAACTCATGCACGTCATTTCGCCAAACATATCGCCGGGATTCAGTTCAGCGATCGGGTTGTCATAGGGCAGGTCAACCGAGGCGTCGATGGGGATGAAGGGCCGGTCGGATTCTTCGCTGCGGCGATCTCCCTCGCGCGGCGCGAGCAGGCTTTGCAGCTTGCTGAAGAAGCCTTTGCTGCTGCCTTCGGTCTTGACGTGCGCGATGGGGCTGGAGAGGAAAACTTCTGCCTTGCCTTCGAGGATGTAAAAGGCGGTCGAGCCGAATTCGCCTTCGCGGCAGACAATCTCTCCTGCCTTGAAATGCCGTTTGACTACTGCTTTCTGGTTCAGCTCGAGAAATGTTCCGGAGACGTTCTGGAAAATCGGCAGATGCAGCAACTCGGCGGGATCGAGGACATCGCCTTCCCCAAGTTGGGTCCCGACGACGCGCTTGTTGGTGAGCGCGCCCGTGGGACAGGAAACCATGCACTCGCCGCACGATACACAGGACGACTCACTCATGGGCAGGTTGTTGTCGAAGGCGATGCCGGCCTGGTATCCCTTGCCGCGGCGCGCCAGCACCCAGTTCTGGCGGATGTCGTCGCAGCCGCGAATGCAGCGGTCGCACAGGATACAGGCTTCGTGATCCACAGCGATGACGGCGGAGGAATCGTCCTTGCCGCGCGGGGTAATGCGGTGAGGGAAGCGAGGTTCCGTGATGCCGGCGGCGCGGGCGAGGCGCTCCAGTTCACAGTCTCCCGATTGCTGCTGGCGAGCACAGGGGGCGGGATGGTCCGACATCAGCAGCTCGACCAGCGTGTTACGCGCGGCTTGCACCTGGTCGGTTGCGGTCTTTACCGTCATGCCAGGTTCGACCTGACGGATGCAGGAAGCGGCATAGACGCGCTGGCCGACATCCACTACGCACACGCGGCATACACCCACCGGGTTTTCGTTCTGCTGGTGGCAGAGCGTTGGGATGGGAATGCCGTTGACGCGGGCGGCGTCGAAAATGGTGGTGCCCGCCGGGACCGAGACTGGCCGGCCGTCAATGGTGAGTTGAATCTCGGCCGCGGGTTTGGAACTCATGCGGTCCCTCTTTGTGCTTGCGGGAAGCAGACACCGGCGGGACAGCGGCGATTGGTGAGGTGCTCGTCAACGACTTCACGAAAATGTTTCAGCACAGAAACGATAGGCACGGGAACAACCTGGCCGAGTCCGCAAATCGAGGTCAGCTTCAGCGCATGGGAGAGCTCATCGAGCAATTGCAAATCGGTGCTGGAGGAGCGGCCTTCGGTCCATCCGGAAAGCATTTCGACTAACTTTTGCGAGCCCACGCGGCAAGGAACGCACTTGCCGCAGGATTCGTTGCGGTAGAAGCGGACCGCGTTGAGCGCCATGTCGAGCATGCATCGGCCTTCGGCGCAGACCACGATGGCTCCGGATCCCACCATGGAACCGGCCGCCGCCACCGCGTTCCAGTCGAGGGGGAGGTCGGCCATGGAAGCGGGGAGGTATCCGGAGGAAGGGCCCGAAGGCGCGTACGCTAGCAGTTGACGATCTCCGAGAATGCCTCCGGCGTATTCGTAGATGAGCTGAGAATATTTCGTGCCCATCGGGACTTCGTAGATTCCGGGACGATTCACATCGCCGCTGATCCCCACGAACTTCATGCCGGATGCGGAGTTCGTCCCCTGGGCTTTGAACCACTCGGCTCCGCGGGAAAGGATCGCGGTGGCGAAGGTGAAGGTCTCAACGTTGTTGATGGCTGTCGGCTGGTTCCAGAGGCCGTTTGTGCCCGGAAAGGGCGGCTTGTTGCGCGGTTCAGCACGTTTGCCTTCGATGGCTTCGAGCAAAGCGCTCTCTTCACCGCAGATGTAACCTCCGGGGCTCACAAAGATTTCAAGGTCGAAAGCCAGAGTACTACCCAGAATGCGCGGACCGAGAAGGCCTTCGCGATAGCAGCGGCCGATTTCTTCCTGCAGGATTTCTCTGGGTCGTTCGTACTCGTGCCGGATGTACAGGATTCCGCGGCGGGCGCCCGTGACCAGCCCGGCCATGATCATGCCCTCGATCACCAGGTACGGGACGTTTTCCATGATGAAGCGGTCCTTGATCGTGCCCGGTTCGCTTTCATCGGCGTTGCAAACAATGTATTTTTCCTTGCCGGGAGCATTGCGCACGATTTCCCACTTGCTGCCGGTAGGGAAGCCGGCGCCGCCCATGCCGCGCAGTCCGGCGGATTTCAGCGTGGCGATCACGCCACTCCAATCGGGCGTCTCGACAAACTGCCGGACCAGGGAATACTTGGGAGAACCGCTATACGGATCGGAAGCGACCGGCGTCGGATGATGCTTAAGATCGCCGGGTTCGACAGGAAGTTCGCGTCCGGAGAACACGTCCCGCACCAGCGCAGCTGCGCGCTGTTCGTCGAGGTTGCAGTAGATCCGGTCATTGATCGAGAGAGCGGGTGCCTGATCGCAGCGGCCGAGACAGGACACGTCACGCACAGCAACATTTTCCGGGCCGCTTCCACGGAAGGCTTGGTCCAGGCTGCGTTTAAGGTCGGGACCACCACGCAGGTGGCAAGACATATCGGCGCAGACACGTACTTCCGCCTGGGCCGGCGGCGTGAGATGAAAGTGGGGATAAAAGCTGGCTACCGCATGAATCTGGCTGAGCGGCACCTGAATTTTGGCGGCGAGTTCTTGCAACCGATCAGCCGGCAAGTAGCCGAACTGATGCTGAATGGACCTGAGTTCGTCGATCAAGCGCCACGGTCCCCTTGGTTCCGCATAATGACAAGGTTGGCAGGAATCTTAACGTCAGAGTTCGCCCTGGGGAATGGCGAACTTGGGGCATGAAGACTTACGACAGACCCTGTCCGTGGGTTTCGGGGACGTACCATGCAGTCAATTGATTTCGTGCGGCGGAGTGGGTATAAGCAAGACCATTACCCCCAAAAAATGCGCGCGGAATTCTGGCTTCGCGCCGGAAGAACCATGGCTGCGGGAATGGTGAACAAGGGACGAGTGGCGTGGCGACTGGCGGCGTGTATGACACTCGCCGGCGTCACTTCAGCCTCAGCCTCAGCCCAGAACACGGTCGTGGGCAAATACAACGGCCCGGGCGGATGCGCCTCGAGCAGCTGTCATGGAAGCATCCAGCCGAAACAGATCACCCGTGTTGCCCAGAACGAGTACAGCATCTGGGCTGGGCAAGACAAGCACGCGCGTGCCTACCAGGCGCTTTCGAATGACGTTTCCGTCCGCATGGGACGCATTCTGACCCTGAAGTCGCCTCCCAACCAGAACCAGAAATGCCTGGCCTGCCATGCCCTTGCCGTCTCTCCCGAAATGCGCGCCCAGAGCTTCGACATCAGCGACGGCGTGAGCTGCGAGCATTGCCACGGTCCAGCGGCCGGTTGGCTGGGGCCGCACACGGTCAAAGACTGGGAGAGGCGAACCGCCGACCAAAAGGCCCAACTCGGGATGCGCGATCTGCGCGACCTGGCGGTACGCAGCCATACTTGCCTCCATTGCCACGTTGGAACTGAGGAACAATCCGTCGATCACCAGATGATTGCAGCTGGCCATCCTGACTTGACCTTCGAGCTGAATCTCTTTAGCACCGTGATGCCCCGCCACTGGAAAGACTCGGACGAGACTCCCTGGTACGGAACTAAAGAGTGGGCGGTGGGGCAGGGCATGCAGTTGCGCGACAGTCTGCAGCGTCTCGCGCGCCGCGCCCGCAGTTCTACCTGGCCAGAATATTCCGAACTCGATTGCTTTGCCTGCCACCACAGTCTGACGGCCCCCAAAGACAGCTGGCGTCAGGAGGTTGGTTATGCCGGCCGCATGCCGGGTGTCCCCGCCTGGAATGCCGCGCGATTCGTGGTATTCCGGTACGCCGCGGCAGAAACCGACGCCGCCACTGCCGGCAAGCTCGAATCCGAGATGGCAACGCTCAGCGGCTTGATGGGACAACTCAGCGGCGACCGTGAACAAATCGCGGCTTCAGCAGAGCGCGCCGCCGAACTCGCTCATTCCCTTGCCGGCGCGCTGACCAGTCGCAGCTATGACCAAGCATTCACGCTGCGAGTCATGCGGAAAATTGCCGGCGATTCCCGTGCTATCTCCCAACAGGGACAGCGCGCCGCCGGGCAGGCGGCCATGTCGCTGGACTCGCTGTGCGCCGTGTACAAGCAGAATGCTAAGAACCTCGACGAAACGGAGATTAAAGCCGCGATCAACGGGCTCTTCCAGCAGCTCGACGATCCATCCGCGTACAACGCACCCCGGTTTGCGGCGCAAATGCAGAAGGTGAGCGCGCTCTTGTCCGCGGAAAAGGGAAGCCGCTAACCATGAGTGCGAAACCCGGCAGCCCGTCGTTAAGCCCGGAACACCAACGGCTGGCCGAGCCCTCCAACGAACTGGTCGCGCCCTGGCGCAAGTGGGGGCCGTATGTCTGCGAACGTTCCTGGGGGAGCGTGCGCGAGGATTACAGTCCGGATGGCAGCGCATGGGAATTCCTGACCCATGACATGGCGCGCAGCAAGGCCTATCGTTGGGGCGAGGACGGCATCGCCGGCATCTGCGACCGTTACCAACTTCTGGTGTTCGCGCTGGCGCTCTGGAATGGCCGTGACCCCATCCTCAAAGAGCGCATGTTTGGACTCTCCGGCAACGAGGGCAACCACGGCGAGGACGTCAAGGAATATTGGTTCTATCTCGACAACACGCCCACTCATAGCTACATGCGGATGCTCTACAAGTATCCGCAGCGGGAGTTTCCATACGCGCAGTTGTTAGAGGAAAACCGCGGGCGCTGGGGGCAGGTCGGAGCGCCTGAGTACGAGCTGCTGGATACCGGGATTTTCGACGATAACCGCTACTTCGATGTGTTCGTCGAATATGCAAAGTCGGGCCCGGAAGACATCTGTATTGGTATCGAGGCCTTCAACCGGGGCCCGGAAGCCGCCGAGCTTCATCTACTGCCCCACCTGTGGTTCCGCAACACCTGGGCTTGGACCGATCCGGCGGGCAGTGAGCCTCTGATTGGGGTGGAACGCGCTGCCAACCACATCACCTTGGCTGCGGATGACTTCCAGGCAGCCGCCCTGCACAACCTGCAGTTTCCGTATTCGCTGGGCCGCCGCTACCTCTATGCTCCCGCGGGCGGGAAACCACTGTTCACGGACAATGAAAACAACGCGGTGCGTCTCTACCAATGCGCCACCAATCGCAAGCCGTACGTGAAGGACGCATTCCATCGCCACCTCGTGAACGGAGAGGCCTGCGTAAATCCGGCACACTCAGGGACCAAGGCGTGTGTTCACTTCAAATATTCTGTCCCACCGGGAGAGTCCGTGGCCCTTCGCCTGCGATTGACGTCGGAGAAGATGGACCGACCTCTGGATGACGTGGACAAGATCGTCACGCAGAGAAAATGGGAAGCCGATCAGTTCTACGCTACCTTGCGTCCTCCCAAGGCCACTGCGGAAGAGAGAGATATTCAGCGGCAGGCGCTGGCAGGAATGCTGTGGAGCAAACAGATTTATTTATGGGACGTAGATCTGTGGCTGGAGGGCGACAATCCCAAACTGCCGCCACCCGAATCGCGGAAGCGGATGCGCAATGTTCACTGGCGGCATGTGAACTCAATGCGCATTCTCTCCATGCCGGACAAGTGGGAGTTCCCCTGGTTCGCGGCCTGGGATCTGGCGTTCCAGTGCATCAGCCTGGCGTTGGTCGATCCGGATTTTGCCAAGGAAAATCTGTGGGTGCTGCTGTTTGAGCAGTTCCAGCATCCCAACGGGCAAATTCCTGCCTACGAGTGGGAGTTCTCCGATTTGAATCCACCGATGCATGCGTGGGCGTGCTGGCGCGTGTATCAGACCGAGAAGCAGCGCACCGGCAAAGCTGACACCGAGTTTCTGGAAAAGTGCCTGCACAAACTGCTGATGAACTTTGCCTGGTGGGTGAACCGGGTGGACAGCCAGGGCAATAACGTTTTCGAAGGCGGTTTTCTGGGCCTGGACAACATCGCGGTCGTGGACCGCGGCGAGCGATTTCCCGGCGGCGCGATCCTGGAACAAGCCGACGCCACCGGCTGGATGGGCTTCTTCTGTCTGTACCTGATGCGCATCGCACTGGAGTTAGCCAAGCAGAATCCCGTATACGAAGGTGTGGCCACCAAGTTCTTCGAACACTTCATCTACATCGGTGCGGCGATGAAGAAGATGGGAGGCCGCCAATACCAGTTGTGGGACGAGAAGGAAGGCTTTTTTTACGACGTCCTCCGCTATCCGAACGGAGAATTCCACAAATTTCGGCTACGTTCATTGGTTGGCCTGATTCCTTTGTATGGGATTGAGGTGCTCGACCGGGAGGAACTGAAGGCTTACCCAAGTTTTTTGAGGGACGTGGAATGGTTCATTCAGAACCGGCCCGACCTGGTGGGCGATGCGTGCTATGCGGTGGACGACGGGCGCAAACGCTATGTGCTCTCGATCGCGGACCCGAACCAATTCAAGCGGTTGCTCGAGCGCATTGCGGACCCGGGAGAGTTTCTCTCGCCGTACGGTATCCGCAGCCTATCGAAATATCACCGGCACCACCCTTTTCAGTTCGGAGACCGCACGCTGGGTTACGAAGCCGGCGAAGCCGAAGTCAAACTCAAGGGAGGGAATTCCAACTGGCGCGGTCCGGTCTGGTTTCCGACCTCGTACCTGCTGATCCATTCCCTCCTGCGTTTCAGCGACGCGCTGGGTCCGCAATTCTCAGTGCAGATACCGGGAAGCGATGGGAAGCCAGTTACACCTGCTGTGATCGCGGAGGAAACCGCCAACCGCATGATCTCAATCTTCAAGCGCAATCGCGATGGCAAGCGACCGTGCTTCGGCGGCTCTCGCAAATTCCAGGAAGATCCGCACTGGCGTGATTGTCTGCTCTTCAACGAGTACTACCATGGCGACACCGGCATGGGCCTCGGCGCCAGCCACCAGACAGGTTGGACGGGATTGGTCGCCAACCTGATCGACGAATGGCGCCGGTGACGACTCAGCTCACGCGCTTCTGGGTCCGAAACGCTTTCTCGATAAGCGTGTAGCGGGCGGTTCCGATGATCCCCGAATCGTCGTTCAGCACCATGGTGACCGGCATTTCCCTGAGCAGCGGGGCTTCGTTTCGCGCCCGAGATAGGCCCCCTGCGCCGACGGAATGGACGAGGTCAACTTCGCCGCGACACCTTGGTCGTCCGCACTCGCCCACTGCAAATTTGCAGTTGGCAAGTTCGCACATGTTTTGTTTCAAGCTCCTGCGGGCTGGTGAGTCACTAACCATCCAGGCAGCGACAAATTTGCCGCTAGGAACCACGCGGTGGGTACGGGAGGGCAAGGGAGTGGATGTGTGCTAGCGAGGCGGGTGGACCCCAAGGTCAACCGCAAATTTGCAGTTGGGTTGAGCCTTCGTCCGGCCGGCAAGGCTCGGAAGGTACAGACGTTAGCTGGCGATTCCTGATAGCAGCGAGGTGCAAATTTGCACCGCGGGGGCAGTGGGGACTCGGTCAACTGGGGCGGTACCTTAGACTCTTGGTTGGTAGAACCAGATGTGAACGCACACCGCCAGGCTGACGGATCAATTCCGCTCATGTGAAGGTTGACCGGTTGACCGCCCTGCATAAGAGGGAATGATGACATGAAGACGAATCGGCGAATTCTAGTCATAGATGTTGGTGGCACACACGTAAAGCTGCTCGTCACCCCTATGAAGCAGCCCATTCTCATTCCTTCCGGGCCAACTTTGACTCCGGCGGAGATGATCCGGCAGGTCAAGGGCGCCGTGAAAGGCTTTCCATATGATGTCGTGTCGATTGGCTACCCAGGACCTGTGGTGCACGGAAGGCCATTGCGGGAACCACATAACCTCGGACAAGGGTGGGTGGGCTTCGATTTTCGTAGGGCGCTGGGACGACCCGTAAAGATCATTAATGATGCGGCTATGCAGGCGCTGGGTAGCTACAAGAAAGGTAGGCTACTCTTCCTCGGCTTAGGCACCGGATTGGGTTCTGCCATGATCGCTGACGGAGTAGTAGAACCGATGGAGCTAGCCCACTTGCCTTACAAGCGCGGAAAGACGTATGAGGATTATCTCGGGATTCGCGGCCTGAAGCGGTTGGGTCGGAAGAAATGGGCGCGACAGGTGGCGAAGGTGGTCTCGTTAATGCGCGCAGCACTGCAACCGGAAGAGGTTGTGCTGGGAGGGGGCAACGTTAAAAAGCTCAAGAAGCTTCCGCCCGGCACCCGTCTCGGAAACATCGAGAACGCGTTCCGGGGAGGCTCCGAGCTGTGGAACGAGGACGTAGATCATCGAAGGTTTAGAAGTTAACCCGAAAGAAAGAAAAATTGCGGGATGGCGGTTCCTGCCAACACCAGGGGGTTGTGAGTGTAATGGCGATTTTGCAACAGTTACCCGCTAGTCAGCCCCTTGGAGTAAATCATTCACGATGACTTTCGCCAACTACCGAAAATCAGACGAGCAGGCCGCATTGCGCTGGGATAGTTTCCGAGTTGCCGACAACTCCGGAGTTAACACAGAGTGGCTCGAATCCATATGTTGGGTGCGGTAGATCAATGTGGCCCGAACAGCGCACCGTGGACAATCGCCCGGCCAGCCCTCCCGTGAGGCCATTCCTGGCGATCAAAACTGATGCCGGGCACGGTTGCTCCGGGCTCGCGGAAAGTCTGGTCAAGACTCAGTGCGCCTGTGGCCGGATCAAATCGCGTTAGGAGAACCCAGCTTTCGCCGTCTCCCGTCACAACCAGGCGGTTGCCTTTGCGATCGGCGGCGAGCCAGTGCGGCATGGGAAATTGAGGGTCAAGCGTGAGCCGCGACACCTCAACCGGCTTCTCCGGATGGCTCACATCCAAAGCAATCAGGCCCGGCAGTGCGGCGACGGTCTGAATCCAATAATGCCCGATCACCACCGGGACCGAGCACATCGTGTGCTCGCTGTTACCGCCGGGGAACGCGTACACCAGTTCTGCTGACGGACGCGCGCCGTTGATATCTTTCATGCGAAACAGTCCGCACGAAAAGGTGTTTACGTATACCGAGCCGTCGGGCAAGAGTCTTGGCTCAGCCGGCCACTGGTTATGCTTGCCGTGGCTATCCGGCGGAAGCGATACCGTGCTCAGTAAGCGCAGGTCCGACACGCGCCAGATCTGCACTTGCGCGGTGACCTGGTCACCGATCTTCTTCAAGGGCCACGAGCCGGGCGGAAGTTTCGCCCAGTCCGGCATTCCCATTGGTGTGCTGCTGCTCACCACAAGATCGAGTTGTGGCACAAGCGCGAGGCTGTACGGCCAGATCAGGTCTTTGTCGATTGCCGGGTCGACCGCCGATGCCGACCGCACTACCGATCCGTTCTCATCCAACTCGACCAATCCACCGCCCGGAGCATATCCCTCGCCATGAGATTGAAACGTTGCCAGAACGTGACCATTCGGGAGGCGAACGGAGCTATGCAGGAAGCTGTACCCGGCGCGATCCCGGAATTGCCCAGCAAGTCGCGGCTTCAATGGCTGGCTCAAATCGAAAATAAATGTTCTCCCTGCCACCCAGCCGTTCGCGATCAGCATATTCCCCTGCGGGAACTCGCCCAGGATAGCTACCCCGAGGCGGCTCGGCTCGAACAGGTGAAGGGGGTCGGAACCCTGATTGCCCTGACCTACGTGCTGACGCTGGAAGACCCACGGCGGTTTCGCAAGAGCCGTGACGTGGG
>JBASRS010000076.1:0-32213 GCA_049273945.1 Terriglobales bacterium | reverse complement strand
GGGCGGGTCAGAGACCCGCCCCTACTCTTGCTCATTTCCCTCGAATCACTACCTTGGCTGTCGCCCAGTTGTCGAACCGATCATAGGCCCGAACCACCACCACATGATCGTTGCCAACCGGAGCCGAACCAGCCGGAGCCGCACTAGCCGCCGTCAACGGCACACGAAAGTCATAGTCTTCCGCCTTCGAGTCGGACAACTGTCCCACCGGCTCCACGAACTGCCAGTCCCCGGCATCGAAGGAATACTCGGCCCGCTTGATGGCTGAAAACGAGTCGCTCGCGTGGAAGCGGGCTCGCACCTGGCCGCCTTCGACTGTCGCGACCAGATTGGTAATGACCGGGGGCGTGGTGTCCACTTCGAAGCGGACGCTTTCGCGTTGCGCGCCGAGCGCTTCTCCCGGCGAATGCGAGGGCGCGTCCGAGGCCTCGACCAGCGCGGTATAGCCGCCGTCGGGTAACAGGCTGGCGTCGAACGAGTAGTAGCGGTCGCTGAGATTGTTCTTCAGCAGCAGCCACCGCGATTCGCCATCGCCGCGGTAGTACAGCGAATAGACGAGTTGATCGTCGTTTTCGTCGTGCGCCGACCAGCGGATCCCAATCGAGTCATGATCGCGCACGCTGGGCGGGGGAGGATCGAAGCGCGGCTGTCCCGGCGCGGGCGGTTCGGTACCGGTCACGTGGGGGATCGGCTGATAGCGGAAGCCCGGCTGCACCGTGATGTCGTCCACCTGCGGGGCGACGTTCTTGGGAAGATAGTTCAACAGAACGCCGTCCACGCGCGGCGCGGGATTGCCCGCATGCAGAACCGACTTCCACTGCACAAAACGCGCGGCCGGAACTTTGAGTTCAGACCCGGCCGTCAAGTCAACCCGCATCCACGGACTCCAGTTGCGGTCGGGATTGTCCACATTGCCGCTGCGCGCATACAGTTCGGCGTTGCCCGCCGCGCGCACGCTGGCCCGTCCCCAGCGGGAGAAGACACGCGCATCAAAGACGTCGCTCTCGTACGTGCCCTCGGCTTCCGGTCCGGCAGCCGCTAGAAAAATCTTGCCCAGGTTACTGCTCGAAGCGTACAGTCCCCCACCCGGCGCGCCCGCGAATGCCGTGATCTGCGTTCCGCTGGCTTTCACCAGGTCGGTGAAATCGTCGATTCCGTTAATGGCGAAGATATGTCCGCGATTCCCGGTGCCTGCCAGCAGGCGGCCACGTTGATCGAAGCCGAGGGCATACACCAGATCCTCGCGCGAACCCCACAGGCGGGCGGGCGAACCATCCGGCGCAATGCGGTAAATCTCGGAGCCCCCGGTCGCGCCCAAGCCGGGCGCGGGAAAGGGCGAAACTCCCGGACCAGGGGCTGGATTGATGGTGATCAGAGGCGCCCCGGACCCGGGCTGAGGTGGCGCAGGAGTTACCATGGGCGTTCCCATGACTCCCGGCCCGATCTGTCCGGGGCGCTTCTCCCCGGCTCCCGCGGCGTAGATATTGCCGGCGGCATCAATGGCGAGCGCCGTGATTTCTTTCTTGGGCGCGCTGTAGAGCACAAAAGCTTCACCGCTCGGCGCGATGCGATAAATCAGCCCGCTGCCATCGGAGCCGGCAATCAGGTTCCCCTTGGGGTCGAGCGCGACCACGCGAATATGAACCTCATCGCTCTTGAAGAAGAGCGCGTGCTGCCCGCCGACGCTGACCTTGTAAATCTCCCCGTGATCGCCGGTCGCGACGTATAAGTTGCCCAAACCATCGAGAACAATGTCCCAGATGTACTTGCTGCCCGGATCGAAGTACGGCGTCGCGCTCCAGGAAGTTTTCACGTCCGCTTTCGCCGAGCCACCGGGGGAGCCTCTTGGAGGCTGAATCCGATACACCTTTCCATCCGGCGCCGTGGCCGCATACACCGCACCCGCTTTATCCACGACCAGCGACTGCACCTGCAGTTCCTGCGGCTCGAAGATCGCCGTACTCTGACCATCCGGCGTGATGCGGTAAACGCGCGCCGGCGATCCGGCGGCGGCGTAGATGTTGCCCGCCGCGTCCGATGCAATCGCCCAGATGTAAGTCGAAGGCAGGGTCGCGACCGTCTTGAACGCGGGCGCGAGTTCGATCCCGCCGGTGCTGCGCAGCGCTACGCCCTTAGGTGTGCCCTTGACCAATTCGTCAAACTTCGATTGTTCCCAGGTGCGCGTGCCCTCGGCGAGGGCGATGGTCGAAAGAAGGGCAAAGAGCAGGACAGAAGCCTTACGAGCCAAGTGGATACCTCGATTCACACAAACGTGTGGAGTTTTGATTGTAGCGCCGCCGCCGCGGCGGCTGTCGCGCGGGCACCTTGCCCGCACCCTGGAAGGGCCTTGCTCAAGGAGTGCCGGCGGGGCGCCGGCGCTACCTACTTCACGGTGACCGTGAGCATCTGCGCGCCCGCGACCACGTAATCCAGTGGCTCCGTCGATGCTTCATTCACCGACGACTCATTCAGCACGACCATTTCCTGCGTGCCCCGCATGTTGTCCATCACGTTCATTACGGAGAGCGGGAGCGTGGGCATGACCTTGTCGGCGACCATGGCTTCCGGGTCGGCCTCGAACAATGAGACGTAGACACGATTGTTGGCATGCTCTTTGTTCAGCAATGCGATCGTGGAAGCCAGTCCGAGCTTGCGATTGGCCAGCGGCATGCCGCGCCGCATGCGGTCAAGCGTGTCACCGTCGCTGACCAGGATGCGCAGCATTCCCTTCGACGTCGAGGTCGGAATCCGGATCGGAATCTGCCGCACCAGTCGTTCCCCGCGATACGGACGAAGCACCGTCTCAACCATGATCTGGTCACCCGGACGAGCCTCCGTCAGATCCGTGCGCGAAGCTTCCAGTCGCGCCGAACGCCTCTCCCGCACGAGATCGAAATCCAGCTTTACGCCCTGAATGTCGGGAGCGTCGTAAGGATTGTCGTAGATGCGCCCGAAGCGATCGCCGATCGTTGCCGCTGCCAGTGCGGCTGCGGGCTGCCCGCTGTCCATCGGGGCGAACATGTTCTTCAACGTGACGTCCGGATAACCCTTGACGCTCAGCGCGCCGTTCATCCGGTAAGTAATGTCATCCCCGTATTCGTTGGTCCCGTGGAGTGCGTTGAACACGGTCGCCATCATGGCCACCGGGCTGAGCCGCGCGTTGTTGAGAATCTCGTAGTGGAATTCCTTGGTCGCCTGTCCTCCCCGAACCGTGACCGTGACCGGAATCATCTTGGGCGCCCTTCCCATCTGCCCGAGGATGCCGCTGTGGCGATCCTGCACAAACGATCCCACCGACTCGGTGGTATTGACAATCTTGAACGCGTTGAGAGGGGAAGGCAGCGTGACCAGTACGTTTGCCTTGGTCATGGGCAAGTCCACGCGCCCAAACTGCATGAGCGGATGGCCGCAGGCCAGCAGACGCTGGGGATCAATGTAGGTGACCGTGCAAGTGGCGGCAACGTCCATATCGCCCCGCACCAGAACCGCGCTCACCGCGGATCCGGGCTCGATGGGCTCGGGCTGGTTGCGGTCACTCGACGAGCCAATGCCCATCACCGGAACGATGCCCGCCGAAGCAAACTGCGACGCGTAACGGCGCAGCGTTTCTTCCGAGAATCCGTTGAATACCAGCGGAGTTTCGATCGGCAGCAGGTAGTTGCTGTAACTCTGCAGCGGCCAGGCGGCATTTTCATTCGGGCTTGCAGCGCGGCTGGCCCCCACGGGCCCGGTGGAGTTCGCGGGCGCCGGTCCGGGTGCGGGGCGCTGATCCAGGGCATCGATCTCCAGCATTTTCTCGATGGGAGTTACGCCCGCAATCGGTTCCTTGGAGAACTCTCCGATGCGGAAGGCGAGCGCGCCGGCTAACTTGCCATCGAAGTACACGGGGCTCCCGCTCATGCCCGCCACTACGCCGGTATACTCCGCCTTTGTCCCGTGCAGCCGCACCAGGATGATGTCCCCCCGGGGGCCGTTCACGTTGTGCAGTACGCCCAGGACTTCCACCTCCATGGGCTCGGGCCTGGTGCCTTGAAAGACGGTATACGCCGTGCCGCGCATGCCTTCGTGGATCTGATCGAGCGGCATGATCGCAGACGATCGGTTCTCTTGGGCTGCAAGCCCGACGGAAAGTGCAAGACACAAAAAGGCGGCGAGCGAGAGTACAACTTTCCTCATGAATAGCCCCGGAGGCCCAAAAACCGGCCTACTTCATTAGACTCCGCGCCTTTGTCAGTTGTTTTTGCCAGCAGAGGAGGTCTTTTCAAGGCCCGCAAAATATTCCAACCGCAGAGTTCTTGCATCTATACTAGCACAGGAATTTTCGAGGACTTCCATGTTTCCAGGCTTGCGTCGGGGACAGACCCCCCGCCTTCCCATTCTCTGCAAGAGATTGATTCTACTGTCGCTTGCCTTGTTTATCACGGCCGGCATACCGACTTTGGTGTGCGCCCAGGATACCTCTCAGCAACCCCCGGCAAACCCAGCCCCTGCGAACCCGAACAAACAGGACACACCACCCGCCGCCGGCGGTCCGCAGAACGATGTCGGACCCTACGTCATCCCCAAGAAAAAGGAAGAACCGCCGCCGCCCCCACCGGAAAGGCCGAAAAAGATCGAGGGCATGCCCGACTACTCGATCAAGGTGGACGTTCCCCTGGTCAACCTCGATGTGCTGGTGACGACCAAGGACGGCCAGTTTATTCCCGGCTTGCACAAGGACAATTTCAAGATCCTCGAGGACGGCGTACAGCAGAAAGTCACGAACTTCAATCAGTCCGGGGATGCACCAATTACGGCCGTGCTGCTGGTGGAGTTTGCGTCCACGAACTATTACTTCATGGTCGATGCCTTGAACGCATCTTACGCATTCGCGAGCACCCTGAAGAAAGATGACTGGGTGGCGGTGATTTCCTATGATATGAAACCCTACATTCTGGCGGATTTTACCCAGGACAAGCACGCCGTTTACGGGGCGCTGAACCAGTTGCGCATGCCGGGTTTCGCGGAAACCAACTTGTTTGACGCGTTGTTCGACACGCTGGACCGGCTTGATCGCATCGAAGGCAAGAAGTACATCATTCTGGTAACCACCGGAGTCGACACTTTCAGCAAGCTCACCCTGGACAAGATCCTCAAGAAGGTCAAGTCCACGAAAGACACCACGATCTACCCGATCAGCGTCGGCTTCGCCGTGCGGAACTACTGTGAAGTGCACCGCTGCGGCTACACGCACGGTATGGGGATACCGGTCGACAACATGGACTACCTGCAAGCGGATAACGAGATGAGGACGTTCGCCAGCTTGACCGGTGGGCACGCCTACTTTCCTCGTTTCGAAGGAGAACTTCCGGGGATCTTCCACGACATCGCCGCCGACATCCGCAACCAGTACGCCATCGCGTACCACCCGACCAACACTAAGCTCGACGGCACCTACCGCAAGCTGAAGGTTGAGCTGCAAGGTCCGGATGGCGGTCCGCTCAAGATCCACGACCAGAAGGGCAAAGATGTGAAGGTCATCATCTACGCCCGCGACGGTTATACGGCGAAGCATCAGGTGGAATAGTTGAAACCAGTTCCCAGTTCTCAGTCCAGACAAGTTTCGGTCAAGCGGTCTTACTGAGAACCGGGAACTGAGAACTGAGAACTTCTCTTAATGCACGTGGAAAAAATGATCCAGCACAAACATCATCGCCACCCCCAAGAAAACCACTAGCGCCATCTTCACGCCCGGCTCTTTGTTGACCTCCGGCATCAGGTCCGACGCCGCGACATAGATGGTGACGCCCGCCGCCAGCGGAAGGCCCGCGCTCACCTGATGACGGAATACGGCCATCACCAAAACTCCCGCCATGGTGGCGGCACCGAGCAGGGCCGAGGCCCACCACGCCATGGCGCGGCTGCGTCCACTGGCCAACATGACCGAGGCGACCGTAAAACCTTCCGGAATCTTGTGCAAGAAAACGGCGAGAAAGATGATCCACCCCAGCCAGTTCGAGACCAGGAAGCCGGATGCAATCGCGATGCCATCAAAGAACGTGTGAATAATCAGGCCGAGCAGTACCGAATAGCCTTTATGGGCGTGAACGAATTCGTCGCTGTGCACCTCTTCACCGAAGTGGAAGTGCGGCGAAAGCGTGTGCTCGAAAAAATGAACGATGAGATAGCCGGCGAGTACGAGGAAGGCGGCGTCCCTGCCCTTTAACTCCAGGCTGGCGGGCACCACTTCGACCAGGGCCGTTGCCAACATGAATCCGGCGCCCAGCGCGATGAAATACTTCAGATAACGGCGCTCCCAATGACGCTGGACAATGATGGTGCCGCCGAACACGTTGGCGAGCGCTGCGGTCAGGCCAAGCAAAAGGCTGGTCGCGATCGGATGCATGCGGAGTTGCAAGCCTAACAGGTGCGGAGGGAGGTTGCCAGATTTTCGAAACCGCGGCGCCGGTGCAGCCTAACCGGAGTGGCGGATGTGCATCACATCGCCGTCCTGCACGATGTAGTCTTTGCCCTCCAGACGCAGCGTGCCCCTTGCGCGGGCGTTCGCTTCCGAGCCCGCTTCCAGCAGCTGATCCCAGCGGATCGTCTCCGCGCGGATGAAGTGCTTTTCGAGATCGGAATGAATCGCTCCGGCGGCGTTGACCGCGCGTGTGTTCACGGGAATGGTCCAGGCGCGGCATTCGTCTTCGCCGGCAGTGAAGAACGAAATCAATCCCAGCAAGTGATAGCTCTTGCGGATCAGTCGCGCCAAGCCACTTTCCGTCAGGCCGTAGCTTCCGAGAAATTCGGCGGCGTCTTCGTCGCTCATTTCCGAGAGTTCAGCTTCTACTTTGCCGCAGATCGCGCTCGCTCCGGCGTTTGCGCGCGCAGCAACTTCGCCCAGCTTGTGCTTCGCAACTGCCGCCTCCAGATCCTTGCCAAGTTCTGTGCTCTCGCCAATGTTCAACACATAAAGCATCGGCTTCTCACTCAGGAACATAAAGCCGCGGAGGCGCTTCTTGTCCTCGGGCGTCATCTCCATTTCACGGAGAGGTTTTTCGGTTTCGAGATGCGCTTTGGCCTTAATCAGCAGCTCATTTTCTTTCTCAAGGTCCGGGGAGCGCATTTTCTTCAGATCTTTTTCCAGGCGCTCCAGCCGCTTTTCGATCTGGCCGAGGTCGCTGACCATGAGGTCGAACTCGACATTCCTGATGTCACGCAGGGGGTCGATTGTGCCCACATGCGGGATAGCATCGTCCTCAAACGCCCGTACGACGTGGATGAGCGCGTCCACGTTGCGCAGATGGCCGATGTAGGCGGTCTCCTTCAGCGCTTCCTGGCCGATGGCGCCGACGTCCACGTACTCGACCGACGCGTGCGTCAGCTTCTTGGGGCTGTAGAGTGCAGCCAGCTTGTCGAGACGCTCGTCGGGCACCTTGGCAACGCCCACATGCGCCTCGCGTGGGTTGGAAAACGCCTGCTCCGAGAGATGCGCCTTGGTCAGGATGCGAAACAACGATGATTTGCCCACCTGCGGCAGGCCGATGATGCCGGTTTTCATGGATTAGGTCTCAGGTGTCAGGTGTTAGGTCTCAGGTAAATACCAGAATAAATCAAGGTTGTGTTGTATCGCTCGTGTTCACAGAATTGTCATGGTAGGCTCGGCGAGATGCGGTCCGTAAGAGCGAAGATTCGCCTACCGCGCGCCAGCCGGAAGCTCGCGCTGATCGTTTGTCTTGCTTGTTCGGTCGGTGCGACGGCGCAGGTTCGCTATCGCCTGGCGACGCGCGAGGTGATCGAGGGCCGCCTCAAGTCCTTCTCGACCAAGAACAGTGAACGAGAAGCGCTGATCCGAAAGTGGCTGGCGGGATCGGGATGCAAAGACAGCGATCTCTCCGAGCAGTCTCTCGAGCGCAAGCTTCCACCGAACGTGATCTGCGTTCTGCCGGGAAATACTCAGGAGGTTATTATCGTCGGCGCGCATACCGACCACGTAGATGAATTCGGAGATGGCGTGGTGGACAACTGGACGGGAGCGTCGCTGTTGCCGAGCCTGCTCTACAGCTTGGCGGCGCAGTCTCGCCGTCACACTTTCGTCTTGGTGGGATTTTCGGCCGAGGAAAAAGGCCTGGTCGGCTCCGCGTATTATGCCGAGCATCTCACCAACGAGCAACGCGCTCGCATCGCGGCCATGGTGAACCTCGACTCGCTGGGCTTGGGTCCGACGGAAGTGTGGGCGACCCATGCCGATAAAACACTCCTTGATTCGCTGGCTGCGGTCGCGGCGGCGAGCAGACTGCCAGTGGCAGTGATGAACGTGGACAACCTCGGCTCCGCTGACTCCGAATCGTTCGCGCATTACCACATCCCGCGCATCACGCTGCATTCGGTCACCCAGGAGACCTGGCCAATCCTGCATTCCCCGAAGGACAAGCTGAACGCGATCAAGATCAACGATTACTACGACAGCTATCGCCTGATCGCGGCGTATCTGGCGTACCTGGATGAAGAGTTGGGGAAGCCTGCAGGTAGTGTGGACCCGGGTCTTCGACCCGGCTTGGGCGGGTCAGAGACCCGCCCCCCACACAGTCACCCACACACAGTCAGTGCAGCGCGCGGGCTGTCAGGTAGAGAGCGGCCAATCCCAGCAGCAGCACGCTCGTTTCAAATCCCTCCGACCACCGGTGCAGGCGATTGAATTCTTCCCGCAGCGGACTGTCCAGAGGGACGTTGTCGATCACACCGGCTTCGGCGCGAAGCGCGTGCATCTTCGGCGAAATGGCGAACTGTGAAATTACGGTCAGGAGCAGCATCAGCACGATCAACAGGTGTCGAGCGGCCAGCGGCCGGGCGTTCCCCACGGTTGTCCGGTTGTAAATCGCCGAAGTGATCAGGAAGACGATCCCCGAAACAATTCCCATCCAGTGCAGCGCGCCGAGCGAGCGGCCAACGATGGTTCCCGCCAGATGCCGCGTGGGCAAGAGTCCCGGCGAGAATGCCGTGGGCGCGACGACGAAGGCAAGAAAAATCAGCCCGCCGAGCCAGACCACGAGCGCGAGCAGCATCAAGAAACGCAGAAATGACATAGGTCGAGATTATAGAGCTACGGGGGATCGGTTCCGTCGCGTGGCTGGCCTACACCGGCACCGGCAAGCTCTCGACAATCTCGCGCAGGACCTGCTCGGCCTGCTCTGACTTCTTCAACGTAGAGGCGTAAAGGGAGTTGACCACCACACGGTGGGCGAAGATCGCAACCGCCAGGGGTTTGAAGTCTTCGGGTGTGCAGTAATCGCGGCCGTCGAGGAAGGCCATCGCCTGGGCGGCGCGGTAGAACATCTGCGCGCCGCGCGGCGAAACGCCGAGGGAAAGATGTTCGGACTCGCGCGTCTTGCGGACGATGTTCAGCGCGTAGGTGATGAGCGCCTCGTCCACATGCACCTGCGTCACGGCCTGTTGAATGTCGAGCACGTCGGCGGCATTAAGCACGGGGCGCAGGTTCTCAAGCTGCGCGCTGCCGGCCTCGGAGCGAAGAATTTCGCGCTCGGCGTTGCCGTCGGGATATCCCATGCGCACGCGCATCAGGAAGCGGTCGAGTTGCGATTCGGGCAGGGGATAGGTGCCATGGTGCTCGATCGGATTCTGGGTGGCGATGACCAGGAACGGCTGCGGCAGCGGATAGGAGCGCGCGTCCACCGTGACCTGTCCTTCGTTCATGGCTTCGAGCAGCGCCGACTGCGTCTTGGGCGTGGTGCGGTTGATTTCGTCGGCCAGTAGGACGTTGGCGAAGACGGGTCCGCGTTTGAATTCGAATTTCTGCTCGATGGCCGAATAAATCGAAATGCCCAGCACGTCGGACGGCAGCATGTCACTGGTGAACTGAACGCGCTGGAAGCTGCAGTCGATGGCGCGGGCCAGCGCCTGGCCGAGCGTGGTCTTGCCGACTCCCGGGGCGCCCTCGATCAGCAGGTGGCCCTTGGCGAAAACGGCGACCAGGGCCAGGCGCAAGACGTCATCCTTGCCACGAATGATGCGGCGCAGACTGTTTTCCAGTTCCGCCGCGCGGCGGGAGGTTGCTACCAGGGTTTCGGGAGCCATTGAGGGCGATTCTACTATGCGGGTGGGAGGGATGGGGGTTACGGATGTCATCTGAGCCATCAGCCATCAGTCTTCAGCAAGACCACACGAAGAACTGATGGCTGATGGCTGAACGCTGACGGCTGCCTTTATTGCATGAACTCCGCCGGCCTTCCCGTCAGCCGCTCGATCCGTTTCGCGGTGGGCGGGTGAGTGGAGAACAGGTTGCCGAAGCTCATCCCACCCAGGAACGGCTGAATGATGAAGAGATGCGCGGTTGAGGGAGTGGCCACCAGCGGCATCCGCCGGGAGTAGGCTTCGATTTTGGCGAGCGCGCTGGCCAGGGCGTAGGGATTGCCGGTCCAGTGCGCACCGGTGTCGTCAGCGGAGTACTCGCGCGAGCGCGAAACCGCCAACTGGATCAGGCTGGCTGCAAGCGGGGCCAGGAAAATCATGAGCAGAGCGGCCAGACCTCCGCCGCCCCCGCGACGCTCGTCACGGTCGCCTCCGTAGCCGCCGAAAATCATCCCCCATTGGGCGATATGCGCGAGGTAGGTGATAGCGCCCGCAATGGTAGCCGCGACCGAACTGATCAGGATGTCGCGGTTGCGCACGTGCCCGAGTTCGTGGGCCAGCACGCCTTCCAACTCCTCATCGTTGAGCAGGCCGAGGATGCCCTGAGTCACCGCAACAGACGCGTGGTTCGGATTGCGTCCGGTGGCGAATGCGTTGGGGGAGTCGTTCGGGATCAGGTACACCTTGGGCATCGGCAGACCCACCTTTTGCGAAAGGCGCTCAACGATGTTGTACACGCGTGGCAGGTCTTCCCGGGAAACGGGCTGAGCCCGGTACATCGCGAGCGCGATCTTGTCGGAGAAAAAGTAGGAAACGAAGTTCATGACGGCGGCGAAGATGAGCGCCAGCAGCATGCCGCGTTGGCCGCCGAAAGCGCGGCCTGCGACCATAAGCAGAAGCGTCATCGCCGTCAGCAAGAAAGCGGTTTTGAAGGTATTACCCATAAGAATGCCTCCGTCATTAGATGCAGAGTGGTGGGCTTTGGGCGCTTGGCGCTGCTATTCGCTGTTCGCTCATCGCCTCTCACCCAACGGCGGGCGGGGCAGCCGGCGAGGCGCCGGCGCTACGCCTAGGTCTGCCGCTTTAGCGCGCGATCCAATGTCTGATCCAACGCTGCCTTGGCTTTTTCGTATTCAGCGGGCGCGATCTTTCCCTGCCTGCGTTCCAATTCCAGTTGGAACATTTCTTCTTTCAGAGCTTCGAGCAGCATGGCTGCCTTGTTAGCCGGTGCGCTGGCCATCGGCGGTGCGGCGACAGTGACCCCCGCGGAAGGGCGTGGGGCGAGGTGTGGCTCGGGAATGGAGGCGGATGCAGCATGGACGCCAGCCTGTGCGGGCTGCCGCTTCATCACGACCCAGGCGCCCACCGCGAGGACAGCGGCAAATCCGCCCAGAATGTACCAACTGTACTGCTGCAAAGGATCGGGGGCATCAATGGGTGCACCCAGACCGCCGCCGGGTCGGCTGTCTCGGCCTTGGCCCTGAGCTGAACCGGATGCGACCTGAGCCGGCGATTCGGAGATTGTCCCCGTGCCGCTGATCGTGAACGGAAGGGACTGTCCGGCTTGCGTTTGTTGCGCAACCTGCACCACCGTGTCGCTCTGGCTGGGATCCTGCATGGACTGGAACTGGGAGGGATTCGCGGCGGCGAATTTCATCGTTTTGGGAAGCACCACCACCACGTGCTGCGCCGGATAGAGCGGCTTGGGATCGATCTTGATCGATCCGGAATAGGGCAACCTGAACTGTACCTGGAATTGGGTTTCGCCGGGACGGAGTGGGAACGCAATGGCGTAGCGATTCTTTTCGGCCTGCGGCGATGCCTCGGCGGCGATGGGCTGGCCGTTGGGGGCTCTGGCCTGCGCTGACTCGATCTTGGCGCCCTCCGGCAGGTAGAACTCGAAGTTGTGGTCGTTCATCTGCGTTCTGGCAGGAACAGAGGTGTTGTTCACCGCGAACAGGCGCGTAGCCTGGAGCGTTCCGCTGTCCGCTTGCAAGCGCAACACGTCGGCGGTCATGCTGAGGTCCGCAATTTTCCTGGCGACGTCGTAGACCTGCACCTCGACCGAATTGGTTCCGGGAGGGGCCATCTGGTGATAGGTGACGCCCTGGTGGATGGCGCGGATCAGGTGGGGCCCGCCGCCGTCGGTCAGTTTGAAGCTGAATTTTCCGCCGCTGTCGGCCTTGGTCTTAGCGGCTTCTTCCATGCCGTTGGACAAGTTAATCAGGATGACTTCATCGCCCGCAGCCGGCTTGCCGCTGGTGCCGTTGGTCACGGTGCCGGTCAGAGTTTGGGCTGCGGCCGACGCGAGGGCCAGCGAGAAGATGGCGGCCAGTAGCGCGGACTTTGCGAGTTTGGTCAAAACAACTCCTCGAGATTGGCGCCCCTGCAGTTACCTTGGCGGAGCGTGCGCCAATATTATGTCACTGACCAGCGAGCCGCCGGTTCTTCGCCTTCAGCAAAACATTGCCACAAATCATCTTCCCTCCATCCATCTTGAAGACTAGGTTCAATTTGCTCAAGAAGGGACTTGAGGTGCCGAGCCAGCGGATGATCTGTCGCTTGCCCATATTGTCTTTGACATCGCCGGCCTTGAGACTCTGAAGCACGTCTTGGATTGCACCCGCTCCGAAGTCAGCAAGGCTCAGGAGATCACTCGTGAAAGGGTCTTTTTCGAACGGTTTTGCAAATCCGCAGATTTCGTATTCGTTGTCTGTGTACATACGAAGGGCATGCAAGAATACGCGCTGCGTGTTCTCGAAAGTCCGTACGCCGCCGTCCTCGGTGATTGCATCTCTGTCACTCATCCACAAGAACTTCTGTCCGCTGTGCGTAAGCAGGGCGAGGAACATCGCGATGGCATGGCAGACCCGAAGTAGTTTTTCGGCTTCATGGGGCCCCCAATTTCCGAGGTCGTTTGCCGACAAAAGGTCCACGATCCCCTGCTGCGCTGTTCTCTTCTGAGGGCCGAATAGCGAAGGTATGCACTTCTCAACAGAAATTGTGACGAGAACGCCGTGAATGTACTTATCTGAGATGCGTAGATACTCAGTAAGCGCACGTCCAATCGGGCCGTACCCTAGCTTCTTGTACGCGAATTCATTAAAGGGTGCGTTCAAGCCGTGTGCTTCCCTAAGGGCATGCGTTTCGCGTTTGAATACGGCTAGCTTGTCGACAGAAGCAATGAGAAAAGCGTAAGTGTTAAATGCCGCTGTTTTGTGCTCACCTCCATAATCCGACATTACAAATACGCGTTCGTCCTCACTGAAGTCTGGCAGCTTGTCAAGCTTCTGAATTTTATCGGCTAGCCATCTGCTGTAGAGGGGATAGTGATCCGCGATCTTTCGCAACTCGAATGGTCCAGACTTCCGTATCCTACTCCAACGTTTCGCGCCCGGCGGAGGGCAAAGCGCGTTCACACCAGAGTCGGGCATTTACACCACCTGCCCGGCAGCCTGCTCCAGCCACGCAATCTCGGCCATGATGGCAGCCGCTTCCTCTTCGAGCGAGGCGCGCATGGACTGATAGTCGGCGTCGGGCACCTTGCCCGCTTTGTACTCAAAGTTCAGGTCGCGCAAGTTGTCGTAAACAGCTTCCTTGCGCTCCCGAAGATACATGAGCCGCGTCTTCTCGGGCCCGGCGTAAACCTCCCCCGGAAAAAAGAATACGTAACAGAGAGCGAGCACCGTCATCGCCGCACAGACATACGGAATCATAGGTCGGTCTCCTGGCGGGCCTTGCGCTTGTAGTCATCAAGCTCCTTGTCCCCGGGCACGGTGATGCCGTCGGCCAGCGCCGGCGCGGGCCTGTTCTTCCACGACCTGACCACGAGGACTACGAATCCCATTCCCAACCCCAGAGCTACAAAGGGCATGACCCATGCCACATAGTTGAAGCCGCTTGCGGTCGGGGCGGCGATGACAGCCGGGCCATAGTCCTGCACAAATCCCTGCAAGATGAGATCGTCGTTCCCGCCACGATCGAGCGCTGCCAGCAGCTGGTTACGCATTTTGTCGGACGACTGGCAGCCGACGTGATTGCATTCCAGCAGGATCTGGCCGCATCCGCAGGTGCACATCATGCTGTGTCCGAGTTTGTTGAAGCGGCTGGCGTCGTCGCCCGCGCCCAGCAAGAGCATCACGGCAAGCACAACGACGGCTAACTGCGTCCAGCGCCGGAAGGGATGTCTGCTACGACGCATCAGTCACCTGCTCCCGCGTGCGCGGGCTCCCGCACTGGCGCCGGTACCGGCACGCGAACGGCTGCGGCATTCGGGACCAGAGCCAGGATGGTTCCGAAAACCATGACGATCAACCCCGTCCAGATCCACGGTACTAGCGGATTTAGGTGCGCCTTGATGATCGGCCGGCCGGTGGTTTCATTGATGCCCTCGTAAACCAGATAGAGGTCCCTGACCAGGAGAAAGTCTTCCTTTACGCTGGGATAGATGCGGGGAATGGTCTGGGGCTGTCCGCTGGATTTGTAAAACCGCCGCTCGGGATACATGGTCGTAACCTGCCGGCCACCGCGGAACACATTAATGATCGCCCACTCGCTACCGTAGTTCGGAGTGTCTTCCTGGGTGTACGACTGGCAGACCAGCGTATAGGGGCCGAGGGAAATCTTGTCGCCGTAGCCCATCTCCTTCTCGACTTCCTTGTTGAAGGGGGTACCGAGAATTCCGATGACGACCAGGGCCACGCCGAAATGCACTACGTAGCCGCCGTAGCGCCGCGTATTTCGATGCCACAAATGGAGCATGGCGGCCAGCAGGTTCATCTGACCCTTGCCTGCAATGACGCGGCCTCCGCGGACAAACTCCGAAATTACGGTGAAGAGGACGAGCGCCGAGAGAATGGCGGCCATGGTGGCGTAGAAGTAGGAGGAATCCTCCCAGGGACGCACTCCAAAAATGACCATCGCGATGCCGATGGAAATCGCGCCCACCAACGGCAACAGGAAATTGCGCTTCAGACTCTCCAGCGAAGTCTTGCGCCAGGCCAGCAGCGGACCGACCGCGGTGAGCAAGAGCAACAGCAGGGCGGTGGGGACGATCACCACGTTGTAGTACGGGGCGCGGACGGTAATCGTGTGCCCCTGAAACAGCTCCGAGATCTTGGGATACCAAGTTCCCCACAGGATGGTGAAACACGCGACCAGCAGCAAAAGGTTGTTAAACAGAAAACTCGATTCGCGGGAAACGAGCGCTTCCAGCCGGTGTTCGCTCTTCAGATGCGATTTGTTTCTGACGAAGAAGAAAGTGAAGGCAGCCAGAGTGATGATCAGGAACCATCCGAACCATTCGCCAATCGTGGACTGCGCGAAGGCATGCACCGAACTGATGATCCCGCTTCGCGTCAGGAAGGTTCCGAGAATCGAAAGCCAGAAGGTGGCGAAGATCAGCCACA
Organism: Terriglobales bacterium; assembly: GCA_049273945.1. Taxonomy (GTDB): domain Bacteria; phylum Acidobacteriota; class Terriglobia; order Terriglobales; family Acidobacteriaceae; genus Acidiflorens. The sequence goes on along the minus strand of JBASRS010000076.1, from coordinate 16,677 downwards.
TGTTCCAGACTTTCAGCATGCCGCGCTTCTCCTGCATCATGACCGAGTGCAGGAAGGCGGTGCCGGTCAGCCAGGGCATGAGCGAAGCATTCTCGACCGGGTCCCATCCCCAGTAACCGCCCCAGCCGAGCACGGCGTAGGCCCAGTGCGCGCCCAGAAAAACTCCGATGGTGAGAAAGCACCAGGTCACCATGGTCCACCGGCGCGTGATCTGGATCCATTTTTCGCCGGGATACTTCATGATGAGGGCGCCCAGCGCGAACGCGAAGGGGATGGTGAAACCGATGTATCCCAAATAGAGCATGGGAGGATGGATCACCATCTCCGGATACTGGAGGAGCGGGTTCAGGCCGTTGCCATCGTCGGGGAGCGCGCCTTGCATGATGGCGAACGGGTGCGCCGCGAAATTCAGCAGCAGCAGGAAGAACACCTGCACCCCGGCGATTACGACCGAAGCGTGCGCGAACAACCGCTGGTCCGTCTTATAGCGCAGGCGCAGCACGAAGGCGTATCCGCCCAGCAGCAGCGACCAGAACAGAAGCGATCCTTCCTGTCCCGACCACAAGACGGCGAACTTGTACGGACCCGGCAAGTCGCGGTTGCTGTGATGGAAGATGTAAGCCAGGGAGAAATCGTCCTGGAACGCAGCCGTCACCAGGACCACGGCGGCCAGCAGCACGGCCCCAAAAGCGGCAATTCCGGCCCGGCGAGCCGTCTCTCCCAGCCGCATCGAAACCGCATCGCGTCCGAATAAAGCAAGCAGTCCTGCCAGAAATGAATACGAGCTAAGAGCCAGCGCCAGGAGGAGCGCAAAGCTGCCAATTTGAGACATGGGAGCAAACCCAAAGCTATTTTTTCAGAGAAGCGAACGATACGCAATCCGGCTCGCGCACAGAGGCCTGCTGTTCAGGAATTTGGCCGATGCGGCGCTGCGGCGGACGGACAGCCCGGCACCAGCTACCTCGACGATTCCAGCGGATACTTTTTCTCGCGCCAGTCGCGGATTCCGCCGTCCATCGAGAGCACGTTGGTGTAGCCCATCTTCTGCAGATTGTCGGCGGCCAGGGCGGACCGAAAGCCGCCCCCGCAATAGAGCACCAGCGGCGTGCTGAGATCGGGGTACCTCCCCTCAATATCGCGCTCGATGATGCCCTTGCCGAGGTGGACCGCTCCCGGCACGTGGTCTTGGTCGTACTCCCGATCCTCGCGGACATCAATAAGAACGAATTTCTCCCGCCGATCCAAGCGCGCTCTGACTTCGTCTACGTTGGTTTCGCGCACGCGCTGTTTGGCGTCCTGGACGATCTTCAGGAAACGGGGTGGATGCTGTTGAGCCATGGTATCGGTCTCCAGCAGAATCTTAGCAGGCTCAGACAGGTCGGCGCATGGCGACTGTTACGGTCGTGAAGAATCGGAAATGTTCCTCTTGTGCGGCCCTAGGCCCAGTGTGCTAAAGATTGGAAGAACGCGCCCATGGCCCTGATACTTCGCGAGTCCCGCATCCATTCCTACGGTTGCTACACCACCGCGCCGATTCGCAAGGGGACGCTGGTCGTGGAGTATGTGGGCCAGCGCCTCAGCAACGCTCAGGCCGATGATTTCTATGACGGCCTGCCGCAGACCTATCTTTTCGGGCTCACCAGCGGCAAGCATGTGGTGGATGGCTATGGCGTCGCCGCCTTCATCAACCATTCCTGCCAGCCGAACTGCGAGACCGACATCATCGGCGGGCGGGTCTGGATCATCGCCGCGCGCAACATCAAACCGGGGGAAGAACTCACCTACGACTACAACCTCTTCGATGGCGAAGACGAAGCGCCGTGTTTGTGCGGCGCTCCGCGTTGCCGGGGCAGTATGTATTCGGCCGACCACCTGCGGAAGGTCGCCAAGGCGCGCGCGAAGGCGGCTGGGGGTAGTGGGCTGTTTTGAAATCAGGCGTAAAGTTAGCCTTACAATTTTTGCCGTGTCCACCAAACCTTGCGTGTAACGCCCGAGATGGAAGCTGGCCTTACGGATCATGTTTGGAGTTTGGAAGAGTTAGTGGGATTATTGGAGCAAAAGGTGCAAGGAGCGGCAGCATGAATTGGGTTCTGGGTATCGGATACGCCTTAATAGGGCCAGCTCTGATCCACTGGGCTGCGCCATTGTCTTTAAGCTACAACGCTTGGACGACTGGTCTACGCGAGCGTCATCCCAATATCAATCCGCCGCCGACTCCCGAATGGCGGGCACGAAATACCAAGATCATGACGGTCATTTTTCGCGTTATGGGTGTCTTTTTCGTTCTGCTTTCGATCATGTATCTTTTGCCACTGATCGTTAAACCACACTAAAAATTCAAAACAGCCCACTACCCGGCTGGGGTATCCTGAGGGCTTCAGTTTTCCGGTGCTACAATCGTTTCTTCCTGATTTCTTTCCTGATCTTGGTCCTGGAGCAGCTCCCTTGGAACGTGCCGCTACCCACCTGGAGACCATCGTCGCGAAGGCTCTTCATCTTGCGCCGAAGCAAGAGAGCCCGCTGCTGGCGTGGCCGGTCGCCTGCGGCAGCGCCGTCGCCGAGCGGACGCGGGCGGTAACCTTTTCGGCGGGAGTTCTCCAAGTGGAAGTGGCCGACTCGGGATGGCGCCGGGAGTTATCCTCTCTGGCGCCCCGCTACCTGGCTGCGATTAACCGCTATTCCGGGGTCCAGGTTCGGCGCATTGAATTCGTGGTGAAGCCCTAGATGAAGGTCACCGAAAAGGACGTTGCCTATGTGGCCGATCTGGCCAACCTGGAGCTGTCCGCTGATGAGCGCGCGCGCCTGCTGCGCGACTTGAACTCCATTCTCGAATACATCGAGCGGCTGAATGAGCTGAATACCGACAAGGTCGCGCCCATGGCGCAGGTCTCGGACCGCTACGGCGTAGATGAATCCCACCAGGGCAGCGAGCGCTTTGCATACGCGAGCCGGGAGGACATCCGCTACGGACTACGCGAGTCCCTGCCTCATGACGTAGCTTTGAAGAACGCCCCCGAGACCGACGGCACGTTCTTTGAAGTCCCCAAAGTGATTGAGAGATAGCTCCATGACCACGTCAGCGGAAGTTGCCAGACTGACCATCGATAGCGTCCGCAGCGCGATCGCCGAGCGCAGAACCACTGCCACCACCCTGGCGGAAGAGTTTTACACCCGGATCAAGCAGGAGGATCCCGAGATCGGCGCTTTTCTCACACTGTCGAAAGAGCGCGCGTCAGCCAAGGCTGCGGAGATCGACAAACTGGCCGAAGCGGGTAACCCGCTCCCACCGCTCGCCGGGGTTCCGGTTGCCATCAAAGATGTGATGGTCACCCGCGACGTGCGGACCACAGCGGGCTCGAAGCTTCTGGAAAAGTTTGTCCCGCCCTACGACTGCACCGCGGTCTCCCGCATGGAGGCGGCCGGCGCGATGGTCTTGGGCAAGCTCAACTGCGACGAGTTCGCCATGGGATCCTCCACAGAAAACTCGGCATATCATCCCGTGCACAATCCGCGCGACAAAAGCCGGGTGCCAGGCGGATCCTCGGGCGGATCAGCCGCAGCGGTGGCGGCGGGCATGGCAGTGGCGACGCTGGGCTCCGATACCGGAGGTTCGATCCGGCAGCCAGCGTCTTTCTGCGGCGTGGTCGGATTGAAGCCCACGTATGGACGCGTCTCGCGCTACGGGCTAATTGCTTTTGCGTCATCCCTCGATCACATCGGCCCGTTCGCGAAGACCGTGAGAGAAGCAGCGTTGGTGCTGCGAACGATCGCAGGGCGCGATCCGATGGACTCCACCTCCGCCAACGTACCCGTGCCCAATTACGTCGCGGAACTGGAGAAGCCGGTCAAGGGCCTGAAGATCGGAGTAGCGAAAGAATATTTTGGTGAAGGACTCGATCCCGAAGTCCGGGCGGCGGTGGAAGCGGCAATTCAGAAGCTGTCGGAACTCGGATGCGAAGTCGTGCCCGTCTCTCTGCCGCACACCGAGTACGCCATCCCGACGTACTACATTGTCGCGACCGCCGAGGCCTCGTCGAACCTGGCGCGCTACGATGGCGTGCGCTACGGATTCCGCGCCCGCAACGCCCGCACCCTCTCCGACATGTATCGCCTGACTCGCGACGGCGGATTCGGCATGGAAGTGAAACGCCGTATCATGCTCGGCACCTACGTCCTAAGCGCCGGCTACTACGACGCGTATTACCTGAAGGCGCAGAAGGTGCGCAGCCTGCTGACGCGCGACTTCGACGAGGCTTTCAAGAAAGTCGACGTGATCGCCGCGCCCACCAGCCCCACGCCGGCTTTTCGCTTGGGCGAGAAAGTGAACGATCCGCTGGCCATGTATTTGGCCGACATCTACACGGTGACGGCGAACCTGGCGGGAATTCCTGGAATTTCGGTGCCCTGCGGCGAAAACCACGAGAAGTTGCCCATCGGCTTGCAGGTGTTTGGACGGCATTTCGACGAGGCGACGATCCTGCGCGTTGCCCATGCGTACGAACAGGCGCGAGCATGACGGGCGCCATGTAGAGACGCCGCTTGCGGCGTCTCCGGTAGCAGGGGAGACGCGGCAAGCCGCGTCTCTACAGGATCTCGTAATACCGCTCGCCGGCGCAGGCCCGGCACAGGACCCGGCCATCGCGTTGAGTCTCGCGCCGAAAATTGATCCCCTCGCCGCACTCAGCGCAAACGATGCGCTCACCTTTGTATCCCGGGAACTCCTCCGGCGGCAGCTCGACCTTCACCCACTGCATGGCAAAGAGATCGTCCTCGGGCATTTCGCGGTAGGCCAGCCTCTGCTGCTGGTTCTTGCTTTCCAGTTCCGGATGCATGGTGCGGGCCAGCGCCTTGGACGACTCTTTCGCCGCAATCCTGATGGCCTTGCCGGTGCTCATATCCACGAACGTCGCAGCCATCTTGCCCCAGTCGCGAAACTTCAGAGCGCGCTTGCCGAGGCGGCAGCCGGTGACCACTCCGATGGCGTCGGTGGCGCAACGATCAATCTCTACGAACGTGACCAGCCGCTTGCGATCTTTGCCGCGCGGATCGTCAATGCCCAGCTTCTCCAGCCCCACCATAGCCATGCGTACGCCGAGCACTTGCCCAGCGCAGAGGTGCCCGTGGGCTTGTTCGGCGTCGCGGAGATATTCGTCGAGGGACTTCATGAAGTGCAGCTGTTAGCTCTCAGCTCTCAGAACCTGGGTGAAGACTCAGCTGAGCTGTAGTGTGCCGGAGGCAATCGCAAATTACAAATTACCAATTACAAATTTCCCCTACTTTCTCCTCCACCTTACTCCATCCTTCGTGTTCTCGACGATAATTCCCGCCGCGATCAGTTCGGCGCGCAATGTATCGGAAACCTTGAAGTTCCGCGCTTGCCGCGCCGCTTCCATCTCGGCGAGCTTCTGATTCACCTGCTCGTCCGAGAGCTGCGCCGACCCGACGATTTCCAGCAGCTCCGGGCTGGCCTCTTTTTCGCGCCCCACGGTGCGCGCCCAATCGAGCACAGACTTCATCTTCGGCTGATCATCGTCCTTGAGCACGCCGAAGATCTCGTCAAATTTCTCGAGCGCCCCCAGCAGCGGCTGGACGTCATCCTTGCGCAGCTCTCCGGCGTCGAGCGCGGCGTTGGCCTTGCGCGCCATGTCGAAAATGGCGGCCTGCGCCTGCGCGGCGTTCAGGTCATCTTCGAGCGCGCCCTTGACGCGTTCCACCGTCTCCTGCGCCAGTTGCGCCATGGCGGGATTCGCGCCCGCCGGAAGCTGTCCGGTCGTCAGCCGGAAGCGGAAGTTGCGCAGCTTCTCGACCGAACTGGCCGCCGACTTCAATCCGTCGAAAGTGAAATTCAACTGGTTGCGATAAGGAACCGAGGTCAGCAGCCAGCGGATCGAGGACGGCTTGTGTCCCTTGAGCACCAGGTCGCGGATCGTAAAGAAGTTCCCCAAGCTCTTCGACATCTTCTCGCCTTCGACCAGCAGAAAGCGGGCATGGAACCAGAAGCGCGCAAAGGGCTGTCCGGTGAGCGACTCCGACTGGGCAATTTCGTTTTCGTGGTGCGGGAAGATGAGATCTTCGCCCCCCGCATGCAAGTCGAAGCTCGGCCCCAGCTCCTCCATAGACATCACCGAGCACTCGATGTGCCACCCCGGACGCCCCGGCCCAATGGGCGTCTCCCACGAAGCCTCGCCCGGCTTAGGCGCTTTCCAGAGAGCGAAGTCGCGAGCGTCGTCTTTCTCGTACTCGTCAACGTCCACGCGCGCCCCGTTCTCCATGCCGGCAAAATCTTTCTTCGACAGCTTGCCGTACTGGGGAAACTTGCCGATCCGGAAATAATACGAGCCGTCGTCGGTGCGGTACGCGATTCCTTTTTCCGCCAGTTTGCCGATGAATTCCGCCATCTCCGGAATGTGTTCGGTCGCGCGCACCAGAATCGGCCGCACGATGTTCAAGGCCGCGGAGTCTTCCAGAAACGACTGCTCGTATTTCGCCGTGTACTGCTGCACGGTCACACCATCGCGGGCCGCATTGCGGATGATCTTGTCATCCACGTCGGTGATGTTCATCACGTAGCGCACGCCGTATCCACTCTGCCGGAGGAAGCGGTAAAGCAGGTCCACCGCAATAAACGTGCGGAAATTCCCGATGTGTCCGTAGTCGTAAACTGTCGGACCGCAGGCGTACATCCGTACCTCGTTGCCCTGCATGGGCTGAAACTCTTCGATTGTTGCGGAGAGTGTGTTGTAAAGGCGCAGGGCCATGGACGAGTTCGCGCTGAGAGTGCGAATCCATCATTCTAGGGGTGGGGGAAAATGGGGTCAAACGGGCTCAGGGGTTATACCGTGAGGGAAAAATTGTCGACCCCCCTCCCGCCGGCGAAGGCGCGCTAGTGGACGGGCGAGTGTGAGTGGCGCGCATGGGGCGAGCGCACGCGCGCGGGGGGAGCGGGGCGAACTGGCGTCGCGCGTTACGGCGGAAAGTTCATTCTGCGCACAATATCCTGGAATCTTGGGTCTCTGCGCAGCGGGTCGAGGACACGGTCCGTAGGGAGCCAAAGCAAACTGTCGTCCTCATGTTCCTCATCGAGCTTCTGCAGCCAAGCGATGGCTTTCTCTTTGTTACCGAGACCAAGTTCGACCATTGCCAAGTCGAAGGAAACGCCGCTCGTCTTCTCTTTCTCTTCCAGCGCTTCTAGTTGAGAGAGTATCCTCAACGCCTGCTTTTTATTCCCCCAGCGAGCGTACGCGTAGCCGGTCCGTCCCAAATCAGGATCCGCCCCCCGCTGTCCTTCGATCTGAAACTCTTCGATTGCTTCCTTGTACTTGCCCTGCTGAGTGTAGATCTTGCCCAAAGCTCCGTGCGCAACAGCAAACTTCGGATCCAGCTCGAACACAGTCTTCAGTTGCCTAACGGCATCGTCGAATCGTCCGACTTCCGAGAACATGTTAGCTAGACCGCTGTTAAAAAGCGGCGAAAGTGGATCGAGCAAGACCGCCTCTTTTACCTCGTTGATGGCCTCATAAGGATGACCGGTCATTGAGAGATAATTGGCGTAAGAGTAATGTGCTTGCGCGTAATTAGGAGCTAACTCGATAGCCTGCCGGAAGGCAGGCGCGGCCGCTGCCGGGTCAAGATACCAGTACAACTGGACCCAAGCCAGCGCTGTGTATGCCTCGCCCGAAGTCGGATCCAAGGCGATCGCTTTCAGAGCGGCGGCTTGTGCTTCGCCTCTAGGAATACGGCACTCGGCAAGGGCCGCGTAGGCTGCGGCATAGTCAGGGTCTCTTTGGATAGCAAGCCGAAAATATTCTTCAGCAGTTTTCCATCCCCCTGTAGTTCGGTTGTACCAGTGGTAACGGCCTAGCAAGTAAGCCTCATGGGCTTCGGGAGTGGGGTCATGGAGCTGCACAGGCTTCTTGGCTTGGCCGATTGCAATTGACACGCCCACCTGGCGTGCAATCACGCTGGCCAATTCTCTTTCCAGCTTGAGGAGGTCACCCAAGTTCTCGTCATAGCTCGCAGCCCAGACATGCGCCTGGTCCGACACTTGAACCAGTTGCGCCGTAACGCGAACCTCGCTGGCGTTGCGACGGACACTGCCTTCTAGAACGTAATCAACCCCCAGCTCTTTCCCGATTTCCCGGATGGTGCGGTGAGAGTACTTGTACGTCATGGCTGACGTGCGTCCGACGACACCCAACTGGCGTGGGTCTTGATTCCCAAGTTTCTCGCTCAATTCCTCCGTCATGCCGTCGCTTAAGTACTCCTGACCTGGATCGCCGCTCAGGTTTTCGAAAGGCAGCACCACGAGCATGATCTTTACGGCACGCGCCTGTTCAGGTTGCCGCAGTCTCGACACCAGTCGTGCCACGACAATTGCGAGCAAGGCAACACAAACCACGACTGCAACGGCGGATCGCGCCTCGCGTTTCGACAACCAGGAGAGCCGGACACTGCCAGCGGGAAGCGGAGGCTGAGCGCCCTGCTCAAATTGGAGGACAGGCACCTCCGCGCCCTGGTCCGCCTCCGCTGGAACGGAATTCAACTTGGTCTGGAAGGCTGGAGTAACCCGCACATCTGGTCCTAGCGACCGCAACGGCGACGCAGCCTCGATCGGCGGAAGCAGAGCGGCTGGGATTAGTTCCGGGAGAGCCGATGTAGGAACGTAGGCGATGGTGGAAACTTTCTCGACGGCGGCAACAAAACGGTAGCCTTCACCCGCAACGGTCTCAATGTAGGTCGGGCCTTCCGTCGAGTCACACAGTGCTCCGCGCAGCTTCTTCACGGCGACGTTAAGGCCGGTATCGAAGTCGACGAAAACGTCTTCACCCCACAAAGAATGCTGCAGCTCGCTGCGCGTGACCACTTCTCCGGCGTGATCCAGGAGTGCAATGAGCAATTGCCAAGGCTTACGCTCCAGCCTGATACGAATCCCGAACTTCCGCAGTTCGTTTCGGGCCGTGTCGGCCTCGTAAGGACCGAAGCGGTAGAGCAGGATTATAGACGGCGATGAATCGGTGGCGCTCACCGGAGCCGAAGGATACACGGGATCTCCGCAGCAATCCAGTCCAACTTCTTAACTTGAGTCAACATGCCGATAATCAACAGCTTAGACCTTAATTCAAAATTAACCCGGCCCTTTATTGACTTCCGGAGGACGGGATGCAATCGTGCGTGGCACGGTTTCCTTTCTTGGTAACCCCAACCTTGAGGTTTGTAACGATTGCACGCAATGTCTCAATTCATCTGAATTCGGAAGGCCACTTGGGACACGGGGGCACCACCAACATCGGAGGACACGTTCATGCTTTTGAGCGGTAAGCGCTGCTTCGTTGTGCGGCTTGTCGTCGCCGTTTTTATCGTCATCTCTGCGTCTATAGTCCCGGCCGCCACTACTTCGTTCACTACGTCCAACATCTCCGTTGGAACCAGACCCTTTCCGCTTGCAACGGCAGACTTGAACGGCGACGGTATACCCGACCTCATCGTTTCGAATGGCGGCTCGAACAGTATTTCTGTGCTGATGGGCAATGGCGATGGTACTTTCCAGAACAAGGTAGACTATCCGGTAGGCGCCCTTCCCCATTGGATCGTTACCGGAGACTTTAATAGAGACGGCATACTCGACATCGCGACTGCGAATGCCTTATCCGCCAGCGTCTCGGTACTGTTAGGGACGGGCAACGGTAACTTCCAGCCAGCTGTTAGTTACTCAGCTGGGGGTGAGCCGGAATCGCTTGCAACCGGTGATTTCAACTCTGACGGCAAACTGGATCTGGTTACGACTGGAGGTGAAATGCTTGATGCTGTTTCTGTTTTGATAGGCAATGGCGACGGATCCTTCCAGGCTGCTGTAAATTATCCGACGGGGTCCAACCCACACGCCGTTGCCGTCTATGATTTTAATCGAGATGGCCATTTAGATTTAGCAGTCGCAGAATACGGGTCGAATACACTGTCCATTTTTCTGGGTAATGGAGATGGAACGTTCCAACCGAGAACACCGAACCCCACAGGAACCAGCCCCCACTGGGTCGCGTATGGTGATTTGAACGGCGATGGTTACATCGACGTAGTCACTGCGAACTATTACTCGAACGATGTCTCGGTTTTGTTGGGTCGTGGGGACGGAAGTTTCCAACCCGCAGTTAATTACGGTGTGGGCATAAACCCTCCAGGGGTAGTGATTGCCGACATCAATGGTGACTCACGACTAGATTTAGCGGTTGGCAACCAAGGTTCAAACACAGTCGCGCTTTTGCTTGGCAATGGCGATGGGACATTCCAAGCGGCATCCTATTACGCCACTGATGCCGGGCCCTCGGCCGTGGTCGCTGCCGATTTCAACCGGGATGGCGTTGTAGACCTCGCATCGGGGAACTACTACCGCAACAGCGTAACAGTGCTCTTACAAGTAGCCGCTTACGCGGCGCAGGTACAGCAACCAATTAATGCTGATGGGTCGAGCATCTTCACTGCGAAGAGAGGTGTAGTTCCGGTTAAGTTCACCCTCACACAGAACAGCGTTGCTACTTGTAATTTACCAGCCGCAACGATTGCAGTAACTCGTACTGCCGGTGGAGTCGTGGGAACGATTGATGAGAGTGCCTACCTTTTGCCTTCTGACAGCGGTTCGAACTTCAGAATTGATTCCACCGCTTGTCAGTACGTTTATAACCTCGCCTCCAGCTCGCTCGGCGTAGGTGTATACCGCGTAGATATCCTAATCAGCGGGAAGGTGGTTGGAAGCGGAATATTCGCGCTCAAGTAAGATCAGGGACCGGGGAAACCAATGTTATTCTACGGTCTCTATAGAGGTCAGGATGATCTGGAATTGTTGGAACAGACACCATTATTTTGAGGAGGCTTCACCATGCGTCACTTTGCATCTACCGCTGCTGTTCTCCTGCTGACGTCGCTGTTTGCTGCTGGCGCTACGCCAGTAGTGAACAATACCGCGATCAGTTGCTGCCCTTGGGCGACCATACAATTGACTATAAACGGATCGGGGTTCAGCCCCCAAGGCAAGGCTCCAACGGTGCTGTTTAACTTGTAGAGTCCCTGGCATTCAAAAAGGGCCCGGCCCGGACCCGTTCGCTGTCAGGCTAATCACCTCGGAAAGGAGAACCATAGATGCGTTGCTTCGCTTCCACAGTCGCTGTTCTTCTGCTGAGTTCATTGTTTGCTGCTGCTTCTGTACCAGTAGTGAACAACAGCAGCATTAATTACACTGCCCAACAAATCACAATTAACGGATCGGGTTTCAGCCCTAAGGGCACGGCTCCAACGGTGCTCTTCAACAATATCGTAATACCCCCCCTATCCTTTAGCGACCTGCAGGTTGTTGCTCCGGTGCCATCGGGGACCGTCGCAGGAAGCTACAGGCTACGAATCACCAATAGCCAAGGCAACTTTTACGAGTTTGATGTCACCTATGGCGCTGTCGGTCCACAGGGCCCAATTGGTCCACAAGGAGCAACTGGACCAATGGGACCAGCAGGAGCAGCCGGACCCGCAGGACCTCAAGGGCCGCAGGGGCCAGCCGGACCAACGGGCCCCGCAGGACCACAGGGGCCATCCTCAGAGAACCCGGTCGCTTGGTGGTCAGCAGATAGTACCGCCAACGACATCGCTGGTGGCAACAATGGTGCCCTTCAGAATGGTGCGAGTTATGCGTCGGGCATTGCTATTCAGGCATTTAGTTTCAACGGAACAAGTCAGTGGGTGAACGTTAGCGACAACCCATTGTGGAACTTTGGCAGTTCCGATTTCACTATTATGTTGTGGGCGCAAACATCGGTGAACGCTGGTCCGTTTCCCTTCATTTCCCATGATGAAGGTTCTGGAGTAATGAACAAGTGGCTCTTCTGGATCAGCAATTTCGGTCAGCTCACATTCCACCTCAATGGGCCAAATACGGGCTACCACGATATTGCCGCTTATGCTTGGACTCCCAATCCCGGTCAGTGGTACCACTATGCAGTCACCCGGAGCGGTGGCGCATACGCTATTTACATCAATGGCTTGCCGGTTTCCACAGCGACAGATTCCACAGTGGTTCCGGATGCCAATGCTGTGCTGCAGATCGGTGGTGCAGAAGGCGTTTCGTTCAACGGGTCGATTGACGAGGTGAAGATTTACAACCGCGCGCTGTCGGCTGCCGAAGTCCGCACGTTGGGCTTTATGCCAGGAGCGTATTTGCCTCACTAGCGCAGCCTAGACTGTTTCACGGGCAGAGGGGATGAACCAGGGTGCTCGCCAGTCAATCCCTGTGGCCCAATCGGGAGGATGAGGCCCACCGATGCCCCCACCAAAAACGAAAAGAGACGCCCACCTTTCCCCGTGTAGGCCATTTGCATCCACCATTGCCATAGCCGAGTTTCTGACATACGAGTAACGATTTAGGGTTTGTGGATCGCCCAGGCTAGACGCGCCCATACTGGAGGGGTCTGGATTCAACCAACGGCCCTGAACAGGGCTTTGTTCCCTGAACTCGAAGTCATACCGATTAGAGTCCAAGTCTTGTGTACTGCCCGTAAAACTAGCGGTCACCGGGCCGCCTTGGCTGTTGTACACTTCTCCAAATGGAGCAAAGAATCGGTCGAACACTTTGCTCTGTGTGAAGCTAGTGCCAAGAATGCCATTGCCCATGAAGTCTGGATGATAATATGCCAGTGGGTTTAAGGTGTTACCGTAAAGAACCATAGCGCCTTTCGGAAGGTGCAGGTATGTCCTGGCGTTGATCTGCCCATTCTGGACCGCTAACTTTCCCAGTCGGCCCGTACAGAATCTGAGTGGTGCCGCTAGCCTCTACCACTCTATCGAGAGCATCGTATGTGTTGTTCTTCCCGTCGATGCTCACCGGAACGCTCCACACCTATACGTGGGATGCAGAGAACCGAATTGCCAGCATATTCCCTCCCGTGGTCTTCTCACCGCCGCGCGGATCGGCGCTCGTTACGGTAGGTGTTTACTACCTCGACAAGTGCATATTCCATCCGGTTGTGTTCTCACCCGTCAAACGGGGCGCGGGTGTATACGGCACGAGGGGATTTTGCTACACCCCCCACCGTAGGCCAGGCCGGGGCCGCGCGCGAGCTAGTTGAGAAAGGCGGGGCGGGGCGCGGGCGGAGGGGATCGACAGGCGGGAGCGGGGGACTGGTGAGAACATAACGGGATGGAATATGCGCCCCCTCTTCACCGCAGAAAAGTAACGGGCCGCGCGAGAGTAGCCATGTTTGTTGTGTAGACTTCCGATCTCGCGGCGGTCGAGCCGCACGCTCACCGGATACTTTCGTCAATTGTCGGAACCTGTGCAGTTTGGATCAGCCGGGCCATCCGTTCCAAGGCTATGCTGCATCTATCGAGGAGAACTTCTGAACTCCTAAGGAATCGCAAACAGGGAGAGACAGTTTGCCACGTTATCAGTTTGACGATCAAACCCAGGAAAACGCGCGGGTGGCATGGCGGGGGAAGCGGCTCATCCACGGTGCAATTGCGGGTGGCGTGGCTTTATTCTTTGCCTTCACACTATCTTGCGGGGGCGTCAATTTTGGCGACGTGCAACCGAAGGATCTTTGCCAATGCGTGCCTCTGGAGCCGGATGTTGCCGATTTTCGCCACTTCCAAAAGCATGTACCAATTCCGAGTATGACTCCAACCGAGACTACGGTCGACATCATTCTCAGTTGGCATCAGGATGACATCGTTCTACCGGATGCACCCCGAACTGGGCGCGAACTGCTGGTCTTCCATGTTGCGCAAGCATTTCTACAGAACGTGCACGTCAACGGCGAAGACTGTGACGTTGACCTGGAGATTTCTCAAACGGCAGATAGAAAGGCTCCCAGAGTGATCGTGGAGACGCCTGTCGATAGCGAGTTTTGCAGCGCGCGAAAGAGTATTCAATCGCAATTAGCACAACATGGATTTCGCCTTGACGCACAGCATGGTGGAGAACTGCCACAAGCTTTGCCAGCGGAGATCGTGGGAATGGCATTCGAGGACTTCGACCACAATCGTGGGTCCGGGCAGGTTGCGACGCTATGGGAACTCCACCCCGCAACTGTGAATCTGCTCCCGTAAGCCTTCCGGAATCGTGAAGCAGGGCAGCAAGTTCATTTGCAGCGGTTCGCTCAAACTGACGGTAAGATACTAGATATCTTGCCCCCCGATCGTTTCACGGGGAGGCGCAAGCGAAGAATCACTTGTGGTAGCAGTTAGCTTGTGGTGCTCGATTCAACGCGCTGCCGCCGCACAATCTCTATTCCTGTTATGCAAGCAGACAGCCAGAGGACACCCGCCGCAAAGCCTGCGATTACATCGCTGAAGTAGTGCACGCCGAGGTAAAGCCTGCTCGCTCCGATTGCCAGAATCAATACTACGGCAGTAATAACAACGGCAACCCGCACCTGCCAGCGTTTGGTCCACAAGATTGCGATCAGATAGGCAAGCATCCCATAAGCGACGAGCGAGCCCATAGCATGTCCACTCGGAAAACTGAAGCTGTAGTCGTGCAGAAAAGCCGAGGCATAAGCAGGGCGGGGCCGCCGGATCATGTGCTTTAGCAAGGTGTCAAGGACACCTGCACCCGCTAAGGCTGCCATCCAGCCAGCGAGAAGAAGCCAGTAACGGCGGACAGCGAGCATGATGCTGATAAGGACTCCAAGAGCCGTTATGGCCCAAGCAGAGCCCAGCGAGCTGATTGCGGCGAAAATTGTCAACCCAGTTTTCGTACTATTTGTGTGGAGCCACTCCAGTAGCGTGACATCGAGCCTGGTGAGAGGATCATGATGGATCACGTCCTCCGTCACTCCACCAAACAGCCATAAAGCAGCGATGCTCACAAGCAGGCCAAGCGTTAGGTGCAAGCCCAAATATTCGCCCGGCTGGAAACGTCGAACGATGAATTCCCAAGCCTCCGGATGGCGTTTTTGAAAACGCTGGAAAATCTCGGAAGAACCAATCCTCTCAGTAATGCCCGAAACACGGCGGGAGATGCGAGATAAATTGGTACGAAACCAACGAGCTCCAAGAACGAGCGCCACAATGAGCGCGGCGAAAAGCACCGAGGCGAGACTGGCTTGTCCAATGTAGCGCTGCAGCATTGGCAGGTTGCGACCGAACACGTATCCGAGTGCGCCGAAAATCACAGCCCAAGTGATGCCACCTAACGCGTTGTACAGCATAAATGTGCTGTACTGCATGTTGCCGACTCCAGCGAGTACTGCGGCCCAAGTGCGCAGCAGCGCCATGAAGCGGCCAATAAAAACCGTTTTACCACCGTGGCGATCGAAGAATTCGCGTGCCCGCCGAAGCTTCGCTTCGTCAACACGCAGAAAGCGTCCATACCGCCGTATGAGGCTAAGTCCACCCTTTCGGCCAATCCAATAGCCGCCATTGTCGCCAAGAATTGCAGCTACCGCTGCGATGATTACCACCCTGTAAATCGACAAGCGGCCTGACCCGGCAAAGGCCGCAGCGGTGACCAGCGCAGTTTCACCAGGCAGCGGAATTCCGAGACTTTCCAGCCCCACTAAAAGAAAAAGAGCTACGTAGCCGTATGACTCAAGTAGATTTGTGAGTGTCTCATGCATGATTTAATTACGCGCCGGTCAGAACTCGAAGTCGAGGGAGAACTGAAACTGCCGTGGATTGAGTGCCTCCGTTGGGCGAGCGAACGTCGGTACAGGCGTGAGCTGCGGGCCAAACCATGGGCCAAGCTGGACGACATTCGTGCGATTAAATAAATTGAACGACTCCGCAACGACATCGAACTTCCCGTGCTCCCCGATTTTGAAGAACTTTAAAACCCGAAGATCAAGCACAGCCGTAGACGGAGTCGTCAGGCTATTGCGCGCGACGTCGAGCGGCCGGGACGAAAGTGGGAATGTATGCGTCCGGCTCGAATCAAGGCCCGTCAGTGCATCGACGGGACGGCCGGGTGCCCCACTCATTCGCGTTCTTTGCGAATGAGTGGGTTTCGTCACAATCGGACGGTATCCAGATCACAGTCAACCTCGAATGCTTGTTGTTAGTCTGACCGGGTGACCCAAGGGCTCCATCGCTATTATGGCACCCACGATCTACATTTCATTACCTGCAGTTGCTACCGCCGTCAGCCACCGCTGGGCACGCCCAAACGCCGCAACCTTTTCCTGAGGATCCTGGAAGAAACACGCCGCAAGTACCGCTTCGTCGTGTATGGATACGTAGTCATGCCCGAACACTTTCATCTGCTCATCACCGAACCGGAGGTGGGCGATCCCTCAGTCGTGATGAAGGTGGTCAAACAGCGTTTTGCCCGGCGGGTGAACCAAAGTCGCAAGCCGCCTTCCTCGGCACAGAGGGCGTTCTAGGACGCTGTTCCGGACGCGGTTTGGCAGAAACGCTTCTATGATTTCAACGTGTGGAGCGAGCGGAAGCGGATCGAGAAGCTGCGTTACATGCACCGCAACCCGGTGAAGCGGCGATTGGTGGAGCAGCCGGACCAGTGGAAGTGGAGCAGCTTTCGAGCGTACTTTTACGGAGAGCCGGGTCTGGTGCGGGTGAACTTTCAGGAGTGGCCGCTGGAAGTCAAACGTCGTCCGGTCGAGAAGTTTGGGGACGAGAAACGCCCACTCATTCGCAAAGAACGCGAATGAGTGGGGCACCCCGAGCTTACCTGGGCCACCCGCCCAA
>JBASRS010000064.1:0-134968 GCA_049273945.1 Terriglobales bacterium | reverse complement strand
GGTTGAGGAGAACAGGAGCTAATGTCAAAGGCAGGATAGAGTCCCGAGGCGTTGGACTGATTTATCCGGTTGGCGGTGAGCCCGGAGCCCGAGTGATGATCGACTTAGGATGAACCCGCAAGGGAGTCCTGAGGAAGGTCAGCAAGGGTCTAAACGCGAGCTACTGGCCGAGAGGAATGAGTTCAACATCACCTCGGGACTCTCTATCTCTAGCTGCGAGTCACGAGCTGTGAGCTTCGGGCCCCGTCCATCCTAACGTTTGACTTCCACCTAAAACCCCGCATACGATCTTGCCGCCATCATGCTGGGGACTACCATCTCGCACTATCGGGTCGAGCAGGAGCTCGGCCGCGGCGGGATGGGCACGGTCTACCGCGCTTTCGACGAGCTTTTGCAACGATCCGTCGCAATCAAACTGCTCACTAGCGACTCCCGAACCCAGCACGAAGTCCGCAGCCGCGTGCTTGCCGAAGCGCGCGCCGCCTGTGCCCTGAATCATCCCAACATCATGACCATCTACGAGGTGGGAGAGCACGAGGGGCAGCTCTTCATCGTGATGGAACTGGTTACCGGCAAGGTGTTACGCGCTACCGCCGGGGCAGGAACCATGGATTGTGTGGCGGTGGCGCGGCTGGGGATCCAGCTGGCCGAAGCCCTCGCCTCGGCACATCGTGCCGGAGTAGTGCACGGCGATATCAAGCCGGAAAACGTCATGGTGCTGGCCGACGGCCGCATCAAGGTGCTGGATTTCGGCATCGCGCGACGCGCGGCCGAATCCAACCTGACCCGTACTGTAACTGCACTTCAGCCTTCCGACTCGCAGATCGCCGGCACCATCGCCTACATGTCTCCTGAGCAACTGCGCGGAGAGTCCACCGACGGGCGCTCCGATCTCTACTCCCTTGGCGTCGTGCTGTTCGAGTTGATCGCGGGCCGGCGCCCGTTTGCCGCGGCGGCGGCAAACTCTCTGATCGCCCAAATTCTGCACGAACCGGCTCCTTCGCTGGCCAGCGTGGCGACGGGTGTTCCCGCCGGCATGGAGCGAATCGTCTCTCGGCTGCTGCAGAAACATGCCGACGACCGCTACGCCCGGGCGGAGGACGTCAAACATGATCTCGTGACCCTCACCCGCGATCTTGAACTGGGGAGTGCTTTGCCGGCCGCCGTGGCCGGCAAGAAGGCCGTGGCCGTGCTGCCTTTTAAGCTCCTGACTCCCAGCCCCGAAGATGACTTCTTGAGCATCGCCCTCGCCGACGCCATCGTGAATGAGCTCAGCTCGGGTGGTGAGCTGCTGGTGCGCCCGGTGAGTACAGTGGCGCGCTACGCCCGCCAGGGGACCGACCCGCTTTCCGCCGCGCGCGAGTTGAACGTGCAAGTTGTGGTGGACGGTAGCATCCAAAAGTTTGGCCAGAAGCTCCGTGTGCACGTGCAGGCCTGGAACGCGGCCGACGGCAGCACCTTGCTTTCCGGCAAACACGAAAGCGAGATGGCCGACCTGTTCGGGCTGCAGGACAAGATTGCCGAGTCGCTCTCACGGGTCCTCGGATTAAAAGCCGCAAAGAAGGAAGAAGAGGAGACGACCGGACGGCCCACCAGGAACTCCTTCGCCTATGAACTCTTTCTCCGGGCGCTCGACCGACTAAACCGCCAGAATCGCTGGGATACTCGTACCGCCATCGAGATGCTCGGAAACGCGGTTGAACTTGATCCGCAATTCGCCGACGCCTGGGGACGGCTGGCGCAGGCCCGTTGGATCATGGGAGTGAGCTTCGAGCCCGGGCCGAAGTGGCTGCGGCAAGCTGAGATCGCGATCCGGCGCGCCCTGAAGCTGGACCCAGAA
The DNA here is from genome assembly GCA_049273945.1 of Terriglobales bacterium. Lineage (GTDB taxonomy): Bacteria > Acidobacteriota > Terriglobia > Terriglobales > Acidobacteriaceae > Acidiflorens. The sequence continues at coordinate 133,128 of JBASRS010000064.1, read as the reverse complement.
AACTCCTACGGCCTCTGCTCGCACGGGCTGGTCCTCTGGACTGCTGCCAACAAGTTCCAAAACCGCGCCGCTTTGCGGGCTCTGGCCCAGGCCCTGCGTAGGAATCCCGGATGTCATCCGGCGCGCGTTTGGCGCGGCTGCATTCTGCTTCACGTGGGCTTGTGGGAACAAGCGAAGGAAGGATTGCTGTCCGCGCTCGCGAACAACCCTGAGGACGCGTTCACGCTCGTGTTTCTGGCCCAAGCTGGTCTCTTTAGCGGACAATACGAAGAGGCGCTCGAGTATCACGCGCGCGCGTTTGCGGTGGATCGGGCGAACTTGTGGGCCAATTTATTTGCTCCCCAGACTTCACTCCAGACGGGCAATCTGGAGCGCGCCGAAGCCAGCATCCGTTCCGCGCAACAAGTTGTTCAAGATCCTCTCCTAACCGCATGTGAAGGCTTGCTCTGGGCAAAGCGCGGCGAAGCGCGGAAGGCCTTGCCGCTGCTTTCGAAGGCGGTGCGCAGTAAGAAAATGCTCTCCCATACCCATCACATGTGGCACACCGCCGCCGACGCGTACGTGCTCCTGGGGAAGCCAGCGGAGGCGTTGAAGCTGCTCCGTCGCTGCATCGCGATGGGCCTGCCGAACTACACCGGCTTCATGAACGATCCTCACCTGGCGGGACTTAAGAACAATGCGCAGTACTTGCGGATGATGTCGAATTTGAAGAAGGACTATGAGTTGTATCGGAAGGAGTTTGGGAGCGGGTAGGTTCCAAGGTGCTTTCAGGCAGTGAGTTGCACCAAAGCCCGTCGTCCGAACCATTCCCCGAGTGTCGCCTTCAGCGCTTCTGCAAATGACATGCAGGTCGCCCTATCTGGAACTGGAAGGGTTGTTCTCGCAGGGTACTCATCGTAAGTGCGGCCGTCGAGTAGTCTGCCGTTCTTGACCTTCCTCACCCCACCCCACTGCTTAAAGAAGAACGGCACGCCCTGCATTCGGCACTGTTTCCGAATGGAGATGACCCACTCCCGCCTCATCGGACGGGCACCGGGCCCGCTCTCTCCCCCAACAATTACCCAGGTGATGCCTGACAGGTCGATTTCCCCGAGGTCTTCGAGCAGGGGCTCAATCGACAGGAAGCGAACTCTGGCGGGAGACTGCCGGAGATGATCGATCCGGGGCAGACCGTACTTTCGATCTTCCACGCTTACACCCCACCAGATATTGTCCTGACGCGCTGCAAACTGGAGGTTTGCGGTCAGCAGGTCTCGTAGTCTCTCTGAGCGCTTAGTCAGGACCTGATACGTGTGCCAGTTTGCCGTAGCCATCACCTGGGAGACAGCTCGCACGTACTCATCAGGGACACCCGGTTGGAAGAGATCGCTCATCGAGTTCACGAACACCAACTTGGGGGACCGCCACGCAAATGGCTCCGTCAGTTTCTCCGGCACCAGGCGCAGATCGAACCCCTGTTCATAAGGATGTCCTTTGACTCCGCGGAAACGCTCCGCAAACGTTTCGGCATAGCAGTGCTTGCAACCGGGGCTGATCTTCGTACAGCCACGCACGGGATTCCAGGTGGCGTCGGTCCATTCGATTTCAGAGTGCGCGCTCATTTCTGTCTCTTCTTCTGCTTCAGAAAGGTAACCCGTACGTGGTCAGCGAAAGTGACCTGACCCTTCCGCGTTGGGCGCTCACTCGCCGGCGGCTGAACTTTGATCTTACCGTCTTGCTCCAAGTTTCGGAGAGCGCCTTTGTAATTGCTGTTGATAAATGGGGTGCCGACACAGTGTCGCATGTAGATTTCGTCCATCGTGAGCGTCTCGCCTGCGAAATCGTCCAGCAGCATCTGCCCAAGTTCATCCAACGGACGGGACAGGCCGTGCAAAAGTGGGAATTTCTCCGAGGCTGGCGAGTACTCGAACGATGCGACACCCTGGTCCTGCTCAGAACTCTCTTTGGCCATTATGCCCTTCATGATCTCGTAGCCTTTGAAGTGCTTTGTAGCGAAAATTAGATGGTGAGTTGTGCGTGTGCCCTGTTCATTCTTAAAAGTGAATGGCAGTACGTAGGACGCCCCCTGCTCCCTCAACGCCGTGCAGAGTTTCTCCAAGACAAGTTTCTCGCGGTCACTCGGGGTGAGATCAGCCAACTCGGCGCGCAGTTTGGTGGCGCGTCTTTTACCAAACAAGGCGTCCATGTGCTTGTGTACCGCATCATTGTTCAATCCCATGTTGACGCGGTTGTAGTTAAAGAAGAAGACGCAGTCTGAACCCCAGTTTTGCAGTACCGAGTTGATTAATCCCACGGAGAGACCCTTGTAACCCCATGGGTCAACGAAGAAGAAGGTGGGAACAAGCCTGAGGCTGGCTAGCTTCTTCTCGATCTCCTTACCAACCACCTCGTTTGAAATGATGGGCTTGTATTTCAGTCTCTCGATACCAGGAAGGTCCCGGATCGCGGCCTTAAGCTTGCCTGCATTGTCGGCATCCTTGTCGTTGAAGTGTGTGACGAGCATGCGGCGCATGTCGCCGTCTTCGATCGCCTTCTGTAGCACTAACAGGGGTGTCGAAAGAGTTCCGTCATCGTACCTTCCAGGACCTGCGAATAAATCGAAGTAGAGAATTCGGCCATCCTGCTGCCTGGCTGTGGGAATTATGACTTTAGCCCAAGCCCAGAAATACTTCTGAACAATACGAGCTTTGATCTGCGACTGCTCACGAGCCTCGTCGAAAAATTGGTTGTCCACCATGGCAAATACACAACCTGCCGAGCGGGGACCCAAGCCTTAACGACGAGTTTACTAAATGGTTAGTCTCTCGAGATATATCTAACTGAGATTCGCTCACAGCGGTATATTCCCGTGCTTCTTCGCCGGGTTCTTGTCGCGCTTGGTTTCCAGCATTTCCAGCGCCTGAATTAGTTTCTTGCGCGTCTCCCGCGGCTGGATGACTGCGTCAAGGAAGCCGCGTTCGGCGGCGACGTAGGGATTCGCCAGCCGGTCGCGGAATTCTTCAATCTTGCGCTGCCGCATTTCTTTTTTGTCAGTGGCCTGTTCGAGCTCGCGCTTGTACACGATGTCCACTGCGCCTTCCGGCCCCATGACCGCAATCTCGGCGCTAGGCCAGGCGTAGTTGACGTCGGTTCGAATGTGCTTCGAGGACATGACGCAATACGCGCCCCCATAGGCCTTGCGCGTGATCACGGTCACTTTGGGCACGGTCGCTTCGGCAAAGGCATATAGCAGCTTCGCTCCGTGCTTGATGATGCCGCCGTACTCCTGATTGGTCCCAGGCAGGAATCCGGGGACGTCCTCAAACGTCACCAGCGGAATGTTGAAGCAGTCACAGAAGCGCACGAAACGCGCGCCCTTGATCGACGCATTGATATCGAGCGTTCCGGCCAGCATCGCGGGCTGGTTGGCGACGATCCCCACCGACTTGCCGTGCAGCCGCGCAAACCCCACCACGATGTTTCTGGCGTAATGCTCCTGGACCTCGAAGAAATACCCGTCGTCCACGACCGCGTGAATGATGTCCTTGATGTCGTAAGGCAGATTGGATTGGTCAGGAATGATGGTATCGAGCTTCTCATCGGCACGGTCAACGGGATCGGTGCAGGGCCTGCGCGGCGGGTCGTCCAGGTTGTTCGACGGCACAAAACTCAAGAGCTCGCGGATCATCGAAAGGCACTCGGCATCGTCGCGGCACTTGAAGTGCGCCACGCCTGAAGTTTCGTTGTGAGTGCCGGCGCCACCCAGCTGGTCTTTGGTGACCTCTTCATGCGTCACCAGCTTGATCACGTCTGGGCCGGTGATGAACATGTACGAGGTGTGGTCCACCATCAGGATGAAATCGGTAATGGCCGGCGAGTACACCGCGCCCCCGGCGCACGGCCCCATGATGGCCGAAATCTGCGGTACCACGCCGCTGTAGAGCGTGTTGCGCAGAAAAATGTCGGCGTAGCCGGCCAATGACATCACGCCTTCCTGGATGCGCGCGCCGCCCGAATCATTCAATCCGATGACCGGCGCGCCCATCTTGGCCGCCAGGTCCATGATCTTCACGATCTTCGACGCGTTGGCCTCCGAAAGCGATCCGCCGAACACGGTGAAGTCCTGGGCAAAAACAAATACCAGCCGGCCTTCCACGCGCCCGTAACCAGTGATGAAGCCGTCGCCGTAATACTTCTGGTCCTGCATGCCGAAATCGTGGCAGCGATGCGTGACGAGCTTGTCGGTTTCTTCGAAAGTTCCCTCGTCGAGCAGGAACTCGATGCGCTCGCGCGCCGACATCTTGCCCTCTTTGTGCTGGCGCTCGCGGCGCTGCGTCCCGCCGCCTTCTTCGGCCAGATGGTCGCGCTTCTTCAGTTCGGCAAGCTTCTCTTCGAGTTTCATAAGGAGTCATTATAGGCGAGGGTACGAGGGCGGTTCGCGGTTCGCTGTTCGTTGTTCGCCAGTCGGTCCACGAGTCCTAGGCAAGAACCGAGTGGCGATCAGGGTTCTGGCGAACAGCGAACGACGAACAGTGCCTCTACGACCGCAGTGCAGCGGCATCAAACAAATTCAGAAACTGCACTTTCTTCCCCGGTGGCAGGAACGACGCCTCAAACGAATTGCGCGCCAGTTCCCGGAGGTGCTCGTCGGAGAATCCGAACGTGTCTTGCACCAGCCGGTACTCCTCGACGAGAGAAGTACGGAACATGGCCGGATCGTCGGTGTTCAGGGTCAGCATCAGCCCCTGGTCGAAGAAGCGCCGCACCGGGTGTTGCGAGACATCGGCGCAGCACCCCGTGCGCACATTGCTGGTCACGCAAATCTCAATCGGGATTTGCCGCTCGGCCAGTTCTTCGATCAGTTCCGGATCCTGCCCTGCAGTCAGGCCATGTCCGATCCTTTCTGCCTTGAGATTCAACGCTCCCCAGATCGAGTCCGGCCCGGCGTTCTCCCCAGCGTGCGCCGTGAGATGCAGTCCGTGGTCGGCGGCGCGGGTATAGACGTCTTTGAACAGTTCGGCAGGCCCCTGTAGCTCGTCCCCACCAATGCCGAAGCCCACGACATTGCGATCACGGAATTCGATAGCAAAGTCAACCACCTTCTCCGCCTTGTCGGCCCCAAACTGCCGCACCGCGTCGAAGATCCACAACAGCGAGAGGCCGAAGGCTTTTTCTCCGCGCTGGCGGCCGCGTTCGAGCCCCTCGAAGATTGCTGGGAAATCCGGCTTGCGCCAGAGGCAAACGCCGACAGAAACAAAAACCTCCGCATGCAGCACGTTCTCCGACTTCAGGCGCTCCATCAACCGGTAGGTGATCAGCTCGTAGTCTTCCGGAGTTCGCAAATGTCCGGTGACGTCCTTGAAGGCCATCAGGAAGCCGGGGAAGTCGGTGAAGTTGTAAAGATGCTCGACTTCGGCCAGCGACGCGCCCTCGATCCCGTGCCGCTGCCGCAGCTCGACAAGCGTCGCCGGCTCAATCGAGCCTTCAAGATGGAGATGGAGCTCGGCCTTCGGAAGCGATACCAGAAATGCCTTTGGAGGAGAAGTGGAACTCATAGTCGAGATTGTAGGGGATGAGAGAAGTCAGAAGTAAGAAGTCAGACAGCGTGGTTCCACTTCTGCAATCTGACTTCTTACTTCTGCAATCGCGTCACCTACCGCGCCCCCTTCGCAAACTCGCTGCGGTGGCGGCTGTATACGATGTAGATGAACAGCCCGATTGCCAGCCATACGATGAAACGCACCCACGTGATGACGGTGAGCCCGGTCATCAGGCCGCCGCACAGCACGATGGAAATCAGCGGGAACCATGGCACCAGAGGAACCTTGAAAACGCGCGGCCGGTCGGGCTGCGTCCGGCGCAGGATAATCACTCCCAGGGAGACTAGTACGAAAGCGAACAGCGTTCCAATGTTCGAGAGATCGGCCGCGTCGCTGATAGCAAAGACGCCTGCGGGGATACCGACCACAAAACCCGCAACCCAGGTGGAAATGTGCGGAGTTTTGAACTTTTGATGCACGGCGCAAAACATCTTGGGGAACAGTCCATCGCGCGACATGGCGTACCAGATGCGCGCCTGGCCATACTGAAACACGAGCAGCGACGACACCATGCCGGTTAGCGCTCCGACAACGATGACGGATCTAGACCAAGGGCTGGCGCCCAAAGCTTTCAGCGCGTAGGCCACAGGCGCGGCAGCGGCTTCGCCGGATAAGAAGGTGGTGTACTTCATCATGCCCAGCAGCACAATGGAGACGCCGACATAGAGCAGAGTACAGACAATCAACGATGCAATGATGCCGATGGGTAAGTCGCGTTGTGGGTTGCGCGCCTCCTCGGCCGCGGTTGAGACGGAATCGAATCCTATATAGGTGAAAAACACGATCGCGCCGCCGGTCACGACCCCGCCGAAGCCGGAGGGCGCGAACGGTTTCCAATTGCCCGGATTCACGAGCGCTCCACCGACCACCAAAAATATGAGGATGGCGCCGATCTTGATCGCCACCATGATGTTGTTGGCTTCGGCGGATTCGCGCACTCCGCGTACCAGCAGCACCGTGAGGATGAAGACAATGAGAAACGCCGGGAAGTTGAAGTAAGAGCCCGTCCAGTGCCCCGACTCCCAGACGGGCGTTGACCATCGGTCCGGCAAATTCAATCCGAACGACGCCAGTTGTGCCTTGGTATAAGCGCTGAATCCGATCGCGACTACCACATTGCTGACCACGTATTCGAGAATCAGGTCCCAGCCGATAATCCAGGCAAAAATTTCACCGAGCGTCGCGTACGAGTAGGTGTAGGCGCTGCCGGCGATCGGAATCATCGATGCCAGTTCGGCATAGCACAGTCCGGCAAAACTGCACGCGATCGCCACCAGGAAGAACGAAATCGCAATCGACGGACCCGCCGGGGGGCGTCCGTGCATGAGCGCACCAGACATGCTGCCCGTGCGCAGGAAATTCACAATCAGATCGAGCACCTGCGCGTGCAGGATCGAGGGCGCACTGAAGTACTCGCCCGCGGCCGCCGTCCCCGTAAGAACGAAGATGCCAGACCCGATGATGGCGCCGATTCCGAGCGCCGTCAGCGACCACGGGCCAAGCGTCTTTTGCAGCCTTTGTCCGGGGACCTCTGATTCCGAGATCAGCTTGTCGATGGACTTGCAACAGAGAAGCTGGCTGCCACTACGTTCGGCAGCCACGTCCTTCGCGGGTAATTGTGCCAAGAGACCGTGTCTCCTTTTGAGCGGAAAGCACGGGCGAGCATGCCCGTGCTTCCATAGAGTCTCTGGGCGGCGAAACAGGTTGCTCGTGGCCCGCCGCTCGGAGCTCGCAGACGCCTTACCGCTTCGCCTGGCCGCGTACCATCTTCTTCATCTTGCGCTTCTTCGATCCGCGCGCGTAATCGCGGCCCTTCTTGGGCTTTTCGGCTTTAATTTTCTTGCGCGCCGCGCGCTTAACTTTTTTGCGTTCTTCCTTGCTCAGGTCCTTGGTGTTAGCCATGAATGCGTTTCTCGTCTCTTTTCTTGGATTGTCATTCCGAGCGCGCTTTTCGCGCGAGGAATCTGCACTGCAGGTTGCTCAAAGCCCGCAGCTCGAAGCCCGTAGCTCTCTACGCCCTTTCCAGCTGCGCGTACTTCTCCACCAGCTTCTTCAAACCGAAGCGAGGGAATTGTACCGTAATCTTCGCGTCTTCCCCATCTCCTTCGCGCTGATAGACCGTTCCTTCGCCGTATTTCGGGTGTTTCACCTTCTGTCCGGGACGGAACCCTCGCCTGCCGCTGGACTCTTCTACCGGGAGCTTGGGGATCTTGAACTTTTTGCCGCGCGATGCAAAAAACTCGGCAATGTTGTCGATGGAGTTGTAGTTCCGCAGCGGAGCAGGCGCTTTGGCCTTGACCCGCGCCGGATTCCAGCTCGCACTCTGATCTTCGTCCTCATAGGAATAGTGGTCGCCTTCTGTGTAAACCGCCGGGCTGCGCCCGTGGACGGGTCGGAGACCCGTCCCCACACGGGCATGGCTTCGCCGCGCTGCGCCTAACTCTTCCACCAACTTCATAGGCACTTCTTCCAAGAACCGCGACGGCACACTCGCCTCCGGCATGTCGGTTCCGTAGCGCCGCCGATACACCGCTCGCGACAGCACCAGCGTGTCCATCGCGCGGGTCATGCCCACGTAGCACAGGCGCCTCTCTTCTTCGATCTGGTCCGGTTCAATCAGGGTCCGCGAATGCGGAAACAGGCCTTCTTCCATCCCCGCCAGCACCACCAGGGGAAACTCCAGTCCCTTGGCCGCATGCAGAGTCATGAGCGTGATCTGTGCCCGCTCGTCGTACTGGTCGGCGTCGCTGACCAGAGCGGCGTGGTCGAGGAACTGATCCAGCGTTTCGCCCCGGTCGCGCGAGTCCATAGCCGCGTTCACCAGTTCGCGCAAGTTCTCAATGCGCGAGTAGGCCTCGGGCGTATCTTCGTCTTCTAGTTGTTTGATGTAACCAGTGCGATCACTCAGGAACTTCAGAAGCTCGGCCGTGGTCGCCGCCCCGTCCGGCGCGCGGAAGCCCGCGACGACTTCTTCGTCCGAGGTAGCGCCGGCACCTTGCCGGCTGTCGTGGAGGGCGCCCCGCCCTCCGCCGTGTCCCTCGTCAGTATTCGCGGCAAAATCAAAGCTGAAGTTGCTGGGATCAAAGTCGGTATCCGGGGAACCCGCTATCTCTGCAGTTTCAATTTCCGGAGCGGGCGAGGGCGCCCGCTCTACAGCCGGCGGGGCGCCGGTGCTACTCTCTCCAGCCGCACTACTATCCTCCAGCTGTTTCGTGTACTTCCCCGCCAACATTGCCCCGCCGTCCTCGATCAATTCGCGAAATGACTTCATCGCGCTCAACGCCCGTCCCGGCAGCAAGTGCCGCGCGATCGTCTCGCCAATCGCCCCCCAGAGCGACAACCCAGTCTCCAGCGCCAGCCGCTCGATCGTCTCGACGGTCGTCTTGCCAATGCCGCGCGCGGGCGTATTAATCACTCGCAGCAGCGATACCGAATCATCCGGGTTCTGAATGACCTTCAAATACGAGATCATGTCCTTGATCTCGGCTCGCTCATAGAACGAGAAGCCGCCCACCACGTGGTATTTCAGTTGGTAGCGGCGCATCGCTTCTTCAAACAGGCGCGACTGCGAGTTGGTGCGATACAGCACCGCGGCGCGCGCGTTCTCGCCGCGCTCGGCGGATTCCTGCACGTAACGGTTGATGGCATCGGCGGCAAACAGCGCCTCATTCTCGCCGTCGGGCGCTTCGTAGTAGCCGATCTTCGCCCCGCCCTGGCGCGACGTCCACAGGTTCTTGCCCTTGCGCCGGACGTTGTTCGCCACCACCGCCGACGCCGCCTCCAGAATGTTCTGCGTCGAGCGGTAGTTCTGCTCCAGCCGCACGATCTTCGCTTCCGGAAAGTCGCGCTCGAACTCAAGAATGTTCCGGATGTCGGCCCCGCGCCACGAGTAAATCGACTGATCTTCGTCGCCGACCGCGCATACGTTGTGCCGATCGCCGGCCAGCCGCCGCATCAGTTCATACTGCGGGCGGTTCGTATCCTGATATTCATCCACCAGGAGGTACTGAAATCGCCGGTTGTAGTATTCGCGCACCGAAGGCACCGCCTTAAGCAGGCGCATGGCTTCGAGCAGCAGATCGTCGAAGTCCATCGCGTTCGCCTTGCGCAATTCCTTGCGATACTCCTCATAGATGTGGGCAATGCGCTCGGTCTTTGGATCGGCCGATTGCAGGTAAATTTCCTGGGGATCGAGCATGTGGTTCTTGGCCCAGGAAATCCGCGAGAGCACGGTGCGCGGCGTGAGCTGCTTGTCGTCCAGCCCTACCCTCCGCATGACGCCCTTGACGACTTGCTGCTGATCGGCCTCGTCATAAATCACGAAATTCTTCGTGAGGCCGATGGGCGGCTGCCCCGGCACCGAGGACGGAATCCGCAGGGCTTCGATATCTCTGCGCAGCACGCGCACACAAAACGAATGAAACGTCGAGATCACCGGCTTCGCGACACTCAACCGCCCCACCAGCTTTTCCACGCGCTCGGCCATCTCCGACGCGGCCTTATTGGTGAAAGTGACTGCCAGAATAGACTCCGGCATCGCGCCTAGCTGCTCGATCAGATAGGCAATCCGGTAGGTGATGACCCGCGTCTTCCCGCTCCCGGCACCGGCCAGAATGAGCACGGGGCCTTCGGTGGCCTCGACTGCTTCGCGTTGTTGAGGGTTCAGATCGTCGAGGAACGACAAAAGGAGTGGCTCCGAGTGCGCTGCTTGAATTTTACAGGAAGGTGAGGCTGGCTTCTCATCCCGGAAACGACATAAAATCTGCGCTGCTATAATTAAGAATTGCGCTCATGCAGAAAGTAAAACCAGTATTCACGGCGTCGAAGCGCGCGGCTGACTCGCCGGCTGCCCGCCGAATCCGCTCCACCACCGTCCTCTGCGTCCGCCGCGACGGCAAGGTCGTCATGGCAGGAGACGGCCAGGTTACGCTCGGCGAGTCCATAATTAAGCACGGAGCCAAGAAGATTCGCCGCCTTTACCAGGACAAGATTCTCGCCGGGTTCGCCGGCTCGACCGCTGACGCCTTCTCGCTCTTCAGCCGGTTCGAATCGAAGCTGGAACAGTATCACGGCAATCTGGGACGTTCCGCGGTCGAACTCGCCAAGGAATGGCGAACCGACAAGTTTCTGCGGCATCTGGAAGCCCTGTTGCTGGTTACTGACAAGGAACAGACCTTCCTGCTGAGCGGAAATGGCGATGTCATCGAGCCCGATACCGGCATTGCTGCAATCGGCTCCGGAGGCCCGTTTGCCCAGGCGGCCGCGCAGGCCCTGGCTGATCACACGCAGCTTCCGCCACGGCAGATTGCCGAAGAAGCTATGAAGATTGCCGGCCAGATGTGCATCTATACGAACGATAAGGTTACGATTGAGGAGTTGTGAACGTCCCAGGTCTTAGGTCTCAGGTGTCAGGTCTCAGGAAAATCAAAACCTCATACTTGAGACCCATGACGTGGCTTTTGGAATTTCCTGATACCTGAGACCTAACACCTAAGACCTGCTTTTTATGGCCATTTACCTACCCGGAACCGCTGAAGAAGAACAAATCGCGCTCGATGAGCTGACGCCGCGCGAAATCGTCGCTGAGCTCGACAAGTACGTCATCGGGCAAAAAGACGCCAAGCGCGCCGTCGCCATCGCCCTGCGCAACCGCATGCGCCGCCAGAAGCTCGCGCCCGAACTGGCCGAAGAAGTCATTCCGAAAAACATCATCATGATCGGCCCCACCGGCGTGGGCAAAACCGAAATCGCCCGCCGTCTGGCCAAACTGGCCAACTCGCCCTTCCTGAAAGTCGAGGCCTCGAAATTCACGGAAGTCGGTTACGTCGGACGCGACGTAGAGTCCATGATCCGCGACCTGGTCGAGATCGCCATCGACATGATCCGCGAAGAGAAGCTCGAAGACGTGTCCGACAAAGCGGAACTGAACGCCGAGGAGCGACTGCTGGATATCCTGCTGCCTCCGACAACACCGCGCCCCGCCGAATCCGGAGGCGGCCTCATGTTGGAAGGCACGACCGGCATCCCCGAATCGCAGTCGCGCACGCGCGAAAAGCTGCGTCAACAACTACGCGAAGGCAAACTCGACGATCGCCAGGTGGAAATCGAAACCCGCGAACGCAATTTTCCGTCGTTCGAAATCATCTCCAACCAGGGCGTCGAGGAGATGGACGTCAACATCAAGGACATGTTGCCCAACATCTTCGGCCAGCGCACCAAGAAGCGGAAGATGAAGGTCAACGAGGCCTTCGAGTACTTGATCCAGGAAGAAGAGCAGCGCCTGATCGACATGGAGCAAGTCACGCGCACAGCCATCAACCGCGTGGAAAACTCCGGCATCATCTTTCTCGACGAAATCGACAAGATCGCCGGCCGCGAAAGCGGCCACGGGCCTGATGTTTCGCGTGAGGGCGTGCAGCGCGACATCCTGCCGATCGTCGAAGGCACCACGGTCAATACGCGTTACGGGATGGTCCGCACCGACCACATCCTGTTCGTGGCCGCGGGCGCGTTCCACGTCTCAAAGCCCAGCGATCTGATCCCAGAACTCCAGGGCCGCTTCCCCATCCGCGTGGAGTTGCAGTCGCTCACCATGGAAGACTTCATCCGGATTCTGACCGAGCCGAAGTCATCGCTGACCAAGCAATACACCGCCCTGCTCGAAACCGAAGGCGTAAAGCTTGAATTCACGCCTGAAGCGCTCGACGAAATCGCCCACTTTGCGTTCCGCGTGAACGAAGGCACCGAGAACATCGGCGCCCGCCGCCTGCATACCATCATGGAGCGCGTGCTCGACGAGATCAGTTTCGATGCGCCGGAAAGAAAGGGCCAGCAGTTCACTGTCGACTCCGATTACGTCCGCAAGATGCTGAGCGAGATCGTGAAGGATCAGGATTTGTCGCGGTACATTCTGTAGCAATTCTTAACCACAGAGGACACAAGAGGTTCACAGAGGAGATCAGCAGGAACGCCTCTGTGTTCCCCTGTGCACCCTTTGGTTATCGTCCTTCTCCTCGCGATCACCATGACTTTCTGCTAGATTTACGGCTTCCCGGCAATTTTCGTCGAAAATCATGACCACCCTCGACCGCAACCGCCTCCATTCCCTCATGCGACGCGAGCAGAAGCGCTTCGTCGATGAGCGCCCGAAATCGAAAGCCCTCTTCGAGCGCGGCAAGAAGTCACTGCTCTCGGGCGTGCCCATGAACTGGATGGTGAAGTGGGCGGGAGCGTTTCCACCCTTCGTCCGCGAGGCCCAGGGCGCGCACTTTTACGACGTCGACGGCCATCGCTACGTGGATCTGTGTCTGGGCGACACCGGCGCCATGACCGGCCATTCTCCCTCTGTCACTGTGAAAGCTATCGAGGAGCAGGCGAAACGCGGCATCACCCTGATGCTGCCGTCCGAAGACGCTGTCGTCGTCGCAGAAGAATTGCAGAAGCGCTTCGGACTCGCCTATTGGCAATTTGCGCTCACCGCCACCGACGCAAATCGCTTTTCGATTCGCCTTGCCCGGCAAATCACTGGCCGCCCCAAGATTCTGGTTTTCAACTGGTGCTACCACGGTTCGGTGGACGAAAGCTTCATCACGCTGCATGCCGACGGCATTGCCCAAACACGCCGCGGAAATATCGGCCCCCCGCTTGATCCTTCGGTTACAACGCGTGTAGTGGAATTTAACGACGTTCCTGGACTGGAGCAAGCGCTGGCTCACGGCGATGTCGCGTGCGTCCTGGCCGAGCCCGCCATGACCAACGTCGGCATCGTGCATCCTATTCCTGGCTATCATCAGGCTCTGCGCGAGTTGACGCGTAAATACGGCACGTTGCTCATCAACGACGAGACGCACACCATCTGCGCCGGCCCCGGCGGCTATACGCGCGCCGAGAACCTCGATCCGGATTTCCTGGTTTTCGGCAAGCCGATCGGAGGAGGCGTTCCCGGCGCCGCCTATGGATTCACTCAAAAAGTCGCCGACCTGATCATGGAACGCCACAGCCTCGAAGACTGCGACACCGGAGGAATCGGCGGAACGCTCGCCGGAAACGCGCTCTCTCTCGCTGCCATGCGCGCGACTCTGACAAAGGTTCTGACAAAAGAAGCCTTCGACCGCATGATCCCGATGGCCGAACGCTGGACCGCTGGCGTGCAAAAAGTGATCGCCGATTTCGGCATTCCCTGGCACGTGAGCCGTCTGGGCTGCCGCGCCGAATACCTGTTCGGCCCGAACGAACCGAAGAACGGCACCGAAGCCCACGACGCCATGGACTTCGAACTCGAGCGCTTTATGCACCTTTACGCCATGAACCGAGGCATCCTGCTGACACCCTTCCACAACATGGCCCTGATGTCACCCGCCACCGCGCCCGAGGATGTCGATTACCACAGCAAGGTTTTTCGCGAAGGAGTGCGGGAACTGGTGGGGTGAGGTTCGGGGCTCGTGTCCTCTGATACCCTTTCTGTTTGCGCATGACTGCGTCCCTGGTTAAGTTCCTCGCGCTGATGGGAGCCTGCTTGCTGTTGGCGAGTTGCGCCCAGACTGGCCCGCCATTGCCGCCGTCGCTCGAACTCCCGAAGCCGCCGTCGGACTTGCACGCAAGCCGCAAGGGAGACCAGGTCACTCTGACGTGGAGTGAACCGACTCGCACGACCGACCGCCAAAGTGTTCGTTACCTTGGTCCAACCCGCATCTGCCGGAGTTTGGAAGCGGAGATGAGCGAGTGCGGCAATCCAGTTGCGCAGTTGCGGCCGACGGCGAGACCTGCGGTGTCGTCAGCATCGACCGAGACGCCGCAACGGATATCCATCGAGACCCTTCCCTTCGACCTTCAGTACAGTCATCCTCTCCGGTTCGCTGTCTATGCGGTCGAGGTTTTGAACCGCGATGGCCGCGGGGCTGGCCTTTCGAACCGAGTGCGAGTGCCGCTGGTTCCGACTTGGCCTCCGTTCGATGGTTTTGCGGCACACATTACCGCTTCGGGAGTGCGGATCACGTGGTCGTCGCCGCCTCCGCCCGGGAGAGCGGCCAACTTTCGCTGTCTGTTTCGGATTTACCGGCGAACCGAAGGCACCACGAATGAGAGCAGGATCGCTGACATTGATCTGGGACGTTGTGGATCGATCAATTTGTTGTCCCCTGTCGCCAGTGGCACCGTCCAATCTTCCGACCAGCCGATTGATCAGGGATCAGACAACGGCTTGAATTCATTCCTTGATCAAACCTTTGAATGGGAAAAGACTTACTTCTACCACGGCACGGTAGTCAGCGTCCTAACCGACTCGGACAAGCGCGAGGTCGAAGTGGAAGGTGACGACACTCTGGAAGTCAAGGTCGTCGCCCACGACGTCTTCCCCCCGGTCGTGCCCTCCGGCCTGCAAGCCGTTTACTCGGGCGAGGGGCAGAAGCCGTTCGTGGATCTAATCTGGGCCCCGGCAACCGATGCCGATCTCGCCGGGTACAACGTCTATCGCCGCGATGGGGACAGCGCCCCGGCGAAGGTAAATCCCGAGCTGGTCAAATCTCCCTCGTACCGCGACAGCGTGGTTGCCTCGGGCAAAACATACTCTTACTCCGTTTCTGCGGTAGATGTCCGCGGCAACGAGAGCGCTCGCTCCGAAGAAGCCAGCGAAACCGTGCCGTAGGAGTCTGTGCTTGAGGCCTGACTCGCGTCCTGCCAGCCACCTGGTTTATCCTTACCTGCTTCCGAGGGAAAAATGAAAACGCGATCTTTCTCGATCAAGTCCGGTCTGCTTTCGGTCGCTCTTGCTCTGATCGGTTCATTGGCCGCCGCCCAGCAGTTCGACCCCGCGCTCTACCAGGAGCTGCGCTGGCGCATGATCGGCCCGTTTCGCGCCGGACGGACCGTCGCCATCTCCGGCGTCCCGGGCCAGCCCAACGTTTTCTACATGGCTCCCAACAACGGCGGCGTCTGGAAGACGACCGACTACGGCCGCACCTGGAATCCGATCTTCGATGATCAGCCCACCGGCTCGATCGGATCTCTGGCCGTGGCGCCCTCCAATCCCGACATCATTTACGTCGGCAGTGGCGAAGGTCTCCGCCGCCCCGATCTCTCCGTGGGCGACGGCCTATACAAATCCGCCGACGCCGGACGCACCTGGCAGCATCTCGGTCTGCGCGATGCCCAGCAGATCGGCACGATCATCGTTGATCCCAAAGACCCGAATCGCCTCTTCGTCGCTGCTCTCGGCCATCCTTACGGCCCGAACGCCGAGCGCGGCGTTTACCGCTCGCTCGACGGGGGCCAGAGCTTTCACAAGATCCTTTACAAAGATGACAACACCGGCGCCATTGATCTCGTCTTCGATCCCCGCAATTCGCAAGTGATCTTTGCCGACATGTGGGCCTCCCGCCGTCCGCCGTGGACGACCGGTGGCGCCTACAGTGGCAAAGGCAGCGCTCTCTACAAATCAGCCGACGGCGGCAATACCTGGCGCCAGATCACGAAGGGTTTGCCCAACGAGGCCGACGGCCTGGGCCGCATCGGCTTGGCCGTCTCGCCCAGCGACCCCGACCGCATGTACGCCATGGTGGACGCCAAGAAGAACGGCGGTGTCTATCGCTCCGACGATTCCGGCGAGAGCTGGCAGCTTGTAAATACCGAAGAGCGGATCTGGGGACGTGGCGATGACTTTGCGATGGTGCGCGTCGATCCAAAGAACAAAGACGTGATTTACGTTTCCAATACTTCTACCTACAAGTCCACGGATGCCGGCAAGAACTTCACCGCCATCAAAGGCGCGCCCGGCGGCGACGACTATCACACCATCTGGATCAATCCCGGCAACCCGGACATCATCGCCCTCGCCGTGGACCAGGGCGCCACCATCAGCGTGAACGGCGGCCAGACCTGGAGTTCCTGGTACAACCAGCCCACGGCGCAGTTCTACCACGTCATCACCGACAACCAGTTCCCCTACTGGGTCTACGGAGGTCAGCAGGAAAGCGGCTCGATCGGCACCGCCAGCCGCAGCGACTTCGGCGAGATTACCTTCCGAGACTGGACCACCGTCGGCGTGGAAGAGTATGGCTACGTCGCGCCCGACCCGCTCCATCCCAACCTGATTTACGGCGGAAAAGCTACGGTCTTCGATCGCAACACTGGCCAGACCCGCGATGTTTCACCTGTCGTGCTGCGTACAGGTCAGTACCGCTTCAATCGCACCGCGCCCATGCTTTTCTCCCCGATGGATCCGCACGTGCTCTATCTCGGATCGAACGTGCTGTTCTCCACCCGCGACGGCGGTAACGGTTGGCAGATCATCAGTCCCGACTTGACGCGCGAGGATCCGGGCGTCACGCCGAGTCTGGGACAGTTTGTGGAAGCCGACCCCGCGAAGGGCAAGCATCGCGGGGTGATCTACTCGATCGCACCCTCGCCCAAGGACGTCAACCTGATTTGGGCCGGCACCGATGACGGCCTGATTCACGTCACCCGCGACGGCGGCAAGAACTGGCAGAACGTAACGCCGCCCGATCTGACGTCCTGGAGCAAACTAGCCCAGATGGACGCCTCGCACTTCGATACCGCGACAGCCTATGCTGCTGTGAACCGCTTCCGGCTCGATGATCTGCGTCCGTACATCTATCGCACACATGATGGCGGGGAAACCTGGCAGAAGATCGTCAACGGCCTGCCCGATGACCCGGTCAACACGGTGCGCGAAGATCCCGAGCGCAAGGGACTTCTTTTCGCGGGCACGGAGCGCTCGGTGTATGTGTCATTTGATGATGGCGATCACTGGCAGTCGCTCAAGCTCAATCTGCCGCCCACGTCGATTCGCGACTTGGTTGTCCACAATGACGATATCGTCGTCGGCACGCATGGGCGTTCGTTCTGGATTTTGGACAACATTACGCCGCTGCGGCAACTCAACCCGCAGCTAGTCAGTGCGCCCGCTCAAGTCTTCGCTCCGCAGATGACCTATCGCGTCCGCCGCAATAACAACACCGATACGCCCCTGCCTCCCGAAGAGCCCGCGGGCCAGAACCCGCCCGACGGGGCGATGATCGACTACTGGCTGAAGGCCGCACCATCTGGCCCGGTCGTACTGGAAATTAGAGATGCTGCCGGCAATCTGGTTCGCCGTTTTTCCAGCGCCGACAAACCCGAGCCGGTCAATGCCAAAGAGTTAAACGTTCCTACTTATTGGGTCCGTCCGCCGCGTGTACTTTCCGCCGCGCCGGGCACGCACCGCTTCGTGTGGGACCTGCATTATCCGGAGCCCGACGTACTGGAGCACGAGTACCCCATTTCTGCGATCTTTCACGACACCCCGCGATATCCGTTGGGCGCTGCCGTGGTGCCGGGTCAGTACAACATTTCGCTGACAGTCGAAGGCAAGGCCCTTACGCAGCCGCTGCATCTGCGTATGGACCCGCGGGTGAAAACCTCACCGGAAGACCTGCGCCGCCAGTTCGATCTCGACCGCAAGATCGCCGACGCTCTCCACCGCGACTATGAAGCCGTCCAGCAGGTACGCACACTTCGCTCGCAATTGAAGTCGCTCACAGAACGCAAGCCCGGCCCGGAAATCACCAGGACGGTCAGCGACCTCGAAGCCAAAGCAGCAGTCCTGGAGGGCAATGAAGGCGGCTACGGCACGAGCTTCCTGACCACCCCCGAAGGACGCAGTCTCGCCCGCCTGAACACAGGGCTGAGCTCGGTTCTCAGCGCGCTCGACAGCACCGACGCCGCCCCGACCACGCAGCAGTCCGCCATGTTCGCGGAATTGGAGAAGGCGCTTGGGGAGCAACTTTCCAGCTGGGAGCGGATCAAATCGAAAGACGTGGCCGACCTAAACGCACAGTTAAAGCAAGCAGGCTTGCCGGCGATTGACCTCAGCAAGCCGTCAGCGAACTTGGCTGATTCGGCGCAGACTACCTCCCAGGACCGGGATAGAGACTTAGAGTAACGGCCCACCCTACTTCTTGTCATCCCGAGAGAAGCGAGGGATCTGCAGTGGGCTGGGAGCGAAAGAATTGCCGATTCCTCGTCGCCTTGGTTCCTTGGAATGACAAAGGGATGTTTCTAGCGTGGAAACTCCACGCTGACAAACTCCATCGCCCCTTCGCGCGAGACGAGCCGTCCCTCCAGTTGCGCATCCTCCACTGCCCCCAGAATCTCCTTAAATCGCGGCCCCGGCTCATAGCCAGCCTCAATCAAATCGCTTCCCGTGATCAGCGGCGCCGGACGAATCGCTTCCGGCGGCAAAGCCCGCAATTTGTCTCGCGCGTACTCATACGACTCCACAATCCCATTGCTGGAAAGGCAATCCATCCGGTGCAATTCCAGGTGCTCGTCGAAGCCTGGCAGACGCAGAAACTTTTTCAGCGTGGACTCCTTCATCCGTTGCACATCGGCAAACCGCATGTGATTGTCCACCAGCGCCAGGATTTGGTCCGTCTCGTCGTTCGAGAAGCGCAGCCGGCGGCAGATTTCCGCCGCCATCTTCACTCCGACTTCCACATGCCCGTCAAAACGAATCCGATCGGGAGCCACCCGGAACGTCGGCGGCTTGCCCACATCGTGCAGCAACGCGCCCCACGCCAGCGTCTTGGAACAACCCGCCGTCAATTTCTCAAGCAGCAGCAGGGTGTGCACGAACACGTCCCCTTCCGGATGAAACTGCGGTGGCTGCTCCACTCCCTTCATCGCGGAAATCTCGGGCAACACTTCCTTTAGCAGCCCACTTTCATCCATTAATTCGAAGGCCCGCCGCGCGCGCCCCTCGGTCAGCATCTTGGTCAACTCTTCCCGCACCCGCTCCCGCGACACTTGCTGAATCTGCCGCGCTAACCGCTGGATCGCAGCCCTAGTCGCCGGATCGATCCTGTACTCGAAGCGCGCCGCAAACCGTACCGCCCGGAGCATCCGCAGCTTGTCTTCTCCAAAGCGCTGCTCCGGCGCCCCGATGGTGCGAATGATCCCATCCTTCAGGTCTTCGCGCCCGCCAACGAAATCAAGCACATCATTGGTGATGGGATCGAGCAGCAGACCGTTGACCGTGAAGTCGCGCCGCCGCACGTCCTCTTCTGGGTCTTTCGTGAAGCGAACCTCGTCCGGATGCCGCCCGTCCGAGTAGCCGACATCCGAGCGAAAGGTAGCGACTTCGACCACAGGAACCTTTTCGCCCGGACCCACAGCGGACTCACCCGACTCAGCTTTCGGCAAGGGCACCAGCACCACTCCAAACTGCGCCCCCACCGCAAAGGTCTGCGGGAAGATCGCCATTACTTGTTGCGGCGTGGCGTCGGTCGCGACGTCGTAATCGGCAGGCTCCCGCCCCAGCAAAAGATCGCGCACACATCCGCCGACCAGATATGCCTGGAACCCGCGCTTCCGCAGCGTGCGGACGGTGTTGGTCGCGTGTTGTTTGATGGTGTTCAATCAGTACTCAGCAGTCAGCACTCAGCATTCAGCACTCACATCGCCGAGCGCCAATTCGGAGACGGCGTTGCGAATCGTCTAAACTAGAAGCCAGAAGCTCAGCGCTCGAAGCTCATTATGCCTGACGCCACTATCCTGGGCATCGAAAGCTCCTGTGACGAGACGGGTGCCGCCGTAGTGTGCTCAGGCCAGCAGATTCTGTCGAATGTGGTTGCCTCCCAGATCGCAACCCATCAACCCTACGGCGGAGTGGTCCCGGAACTCGCCTCCCGTGAGCACCTGCGCGCCATCATCCCCGTCGTAAGGCAGGCGCTGGCAGAAGCTCAACAGACCTACGATTCCGTGGATGCCATCGCCGTGACCCAGGGTCCCGGCCTCGCCGGATCGCTGCTGGTCGGCATCAGTTTTGCCAAGGCACTGGGCTTCGCGCTGGAAAAGCCGCTGATTGCCGTCAACCATCTCGAGGGTCACATCCACGCCGTGCTTCTGGAGCGAAGGCAAAGCGGAGATTCCGAGCTCCAGTTTCCTGTGCTCGCCCTGGTCGTCTCCGGTGGACACACGCACCTCTATCTCGCCCGCCGCGACGAAAACTGCTGGACCTACCAGAACATCGGCCACACGCGCGACGACGCCGCCGGCGAAGCCTTCGACAAAGTCGCGAAGCTGTTGGGATTAGGTTATCCAGGTGGGCCCATCATCGACCGCCTCGCTCCCCACGGCGATCCCACGGCCGTCAAGTTCCAGGCCTCGCAGATCAAGCATCGCGACCGCCGCGACCGCGGACGGCCCGGTGCAGATGCCGATCAGCCGCACTTCGATTTCTCTTACAGTGGAATCAAGACCGCGGTGCTGCGGTATGTCGAAGCGCACCTCCTCGGACCGGCGATCGCAGCCCGCCGCCAGACGCTCGCAAAAATCGAGAGGCCGAGTCTCGCAGATTATCTCCGCCTCTGCGACCGGCAGACGCTGGATCTGGCGGCCTCCTTCCAGTGCTCCATGGTCGAAGATCTGGTCACGAAAACACTCGCCGCCGCCCGCGAGTATGACGTCCAGACGCTCTTCGTCAGCGGCGGTGTGGCCGCGAATCAGGAATTGCGCGCGACCTTCGAGCGAGAAGCCGAGATGCAGGGTCTGCCTGTCTTCTTCCCCTCGCGCTCACTCTCCACCGACAACGCCGCCATGATCGCCGCCGCCGCGTTCCCGAAGTTTTTGGCGCAGGATTTTGTGCCCATGGATTTTTCCGCCGAAGCGGGAATGGCACTAGGCGGAACTGGAGCTCGTAGCGCGTAGCTCGCAGCCCGTAGCCCTGCGGGCGTTTCGAATCCCCTCCCTCCCCAGCTACAATGGTCGCCGTGAAGCCGACCATCTTTGTCGTGGAAGATGATCCTGACATTTCCCGTCTGGTGCGCCATCATCTGGAGGGGGCGGGCTTTAACGCGCGGCTCTACTCGACCGGCAACCTGGTCGTTCTGGACGCGGAGCGCCAGCGTCCGGCCCTGTTCCTGCTCGACATCATGGTGCCCGGAAAAGACGGCCTCGAACTCTGCCGCCAGATTCGCCAATCGATTTCCCTGGCATCGGTTCCCGTGATTTTCCTGACCGCCAAGAGCGGCGAGGCCGACCGCGTCCTCGGCCTGGAACTAGGCGCCGACGACTACATTCCCAAGCCCTTCAGCCCACGCGAACTGGTGGCCCGGGTCAAGGCCGTCCTGCGGCGCTTCGAGCGCCCGCTACCACCCCTGCCCACCAAGGTTGATGAAATCCTGATTGACCCAGCCGCCATGACCCTTACCGTACGCGGCGAACTCGTTCCCACCACCGCCACCGAATTCCGCCTCCTCGATTACCTGATGCGGCATGCCGGACGCGTTTTCACCCGCGATCAATTGCTCGATGCGGTCTGGCGCGACACCGCGTATGTCACCCCTCGCTCGGTGGACGTTTACGTGCGCCGCATCCGTGAAAAAATCGAGCCCGATCCCGAGAACCCGCGCTACTTGAAGACCGTCCGGGGCGCCGGCTACCGCTTTGAGGTCTCCCGTTGAGAAGTCGCATCTTCTTCAAGTTGATGCTGGTCTTCCTGCTGGTGATTGGCGTCGCCACCACCACCCTGCAAATCACTGTGCGCAAGATCTGGGAGCAAACGCTGCGTGAGCAGATCGAGCGCAATCTCAGGCAGAAGACCCTGATGTTCGCCCAGCGCGTGGAGACCGACCGCCAGCATGCGCTGGTGGACATCGCCGCCCAGGCAGGCCAGGCAGCAGGCGCCCGGGCCACCGTGATCGACTCCTCCGGCAAAGTGCTGGCCGATTCGGAAGCCGATCCCCGCGCCATGGAGAATCACGCCCAGCGCCCGGAGTTCATCGCTGCCCTGAGCGGTCAACTCGGCATTCACCAGCGCAGCAGCCACACCCTGAGCATCCCGTTTCTCTATGTCGCCGCGCCCGTTTCCGGAGGCGCGGTGCGACTGGCCTATCCCTTAGCTGAGATCGAGACCACCACCCAGCAATTGGGGAAGGCGCTGCTCTGGGGATCCTTGATCGCGATCGCGGTCGCCTTGCTGGTGGCGGGCGCTGCTTCACACTATGTTGCCCGCCGTTTGGGCCGGATCGTCAAGTTTGCCGAGCAAGTTGCCGCCGGCGACCTGACCGCCAGAATCGCGTCTACGTCGGGAGATGAGATCGGACAAGTGGCCGCCGCGCTCGACAAGACAGCGCGCCGCGTGGAAGAGAGCTTTTCGCTCGTCCAGACCAGCCAGCGCGAGTTGGAGACCCTGCTCAACAGCATGCAGGACGCCGTCATCGCGGTGGACGCCGACGCTCGCGTGCAGTGGGCCAACCGCGGCATGGACCGCCTCTTGCCCCACGCACCGCGCCTCAACGCGCCCGTGGTGGACAGCGTGCGCGATCCCGATTTTCTCTCCGCCATCCGGGGAGCCGCCCGCGACCAGGTCGTCACCTCGGCGCGCTCCAACACCATTGCTCCCGGCCGCACCTTCGATGTCACCGCCGCTCCCATGCCCGGAGGCGGCGCCGTGGCCGTGCTGCGCGATCTCACCGAGACCGAGCGCATGGAAAAAACCCGCCGCGACTTCATCGCCAACGTCTCCCACGAGCTGCGCACGCCCCTCACCTCCATCCAGGGCTACGCCGAGACGATCCTCGACAGCTCGCACGAAGGCAATCACGTGCGCGAGTTCCTCGAAATCATCCGCAAGAACGCCGCCCGCATGTCTCGCCTGACCGAGGACCTGCTCACCCTGGCGCGCGTCGAATCCGGCGAGCAGCGCTTCGACATTCAAGAAGTCAGCGCCGAAGAACTCTTGCAGGATGCCTTCGAGAGCTTCCGCGAAGTGGCGCGGCCCTACGGAGTCGAACTGGTGAAGGAAAACGCAGCCCCCACCCGGCACGTGGACGCCGACCGCGAGGCCATCCATCAGGTCTTTTCGAATCTCATCGAGAACTCCTTTAAGTACGCTGCCGCGGGCAAGAAGGTCGTGCTGGGGGCGCGCGAGACCGGCAACGGCGTTGAGTTCTACGTCCGAGACTTCGGCTCCGGCATCTCCTCAGAACATCTTCCCCGACTGTTCGAACGCTTCTACCGCGTGGATAAGGCTCGCTCCCGCGAGTCCGGCGGCACTGGCTTGGGCCTCGCCATCGCCAAGCACATCGTCCTGGCCCATGGTGGAACGATTCGTGCCGAAAGCGAACTCAACCATGGCTCGACCTTCCTCTTCGCTCTGCCGGGCTCTTCGAGCCCTCAGTCCACTCCCGATTAACTCCCCCGGAAAAGCATTGAATTCACAGTTTCTTAACCTGTTCGATGGCCAAAAAGCTTATGCTTTCCTTGAATCTGTGGGTCAGTTTAACTATGCAACCCGGTCACGTTTCTTCAGAACCGATGCAAGCATCCAACAAGGTGTATCGCGCCTATGAGCACTGCCCTGAAAGCGCCCGCTCCTGAGCCTGGCTACACTCGCTTCATAAGGCAAACGGTGGAGGCCTGCGAAATCGCTCGCCAGGCGGCTGCCATCGCTGCCGAGGGGATTGCCACCGGCTCCATGTCCCGCCTGAACAACATCCGGCAATGTGAGAAGGAGCTGGACGCGATTGACGCGGAAATCGACTCAGGCGTGACCTCCGCCATCGTGCAGGTTACCGAAGAGGAAGCCCGTCAGTTGCTCGCTTGTATGAAGCTTGTGATCGGACTGGAACGTATCGGCGACCTGTTGCTGAGTTTTGCCAGCAGCGCGCAGGCCGCCGGCAGCCGCCTCGATTCCGAGGACGCCCGCGATCTCACCCAGATGGCCACCCTGCTCGAAAAAATGCTGGCCGACGTGGGTAAGTCCTTTCCCGAGCGCGACGTCAAGAAAGCGATCGAAGTCCTGCGCGCCGACGCCGAGATGGACCGCCTCCGCAACCTGATTTTCATGCGCCACATCGAGAATCCCGAAAACATCGCGCGCCAGGCCAGCCTGCAAGTCATCTTCATGACCCAGTCCCTTGAACGCGCCGGCGACCACGCCAAGAACCTCGCCGAAGAAGTCTGCCACTTCGTCAGCGGACGCAGCGTCCGCCACCTGCTCATGGCCTACGACAAGCCCTTCGAGCAGATGTTTATCGAGTGGCTTCGCCGCAAAGACGAGAAGCCCCGCTAGGATTCCATTCCCTGCCCGGCTGCAGTGAAGGATTCTGCCCTGCCCTGCTCTGGCTGGCGTATACGGCTTGATGGAGTTGTGCCCGACCGTGGCTTGACAGTGGCGTTGCAGAAGGCGAGACTCGGTACAACTCCGCGTTCCCCATGTTCGGATCTGCCCAACCCGATACTCCCATTCCCCTGGGAAAAGAGACAACGGCGGATGGACAGCAGCATCCTTCCGCGATCCCGAACCTGGCTCCTGCCAACGGCGACCGGATCCTCGAAGAGCATGAACTGGAAGCCGCACTGCAGTTGCTGGTGGAGCGCGCTCAGTACATCACCGGAGCCACTGGAGCGGCGCTTGCCCTCACCCAAGGAGAAGAGATGGTCTGCCGCGCCAGCGTTGGTTCCTCGGGCCCGTCGGTCGGCGCCCGTCTTCAGGTCCGATCCGGGTTGAGCGGGGAAAGCATCTCCCGCAAGCAGTTATTACGCTGCGACAATGCGGAGACCGATCCGCGGGTGAACCTGGAGACCTGCCGGAAACTCGGGATTGCTTCAATCGTCGTATTGCCTCTGCTGGGGCGAAGTGGCGAAGTTCGCGGCTTGTTTGAGTTGTTCTCAGACCACGCCTACGCCTTCGAGGAGCGCGATCTGATCGCGCTAGAGCGGATGGCAGACTTGACCCTGACGGCGCTCGACCTGGCTGAGAGGCGCCGAGGAACGATTGCCGCCCCGGCACCCGATCACGGCTCCGCAACTCCAGCAATGCCAGCCGAGGTAAGCGCAGCCAGCGCCGAAGAGACTCAAACTCCGCCCGCCAGCCTCGAGGATGCCGCCCCGCATCCGGCATCGCCTGAGCCGGCGATCCTCCCGGCGGAGGGACCTCTCGGCCCTGCTCAGGTGCACTCCGCTCTATTCGAAGAACCTGTCCCCGGGGCTCAGCCGGCTGCCGTGCCCGAGGCAATGCGCCGCGTGCAAAAGTGTGCTTCCTGCGGATTCCCCGTGTCCGAAGGACGAACCCTGTGCGTGGACTGCGAGAACAAGCGCTACCACCAAGGGGAATCGACCGAGCCCGCGCCCGCGGAATTTGTCCCCGCCTTTCTCGCCTCGTCTCCGCCCCCCGACGAGTCCTGGCTGGCTAACCATGTCAACCTGCTGGCCGTGTTGGTCCTGATCCTTTCCATCGTGGTTGCGGTGGTGGTGTTTCGCTAGCCGACGCTCCGGCAACTCGGGAGTGCCTGTTTTCCTTGACAAATCCACAACTTAGCCCTACATTTCGCTTAATTGCTTGTTGCTACTCCACAGGTGCCCAGAATGAAAAATGTGTATGAAGTGTTGAGGCAAAAAGAGCTTGAGCTGACTAGATTGGAAAAGGAAGTCGAAGCCTTGCGCATTGCCGCCCCCTTGCTCTCGGAGGAGATGAAGGAGTCGGTGTCGGAGCCGCCCAAGCCGACCCTGACTGCGGCCGCGCCCCAACAGCCCATCCGCATCCCCTCGCCCGCCGTGACCGCCGCGGCGGCTCCGCCCGCCCGTGCGGCTGGCTGGGAGGACGCCGCCAAGCGCTGGCCGTAAGCCGAAAGGTCGGTTCGCTCAAGGAAAAGCCCAGGCGCGAAGCTTGGGCTTTTGTTTTGCCGATCGCGAGGAGCGACAGGCGGGGTTGACTTCTCCGGTGCTTGCGGAACCGAGTCGATGTGATTACAATGTAATTACAGAGGTATTGACGGCATGAAAGCCGAACTGGTTCGCATCGGCAATTCCCGCGGTGTCCGCATTCCGAAGCCCCTCATCGAGCAATGCGGTTTGGGTGACAGGGTCGAGTTGCGTATCGCCAATGATTGTCTGATCATCTCTCCCGAACGCCGGCCCCGCCAGGACTGGGGGGAAGCGTTCCGCGCGGCTCGCCCCGCGCTGCACGACGAACTCTTATTGGATATCGCGGAACTGGGTGATTTCGATCGCAAGGAATGGCAGTGGTAGGTCGGCCGCCGCGGCAGGACGAGGTTTGGCTGGTAACTTTGGACCCGACTCAGGGGGCTGAGATTCAGAAGACCCGCCCTTGCCTAGTCGTCTCACCCGATGAAATGAACCGGCATTTGCAAACCGTCATTGTCGCTCCCATGACCACGATCACGAAAGCCTACCCTACAAGAGTACCGGTACGTTTCCAGGGAAAACGCGGGCAGGTAGCGCTGGACCAACTCCGCGCCATCGACCGGCAGCGCCTGGTACGGAAGCTCGGAACGGTCTCGGCAAGCACTGCCCAGGCGGCCTCCGCCACACTCCTCGAAATGTTCAGCCGGCCGTAGGAGGCAGTTCGGTCGTGAAAAGCAGGTCCAAAAGCTTGGTGAAAAGCATAAAGCTTACTTGCGGAGCGGTTGACCATTTCGGACTACCGCACTAGCATGCTAGCCCGTAGTAGCGGAGGTGTTTATGTCATTCAAGGGGAAAAATGCTCTGGTGACAGGTAGCTCGCGCGGCATTGGCCGAGGCATCGCTTTAAAGCTAGCGGCCGAGGGTGCGCGTGTCGCGGTTCATTACTATCGCAATCGGGATGCGGCGCAAGCAACTTTGGAAAGGATCCGCGAACTCGGGTCGAACGGATTTCTCGTGCAGGCCGACGTTTGCCAACCGGATGAGGTTGCCAGGATTTTCCAACAAGTCCGGTCCGAGTTCGGCTCGCTCGACATTTTCGTGAGCAATGCCCGAACGGAGGCCCCAACCTTTTACGAAGCCCCGATGGAAATCACCCTGGACAAATGGGACACCGCCGTGGATTCGCAAGCCAAAGCATTCCTAGTCGGAGTGCGGGCGGCTGCTCCGCTGATGTCGGATGGAGGAAGGATTGTCGCGATCACGTTCGCTCCCGGCGGGCGCTTTGGAAGCTGGCAGCCATGGGTTGCGATGGGTGCGGCAAAAGCAGCCATGGAGGTGTTGGTGCGATATTTCGCTGTCGCGCTGGCGAGCCGCGGCATCACGGTGAACACGATCAGTCCCGGCTGGATTCAAGATAGCGTGCTGAACAGCTTGCCGGAAGCCTTCCAAACCGGTCTGCGCGATTGGCAGGAACGCGGCTGGACTCCCATGGGCCGCATGGGAACGCCGGCAGACATAGGCAATGCGGTAGCGCTAATTTGTTCGCCGGAGGCAAGTTGGATCACGGGCCAGTTAATCGATGTGGACGGAGGTGCCTCGTTGATGGACGCACACCTGCCGCTAGAATTTCAGGGAGTACCGGTACCAAGACAAAGAAAGGTAGCTTAGACGGGCGAGGTGTTCTCGCCGAGCACCAGGAGTTCGGGCAGCCTCGTGGCTGGAAAGGTTCCGTCCAAACTCATCCTTGCGTCGTAAACGCCAGCGCCAGCAGCGTTTTCTGCTCGACCTCGTGCGCCTTCGCCGACCCAGTCGCCGGACTTGGGCTGGCCGAGCGCTTCACGGAGAGCACGGGCCGCTCGTTCGCGATGCGCCGCAAGCGCGGCAGCATGTAGAAAAGCGCGCCCATGTTGGCCGGCTCCTCCTGCACCCACACGATGTCGCGAGCCGAAGCATGACGTTCTAGTTCTGCCGCCAGTTCCGCTTCGGGGAACGGATACATCTGTTCCACGAAGATGATCGCCGTGTCGTAGTCGTTGCGCTTCTTGCGCTCCACTCGAAGTTCGTGTCCGATCTTGCCGGTCGAAATCAGGATGCGCTTGGTGTCTCGCGCCTCCATGTCCGGGAAGACTGGCAGGAACTTCTGGTGGGTTAGATCTTCCAGCGGAGACAGCGCGTCGGGGTGCCGCAGCATGCTCTTCGGCGTGAACACCACCAGCGGTTTGCGCCACTTGCGCAGCCCCTGCCGCCGCAGCAGATGGAAATATTGCCCGGCATTCGACGGCTGGCAGATCTGGATATTGTCTCGCGCCGCCAGTTGCAGAAAGCGCTCAACGCGGGCGCTGGAGTGCTCCGGGCCCTGTCCTTCATACCCGTGCGGCAGCAGCAGCACCAGTCCTGAGAGCAGGCCCCACTTGTCTTCGCCGGCGCAGACAAACTGGTCAATCACCGCCTGCGCGACGTTTGCGAAATCCCCGAACTGCGCCTCCCACAGCACCAGGGCTTCCGGATAGTCGCGGCTGTAGCCGTATTCGAAGCCCATCACTCCGGCTTCCGAGAGCGTGGAATTGTAAATGTCGCACGCTGCCTGGCCGGGGGCGATGTGCCGCAGCGGTACGTACTCCGACTCGTTCTCAGTATCAATCAGCACGGAGTGCCGCTGGTTGAAGGTGGCGCGTCGCGAGTCCTGACCACTGAGCCGGACCGGAATGCCCTGCTTGACCAGGCTGGCGAAGGCCAGCGCTTCGGCCATGCCGTAATCGAGTGGCTTTTTCCCGTTGCCCATCTCAGCGCGCTGCTCAAGCAACTTCTTCACCTTGGGATGGATGTGGAACCCTTCCGGATAAGTCGTCAGCCGCTCCGTAAGCCCGCGCAATTCTTCCGACGCGAGCCCCGTAGGCACTTCATATTCCGGCTTGTAACGGCCACCGAAGTAGTCATCCCAATACTTGGGAAGCTCGCGCAAGAGCGGCTTCTTGGTGATTTGCGCAGCACGCTTCTGGGCTGATTCGAAGTCCGATTTGATGGCCTGTACGCGCGCGGCAACGTCTCCCACGCCGATCTGCTTGGCGTAGATCTCCCACAGTGGCGGGTGAGCTTTGATTGCCTTGTACATGAGCGGCTGCGTCACCGTGGGGTCATCAACCTCGCTGTGCCCGTGGCGCCGATAACCGATCAGGTCGACCACTACGTCCGTGCCAAACTTGTAGCGGTATTGGGTCGCGATGCGCGCGATGCGCAGCACCGCATCCACATCTTCGCCATTGACGTGAAAGATCGGAATTGCCTGCCGCCGCGCCAGTTGCGCCGAAAAACGCGACGAGTGTTCTTCCCGCGGATTGGTGGTGAATCCGATCAGGTTGTTTACGATCACGTGGATGGTTCCGCCCACCGTGTAGCCGTCCAGGTCGGCATAATTCAGCGTTTCGGCCGTGATCCCTTGTCCCGCAAACGCCGCGTCGCCATGGACCAGCAACGGCAGATATTTGGCCTTACCGCCTTCTCCGGCGCGGTCTTGCTTGGCGCGCGTACGTCCGACCGTAACCGGGTCCACCGCTTCCAGGTGGCTGGGATTCGAAGCCAGATGGATGTGAATCTTCGCCCCACTCTTGGTGACATACTCGCCGGTGGCGCCGACGTGATATTTCACGTCACCTGAGCCCAGCACGCTCCTCGGGTCCACGTCTTCAAACTCGGCAAACACCTGCTCCGGCGGACGCTTCGCAATGTGAATGATGACGTTCAACCGTCCGCGATGGCTCATGCCCATGACGAGTTCCACCGCGCCGTGTTCGCCGGCTACGTCCAGCACCTCGTCCAATAGCGGGAGCAGAGACGTATTGCCCTCCAGCGAGAACCGCTTGTTGCCGAGATAGCGCTGCTGCAGTGTCTGCTCGAACAGGTCAGCCTGGATCAGCAGATCGAGCGCGAGTTCCTGCTCCACGTGCTCGGGTTCGCTCTCCAGGCGCTCCTGAATCCAGTGCCGCCGCTCCGGGTCCGCGATGTGCATAAACTCCGCGCCCACGCTCCCGCAGTAAATGCGGCGCGCTTCCCGCGCCCACTCGTTGTCAATCTGCAGGTCCGGATGCGGTTCCGGAGGCAGCAGCCCCAGCGGGTTCAGTTCCGCCTCCAGATACCCCCATTGGCGGAACAGGTCAAAAACCCGCTCCCGTTCAAGGTTTTCTATGATGCCAGCGGCAGCGCCGCCCCGAGCCGTATTCTGGGTTGAAGTTGCCATAAGAGATCTTCTATAGGATAACGGATGATCGAGCTCCCGTGCCCGATTCAGCCCCAAGCCGCGGACAAAGGCAAGTGTTTCCGCTCACTACGACGTAAGCTACTCATTGCTAACGTAGATGGAGACGGGTGATCTTATGACAATGGCTCCCACTAACGCCAAGCCCGGTACGCCGGTCATCCTCGGCATTCCCTTCGACGCCAATTCCTCCTGGCTGCGCGGCGCAGCCGGCGCGCCGCCGATCATTCGTGTCGCCTTCCGCTCCGATTCTTCGAATCCCTGGACCGAAACCGGCGTTGACTTGGACGCCGAAGGCGCCTACTGCGATGCCGGCGACCTGAAATTCACCTTTCACGAGCCCTTCACCGCGATCGAAAACAAAGTCGGCGAATTGCTCGACAAGGGCCTGCGCCCGGTTTCCCTGGGCGGCGACCACTCCATCACGCTGCCCATCGTTCGTGCTTTCGGCAAACGGGTGCAGGGGCTGACGATCATCCACTTCGACGCGCACCCTGATCTGTACGACGAACTGGAAGGCAACCGCCACTCGCATGCCTGCCCGTTCGCGCGCATCATGGAAGAAGGCGCGGCCAAACGCCTGATCCAGGTCGGCATCCGCACCATGAACGGCCATCAGCGCGAGCAGGCGAAGAAGTTCGGCGTCGAAGTAATCGAGATGCGCCACCTGCCGGCGCTCGACCGGATGAAGGGCGAAGGCCCGATCTATATTTCCTTCGACATGGATGCGCTCGATCCGGCGTTTGCGCCCGGCATCTCGCACCGCGAACCCGGTGGGATGTCGGTACGCGAGGTGCTTGCCCACATTCATGCGATCTCGGGCAAGATCGCCGGCGCCGACATCGTCGAATTCAACCCCGCGCAAGACCACACGCAGATCACTGCGATGGTCGCGGCAAAGCTGCTCAAAGAGATCCTGGGCAAGATGATCGCAGCCGGCTGAGGGTCCACCGGGCACAATGCCTGTGACCCGTGACCTGTCACCTGTGACCTTCTCGCTGTCCCCTCGCATATAATGTCCAGCTTCCGGTCACCCACCATGGCCAATGAGCAGGAGAAAGAACTTGCCGGGCGCGCCGCCGCGAAGCTGGTGCGCGACGGCGACATTGTCGGTCTGGGCACTGGCTCAACGGCGTACTTCGCCGTACTGGAGCTCGGTGCGCGCGTGAAGTCGGGGCTGAAGATCGCCGGCATTTCCACGTCGGTCGCCACTGCCGATCTTGTCCGCGCCGTGGGCATCCCACTCTCGACGCTCGACGAGCATCCCGAGATTGACATCACCATCGACGGCGCCGATGAGATTGATCCGCAGTTGCGCCTGATCAAAGGCGGAGGCGGTGCGCTGCTGCGCGAGAAGATCATCGCTGCGGCTTCAAAGAAGATGGTGGTGGTTGCCGATTCCAGCAAGATCGTCCCGGTGCTGGGTAAATTCCCGTTGCCGGTTGAGATCATTCCGTTCGCGCGGGCTGTGCTGGAAAAGAAGATCGCTGCGCTCGGAGCTAGCTGTAGGCTACGGACTCGCGCTGACGGCGACGCTTTCGTCACCGACGAAGGGCATCACATTCTCGATTGCAGCTTTGGCAGGATCGCAGATCCTCCGGCGCTGGCGCGCGCTTTGAGCGAGACGCCGGGCGTGGTCGAGCACGGCCTTTTCATCGGAATTGCCAAGCTGGCGCTGGTGGGAAAAGGAGGCTCCGTCGCGGAGATTCGTCCCAAGAGTGCTCGGCCGAAGGCAACTCGTATCAAGCCCTCTCGACTGCAGCGTGCCGAACGGAAGCAGAAGTCGCGGAAGCGTCGCTGAGCCTCGCTATCACTGCAGCGGAGAAATGCTGGTGTGCATCCGGCTGGCAACCGGCCGATCATTCTTGAACGCCGGAATGAATTTCCATCGCGAAGCGGAGACCTGCACATATTGTTCTAATAGCTTCGTCTCTCCCGCTGGCTTGACAGATCGAACCTTGCCCGCGGAATCAATCACGAGCTCAACCTGGATCTCCGTGTGGCCCAGCGGTGCGTCCTGACCCACGGGTGGGTAAACCCGCATGAGGATTGCTTTCGCAGGCGTGACCGCCGATTGGTCGAAGATAGGCGCTTTCTTGCCGTGTTTCCTCGGTTTGCCACTCGATACAACGTCTAATTGGGAATGGATTCCGCCAGCGCGCCTTTAGGATTTCCCCGCGAATGCGTTCCACATCGCCGGCTGGCCACATCTCGGTTAGGGACTGCCAAGCATCTCTTTCGCGACCGCTGTAGAGGTAGGCCCAGACAACCTCCAAGGCTTGAATCTTTACCGCACGCAATTTGTGCAAGCGGACGAGCTCCGGTGCAGATGAATCGCGATTCACCTGGAGCCTTCCATCGCTGGCTCTGAAATCGTGCAAAAGCTCAGGCTTGACTCTTGAACGTACGCTTTTGATGACATCATCGAAAAACGCCTGGAACTCGGAACTCGCGTCCCGCAAACGGTCCTGGTATAGACGAAGTACAAAGGCTGGGACAAACTCTATTTCACCCAGCTTCAGTCCCTCGAATCCATCCACCGCCCCGCTATCGTCAGTCCAAATTTCCACGTCACCATCGAGATCCGTATCGGCGGCCTCGAAGAATCCTCCACCCGTGATTGTGTGTAGCAACCGCGGGGGCTCGTTCAGCGAGTAGATCTGGTACGTCATACAACATTCGTCGCTCGACTTCGCTGTTGTAAGAGCACCAACGGGCCTACCGGGGCCTAGGTCCACACCAAACATGTCGAGATCCAGCTGCGCGACGCCACTCGCGATCACCAGTTTTTGCTTGCCCCAACTCAACGTTCCGTGACATGCGCGGGTCGAGAATTCGCCGTCTTTTTGGGGCCCAACGGACACTGTCACACCGGTTCGGAACGTTGCTTCAAAGGAGCTGTTTCCGGCGTTGCAGAGTATGTCGTGCACTTGAGCGACGCACACGTTCGGTAATAGCGCTATGAGGAGTACGAACCAAGCCTCGTTTACCGTGTTCATGGAGCGTCTTAGCTACCTTTCCACAATCTCTCTCATCGCCCCCAGCAGCCGGTCCACTTCCTCCATCGTGTTGTAGTGGACAAGCCCGATGCGCAGGAAGCCTCCCAATCGCTCCACGTCCAGTTGCTCGGTCACGTTCAGCGCGTAGTAGTTTCCGTCCCAGGTGAAGAAGCCGCGCTCCCCCAACTTCGTCGCCAGCTCCAACGGCGTAAAGCCTGCGATGCGAACCACAATCGTCGCGCAGCGATTTTCGAATCGGCGCGGGTCGCTGATGCCATAGAGCTTCAGTCCGGGAATGGCGAGCAATCCCGCAATCATCTTCTCCATCATCGCGCGCTCGTGCGGATGAATCGCCTCGTGCGCGGCGAGAATCGCGGCGCGGCGGCGCGTGACCGATGGTTTTGCACTACCCTCCTGTAGAGACGCGCCTTGCCGCGTCTCCGTCGGTGGCGGAGACGGGGCAAGCCCCGTCTCTACGCGGTGGCCGAGTTCTTCCCAGTAGTCCACGCAGGCCTTAATCCCCGCGATGCACTCATGATTCAGCGTTCCCCATTCCCAGCAGTTGGGAATGTTGTCGGTATTGGGACGCACTTTGTAAGGCCGCAACCGCTTCAGGTGTTCGCGTTTCCCGTAGAGCACGCCCATATGCGGGCCGAAAAATTTGTAGGTCGAGCACACCAGAAAATCGCAGTCGAGAGCGCGCACATCAATCGGCCCGTGCGGCGCGTAGTGGACGGCATCAATGTAGCTGAGCGCTCCCGCCTGTTTGGCAAGCCGTACCACCTCGGCGACATTGTTGATCGTGCCCACCGCGTTCGAGGCATATCCCACCGCCACCAGGCGCGTGCGGCCCGAAATCTTGCGGGCTAGGTCCTGCATGTCGAGCGTGCAGTCGGCGGGATTGAAAGCTACCGTGCGGATAATCACGCCCTTCTCCTCCAGCGCCTTCCAGGGAGAGAAATTCGCGTCGTGATCGAGCAGCGTGAGCACGATTTCGTCGCCCGGTTCCAGTTCGCGACCAACCGCGCGCGACATCGCGTAGGTCAGCGTGGTCATGTTCGGGCCGATCACGACCTCGTCCGCGTCGCAATTCAGGAAATCGCCCATGGCGGCGCGCGCCTCGGCGATCATGCGGTCGGTGTTGCGGCTGGTCTGGTAGGCGCCGCCGCTGTTGGCGTTGTTGCACGCAAGATAGTCGGAGATAGCCTCGATCACGCGCTGCGGAACCTGCGTACCGCCAGGGCCGTCCAGAAAAACCGCCGGATGCCCGTTGACGGTCTGCGCCAGCGAAGGGAACTGCGAGCGGACCCAGGTGAGGTCGAGCGCGGTCGAGGAAGCCTGTTCAGCGATTGGCATAGGAGCAGACATTGTAAATCCTGTGTGAGCTGGGCACGTGTAGGGCGGGCGCCCTCGCCCGCCGCGGTTGCCGTACAATTCCTCACGCAAGTAGGAGAGTCCTGCGCCCGGTCGCCTCTCCCCGAGAAAAGGAGCCATCCATGCCCGTCAAACAGGGAGACCTCGAACTCCTCCAGAACCCAGTTTCCCAGGAACTCCTGCAATCGAAAATTCCCGCCCGGCTTGCGTATATCGCGACGGACGGAACGCCGAGAGTCGTTCCGATCTGGTTCCACTGGAACGGGCAGGAGTTCGTTATGGCCACCCCACCCAAAGCGCCCAAGTTGAAAGCCCTGGCAAAAAATCCGAAGGTATCGCTCACCATCGATGACAATACATTTCCGCACAAGGTGCTTCTGGTGCGCGGAACAGCACGACTGAAGACAATCGAGGGAGTCGTGCCGGAGTACGCCGTAGCCGCCGAACGCTATTTCGGGCCAGAGCAAGGTAAAGCCTGGGTCGCACAGCTTCGGACCATGATCCCCGGCATGGTGCAGATTACGATTACGCCCGAGTGGGTCGGCCTGCTGGACTTCCAGACGCGCTTTCCAAGCGCCCTCAGCTAGACGGTAGCAAGTTCATTTGCTGCCCTGTGCACTTGGCAACGATGAGAGTGATGTCATCGTACTGTTCGTCCGGGCTGTACTGCTGAACCTCGTTCACGATTGCCGCCAGCAAGTCCCGCGAAGACAATTGCCGGTGCCGCCGCAACGCTTCGATCAGGCGCTCTTCTCCAAATTCTTGCCCTGCCGCGTTGAAGGATTCGGTGACGCCGTCCGTGTAGAGCGCAAGAGTGTCTCCTGAAAGCATGTGGCATTCCCCGATCAAGCAATCCCATTCTTTAAAAAGCCCGAGCACGGTGCAGGTTGAATCGAGCCGCACCAGAGTGTTGTCGCCGCGCAGCAAGAGAGCGGAGAGATGTCCACAGTTGGCATAGCGCAGACGCTGCGCCTGGTCGTCATACTCGCCAAAGAAGAGGGTCGCATACGCGTTGTCAGCCGTGTTGTCGTAAAACAAATCGTTGACGGACCGCAAAAGCCGCTGGGGCTCATCCAACGCCATGGCGCACTGGCTCCGCAGGTTCGCCTGCAGATTGGCCATCAGGAGCGCGCCTGCAATTCCTTTTCCTGAAATGTCTCCGAGCACGAGCCCCAGCCGTTCCCGACCGAGATTGAGGAAGTCGTAGTAATCGCCGCCGACCTGTCGAGCCTGAATGCAGAGACCGGCGTAGTCGAGTGTTTTTAGGGGCGGAAGAGTTTGCGGGAAGAGTCTTGCCTGGACCTGTTTGGCAATGTCCAGTTCGTGAGCAGAGCGTCGTTCGGATTCCAGCTTCTCCGACGCGGCTCGGCGCTGCGCTTCCACGGCTTCGCTCATTTCATCGAAGCTGACGAGCGCGAAAGAATTGCGATCAAGATCCTCGAAGCGGGTGAAGACTCCACCCCAAATTGGTGTTTGCTTTCCCAGCAGCATCGACGGAGCACTCAAACCCCCGTCCCGCGCCTGCTGCTCATATTTGACGCGCCTCAACCGCGGCGTATGGCGAAAGCGAACTCCGCGTTTTCGCCATTCGCTGTAGGTAGCCACAACGTCTTCCGCGACAAAAACAACCTGCGTGGGTTGCCCGATATGCTTGTACTCGTCCGATTCGGGATCAGGGGCTATGAGGGTTAGCACGGCGGTGCCGTCGGGAGGCGAAACGCCCACCCAGCGTTCCCCGGATTGAAGGCGCACATCAAAGGCCAGAGAGAATCCAAGCTGATCCAGGTAGAACCGAAGGCTTCGATCCTGATCGCGAACGAAAATGTTTACGGCGTGAACGCGTAGATAGGACTTTTGTCGTTCCAGGCCAAGACTGGGTTGATCCACCACACCAAAGGAAGGGGAGCCGGCCATGGCGGTGATTATAAAGCTCCCAGACTGCTCGTTCCGATGCCGTCGGATTGCTGAAGTATCCTCATTCGTTTCGACTCGAGTGTGTTGCACCATTGCCACTCTCACCGCTACCAAATAGACACCGAACGCCATTGAACTTTGGGTATCTGAACCCAAGCCCTTTTTCCCGCTATCCTCAAAATAACCATGGCCACGACTCCCCCGGACACCAACGAGTCCAATATCGTACCTGCACTCGTCCAGCTTCTGCGACGCCGTTCCTATGAAGAGATCCGGGAGCGGATGTACGATAACCCGCCCGGTACGCCATGGTGGGCCGCATGCAAGGCCGAACTCGATATTCGCAACAGCGAGCGGCTCGCGACGTCGGTAGTGGATAACTCCCGCGTATCGACCAAGATTCGAAGCTCGGCCGAACACATGGAAAAACTCACCGAAACTCTGGTGGAAGTGACCGCCGACGTGGCCGACGTTGTGCGGGGAGTTAAGGCGTCGAGCCGGAGAATGGAGCTCGCGACCTACGTTATCGTGGGAGTTGTCATCGCGCAACTGTTCTACGTCGCGTTTCTGGTTCTTGGAAAGCGATAACTCCCAGTTCCCAATTGTTGACGGCGTGAGCGCAAACGCCTGATTGCACCGGCTGGCCGCCATTCCACTTGGGCACTTTCCCTCACACCACGCTCCGACTATAATTCGTGTTCCTTTTTCGCCGGAAACTCAGATGATGACTCTGCGTAGAAGAATTCTGCCGATAGACCGCGCTCTGATGCTGGGCCTCCTCCCATTGGTGCTCGCCGCCCCTATCTTCTCCGAGCCGTCGGTAGCCCAGACGACTCAGCTGCCGCCGTACCCAGCCTATCCCAGCGAAACGCCGTCCAATTTTGAGCCGAAGACGGACAGCTTCGACTACATCCGGCGTGACGTGATGATCCCCATGCGCGACGGCGTGAAGCTGCACACGGTTATCCTTGTGCCGAAGGGTGCCAAGGGCGCGCCCATCCTGTTTACGCGCACGCCCTACAAGGCCGACGACCTCACCAGTCACGCTGCCAGCGCCCACCTCGGCCCCATCCTGAGCGGCTACGACAATGCCACCGAAGTGATCGTCGAAGGCGGCTACATTCGAGTGGTCCAGGACATCCGCGGAAAATACAGCTCCGAGGGCGATTACGTGATGACCCGTCCCCTGCATGGGCCGCTGAACCCGACGCCCGTCGATCACTCCACCGACACCTATGACACGATTGACTGGCTCGTAAAGAACATCCCGGAAAGCAACGGCAAGGTTGGCATCCTCGGCATTTCCTACGACGGATTCCTGCCCTTGATGGCGCTGGTGAATCCTCATCCGGCGCTCAAAGTCGCGGTGCCGATGAATCCCATGGTGGACGGCTGGATGGGTGACGACTGGTTCCACAACGGCGCCTTCCGCCAGCAGAACATGCCTTACATCTACGAACAGGAAGCGACCCGCGCCAACGACGCCAAGTGGTGGACCAACCACTCTGACGACTACGATTTGTACATGGCGTCAGGATCCGCCGGCGAACTGGGGCGCAACCACGGACTCGAGCAGGTCGGATTCTGGCGGAAAATTCTGGAGCATCCCAGCTACGACGCCTTCTGGCGCGACCAGGCGATGGACAAGATCCTGGCCGCCCAGCCCTTGAAAGTGCCGGTCATGCTGGTGGACAGTCTTTGGGACCAGGAAGACATTTACGGCGCAATCGCCGTCTATAAAGCAATCAAGCCGAAAGACACTGGCAACGGCAAGGTGTTCCTGGTGATGGGCCCCTGGCATCATGGTCAGGAGATCGGGGACGGCAGCACACTCGGCGCGCTCAAGTTCAACAGCGATACCGGACTCTACTTTCGGCGCGAGATTCTTCGGCCATTCCTGGACCAATATCTGAAGGACGGCGCGCCCAAGGCCGACGTCCCGCCCGTCTCGGCATTTGAAACCGGCACGAACGCGTGGCGGCGTCTGCCCGCCTGGCCCGCTGGTTGCGCGAGCGGCTGCACGGTTCGGCCGACGCCGCTTTATCTCACTGCTGGTCTGAAGCTGAGCTTCGCCTCGCCAAAGGCTGGCGACGCGGCGTTCGAGGAATACGTCTCCGATCCCGCCAAGCCCGTACCCTTTCGCGCACGCCCGATTCAACCCGTCGGATATGGAACGGGCAGAACCTGGTCGGAATGGCTGGTGGACGATCAGCGGGAGGCGTCAGGCAGGCCGGACGTCGTGGCGTTTGTCTCCGACGTCTTGACCGCGCCGGTGAAGATCAGCGGGGAACCGGTTGCCAATCTGGTCGCCTCCACCAGCGGTACAGATTCTGACTGGGTCGTCAAGGTGATCGACGTCTATCCCGACGAGGTGGCGGGACAGCCGGCGATGGGCGGCTATCAGTTGATGGTTTCCGCCGACATCTTTCGCGGCCGTTATCGCGAGAGCCTGGAGACGGCCAAGCCCATTGCGCCGGGCAAGCCTCTGCTCTACCGTTTCGCCTTACCCACGGCGAATCACGTTTTTCTCCCGGGCCACCGCATCATGGTGCAGGTCCAGTCGAGTTGGTTTCCTCTCTACGACCGCAATCCGCAAACCTTCGTGCCGAACATCTTCTGGGCCAAGCCCGGGGATTACCAGAAGGCGGTGCAACGCCTCTACCATGCCGCAGGCCAGGCAAGCTTCATCGAACTGCCGGTGGTGGAGACGCACTGAGGGGCTAGCGCTTCACGCCACGCGTTCGGGATTGGGCTGCCTAGTTTTTCCTGTGTTGGTGGCGTTGAGACGGATGCGGGTGACTCGCGCGGCTTTCTGCACGAGATCGCTGGTGGCGCGGGATCCGTCGCCCGCCATTACCGAGCCTGCGGCTAGGGCGAAGCGCAGCGCGTCCGCCTGGTCCTCAAAATACAAGATCACTTGCCCCGACATAGATACTTCTCCCTGGGTCTGAACCCGCAGCACCAAACTCGGCAGCCGTAGCTGGCAAAGAGCAATTGACGAAATGGCGCGGCGACGAACGTGACGCAAGCCGTACTTTCTGCGATTGTCGAAGAACGGCGGGTCTGGTCAAAGTGCTTAGCTTGGTTCTCTCGCGCGGTGCGTAGTAAGCACAGGCTACCGTCGGGATGGAATCGACGAGCGAGGAGCGGATCTTGGCCAGGTGGCGCACAAAGCTTGGAGTTCTCATGCTTTCAGAGTAACTGGACGGTCGTCTAACCTTGGGGTTAAACTTCAGAAACCGGGAGGCCATGACGCGAGCACCTGCAAGTCGGAGCCAGATCGCCCAAGCGCTAAGTGTCTTGTGCGT
This sequence comes from Terriglobales bacterium, assembly GCA_049273945.1. GTDB lineage: Bacteria > Acidobacteriota > Terriglobia > Terriglobales > Acidobacteriaceae > Acidiflorens. Next base: position 93,059 of record JBASRS010000064.1, on the reverse strand, counting down.
AGTGCTTGTATTCGCAATGGGGACCGTGCAGGCGGTCCACTCGCATCCGGTTAAGTCCCAGACATCGCACCACTCCTGCTCGATCTGCTCGGCGCCGAGCCTGGGCCCGGTGACCACGACTGTCAGCGTCTTGCCGATGGTCAAACCAGTCGCGATGGCGCACTTTACCCGGGAAACCTTCGTAGTTTTCCGGCCCGCCTCCACGAATTTTGTACGTCCTCCACCCGCAGGCTGATCCAGCGTTCATCTAAGAAGTTTTTTCTGACAAGCGCGATCCGGATCGGACTCGCGCCGCAACCCTTTATTGGAGGAAATCATGCTGTTTTCTTATAAGAAGTCGCTTGTGGCGGCCATCGCGGCCGCCTGCCTGGTGTTAAGCGTTATCAGCGCGAACGCGCAATCAACGGGCACCTCGATGGTCACGGGCACGGTTGTGGACCCGTCGGGCGCGGTGGTTGTCGGTGCGACGGTGGAGATGCACAACCCCGTCAGCGGCTTTTCCCGCACGACGGCTACCGACGTGAGGGGAAACTTCTCCTTTCCAAACGTGCCGTTCAATCCTTATCACCTGACGGTTACAAGAAAAGGCTTTGCTCCTTACGCGCAGGACGTTGATGTGCGGTCCATAGTTCCGATCAATTTGAACATTAACCTGACGGTGACCGGTTCCTCGGAAACCGTGACGGTAGAAGCGGCCGGTGAGGACCTACTGGAGAACACCTCCACCTTCCACACGGATGTCGATCGCGACTTGTTCGACAAAATTCCTTTGGAAAGCGCGTCCTCGTCATTAAGTTCTCTGGTCACGCTTGCCACACCCGGGGTGGCTGCCGATTCGAACGGGCTTTTCCACGGGCTGGGAGACCACGCTGAAAACTCGTTTTCGGTCGATGGCCAGCCCATTACCGACCAGCAAAGTAAGGTGTTCTCCAACCAGATTCCACTCGATTCGATCGCGTCGTTGGAGGTCATTTCGGGCGCGCCGCCGGCTGAATACGGCGAGAAGACAAGCGTAGTGATCAACGTCACCACTCGTTCCGGTCAGGGTCTGACCAAGCCCACAGGCAGCGTCACGACTTCCTATGGTAGTTTCGGCACTTCGACCGTCGGTCTCAACTTAGGTTACGGAGGCCCGAAATGGGGCAATTTCATTTCGCTGGACGGCCTGAACGGCGGCCGGTTCCTTGATCCGCCTGAATTCGTGGTGGTTCACGCCAAGGGGAATCAGCAGAACGCATTTGACCGGGTAGATCTCCAGCCGTCGAAAGCAGACTCCCTGCACGTGAACCTCGGATTCACACGCTCGTGGTTTCAGAACCCCAACGCGTTCGACAACCTAAATGTAACCGACCAGAATGGAAATCCGGTTGGTTCGGCCGACCAGCGTTCCCAGATTAAGACCTTCAACATCGCGCCCACGTGGACTCGCGTCATCAACAACAACACGGTGTTTACTCTGGGCGGATTTGTGCGCCGGGACCACTACAACTACTACCCGAGCGGCAATCCTTTCGCCGATTTCAGCCCGATCCAGCAGGAAACCGTTTCTCAGGATCGTACGCTGGCGAACGCTGGTGCTCGTTCCGATATTTCCTATGTGAAGGGCATTCACAACATCAAGGTAGGAGCCACGTATCAGCAGACTTTTCTGAATGAAAAAACTAATGTCGGAATCGTGGATCCATTCTTCAACGCGCCCTGCGTCGATGCCGGCGGAAACCCGGTTTCCGGATTTGACGATCCCTCCCAGTGCGAGGCCGCTGCACTACAGGCAAACCAGGCCTTTCTGCCGCTGTTAGGCTGCTACGACCTCACTCGTCCGACACCTTCGCCAAACGACAACTGCTCTGGTGCGACCAGTAGTCTGTTTCCGTTTCGCGGACACACGGACGTGAAGCAGCTTGCCCTGTACGTCCAGGACCAGATCTCGAAGGGAAACTGGTCTTTCAGTCTGGGTCTGCGCGGCGACCTCTACAATGGGCTTGTCAGCCACAGGGAAGCGGAGCCTCGTCTCGGAGTCGCCTACAACGTCAAGAAGAGCAACACCGTTCTTCGCGTCTCGTACGCGCGCGTGTTGGAAACGCCCTTCAACGAGAATCTGGTTATCTCCAGCGTCGGATGCGCCGATCCTGCGCTGAATCCACTCCTGGGTTGCGCTGCCTCGAATTTGACCCCGCTCAGCCCGGGCTTCCGCACAGAATTCCACGCCGGGCTTCAGCAGGCATTCGGCAAGTACCTGGTCTTCTCCGGCGAGTACATCTGGAAGTACACCCACAGCGCCTACGACTTCAGCGTGGTGGGTGCGACTCCAATAACATTCCCGATTGCGTGGCACAACTCCAAAATCCCTGCCGTTGCCGGGCGCGTGAGTGTCCCGAACATTCATGGATTCTCAGCACTCATGGTGTTCTCTAGTGTGACTTCGCGCTTTTTCTTGCCGCAGTTGGGCGGAGCCGGCGCCACTCCCGGGGCGCCCGGAGGCGTATTCCGCATTGACCATGACGAGAAGTTTAATCAGACCACGCACCTCCAGTATCAGCCCTGGACGCGCGGGCCGTGGATCGGCTTCAACTGGCGGTATGACAGCGGACTGGTGGCGGGGGCAGTGCCGGTTTCTGACGGAGGGCCGGTGGATTTGACCGGCCTCTCCGCGGATCAACAACTGCAAGCCGGATTGTTCTGCGGCAGTCAGCGGCCTACACTCTCCACACCTCTGACGATTTGCGATAATCCGGCGACCTATGGATCGACACTGATCTCGATCCCTGCGCCGGGCACGGAGAATGACGACCACAATCCACCCCGGATCGCGCCTCGCCACCTGTTTGATCTGGCGCTCGGGCACGACAACCTCTTCCACGGCGACAGGTACAAGTGGAGCGCTCAGGTGACGGCCATCAATGTTGCCGACAAACGCGCGCTCTACAACTTCCTTTCCACCTTCAGCGGCACGCACTATGTCACGCCGAGGTCGGTGACGGTGCAGATCGGGTTCAACTTCTAGAAGGCTGCCCGGAGTCCTCCCCCTGTTCCCTCGCGGGCTTCAGCCCGCGAGGGATTACAAGCAATCTTGGCGTCACGACCGAAGTCGCGCCCCTTCGAAACCGCACCCTTCTTAGCCGCGTGAGGGGGTAGTCCGACCTTGGCTGGAGGGCGCTCCTGGGACCACAATAGGGCGCTCGGGCGAGATCAAGTAACCCTTACTGCAACTTCGCGTACTCCGCTTTGGCTTGCAGTAGCAGCGGCACGTCGGGGTCGGCGCCTTTCCACATGGCGAGGAAATTCTGGTAGGCGATGCGGGCTTTGGGGAGGTCGCCCTGCTGGCCGTAAAGGCGTCCCAGCTGGAGCTGGGCGGCGGGGGTCATGTAGTCGGGGCCGTGCACCGGTTTCAACTGCAAAATCTTCTGGAAGTCCTGCTCCGCTTCGGCAAAGTGTCCGGTCTGTCGGTAGGCGATACCGCGGGCATAGAGGATGCCCGATCCGGCGCGCAAATAGAGAGCGGCGGTATTCAACAGGTCAATGGCCTTGGTGGGCGAAGCTTTGGCTGGACTGGCGGGCAGCAGATGGGTCAGGGCGCGGATCATGGGCGCGGCCACGTTCTGCGCGATGGTGTCGTTGGGCCGGGTGCGCTGGATCTCGTCGGCGAGACTCAATGCCTTCTGCTCCTGGCGCGCCCCGGCCAGAGCGGCGGCCGCATTCCATAACACGTTGAAGGTTCGCGAGGCTCGCAAGGCCTCATTGGCATGGTTGGTGGCGGCATCCGGATTGCCAAACAAGGCTTCCATGTTGCCAAGCTGGGCCTCCAGGTCGGATCGCCCTTGCAGGTGCAGGCGGTCAAAGCCCTCCTGCGCCTTGCGCGTAAGGTCGCGCGCCAACTTGGCCTGTCCGCGGGAGCTGGCAAGACCTATCCGGAAATTGAGTGCCGCGAGTTCGCCCTCGGGCGTGAGGGCGGATTGTTGCAGATCATTCTCCATTTGGGCGTCTTTGCCCTCGGCCCAGTCAAAGGACGCCAGCCAATAGTAGCCGGTAAAGCCTCCAGCTTTCTTCTGCACGACGGGCTGAAGGGTAGCGCGCGCCTCGTCCACGCGGTTCAGGCCCGCATAGGCCTGCGCCAGATTCTCGCGGCTACTCGCCATGTCGTGATCGAGTTCCACCGCCTGCCGCGCGTTCTCCAGGGCGTTGTCGTACTGCCCAAACTGGTTGTAGATGGCCGCGAGGTTGTTCCAGGGGATGGGATCCCTGGGATAGGTTTGGCGATAGAGCTCCAGCGCAGTGATGCCCTTGTCGATCTGTCCGCCATCGGAGTAGTAGTGCGACATGATGTAGAGCTTCTCGCGTTCGCTGGCGCGGTCGCGCAGCTCAAAAGCCTTCTGGCGGTTGGTTTCGGATAACTGGGTCTGCTGCAGGTTGTTGTAGACAGCACCCAGACGGGCGTAGGCCATGGCGAACATGGGATCGAGTTCGACCGCGCGCTGATAGTGAGGAATGGCGGCGACTTCATCTCCGAGGTTGTGCTTGCTGTCGCCCATGCTCAGGGCCTTGAGCGCTTCGAGCGAGGAGGTGGTGGCCTGGGAGAGCGGCATGTCGTATTTCTGGACGGAAGCGAGGGACTCCCCCAGCTGACTGCGCAGATCGGAGGTGGCGCGGTGCAGGGCATTCAGCACGTCTTCTTTGCGGCCGGCCTGGATTTGCTGGCGGGCGAGAGTCTCGCCGGTACTGGCATGCACGGCTTCGAGCGTGATGGCGTAGTCGCTGCCTAGGCTGGCAATGGAGCCGGTGAGCATGGCTTTGATGCCGTCGCGCAAACAGATCTCGCGGCCGACGTCGGCGGTGATACGGTCGTCGGGGTTGCGTCCCATGAATTGCAGGGTCTGGCGGATCTTCTGTTCGGGGAAGACGTTCAGGTACGGAGATTGCCCGAGGTCGACCGCCAGCGCCTTCTTGAGAGTGCCGTCGAACACCGGGTCGGCGGTGGTGTTCACGAAATCGGTGATCAGGATCGAATCTCGATCGGTCAGCGCACGCCCGCGCTTGATGAAGACGAACCCAAGCCCAGCCACGACCAGCGCAACCACTATGGCCGGGATCAGCCAGCCGGGCAGCTTGCGACTTGGGGCGGGGCGCAGCCGGTTGGAACTGGATGATGCGGAGGCGGCGAGGATCGTGCCGGACTCCGAGTCGCGCTTGAGGCGCTTCAGATCGGAGCGCACTTCGGCCGCGCTCTGATAACGCAGTTCGCGGTCTTTTTCCAGCAGCTTGTTGAGCACCTCCTCGAGATGGGGAGGCACGTCCGGATTGAGGCGGACCGGCGGCGTAGGGGGACGATTCAGAATGGCGTCGAAGATGACCGCGGAAGTGTCTCCGCGAAAGGGTATGGCACCAGTGGCCATTTCATAGAGCACAGCGCCGAAGGAGAACAGGTCGCTGCGGGCGTCCAGATCCTTGCCGCGGGCCTGCTCCGGCGACATATAGGCCACCGTGCCGACGGTGGAACCGGGGCTCGTCAAGAAAGGCTCATCCACAGTAGCCGCTGAGCCGAGCGTCGCGGTGGCCATCACCGACGACTGCACCGTGCGCTTGGCCAAGCCGAAATCCAGAATCTTGGCTTGGTTGCGCCGGGTTACGAAGATGTTGGCAGGCTTGATGTCGCGATGAACGATGCCCTTGGAGTGGGCCGCATCGAGCGCGTCCGCGATCTGGATGCCAAGTTCAAGCAGCCGGTCCAGTTCCATGGCCTGGCCGTGAATCCTGTTCTTCAGGGTCTCGCCTTCCAGCAGTTCCATGGCGATGAAATGGCGGCCCTCGTCCTCGCCGATCTCATAGATAGTGCAGATGTTGGGATGATTCAGAGCCGAGGCGGCCCGGGCTTCTCGTTGGAATCTGTCAAGCGCGCCGAGGTCTTTTTCCGTCTCGGGAGGAAGAAACTTGAGCGCGACATGGCGGCCCAGGTTCACGTCCTCGGCTTCATACACTACGCCCATGCCCCCGCCACCCAGCTGCGAGAGCACGCGATAGTGCGAGACCGTCTGCCCGATCATGAGGAAGAAAGCTCCCGGAAGAGAATTCCTTCGATGTTAGGCTGGGCCCCAAGCCAAGTCAAACATACCAACCCTTTGTCTCTATACGATGCTAAGAGATGCCAAGTTCATGCAATTTTTCGTGGCACAGCAGTGCGCGGAGTCATGAGGGACATTGGGTCGTCGAACCAGAATGCCCAATATCGACACTCTCACCGGAAAATTCTCACTGCATTTCCATCGCTCGTGTTTAGATAGACTTCGATGAAATACTGCCGCTTTCAACAAGACAGTCAGGCCCACTATGGGCTGGTCGAGCCCGCCGCCGGACGAGACGCGATTGTACGGATTCTGCTTACGCCGCCGGAAGAAGCTGGCGGAGATATGGAAAGCCTGCGCACGCGGCGCATCGAGCCGGTGGCTCTCGAGGAAGCCACCCTGCTGGCGCCCGTACGGCCTTCAAAGATCGTTTGCGTCGGACGCAACTACCGCGAGCACGCCGCCGAACTCGGCAATGAAGTCCCCCAGGAGCCTCTGTTGTTCTTCAAGCCGCCCTCATCCCTCCTGCCGCCGGGCGGCACAATCCTCCGCCCGAAGGTTGCTGAGCGCACCGACTACGAAGGCGAACTGGGCGTGGTTATCGCACAACGTTGTCACAAACTGCCCGACGGCGAAGATACCCGGCCTTATATTCTCGGCTATACCTGCGTGAACGACTTCACCGCCCGCAACCTGCAAAACAAAGACGGCCAGTGGGCCCGGGCGAAGGGTTTTGACACCTTCTGTCCCGTTGGCCCCGTCGTCACTGGTGGGCTTGATCCGTGGACCGGCATTCAGGTAGAGACGCGCGTCAATGGCGAAGTCCGCCAGTCAGGCAACACGCGCGATTTCATCTTTTCGCTCGGCGTCATCCTGCGCTACATCTCGCAGATCATGACGCTCGAAGCCGGAGACCTGATCGCCACCGGCACACCTAAAGGCGTGGGGCCAGTGGTGGCGGGTGAAGTGATCGAAGTTTCCATTGAAGGTATCGGCGTTCTTCGCAATCCCGTAGCCGACGAACCATGATCCCGCTCACGTGGTGCGCTGACGAATCGCCTGCTCGATAATTTCTGCGGCTTCGTGCAGCACCACCATTTCCAGCCCGCTCAGGCCGCTCAACGTTTCCGCCAGAATCCGGACTCTGCGCTTTCGTGCTTGCTGTAACAGGCGCTCGCCCTTGGGCGTTACGCTGACTCGAATCCGCCGCGCGTCGCGCGCGTCAGCGTCAATCTTCGCCAGGCCAGACCGTTTCAACCCCGCCACGATCCGGCTCATGGTCGGGGGCTTCACCTGCTCCGCCGAGGCCAGTTGACCCAGTGTCATCGGACCGCCAAACACCAGCACCGACAGCGCCGACAAACGGGCCGGCCCCTGGCGCGAGAGCACATCCTGTTTGCGGGCATAGCGCAAAAGATGAATCGCCGCCGAATGCAGCCGATCCGCCACTTCCTTCCGGTTTGGTTTCTGGGAACGCGGCATGGAAAGAAGTTTAGCATTGCTAACATTCTTCTTGACAGCCCGTCTGGAAATCGTATATTAGTTAGCAATGCTAAGTAATTATCGGAAGGATTTGCCATGACCCAATCCCAGCGCTGTTTTGCACTTCTGCAGGCCGGAGATGCTGACGGGCTCCGCCGCCTGCTCGACGAAGATCCCGCTGCCGCCGACGCGCGCGATGCCCCCGGCGTCAGCCTTCTGATGCATGCCATCTACCGCAACCGCCGCGATCTGGCCGAAACGATTGCCGGCAAGAAACAGGAACTCGACATTTTCGAGGCCGCCTCACTGGGCCGCCTGGAGCGCCTGAAAGAGTGCCTGCGCGACATCTCGGGAATCAACGCATTCTCGAAAGACGGCTTCACTGCCTTGCACTTTGCCTGCTATTTCGGACAGCCCGAGGCTGCGCGGCTTCTCCTCGAAAAGGGAGCGAAGGTCGACGCGGTAGCCAGCAACCCGACGCAGGTCATGCCTCTGCACTCGGCCGCGTCCGCTCGCAGCCTGGAAGCAGCCCGGCTACTGCTGGAACACGGGGCGCCGGCCAATGCCCGCCAGCAAGGGGGGTGGGCCCCGATTCACGCCGCCGCGCTGAACGGCGATCGCGACATGGTCGCCCTGCTTCTGAAACACGGCGCGGACGTCACGCTCGCCAACGACGAGGGGAAGACCCCGGCTGTGATCGCGCGGGAAAAAGGCCACTCTGAGATCGCTCCGCTAATCGAAAAATAAGGGCGGTCCCGCCCTCTCGTCACCGCCCGCAAGGTGATGAAACGGCTTGACTAAATCACTCTGAAAGACCGGGATCTCAAAACCTGAGACCTGGCCAGGAACCTCCCCAGGAACGTTACCCTGGGATTACACCTTCGCTCCCGATCCGGGCATCAAAACGTCTATAATGAGAGATAGCTCCTCGGGAAGTGCCTGTCTCTTCTCAGAAGACCAAACCCATGTCGACGAAGTTGAAAGTTACGATCCTCGCCAGTTCCCTGGCCATCCTGCTGTTCACCATTGTGGGCGGTTTCGTTAACGTCCGGGCATCATCGAATGACGGCGCGTATCGCCAGCTCTCGGTATATAGCGAAGTGCTGTCCCGCGTCCGCAGCGAGTACGTTGAAGAGCCCAATATTCCGATGGTGACCGAAGGCGCCTTGCACGGCCTGCTGGAATCTCTGGATGCCAATTCCAGCTATCTGACGGCCGCCGAATACAAACACTACCGCGCCATTCGCACCGACGGGAAAGCTGATATCGGCGCGGCGGTCTCCAAGCGGTTTGGCTACGCCGCGGTCATCGCGGTGATCCCCGGCGGCCCGGCAGACAAAGCCGGCGTGGAGAACTCCGACATCTTCGAGTCCATCGAAGGCCGGAGTTCGCGCGACATGTCGCTGGCCGAGATCCGCAGTCTGCTGGTTGGCGAGCCCGGTTCTACGATCACGGTGGCGGTCGTCCGGCCCAGGCGAGCCGAGCCGCAGAAGATTGTAATTACCCGCGATCTGGTGTCGATCCCACCCGTCACTGACAAAATGCTGGCCGACAACGTCGGCTACGTCAAAGTGGACGCGTTTCCTCAGGGAAAATCCCAGGAAATCGCCAGCAAGATTCGCAACCTGCAGAAGCAGGGCGCGAAGAAGCTGGTGCTTGACCTGCGCAATTCCGCCAGCGGCGACGAAGCCGAAGGCATCGCCACCGCCAACCTCTTCCTCGATCATGGCACGATCACTTACTTGCAGGGGCAGAAATACCCACGTCAGGCCTTCAATGCCGATCCGGCCAAGGACATCACCAAGCTGCCGGTGGCCGTGCTGGTGAACCGCGGCACCGCCGGACCGGCGGAAATCGTGGCGTCCGCGATCCTCGAGAACGCCCGCGGCGATGTCGTCGGAGACAAGACGTTCGGCGACGGCTCGGTGCAAAAACTCATTGAAATGCCTGACGGCGCGGCGCTCATTTTGTCTGTCGCGAAGTACTACTCCCCGGGCGGCAACAAGGCGATCCAGGACGCGGCAGTCACTCCTAACTTCCTGGTGGCCGACACTGACGACGATGCCGGTTTACCGGACACCGACAATGAGGCAGCCCCCGACGATAAGAACGAAAAGCCAAAAAATACCCAGGATGATCAGCTGAAAAAGGCTTTGGAAGTACTGAAGAATCGGGAATCGAAAGCTTAGAACCATTACCCAGTTGCCAGTACCCAGTCACCAGTTTCGTCGCCCGCTCCGGCGGGCGATTTCTTTTGCCTTCGATCCAGTGCTCACCTGAGTGTTCCACTGAGTACACTGGGTACCAGGTACTGGCTACTGGTTTCTATGAAAGCTCTTTACCAACATCTTCCCACCATCGAAATCGGGGAACGAAAGCTCGTCGGGCATGTTCTGTTCGGACTGCTCATCCTGATCTCTGCCGCCGTGGGCGCAGCCGCCGGACTGCTGCTCGTGTACTCGACCGACCTGCCTCAGGTCGAACAACTCGAGCATTATCGCCCCAGTTCCGTCACCGAACTCTACGATGGCCAGAGCCGCGTGATCGGCACTTTCGCCCTGCAACGACGCGTCGTCGCGACCTACGACGACTATCCCGAAGTGCTGCGCAACGCCTTGGTCTCGATCGAAGACAAGGATTTCTACACGCACTCCGGCATCAACTTCTGGCGCATCGCGGGAGCGGCCTATCGCGACATCGAGTCGGGCGGGAAAGTCCAGGGCGCGTCGACGCTCACCATGCAACTGGCGCGCAATCTGTTCCTTTCTCCCGATCGCTCCTTCCATCGCAAGATTCAGGAGGCGCTGCTCGCCATCCAGATCGAGCGCCGCTTCACCAAGCCGCAGATCTTCACGCTTTACGCCAACCAGATTTTTCTCGGCCACGGCGCCTATGGCTTCGAAGCCGCCTCCGAGTACTACTTCGGCAAACCGGCAAAGCAGCTGAAACTGGAAGAAGCCACGCTGCTCGCCGGCCTTCCCAAAGCGCCGCAATACTATTCGCCCATCACTCATCCGGACCGCGCCCAGAAGCGCCGCAACCTCGTACTCAATGCCATGCTCGAGGACGGCAAGATCACTGCCGCCCAGGCCGCCGACGCCAAGGTCAAACCGGTCCAGCTCAGTCTGCAGAAGGACCCCAATTCGCTGGCGCCCAATTTCGTGGAAGAAATCCGCCGCTACCTTGAGGCTAAATACGGCAGCGACCAGGTTCACGAAGGCGGCCTGCGGGTTTACACCTCGCTTGACATGGGCCTGCAAAAGGCGGCCAACCGGGCCGTGTTCGACGGTCTCGCCGCCTACGAACGCCGCCAGAGATGGCGCGGCAACCTGGCCAACGTCGTCGCCCAGGGCCAGCGGCTTGACAAGTACGAGGATCCTGATTGGGACCAGGAGCCGGAAGCGGGTGGATATGTTCACGCCCTCGTCACTTCTGTCTCTCCGGCTGGCGCTCAGATTCGTTTCGGCCAGCGCACGGCCACGCTTTCACAAGCCGACGTTGCCTGGACCAAGCGCAAACTGCCTGCCCTTCTCACAGTGGGAGACATCGTCTACGTCAAAGTGCTCTCGCTCGACGCTAGCGGCAGGGCAAGGGTCAGTCTCGAGCAGGACTCCGGAGCCCAGGGAGCGCTGGTCGCCATTGACAACGCCACCGGAGAAATCAAGGCCATGGTGGGCGGACGCGATTTCAATCTCTCCAAGTTCAACCGCGCCACGCAGGCGCTGCGGCAGGTAGGCTCGTCCTTCAAACCCTACGTCTACACCGCCGTGATGGACCAGGGTGGCAGCCCGGACGAGACCATCATGGATGCGCCCATTTCTTTCGAGACTCCGTCCGGCACCTATACTCCGCACAACTACGACGAGAAATTTGAAGGTCTTATTACGCTGCGCCGCGCCCTCGCCCAGTCGCGGAACATTCCTGCCCTCAAACTTGCCGACCGCGTCGGCATCCGCACCGTGATTGACTACGCCCACCGTTTCGGAGTGACCTCGACCATCCCTCCCTATCTGCCGGTGGCTCTGGGTTCGGCTGAGATCACCTTGTTGGAACAGACCTCTGCCTTCAGCGTCTTCCCTAACGATGGGGTCCGCATTGCTCCCCGATATATAAAGAAGGTGACGGACTACGAGGGCCGCGTCCTGGAAGAAGATTTCCCGGACATCAAGGACGTTATCAGTTCGCGCACAGCCCGTATCATGACTTCCATGCTGCGCGAAGTGGTGCTGCACGGCACCGCCGTTGCCGCCGCCAAAATGCCCTATCCGCTCGCCGGCAAAACCGGCACCACCAATGACTTCACCGACGCCTGGTTCCTGGGCTTTTCGCCGTCGCTTACCTGTGGAGTCTGGATGGGATATGACGAGAAGAAATCCCTGGGGCCGAAAGAATCCGGAGGCCACGCTGCCCTGCCCATTTGGATCCAATTCATGGACGTCGCTCTGGCCGGTAAAGATCCCGGCGAATTCCAGCCCGCGTCCGCCTCCTCGCCGTCCTTAGCCCAGAAGCTAGACACCCCGGACGTTGCTCCGGGCGACGGCGAAACCCATTAGCATTCGTCCCCAGAACACAGCCCCGGAGGGGCGCACCAGCCTAGCCCAGCGCTTCAGCGCTGGGTAAAGTAGAAAGAATGAGCTAAGTCCGGGAGGACGGACCAAGGCTCCCCGCAGACCCTGAAACCGTATTTCCTTCGCAACGCTCTGTGGCCCTAAACAACCTTGCGAATCAATCGCACCGCCCGCACCAGGCGATACGCGGGAAAGAGCACCTCCGGCAACCGCACCGCCGCGATGTCCCCCGCCCCCGGCGTCCACACCAACCGCCAAAGATAACGCGCGCGGTCGTTGCGGCGCTCTCTCAATTTCAAGATCCACCGGAAGTATTCCGGCGACTCGAAATCATAGATAGCGCTCCGCGCCAAACGCGCCGCGAACTCTTCGCCAAGAATTCGCACTTCCGGATCGCCCTCAACGATCTCCGCCGCCGGCGCCGGAAGCGAAACGCCAAACAATGCCAGCGCCAGCCAGAAGCTCACCCCGAGAATCCGGACAACTCCCAAGTCGCGCGCCCGCGAGAGAACCACCGCCCAGTCAACCGCCTGCGTTCGCAGCGTCTCCGCAACATCGCAAACCCAGATCAGCCGCATCCAGAGATGCTTGGCCGCATGCAGACACAGCACCAGCAACGAATCTTCCGGGGAAAGCGACGGGACTTCGCGACCCTCAAAAACCGTCTGGCCTGACCGTCTCAGCAACTCGTCCGCGCTAAGGTCAATGCCATAGAAATACGGCAGCACGCCCCATTGCAACTCGACCAGATACTTGCCCGCAGCGCTATCGAAAGAACGCTCGTATCCCTTGCGCAGCCAGAATCGCTCGACGGCCGGGTTCAGTTCCGCAGAGGGCCGGTATCCAAGCTCCCCGAGGGCCTGCTTAGCTCGCTCGAAGTCCGCCGAAGAAATCAGGAAGTCGAGATCGCCGAAATTACGCAGCGCCACATCGCCATAGGCAACTTCTGCAAGCACCGGCCCCTTGTACGGAATCGCTCGCAGCTGTTTTTTTTCGAATTCATCCGCAATTCGTACCAGTTCACTGGCAAACCACAGAGTGCGCCGCACGTTCGCCTCGAAAGCAGCCTGCAGCGCCGGGTCGATCTCAGGCCGCCGCCCATGACCAGGCGCGCTTAGATTGCGCGTCACCAGCGGCAGAACCCCGTGATGCTCCGCCAGTCGAAGAACTTCCTTCCAGTCGAGTCCGCATTCGAGGCAATCCGCAATGCGAGAGACCCGCTGCGCGGCCAACTCCACTCCGGCGCACGCGCACAGAAGCTCGAATTCCTTGGAGAAGGCTCTCTTCTGTGTCGAAACGCCAAGTGCCGCAAGCGGCGGAGGTTGGCTCATAAACGCAAGGCTCAGATTGCCAGAGAGTTAAAGTTGAAGTCAGAAGGAAGGTCTTCTGTAATCTGACTTCTTCCCTCTTCAATCCGGGAGCGCCACTATAATACAGAGTCCTCCACCGCAGCCCGAGCGGCACTCTCATGGACCGAGTGGTCTTCGAATCCGTCCGCAAAGTATTTCGCCATCGTCCCGCTCTGTTCAATTGGCTGGGACGCGAGCGCGGCGGCGCGACGATGGCCTTGAGAGATCTGTCGTTTTTTGTGGGCGCGGGCGAGGTTCTTGTTCTGCTGGGCCCGAACGGCAGCGGCAAAACCACTGCGCTGAAGCTGATCTCAACCATGCTCCTTCCCGATGCCGGCTCAGTGCGCGTGGCCGGTTTCGACACGCTGCGCGACGGCGGACGCGTCCGCCGGCAGGTCGGCATTGCCGTCGCCACCGAGCGATCGTTTTTTCCGCGGCTCTCCGCCCGCGAGAATCTCGAATTCTTCGCCGCTCTCGATGAAGTCCCGCTCCGCGACCGCCCCCGCCGAATCGAAGAGGTCCTGCGCGACACCGGTCTCGCCGAGCCCGCCGACACGCTCGTCATGAAGTTCTCGAGCGGAATGTACCAGCGCCTCGGCATCGCACGCGCCCTGGTTAAGCGCCCCGCTGTCCTGCTGCTCGACGAGCCCACCCGCAGCCTCGACGCCGCCACCACGGCCCATTTCTGGACCACGATCCGCACTCTGGCCCAGCAACAGGCCACCGTTCTGCTGGCCACGCACAATTTCGCCGAGGCCACCGCGGTCGGCGACCGCCTTCTGCTGTTGAAGCAGGGCGAGCTGCTCGCAGAGCGATCCATTCACGGCGGCGAGAGCACAGATGATTTGCGCTCGTTCTACTTCCGCATGACAGGCGAAGTGGACGAAGCCGCCACCATGCTCCATCGTGCAAGGAGAGTCTCGTGAGTATCGCTCTCGACAAGCTCCGCGCCATTCTACGACGCGATCTGCTGACCGCCATTCGCCACCGCACGGGCTTTGCGATTACTCTCGTCGGCCTGCTAACCGAGCTGGCCGCCTTTTACTTCCTGTCACGCGCAATCGGCCCCGGTTTCCGTCCCGGTGGGGTGGAATACTTTCCCTTTCTTCTGGTGGGCACCGGCGTTTACACATTCTTCGTGATGAGCACGCAAGGATTCCTGAGTACGGTGCAGGAAGCGCAGCAGACCGGAACCATGGAAGTGCTGATGACGACTTCCACCCCGCCGGCAGAACTGGTTGTGCTCAGCTCCATCTCGGCCTTTGCGGGAAATTTCGTCAATCTTGGAATCTATCTTCTGGCCGGAGCGGCGCTCTTTCGGGCGCCCATCCATGCCAACGCTCTATCTTGCCTCGCGGTGCTGGTACCTTCGGTGGCGATCGCCATGGCTCTGGGGATCGCCGCCGCCACCGTGCAGGTCATTTTCCAAAAGGGCTCGGCAGTTTTGTGGCTGCTCAGTTCCGGCGTCTGGTTTCTGAGCGGAGCCATGTTCCCCGTCGAGAGCCTGCCCCGCCCGCTTGTGCTCCTCGCCCACGCCATCCCTCTTACCTACGCGGTCGAGGGGATGCGCATGGCGTTGTTGCGGGGCCAGTCCGTGCTAAGCATGGCTCCGACGCTGATCGCGCTCGCCGGCTTCAGCCTGGCGTTACTCCCCGCTGCACTCTTGGGCTTATCGTTCAGCCTGCGCCGGGCACGCCAGAACGGAACTCTCTCATTCTACTGAGGCTTTACCGAGTCTCTCCTTCCCGGCACTAGTTATCAATCCCGGTTGGCACGCGCGAAACACGTGTAGTACACTGCGACCACGTACTCTTCAATAAACTGGGGGACGAGCTGCTTCAGGGCTCGGCCAAAATTTATGACGTCAGAGAACCAGGTCTCGCGCGCGCAAGACAAGCAAGCGAAGAACGCGAGAAAAGACAAGAAGCCTTACCAGAAACCCGCATTCCGCCACGAGAAAGTCTTCGAAACCCTCGCACTAGCGTGTGGGAAAATCGGCGCGACCACCCCCCAATGCCAGTCTTCGCGCAAGAGTTCTTGATCGTCAAATCCGATGAGTGCCCGCGAAAGGTGGAGTACGCAGCGTGAAGCACTAGCAGTTGAGGCTTTGCGCAGCACCGGCCGGCTGCGCCTGCAAGTTCGCGGCGAAAGCATGCTCCCGGCGCTTTGGCCCGGCGACATCGCGGAGATTGCCGCCTGTTCTCCCGAAGACATTCGCCGCGGCGAAATTGTGCTCGCTTCTCGGGATGGGCGCTTCTTCCTGCATCGTTTTCTTGGTCAGCGCGAGCCTGCCGGGTTTCTTACGCGTGGTGATTCCATGCCGCGCCAGGATCGGGTGTTTCCCTCCATAGCGCTTCTTGGCAAACTGGTCGGTATCGCACGAGCTGGCCAAAATGTCTCCGTCCCGGCGCATATGCGCCCTTGGTCTCGTTTTCTAGGTACTCTCTTCTGTTATTGCAGCCCCGCGCGCCGTCTTGCCCTAAAGCTTCACAGCCAATGGAACATCGCGCACGCGGATAGGCTCCACCTCTGCCATCTGACCTCTGACCTCTGCAATCGGGAGACTCCATGACCGTCGCCGCCAACAGTTGTGTGGTCGAGATCGGCGGCATCCCGATCGCGCTGCACACCGGCGAGCCGACGTTTCTCGATTTGGTGCGCCGGCGCTATGCCGGATTTCTAAGTTCCTCCGTGCCCGAACTGGCACTCGATTTTGACCTCACAGCTCAGAGCCCGGTTTCTGACGATGACGTCCGCGTCCGCCGTGACGGCCCGGAATGGCTTCTCGAACGCGGCGACTTTCAGGCGCACTGGGATCCGCGCACTGGCCGAGGCCACGTTCGGCAGAACGCCAATCCTTACGCGCTCGATTCGGTTCTGCGCATCCTGCACAGCCTGGTCCTTGCCGCCCGTGGCGGATTCCTGCTGCACGCCGCGAGCGCCATCTGTGACGGTCAGGCCTATCTGTTCGCCGGTGTGTCCGGCGCCGGGAAGACTACGCTCGCGCGGCTGGCGCCGCCCGATGTCACTCTGCTCACCGATGAGATTTCCTACGTCCGGCCCAGCTCCAACGGATATTCTGCCTGCGGTACGCCATTTGCCGGAGAGTTAGCCCAAGCGGGTGAGAACTGCGCGGCTCCAGTCTCCGCTCTCTTCTTCCTGGAAAAAGGTCCGCAGAATCAGGTGGACGAGTTATCCTCTTCCCAAGTCGTCCGCCGCCTCATGCGCAACATTCTGTTCTTCGCAGAAGATCGCGAATTGGTAGAAAATCTGCTCGCAACTGCTTGCGACTTCGTGAAACAGGTTCCAGTTCGCCGTCTGACGTTTTATCCTGATTCTCGGGTCTGGGATGAGATCCGCACCTTCGAGGGAATACCCGCGCATGCCTGAGACTTACATCGCGCGCAGTTCTGCCATCGCCGCCCGCATGCTGGCCGGCGAGATGATGGTCATGAACTCGATGGACTCGACCTTCTTCACCCTCAATGAAGTCGCTACCGCTATCTGGCAGGCCGCCGACGGCCGCACCCCGCTGCGCGAAATCGTCAACAACCAGGTTTGCGAGCAATTTGACATCGATCCCGAACAGGCCCAGACCGACGCCGAACAATTCGTCGCCGATCTTGCGCAGCACGGAATTCTGCTCGTTTCCGATCAGCCGCTACCCGACCCCCGCGCCCCGGAGAAACGATGAGCCTCTTGAACGAAATGAGCCAGAAGGCGTTTGATCTGGGCGTGCCTATCAGCGTGCACCTGGACGTCACTTACCGCTGCAACGAGCGCTGCGTGCACTGTTATCTCGACCACGAGGATCACGGCGAGATGACCACCGCGGAAATCAAAGATGTGCTCGATCAGTTGGCCGAGGCGGGCGTCTTCTTTCTCACGTTCAGCGGAGGCGAAGTCTTCCTGCGCCGTGACTTCTTCGAAATCCTCGAGTACGCGCGTCGCCTGCTGTTCAACGTCAAGATCAAGACCAACGCGGTAATGATCCGCGAAGCCGAGGCGCAGCGCATCCGCGCTCTGGGCGTGGACACCATCCAGATCAGCGTTTACTCGCACCGCCCCGAAGTCCATGACGCCATCACCAAGCTGCCCGGATCGTTCAAGCGCAGCATCAAGGCAATCCGCTTCATGCGCGACCAGGGGTTGAAAGTCACCATCGCCAACGTCCTCATGACCTGGAACCGCCACGACAGCGACGGCCTGCAGAAACTGGCCGGCGAACTGGGTGTGCACTACACGCTCGATCCAACGATCACGCCCAAGATGGACGGCGACACTTCCATTCTCTCCCTTCGCATACCCGGCGAAGATTTGCCCAGCGTATTTCGCAATCCCGCTCTCGTCCCCAACATGGAGGAATTCTGCGCGCCGCCCAAGCCCGTCACCAGCGACGACCTGGAAGGGTACTCCTGTAGCGCCGGGCACTCCTTCTGCTACATCTCGCCTTACGGAGACGTCTTCCCCTGTGTGCAATTCCCTCTGCCCAGCGGCAACATCCGCCGGCAGAAGTTTATGGATATCTGGAATCACTCCCCGGAGCTCAACGAAGTTCGCTCGATTAAGGCCAAAGACCTGACCGTGTGCTCGTCGTGCAGCCACGTCAGCAGTTGCACGCGTTGTCCGGGGCTGGCTTACATGGAGGGCAGTATGCGGGGTCCCTCCAGCGCAGATTGTGAGAAGTCCTACTACCGGACGGGCGTGCCCACCGCCAACATGCTGCGCAAAGCGGGGCAGGGGCCGATGGCGTCGCTGGTTCAGATCCGACCGCTCGCCGCTCTTGCCTAGACCGCCTATGGATGGCGATCTTCGCCCCCAACCCGGTCAATGAGTGTAATCGGGATATTTCAACAACTCTTCTTTTACTCGCGAACTACATGGACGGGCAAGTCGAGGGACGGCGCAGAGGCGCCTTTCAAATACTTGCCAAAAAAATCGTCAACTAATGACCTCGTTATTTCGACTACGAGCAGAGCACGCTCCCATGAAATGGTGTCCTCTTGAGATTTGGTGCGAAAACGACCTTGAACCAGACGCGCGTCCGTGAAGCTCAGGTGGTCACTGCCCGGGACCACCACGTAATAGGTGTTCGCCTTGCTTCCGGAGTATTCCCTCGCCCTTCCCGGGCCAGAAGCGTGCTCCTCCGTCGCAATAAAGAGCAGAGGCTTGTCTAGCTCAATGGGACGAACGTCATTGTTCATGCCCGGAAAAGTGGATCCGTCCAGGTTTATGCCTGCTGATATTCGCTGCTCTTCCTTCGTCGCTAACGCTGCTGTCGTACCGCCCATTGAATGACCGACGATTCCAATCTTCGACATATCAATGTGACCGTGCCAGAAGGCGTCGCGCGAATTCATTTCCTGCAATTTGTCGAGAACGAATCGCACATCTGCAACGAGGACATCTTCTGCAAACCTACCGATCGCGATGCCCTGCGTTCTTCGGTCAGCATTTTCCGGCCAATAGGGCTTGGATCTGACTTCATGTCCATCCGGAAACACCGCGATCAGAGAATCTGGAGGGTGATTGGTTGCCGCCACGACGAACCCGTGGCTTGCCATTTCCTCCGCCAGAATCGTGTAGGTCGCCGGCACGACACCGGAGCCATGTTCCATGAGAACAAGCGGGAAGGGTCCGCCATCTTCTATCGGGAACCCAGCGCTGGCATTTGTGAGGACGCGGTCCGCAAAATTCGGCTGCAAATCCCATTTTGCCGCCAGTGCAGCCGCTGTCCCCTTGTCCATGTATGGTGCAACAACCAACCCGTGCCGCGACGGATACCAGAAAGTTACAAGCAGGTCGCGGTCACGGGACGCATCCCTAAGCACCACCGTCGTAGTGCCGACGGCATGACATCCATCGGGTGGGGGAAGCTGGAGCATTGCTGGGCGACCTTGGGCAGCGACCGGTGAATGTATCAAGGAATTCAGTACAAGAACTAGAACGGCCCGGAGCGCCAATTTGCCCATTTCTCTTGCTCCTTTTTGGATAGTCAATAGGGATAGACGCGATGGGAAATGCGTAGTGAGCGCAATATCAGCGATTGTTGTTGTAAACAGGCGTTAGCACTCACAACCCGATTGTTGGTGGCTTGCCGCTACTTAGAAGGGACCCGATGACAGTTTGCGCAAATCCCTAGATTTCGTGCCCGGCAGCCGCGTTCCGGCTGCGCTGCCGGTCCAGGACGTCTTCCGAGCCGGCCATCTGGTCCAGGATGCTTTTCAGGCGGCCGCGGCTCTCTTGGCTCTCTTCAACGAAGCGCAGGGCCGCTCCAATGCCCATATCCATGCGCACCACTTCGCCATTCAGCGAAATGGACGTGTGTTCGACTGAGAACGTCAGTCTCACCTGGGATTTGGGCAGCAGGATGGCGCTGGTTTCGACATAGCAGCCCCCCAGGCTCAGGTTGGTCAGGATGCCCACCATCGCCCGCTCCTGTCCGGGCTGCGAGATTTCTGTGGTCAGACGTCCCTTCGCCCGGGGATACATCCGGCGGTTCTTGCGGGTCGGCTGGCTTTGCTTCTGCAGATACATCCGCCGGTCGGCCTCGGTGAGGATCTTCTCGGCATCCAGACCGTCTTCCGGATACACGGATTTGCCCACGCTCAGCGAGAGAATGTCTTCCCCGCAGACCTCCATGCCGACCTGGTGTACCAATTCGCGCATCTGTTCCGCTTTCCTGGCGGACGCTTCGGGCGTAAGCCCGGGGGCAATCACCACGAATTCGTCTCCGCCCATGCGCGCGACGTAATCGTATTCGCGGCTCGTCTCTTTCAGGGAGTGGGCAAACAGGCGCAGCACGCGGTTCCCTTCCAGATGCCCGAAGCGGTCGTTGATCTGCTTGAAGCCATCCATGTCGCTGACCATGACCGTCAGTGAGGTGTTGTCCCGCTTGCAGCGCGCCAGCTCGCGGTCGAGTTGCAGGAAGAGCGAGCGTGCGTTCGGCAAACCAGTCAGGTAGTCGGTGGTGGCGGAACTCTCGGCCTGTTCGTATTTCAGAGCGTTTTCGACGGCCAGCGCCATCTTGGAGCTCACCGCCAGCAAAATGCGCAGGTGGTCGGAAGTGAAGAAGTCCTTGTCCGCGTGATAGAGCGCGACCACGCCCACCACGCCCTGCAAGCCTTCCAGCGGTACCGCCAGAGCCGAACTCAGCGTGCTGTACTTGGAAGGATCGTTGAGGTATCCGGGCTCGACGGATGGATTGCCGTTCAGAATCGGTTTCAGGTTTTGCGCCACCCATCCCGACAACCCTTGTCCGATCGGAATGCGCAGCGATGCAAACAGCCGGAAGTTGTCGCCGTTCACATATTCCGGCACCAGCTCGTCGCCATGGCGCACGTAGATCGCGATCGCGTCGTAGGGCGCCAAGGCACGCAGCTTGACCGAAAACACCGAGAGCGTTTCGCCTAGGCTCAGCGACGCTCCCAGGTCCTGACTGAGCTCGAAAAGGGTCTGCGCCTCCTGCCGGGCGGCCGCGATTGAACTCAGGAAGTTGCGATCCGCGAATTGTCCCTGTTTCGCGGAGGCGGCGAATCCGGCCGCCGGCTCCACCGCGCGGTCCACCTTCACTTGGGTGGAGAGTTTCGCCAGGCCCAGGGCCTCGATGCGCTCACGAACCAGTTGTTCCAGTTCCGCGTAGCGACGCTCCAGCACTTGCACTACTTTGGGATCAAAAGACTTTCCGGACTCTTCCTCCAGCCGCGACATCGCCTCTTCCAACGGCAAAGCTCGCCGGTACTGGCGATCTGACGCCAGCGCATCCAGAAAATCCACCGCCGCCAGAATGCGCGCCCCGATGGGAATCTGGTTTCCCTTCAAGCCCAGCGGATAGCCAGTGCCGTCCCACTTTTCATGGTGCGCCCGTACGATGGGCACCACCGGGTAAGGAAAGCGGACTCGCTCCAGAATCTCCGCGCCCACCACCGGATGGATCTTCATCTTCTCGAATTCCTCGGGCGTCAGCCGTCCCGGCTTGGAGATGATGTGCTCGGGAATGGCTAACTTTCCGATGTCGTGGAGCAGCGCCGCCGCCTGCAGGGCCTCACGTTCTTCGACACTGACCTGGAGATCTTTGGCGACTTCGAGCGCATAAATGCGCACCCGCTGCAAGTGGTCGTGGGTGGTCTGGTCTTTGGCCTCGATCGCCAGCGCCAGCGCCTCGATGGTGCGCATGTGCAGGTCGGCGATCTCCTCCACGTGCCGCTTTTCATCTTCCAGCTTGCCCAGGTACAGGCGATACGAGCGGTAGATCAGGTACACCACCGGCAGGATCAGCAACGACGTCTGCCAATCCGTGAAGTCGTGCAACCAGCTCATCATGCCGGCTACCCCGGCTCCCACCAGGTAGTAGGGGAAACTCCAGAAGTAGCAGTCGGCCCAGATCCGGCGCAGCGACTTGCGCTCCGTCAGCGAAATCACCGCCGCCACCGGCACGGTGTTCGCTACGAAGTAGACGCAGGCCGCCAGAAACAACAGCGTGGAGGGATTGCCCACCGCGCGGTGAAACACCGGGTAGCGATACGCCGCGAAAGTCGCTGCAATAGCCAGCGCGGTCGAACAGACATTGAAGGCAACTTGAATCGGGACGGGACGGTCGCGGTCGAAGCACTGCACCACCACCGCCGCGCAGCCCAGCGCCATGGTTTCCGAAAAGCTCAGTTCCAGCACGCCCAGCAGCAGGAACAGGAAGTTTACCGACATAGTCCCGGTGATGCCGGGCAGATTCACTTTCAGCCGCGACGCCACCAGCGCAATCACGAGATAACTTATGAATTTGAGCGGATCGCGGCTTTGCCCGTGCAGGACCGTATAGGTCAGCACAGTGGTTCCGCAGAGCACGACGACCGCTATAAAGAAGCGTGCGCCGGCATTCATCTCCCTCCAGGAATGAGGGCGACCTCCCATGCTGTGCAGTCTCCTGCCCGGGAGCCCAGCGTGCGGTTCCCAGCGACCAAACGGGGAAAATTTATTGATAACAGGGCCGGTCGCTGGCGGCAAAGAATCCGGGCGCTGGACGGAAACTTCCGTAACCCGTGGGAGTGACCGTTTAACCTTGACGCGTTGAAATACAAGCCTTTAGGAAGACGCACGGTAACTCGATGGGTAGTTCCAACACCAAGTTTGCGCGGAGCATCAGCCCGACAAAACACCACCGCCCGGAAAGGTTTCCGGGCGGCTTCTTCGAGAGATCTTGGGCGAGCGTGCCGGCGGGCGGGCTCGGACCAGGCTTCAGGGACAAAGAGTGGACTGCAGTCTCAAAGGAGTTCTTCTTGTCCCAAACGGCAGGTGTCCAAGCGAAGTGGCTCAACATTATGAGCTTAGGAGAGTGCGCCTCGATCGCGGCACTTCGCAACACCGCCCGATGAAGAATGCAACGCATTCAGGTAGCGGCGCGAGGCGTCCTGCCAGTCCGGCATTCGGATTCCGTAGGCGTCGAGAGTCGCGCTCGATAACACGGAATACGCCGGGCGCCGCGCCGGGCGGGGAAATTCTTCGCTCGTCACCGGTGTGACACGCGTGGCGAGGCCGGCCATGGGAACGAGCGCGGCGGCGAATTCGTACCAGGTGCAGTCGCCGGAGTTTGTGGCATGCACGATTCCACGCGTGCGCTTCCGGCAAAGTTGCGCGAGGGTGGAAGCAAGATCGACGGTGAAGGTCGGACCGCCGCGCTGGTCATTGACCACCGCGATTTCGGGGCGGCTGGCAGCCAGCTTCAGAATCGTATCCGGAAAACACTTGCCGCCCGGTCCGAACAGCCACGAGGTGCGGACAATGCAGACGTCGGGCAGGGCGTCCAGAAGCCGCTCTTCTGCCCGGGCCTTGCTTTCACCGTAAACGTTAATGGGATTGCGGACGTCACTGGTCTCGTAAGGCGATCTCTTGCTGCCATCGAAAACGTAGTCGGTGCTCAAGAACATCAGTCGCGACCCAGACTCGCGGGCCGCCTCCGCAACATGCATCGCGCCTTCGCAGTTGACGGCAAAAGCCAGTTCGCGGTTCGACTCGCAGCCGTCCACGTCAGTGTGGGCCGCCGCCAGGATGATCCAGTCCGGGCGGGAAGCTTGAATCGCGCCCCGGACTCGCGCAGGGTCTCGCAGGTCGGCATCTTGAGATGAAAGGGCCGTGAGTTGCTCGTTTTTCAGTTCCTGAACCAAGGCCCGGCCGAGCAGCCCCGACGACCCAAATACCGTGACGCGCATAGCGGCATTGTAGCGGGAACGATTGCAGCGGGTGACAAATCCTGATCCGCGAAGATCCGCGTCAATCCGCGGAAACGGAAGTTGCTTTTCTCCGTGTCTCTGTGCCTCCGTGGTGAGGCAGGGAGTGGGGACTTCTCACACCTATTCCAGTGCTTTCCGCTGCCGGCGCAGCGCGTGCAGAATCCGCGATCCGCTGATGCCGAAGAAGACCACGGCGGCAAAAGCGATTATTTCCAGCGTGCGGCGGGGCATCCGGAGGAGGTCAGCGACTAGCACCAGCATGGCGCAGATCAGGCCAAGAATATTGAGCCAGAGCGGAGATCGAACACTAGGGAGATCCTGCCGGAATCGTACCTGGAGCAGCAGGGCCGCCAGTCCGATGGCCGCGACCACCACCAAGGCGAGGGGACTGAGAAAAGCGTTGGGCCGTGTGTAGATGACGACCAGGGCCAGGGCCAGGATGAGCAGCCCCGAAGCGATGACCGTCCAGCGGCGTGTGCCAGCCCGCCCCGTCGTGGTCAATGAGCCATCTCCCTGCCTTGCGGCGTGGCCACAATTGTATCCCGGCGCTGCTTCTTTTTCGCTCAGGCGCTGCCGGGCATCCACTCTGCCTGGCGATTCTGGCCGTGAGAAACCGCATAGAGCACCAGTTCGACCCGGGTCGAAATCCCCAGCTTGTCGAAGATGCGCACCAGATATTTCTTGATGGTATGTTCGCTCAGGCCCAGCTCGGCGGCCACCTCGCGGTTGCTCTGGCCGTCGGCCACCAGGGCCACCACCTGCTCCTCGCGCGGCGTCAGAAGGGGCCTTCCGGTCGAACTGATCACGCGCAAGGTGGACACCTCAGACAAAGCTTCCACCACATAGTGCATCTGCTGGCTATTGATCCAGATCTGTCCTCCGGCTACGCAGTCCACACACTTACACAGCGTCCGGAATGGAGCGTGACTGAAAAGGAAAAGGCCTCGGGCGCCCGCGCGGAAGGCATTCACCACCAATTCGCGGTCATAGTCCTCGACCAGCAAAACGGGAGCGACCGTTGGATACGAGACGTGCAGCCAGCGCAGCAGGTTCAGATCGGGCGGATCGTTCTCCGCAATCAATATGACATCGACCGGGTTCGATTGTAAGAGGTGGTGCAGAGCTGGCACCGCCAACGCAACGGTGGAAACCCGGAAATTCCGCCGTCCGCGTAGGGCTCTGGTCAGCAACTGCGACTGAATCGGACCGGAATCGGCCACCAGCACCCGCACCACGTCTTTTTCGACGAGTGGCGGTTCTTCGGAGAGTACCGCGGCGCGCAGACTCATCACCGGTAATCGTACTCAAAAGTTCCGGGGACACCTGTGGGCATCGTCACACGTGATTTGTGATGAATCGGGATCCCCATGACCTCCCTTCGTGGGCCTACTATAGGGCACCACTTCATGCACTCTTTCTGGGGCAGATCGGCCTCATTTTGCCGAGGCCTGCTGACGGGAAGACCGCAGCACACGGGCCGGACCACTAACATTGGAGATTTTTCCCGCCGTGATGGGAAGTAGCTACTGCGGTGGACAGTACTTCCCAAGTCTTTCTTTCCTTGCAAACACCCGTTAGTTTCTGGTAAGCGGCTCGTACGTCCAGCTGCATTCGCCGTGAGAGCAACGGTGCGGAGTCCGGAGATGAAAGCACCAGC
This sequence comes from Terriglobales bacterium, assembly GCA_049273945.1. Lineage (GTDB taxonomy): Bacteria > Acidobacteriota > Terriglobia > Terriglobales > Acidobacteriaceae > Acidiflorens. The sequence continues at coordinate 67,724 of JBASRS010000064.1, read as the reverse complement.
CAAACTCGTCGTGTTCGTGGCTGCTGGCCTGCTCACCCTGCAGCTGGTCTTGGCCGCTCCGGCGCAACCGACCGCTCCGTCGGCCGGCACATCCTCGTCCCAGGACCCGCGTAGCTCGAAATCCGTATTGGGGTCCCAGGGTGAAGGCGGCGCCAGCACGGGCAGTCTTGCCATCGGAGAGACCACCAAACCCGGAAAAGCGGATGGCACGGGAGACCCTGGCAGCGCCGCAAGTGGGGCCGCATCGCGGCGCAGGTGCTGCGCTGGGGAGAGGCGGCCGCCGTGACTCTTCCTGATGCCACGATGGTCGTCTCGCAGACGTTGCAGCACTACTACCGGGAAAGGTATGGGCGCGAAACCGTCTATATCCCGAATGGAGCCAACCTGACGCCTCGGCGCCCACCCAAGCGGCTCGCAGAATGGGGACTGCTTCCGCACAACTACGTCCTTTATCTGGGAAGATTTTCGCCGGAGAAGAACTGCCATCTGCTGATCGGTGCCTTCGAGGGCATAGCGACCGAAATGAAGCTGGTTCTGGCCGGTGGATCGAGCCACTCCGATGATTACGTGGAGGGCCTGCGGCACCATCAGTCGGAACAGATTCGTTTGCTGCCGTGGGTTTCGGGGGAGGACTTGGACGAACTCTTGTCGAACGCAGCGCTGTTCGTCCTCCCGTCGGATCTGGAAGGCCTCTCGCTCGCCCTGCTTGATGCCATGGCCGCCGGCGTCTGCGTGCTCACGAGCGACATTCCCGAAAACAAAGAAGTTGTCGAGGGGGCCGGCTTCACCTTCCGGCGCGGAGACCAGTCGGACCTCGCCCGCGTGCTGGACGTGCTTCTCCGCAATCCCGGACTTCGCCGCGAGATGGCTGCCAAGGCAGAGCAGCGGATCCGCGCGCAATACCTATGGCCCGGTATCGCCCGCTCGATCGACAATGCATACTACGAAGTTTTGGGCTGGAATCGCCGCGAGCCAGCGCCGGCAGCCGGCGTCGAGAGCCAGTCGCCCGCGGCCTAAGCGGGAGCGCCTGCCTTGAACGAAGCCGGAAGGCGCGCGACGCCACCAACGCGGAACACGACTTTGCTCCCGCCTTTGATTAGAATCGGTGCATGCTGCCGCTTCCTGCGGGGCGGCACTCCGGCATGGAAGACCTGATTCTCGTCACCGGCGGCGCCGGTTTCATCGGCTCGAATTTCGTTTTGCAGTGGATCGCCGAGGAATCGTCCCGCCTCGTGAGTCTCGATAAGCTCACCTACGCCGGCAATCTCAACAACCTGCAGTCCGTTGAAGGTCACTCACGTTACCGCTTCCAGCAAGGCGACATTGGGGACCGCGACCTCGTTCGCAGTTTGCTGGAACGGGAACGTCCGCGAGCCATCGTTCATTTCGCCGCCGAGAGCCACGTGGACCGCTCCATCCACGGGCCGGACGATTTCATTCGCACCAACGTCCATGGGACCTTCAGCCTGCTGGAAGAGGCGCGGGCTTACTGGTCGGCTCTCCCGGAGCCCGATCGGCAATCGTTCCGCTTCCTTCACATTTCGACTGACGAGGTCTACGGATCACTCGGCTCCGACGATCCGGCTTTCTGCGAGACGACGCCTTACGCCCCCAACAGCCCTTATTCGGCGTCCAAGGCGGCTTCCGACCATCTGGTGCGCGCGTACCATCACACTTACAAATTGCCGGTCCTGACCACGAATTGCTCCAACAACTATGGCCCGTACCAGTTCCCTGAGAAACTGATCCCGCTGATGATCCTGAATGCCTGCCAGGGAAAATCGCTGCCCGTGTATGGCGACGGCCAGAACGTTCGCGACTGGCTCTACGTCGAGGACCACTGCCGCGCCCTTCGCATCGTGCTTGCGCGCGGCTGCGCCGGGGAGACCTACTGCATCGGCGGAGGGAGCGAGAAGAAGAATGTGCAGATCGTCGAGATCTTGTGCCGCCTGCTGGACGAACTCCGGCCCCACGATCCGGTCCTGCCGCACAGCCAGCTCGTGACTTTCGTCAAAGACCGGCCCGGTCACGACCGCCGCTATGCTATGGACACGCGGAAAATCGAGCGCGAACTGAATTGGCGTCCGCTGGAGACGTTCGAGAGCGGCATCCGCAAGACCGTTCGCTGGTATCTTGAGCATGAAGATTGGGTGCACGACGTCACCAGCGGCAGCTATCGCCAATGGATGGCGAAGCACTACGCCACCGAGCACTGAAAACATGAGCGAATCAGCGCAGCCGAATTACAAGGGCATCATCCTGGCGGGAGGCTCCGGCACGCGCCTTTATCCCGTCACCCATGCGGCCGCCAAGAGCCTGCTGCCGGTGTACAACAAGCCGATGGTGTATTACCCGCTCTCCACGCTGATGCTGGCGGGGATCCGGGACATCCTGGTGATCTCGACGCCAGAGGATGTGCCGCGCTTCGAGCATCTGCTGGGCGACGGCTCGCGCTACGGAATCCGCCTGCAATACGCTGCGCAACCCAGGCCGGAAGGCATTGCCCAGGCGTTTTTGATTGGCAGAAAGTTCATCGGTTCCAGTGCTTGCGCGCTTGTGCTCGGCGACAACATTTTCTACGGACACGACCTGGTAAAGGAATTGCGCGCGGCCACCGCACAGTCCAAGGGCGCCCGCGTGTTCGCCTATCCGGTGCAGGATCCCGAGCGCTATGGTGTGGTCGAATTTGACGAGAACGGCAAAGCGCTCAGCGTGGAAGAAAAGCCCAAGCAGCCCAAATCTCGTTATGCGGTTACCGGGCTTTATTTCTACGACAACCAAGTAGTGAACATCGCCGCGAACTTGAAGCCTTCCGGACGCAACGAGCTGGAAATCACCGACGTCAATCGAGCCTATCTCAAGCAAGGCCAGCTCAACGTCTGCGTAATGGGCCGGGGCATGGCGTGGCTCGATACCGGCACGCACGAGGCGCTGATGGAAGCCGCGCTTTTCATCCAGACCCTGGAAAAGCGCCAGGGACTCATGGTCGCTTGCCCCGAGGAGATCGCCTATCGCTCCGGCTATATCACGGCGGCGCAGTTGGAAGCGCTCGCTCAGCCCATGGGCAACAACGGGTATGGAGCGTACCTGTTGCAGCTGTTACGAGAACGAGTCTTCTGAAAGGCAGGGGCTACCGTCTTCGGCGATGAAGAAAATCGAAACCACCCTCCCCGGCGTCCTGCTTCTCGAACCGCGCGTGTTCGGCGATGATCGCGGCTTCTTCCTGGAGAGCTACAACCAGCGCACGTTTGCGGAGATCGGCATCCGCGAGCGCTTCGTGCAGGACAATCATTCCTATTCCGGACGAAACGTCATCCGCGGCCTGCATTATCAAATTCGGCAGCCCCAGGGAAAGCTCGTGCGGGTCGTCACGGGCGACATTCTGGATGTGGCTCTGGATCTCCGCCGCAGGTCTGCCACCTTTGGCAAGTGGGAGTCGTTCACCCTCTCCGGCGAAAACAAGCGGATGCTATGGATTCCACCCGGGCTCGCTCACGGCTTCCGGGTCGTGTCGGAAACAGCTCATGTGTTGTACAAGGCGACAGACTTCTACGCGCCGGAGCAGGAACGGACCGTAGTGTGGAATGATTCGCAGCTGAAGATCGACTGGCAACTTCAGGGAGAGCCGATAGTCTCATCTAAGGACCAGCACGGGTTGCCCTTCGCCAAGGCTCCGACCTTCGACTAGCTCTTCTCTCAACGCAAGCGGAAGTCCACGCTGATGGTGGTTTCCACCTCTACCGCTTGACCGCGGTTGCGATAGGGTGTGTATCTCCACGACTGCACGGCATCGAGCGCCGACTGCGCAAGCAGATCGGGCCCGGCAATCGGCCGCAGGCGTTTGACGGTGCCGTCCGGCGCGATGAGCGCGTCCAGAACGACGAGTCCCTGGGTACCAGCCAGGCGAGCCGCTTCCGGGTACACCGGGTCCACTTTGTACACAATTTGCCGGTCCATCGTTTCCGGAGGCACGCGCATGGGCGCCCGCTGGAGCGCCGCCAGAGACGATTCCGTTTCCAGATCGTTCCACGCTCTCTGCCACTGCCACCATCCCAATGCGGCCAGCGCCAGCATGAAAGCCAGCAGCAGATAGAAACGGCGGCGCCGGACGCGGATTCGGCGCTTGCGTTTTTCATTGTCCGGTACCACCGCCAGCCCCGGGAGATCGGGCCGCGCGATTTCGCTCCCCTGTCTTTCAGCCGGGACAGACTGCGGAACGATCTGCGAAGCCCAGTAGCGGATCATCTCCCGCTGCTCCACCGCCAGCCCCACAAACTGGAATCCGCAATGCAGCCGGTCTTGATAGCGAACCCGCGCGCGCGCGCGCACCGGCAGGCCGACATTCGGGAGCCGTAGTTCAATCGCGACCGGCTGGCCCGGCGCAAGTTCCCCGGCCACGATCGCGCCCATGCCGGCTTCGCTCAGATCCGTACAGCGCCCCGGCATATCGTTGGGGATTCCCGACCGCAGCGCGATCACATCGAGAGGTACGTTGAGAGCGCGCCGGAAGAAACGACGGCGGGACGCCGATTCGAGCGCGGGCGCTAACGAGGGAGCTGCCATCCGACTGCCTCCGCAGGATCGAGTGAATCCGTCTTCTGGCTGGTATCAACGATACAAGCGGCGCGAGAGTGAGGAAATTATAGCGGAAATCGCAGCGCGAGTTGCGGTGGAAAAGCGCCTTCCCCGGTTTGGAATTGATCGGCTCATCCGCTTACTCCAGATCCCGCCAGTTCACCCCTACTCCGAGTTCCACGACCAGGGGAACTTCGAGCGGGTGCGCGCTTTCCATTTGCTCGCGAACCAGCCGCTTTATCGCATCCACTTCGCTATCGGGAACTTCAAATACGAGTTCGTCATGCACTTGCAGCGTCATGCGCGATTTTAGGCCGCGTTTCTGAATCTCCTCGTCAATCCGGATCATAGCCAGCTTGATCAGGTCCGCCGCCGTCCCTTGCAGCGGAGTATTCACGGCGGTGCGCTCGGCGAACCCGCGCTGGTTGGCGTTCTTGCTGTTGATGTCCGGGATCGGACGGATGCGCCCGAAGAGCGTTCTTACTTTTCCGTCACGCCTCGCCTGTTCGAGGGTGGCGTCAATGAATGCTCGTACTCCGGCATACTTCTCGAAATACGCGTCAATAAACTTCCTTGCCTCGCCCGGCTCTATCCCCAACTGCTGCGACAATCCAAATGGCGAGAGCCCATACACGATCCCGAAATTCACAACTTTCGCCGCGCGCCGATGCTCGGGCGTCACCATCAGCGGCGGCACGCCAAATACCTGCGACGCCGTCAGCGTGTGAATATCGTCGCCCCTGCGAAATGCCTCGACTAGCAGCTTGTCTTTCGAAAAATGCGCCAGCAGGCGCAGTTCGATCTGCGAGTAGTCGGCGGCCAGCAGCAGGTGTCCCGGCTCGGCGGTGAACGCCGCCCGAATCTCCCGCCCCAGCTCCGTGCGGATCGGAATGTTCTGCAGGTTCGGATTGGTGGAAGACAACCTGCCGGTTGCCGTGCCGGTCTGCCCGAAGGTCGTGTGCACTCGGCCGCTACTGCTGCGAATCAATGCAGGCAGCGCATCCACATACGTGGACTTCAGCTTGGTCAGTTGCCGATATTCCAGCACCAGCCGCGGGACTTCGTGCTCCGCCGCCAGGGCTTCCAGAACATCCACCGCGGTCGAAATCGTTCTTCCCTTCCCATATTTCACCGGCTTCGGCAGCGCCAGCCGGTTGAACAGTACGTCGCCCAGTTGTTTGGGCGAGTTGATATTGAACTCCGAACCGCAGAGCTGATAGATCTCCCGGGCCTTGGCCTCAATCTCGCGCTCCAGCTTCTGCGACATCCGTCCCAGCGCCGCCGTGTCAAGCTTCACGCCCGCATCTTCCATGCGCGCCAGAACGGGCACCAGCGGAGCATCGATGTCTTCATAAACCGCCGTCAGGCCCTGTTCCTCTACATCTTTGCGGAGCGCGCTGGCGAGCCTGCCCGTCAGGTCCGCCGCTTCCGCCAGATTGCCGCTCATTTTCAGGTTGAATCTGCGCAGCGCAACTTCGGGAAGCGCGTGCGACGAGTAGGTCGGGTTGAGCAAGTAGGAATACAACATGGGATCGTGCCGCACTCCAAGGAGCGTGAGTCCCTGCGCAGAGAAATGATGAAGTCCGGACTTCCAATCGTGGATGACCTTGGGCGCCGTCGCATCCTCCAGCAGGTTCTTTACACGATCGGCGAGCCGTTGGTCGCCGAGCGTGACGATCGCCCCGGAACCTGCCGCAACAGAAAAAGCGATTCTCTCCAGCGGGACTTCGGCCTGAGGTCCATCGGCGGGCTGCAACGGCAAGAGCCCGGACTGCGCAGGCTCCGGCTCCTCGTCCTCTTCTTCGTCGCCGATGTCGGTGTGTTCTGTCGGAATCGCAATACCGAGAGGCGCGCCGTCAGCGAGACCTGCGAGATATTCATCAAGTTCGCCGGCCGACCGGATTTCCCGATAGTCCCCTTCTTTCGCCTCGACGACCGGCAGAAGCTCCCTCAGCAATGAAGTAAATTCCAGCTCTGAAAACAGCGCCCGCAGCGCCTCGACATCCGGCTCGCCGGCCTTCATGGCCGTCACGTCCAGGTCGACGGCAACATTCGTGTCAATCGTTACCAGCTGTTTGCTGGTCAGGATCGTCGCGCGGTTATTCTGCAACGATTCGCGATACGACTTTTTCTCCACTTCGGCGGCGCGTTCAAGCGCCTCCTCCACGCTGCCGAAGCGTTGAATAATTTCGACCGACCCCTTGTCGCCAATCCCGGGCGCCCCAGGAATGTTGTCTACCGAGTCGCCGCGCAGCGCCATCACGTCCACGACGCGCGCCGGCGGCACGCCCAGAATTTCCTCGACCTTGGCGGCGTCGCAGATCAGATTGTCCTTGGGCGGGTTGAGGACGCAGACCTTGTCGTCCACCAGCTGTAGCATGTCCTTGTCGTTGGACACGACGAACACCGAATACGACTCCACTGCGGCCTTCCGCGCCAGCGTCCCGATCAGATCGTCGGCTTCGTAGCCCTCGAGTTGCAGAATCGGGATGCGATACCCCTCGAGCGCGCGCCGGATGTACGGCACCTGTTGCACAAGATCCGCCGGCATCTCCGCGCGGTTGGCCTTGTAGCCCCCGTACTCCACTTCCTTGAACGTTTGCGTCTTGACATCAAACTTGCGGATGGTGGTGATGGCTTCCGCCTGCTGATTGCGGATCGTCGGCTCGCCCACGTCGAACACCGCCGCCAGATATTCCGGAGAGAAGTCCTCGCGCAATTTGCGCAGCATGTTGACGAAAACGAACGTCGCCGCCGTCGGAACGCCCGTCTTCGTGGACATCGGCCGCTGCCGCGCCATCGCGTGATAGGCGCGAAAGATGAAAGACATGGCGTCGATCAGAAAGATCCGGCCCTTGCCGGCGGCGGAACGGGCCTGCGGTTTCGACGGCGTGGTCCCGCCCTCTTCTCCCGGAGTGGCCGGGACTTTCGACGCTGATGCTTTTTTCGGAGGCAACCGGCTCAGTTTATCAGGCTAAAACGTAGCGCCGGCACCTTGCCGGCTGTCCCGAGGGCGTCTCGCCCTCGGAGGTGGCTGCGGGTCGCCGCCACGACAGCCGCCGAGACGGCGGCGCTACGAATGCTAACCGGCCCGCGTATCATAATTGGGTTCTCAGTACTGGACCCGCAGAGTGCTGAGTGCTACATGCTCCCGTTCAAGCTCGTCTATAGCGACGACTATTTTCTTCCGATCGGCGCCCATGTCTTCCCGGCAGAGAAGTATCGGCGTGTTCGCGATCGCCTGCTGGAACGCGGCATCGCGCAGTCGGAAGACTTCGTCACGCCGCGCCCGGCGACCGATCAGGACGTGCTGCTCGTCCACACTCCGCAGTACGTCGAGAAGCTGAAGACCGGCACTCTCAACGCGCGCGAAGAACTCGAGCTGGAAATCCCGTATTCACCCGAACTGGTACGCGCCTTCTGGCTGGCGGCCGGCGGATCGATCCTGGCCGCCGAGCACGCCCTGCACGACGGTGTCGCCATCAGCATCGGCGGCGGATTCCATCATGCCTTCCCCGACCACGGCGAAGGCTTTTGCCTCATCCACGACGTAGCCATTGCCATCCGCCGCATGCAGCGTGACGACAAGATTCGCAGTGCGATGACGGTCGATTGCGACGTCCACCACGGCAACGGCACCGCCGCCATTTTCGCCGGCGTCCGCATTCCCAGCGACCCGCTTCCCTCAGCCTTTCCTTCCGCGCTCAACCCCGCGCGCCCCGCCAAAATTCGCAATGCCCATGCCGGCGATGTATTCACCATCTCGCTCCACCAGGAAAATAACTATCCGCCGTTCAAGCCGCCGTCTTCGATCGACGTGGACTTGCCCGACGGCATCGGCGACGTCGACTACCTGGGCTGGCTCGATAACGCGCTCAGCTCAGGTCTGCGGCAGTTTGCGCCTGATCTGCTGTGCTACTTCGCCGGAGCCGATCCCTATCGTGAAGACCAGCTCGGCGGCCTGTCGCTGACGATCGAAGGATTGAAAAAGCGCGACGAACTTGTCTTCCGCGTCGCCCAAGCCCGCCGCATCCCGGTGATGGTCACTTTCGCCGGAGGCTATGCGCGAAGGGTGGACGATACGGTCACGATCCATTGCAATACTGTGGCCGCAGCGAAAGAAGTATTCACCGGGAAATGACCATGCGTATCCGCCTCATACGCCACGCCACGCTGATTGTTGAATTCCACGGACGCACCTTCCTCGTCGATCCCATGCTCGATGAGCCCGGCGCCAGGCCGGCCATTCCGCTGACACCGAACTCGCGCAGAAATCCGTTGGTGCCTCTGCCTATTCCGGCCCAGGAGTTCCTGCCAGAAATTGAAGCGGTGCTCGTCACTCACACCCACGCCGATCACTGGGACGAGGCCGCCGCCGCGCTTCTACCCAAACATCTGCCGCTCTTCGGCCAACCCGAGGACGAGAACAAATTTCGAGCTGCAGGCTTCGCCGAGGTGCGATCTCGGAATGCCACCACGTGGAATCAACTCGAGATCACCCGCACTGGTGGTATGCACGGCACCGGACTGATTGCCAAAATGCTCGCTCCCGTTTCCGGCTTCGTGCTGCGCGCCGCTGGCGAGCCCACGTTGTACATCGCCGGTGACACGGTATGGTGCCCCGCGGTGGAAACGGCGCTGAAAACTTTCCAGCCGCAGGTGATCGTGCTCAACGCAGGTGAAGCCCGCTTTCTAGAAGGCGCTCCCATCACCATGACCGCCGAAGATGTCATCCGCGTATGCCAGGCGGCTCCAAACGCGAGAGTGATCGCAGTCCACATGGAAGCCATCAATCACTGCCTCCTCAGCCGCGCCGATCTGGCGTTCCAGTTGGAAGCGGCGCGGTTGACCCCGCAAGTCGTGCTTCCGAACGACGGTGAGTGGATAGATGTAGAGCGCTCGTAGCCCGTAGCTCGCAGCCTGAAGCTCTTTCTATCTCGCCTGCTAGAATATTGACTTATCCAGCATGTTCGAGAACCTCCAGGAAAAACTCCAGCGCGCCTTCAAAGCCCTTCGCGGGGAAGCCGTCCTCAGCGAAGAAAACATTGCCGAGGCGCTGAAACAAATCCGTTTAGCGCTGCTGGAGGCCGACGTCAACTTCAAGGTCGTCAAAGATCTTGTCGATCGCATCCAGGCCAGGGCGGTCGGCCAGCAGGTCATGACGGCGCTCTCGCCGGGCGAACAGGTGATCAAGATCGTCCGCGACGAGCTGATCGAAACCCTCGGCAAAGACACGGCCAAGCTCAAGTTCGCTTCGCAGCCGCCGACGGTCATTCTCATGGCCGGTTTGCAGGGTTCCGGTAAGACGACCACCTCCGGGAAGCTCGCCAACTGGCTGAAGAATGGCGGACACCGTCCGCTGCTCGTCTCGGTGGACGTGTACCGCCCCGCCGCCCGCGAGCAGCTCAAAGTCGTTGCGCAGGCAATCAAGGCCAATCTTTACGAAGGCCAGGTCGCGGAAGCGAACACTGCGACCGTCGAGCGCCTGGCGAAAGAAGCGCGCCGCGAGGCCATCAACACTGGCTCCGACGTCCTGATCGTGGACACCGCCGGCCGTCTCCACATCGACGACCAGCTCATGGACGAGATGCAGTCGCTCAAGCGGATGCTCAATCCGCAGGAAATCCTGTTCGTCGCCGACTCCATGACCGGGCAGGACGCCGTCCGCTCGGCCGACGAGTTTCACAAGAAGCTCACGCTCACCGGCGTCGTCCTCACCAAAATGGACGGCGACGCCCGCGGCGGCGCGGCGCTCTCCATCCGCCAGGTCACCGGCCAGCCCATCAAGTTCATCGGCGTCGGCGAAAAGTACGACGCGCTCGAACCCTTCCACCCCGACCGCATCGTGTCGCGCATTCTCGGCATGGGCGACATTCTGTCGCTGATCGAGAAGGCCGAGTCGCAGATTGACAAGAAGAAAGCTCACGAACTCGCGACCAAAGCCCTCACCGGCGACGGCTTCTCGCTCGAAGATTTCCGCGATCAACTGCGCCAGGTCCGCAAGATGGGCTCGCTGCAAAGCATCATCGGAATGCTGCCTTCGGTCGGCGCCTTTGCCGGCATGCAGAAGGCCGCCGACAAGGTGGACGAAAAGCAGATCAACCGCGTCGAGGCCATCATCAACTCGATGACCGCCCACGAGCGCGACCACCACGAAGTGATAAACGGCAGCCGCCGTAAACGAATCGCCCGCGGCTCCGGCACCAGCGTGCAGGAAGTCAACAACCTGCTCCGCCAGTACGCCCAGATGAAAAAGATGTTCAAGCAGATGGGCAAGCCCAGCTTCGCCCGGAGAATGGCAGGGATGAAGTTTCCGGGAATGTGAAGGCAGTGGTCAGTGGCTAGTGGTTAGTTCGGGGGACCGATTACTTTGAAGGAGGCCTTGTGAACTACAAGGTGTTTTTTCATCGGGGTGACGAGCTCTCTCTAAGAACGAAGGTCGAGCGAGGTGAGGTTTGGCTTGACGATGCTGGGTTGCATATCAGCAATACCAGCGAATTTCTGATTCCGAGCGCCGACCTGCTCGCTGCGGAATTGTTTCGGCTCCACGGTCTCGGTCGCGTGATTCGTGTCGAACATCGCCAAGGCCGGCTGTTCCTATCGGTCATCCGCCTGATGATTGGACAATTCGCCTTCATCAATTTCCTCAAAACGGGCAAGCTCCATAAAGAACTGGTCGCTGTCGTCAGTCCGAAGCAAGTTGTGGAAAAGACTGGCAGCTAACGTCTCGCGGCCACCCCATATGAAATGGCGCTCTCTGCCGGAATCGAACTCAGGCCCCGACCTGCGATCCCTGCGTGTGCAGTTTGCCGAACGCAAAGACCTCATTGCTAAGTACGTCCCCGCCGACGTGCAGGCTGTTCATGAACGCACTGTAGCCGTATTGAAAGCTCAAGGGCTGGCCACGAGGGCTCTTGGGGTCGGGGCGAAGGCGCTGTCGTTCGAACTTTCCGACCACGATGGCATGCGCGTTTCTTCCGCCGAGTTGCTGGGTAAGGGACCCCTCGTACTCTGCTTCATCCGCGGACGCTGGTGCCCTTTCTGCGTCGGCCAGGTGGAAGCGATGAACACCATCGCCGAGCGGATCACCGACACCGGGGCCTCGGTGGTCGCCATTTCTCCGCAGACCGAGAAGCAGGCCTACTTCATGCACGACCAGCACAAGCTCGCCTTCCCGCTGCTGGTGGACGCACACAACGAAGTCGCCCGCCGGTTCGGACTGGTGTACCGGGTCCCGGAAGAGCAGCAGGCCATCTACCGCCGCACCTTCGTCAACCTGCCCTTTGTTGACGGCGACGACAGCTGGGAGCTGCCGATCCCGGCGACGTACATCGTCGATCGCGAGGGGACGATTCTCTTCGCCTCTGCGAACGAGGACTACATGGAGCGGCCCGAACCACTGGAAGTCCTGTCGGCACTCGAAGCCAAGAAGCATTCCAAGCGATTGTCATCCGGAGCGGAGTAACCGCTGCGCGAAGCGCAAAGGTTACGGAGTCGAAGGACCCCTACGCGCTCTCACTCACCAATGTTGCCGCAGGGAGTCCTCCCCAAAGTGCGTTGACTAGGAATGACGCACTAGCCATGCTCACTCTGTAACTGGACAGGTTACGCAAGCTCCCGAAGACCCGGACCCACGCGGTTCGGGTCTTCTTTTGTTCTCCATTTCCATCGCGCGGTAGTGTCCCAATTCATTAGGGCATTACCCATCGGTACCTCTTCCTTGACACCCCCACCATCGGCCTTTATTCTTAACTCTTGCTCCCTGCGAGACTTACGTCTCTGTGCGCACTTCCGCGGGCCTTCGCGGTATGGATTGGGGGCGGCGGAGGTTCCGATGTTCATCGAAATCCAGGATCTGGAAACTCAGCCCGTTGATTTCCGGGAAGAGTTCAGCCCCGGCGCGATTGACCTCGGACCGGACCTTTACCAGCGTTCACCCCTGCGCAGCGAGGGCCGTGCCGACCTAGTCGAGGAGCATCACGGCAAGCACAAGGTCGTCCAGGACATCCGGCTGAAAGGCAAGCTGGACACGAGCCTGGAAGTGGCCTGCGCGCGCTGTCTCGAACCGGTGGTGCACAAGTTGAGCCGCGCCTTCGACTTGCTGTACCGGCCGCTCGGATCGGACGCCGGTCGCGACGAGCTTTCGGTGACTGTTGCCGAAGCCGAAATCGGCTACTACCAGGGCGCAGGCTTGCTCCTGGAAGACGCCTTGCGTGAGCAGGTGCTGCTGGCCGTGCCGCTGAAGACGATCTGCCGCGAAGATTGCAAGGGTTTGTGTCCCCATTGCGGCAAGAACTTGAATGAAAGCGCGTGCTCGTGCGCCGCGCCCGTTCAGGATCCGCGCTGGGCAGGACTGAAAGAGATACGGGATAAGCTGGAACGATAAATAAGCTCTCCGCTGTCAGCTCGCAGCTCTCAGAAGAGCCGGTTTTCCTGAGAACTGAGAGCTGACAGCTGGGAGCTCGAAAAGGAATCATCATGCCGAATCCAAAACGCCGACACTCCAAAGCGCGCACTGGCAGCCGCCGCGCGCACGACTCGCTCTCGAAGCACTCGCTCTCCGAGTGTCCCAACTGCCACGAACAGAAAATGCCGCACCGCGCCTGTCCGAAGTGCGGGTACTACAAGGGCCGCGAAGTCCTCGAGGTCGAAGAGAAGTCCTAGCTTTCTCCCTCCATGCCTAGCGTAATCGCTCTGGATGCGATGGGGTCCGACAGGGCGCCCAAGCCCGAGATCGAAGGCGCCCTGCAAGCGGCTCGTCATCACGGCGCGCGCGTGCTCCTGGTCGGACCAGAGCCGCGCCTCAAGGCCGAGCTGGCGCGCTATCCCGGCGCTCGCCGTCTACCGATCGAAGTGGTCCACGCCGGCGAAGTCATCACCATGGAAGACAAGGTGGAGGCCATCCGCGCCAAGCGCGACTCTTCCCTTCGCGTCGGCCTGCGCCTGGTGCGCAACGGCCGCGCCGACGGCTTCGTAACCGCCGGCAACACCGGCGCTGCCATGGCCACCGCCAAAATGGTGCTCGGCGCTCTGCCCGGCGTGGATCGCCCCGCGCTTGCCGCAGCCTTTCCCACGGTTTTGAATACCGCCGCCGTCTTGCTCGACGTCGGTGCCAACGTGGATTGCGACCCGGTCAACCTCGAACAGTTCGCGGTCATGGGAGACATCTATTGCCGAGCCATTTTCGGGATGAAGCGTCCGCGGATCGGACTGCTCTCCATCGGCGAAGAAGAATCCAAAGGAAACGAACTCACCCGCGAAGCCTTCCAGCTTCTGAAGCAACTGCCGCTCAATTTCATTGGCAACGTGGAAGGCCGCGACCTCTATAACGGCCAGGTGGACGTAATCGTGGCCGATGGCTTTGTCGGAAACGTCGCGCTGAAAACTTCCGAAGGCGTAGCCAGACTGGTGCGGGCCGTCCTGAAAGAAACACTGAAGTCCACGATTACCCGCCAGGTAGGAGCGCTGCTCTCGCGCAACGCATTTTCCGATTTCAAAAAGCGCCTGGATCACACCGAATACGGCGGCGCCCCGCTGCTCGGAGTGAAAGGCGTGTGCATCATCACCCACGGCTCCTCGAATACCAACGCCATCAAAAATGCGATTCGCGTGGCGTCAGAGTTTGCCAAGGGTAAAGTAAACGAAACGATCGAACGCGAACTGGCAGCCCTGCACGCGACGCCGGCCGTTTCGACTCCCTAATACTTCATTCAAACTATGGGCCATTCATCTCCGATTGCATTCCTCTTCCCCGGCCAAGGTTCCCAAGCCGTCGGCATGGGTAAAGAACTCGCCGACAAACACGCCATTGCGCGCCAGACCTTCGAACAAGCCGACACAGCCCTGGGCTACAAGCTGTCGCAGCTCTGCTTCGAAGGTCCGGAAGAAAAACTGAAGCTCACAGAGATCACACAACCCGCCATCCTGACTGCATCCGTCGCTGCCTGGCGCGTCCTGCACGAAAAAGGCCTCCGTCCCGGCTACGTCGCCGGACACAGTCTGGGCGAATACTCCGCCCACGTCGCCGCCGGCACTCTGCAATTCGCCGACGCTCTACGCACCGTCCGCAATCGCGGCAAATACATGCAGGAAGCCGTACCGGTAGGCGTAGGCGCGATGGCGGCCATCCGGGGCATGACTCTCGACAAAGTCGCGGAAGTCTGCCGCGACGCCGCGGACGGCGAAGTCTGCCAGGCTGCCAACATCAATTCACCCGAGCAAATCGTAATCTCCGGCCACGCCGCCGCCGTCGAACGCGCCATCAAAATGGCAGCCCAGCGTGGCGCTAAGAAAGCCGTCAGCCTGCCGGTAAGCGCGCCCTTCCACTGCGCCCTCATGCAGCCCGCTCAAGACCGTCTCGCAACCGATCTCCAGGCGCTGGATTTTCACAAGCCCGCCTGCCCCGTCGTCTGCAACGTTGACGCCGCCCTCGTCACCGAAGCCGAAACCGCCCGCGCCGCGCTCATTCGTCAGGTCACCGGATCGGTAAAGTGGGCGCCCTCCGTCGGTCTCCTAATTGAAAAAGGAATCAGCCAATTTGTGGAAGTGGGCCCGGGAAAGGTTCTCTGGGGACTGATGCGCCAGATTGACCGCTCGCTAACCTGCCTGACGGTCGGTGATGAAGCGTCATTACAAAAAACCCTGTCACACTTCTCAGATACGTCCGCCTGACAACTGCAACAGCACTCGCCGTCGCGCCTAATACGGATACACCGTCAGCGTCTTATCCGATTTTTCCACGAATATGCGCGCCCGATCGGCGCGCTCGTTCACTACTACCTCAACCACCACGCCGCCTTTGGTAGCCGCCGAGACATAAATACGATGGCTCTTCACCAGTCCCCACTCTCCGCCCGGCCCCCAATCACGATAGAAATCGGCATAGGTGTACTGCGAATACTTCTGCACATGCTGCCGCCATTCCGGATCGTGGAAGTAAATCCCGTACGCCCCTTCATAATCCTGCTTTTGTAGCGCAGCAAAGAACCGGTCCACGGCGTGCTCCTCCGGCCAGTTGCGGTACATCCAGGCAAGCCCAGCCAGGATCAGCACGGCCAGAACGGCTAGCGCGATCTTAATCTTGCGCCGCTTCTCCTTGGCGGGATCGTACTGCTGGGCATCGAGCAAGGTCATGTCTCAAGGATAACGGATTCGGGAGCACCGGAAAAAGTTTCCCGCCGCAGGCTAAAGGTCAAGCATTGGCCTGCCGATGGAACCAGGGTCAGCTAGCTAAACGCGGTTTGGCGGCCAGACCGCGAACCGCAGAGTGGCGGAGGATATGCACAAAATCCGGGCGCTCATTGTGGATGACTCCTCAGTGATGCGCAAGATCGTCGAGCGCTCGCTCCGCCAGGCAGGAATCGAACTGGAACAGGTCTTCGAGGCCAGCAACGGGGCCGAGGCGCTGGGCGCGCTCCGCGACCATGCCGTGGACCTGGTCCTGTGCGACATCAACATGCCCGTGATGGATGGGCTGGAGTTCGTGCGCCAGGCCGCGAGGGTAGAGAGCGCAAAAGGAGTCCCCATCGTGATGATCACCACCGAGGGCGGCGAGTCCCACGTGGTGGAGGCGCTTTCTTGTGGCGCTCGTGGGTATATCCGCAAGCCATTTACGCCCGATCAAGTGAAAGAACACGTTTTGCCGGTGCTGGGAAAGAAGCCATGAATGCCGACTCACCCATTGCGGTCCGCCCGCGGTCGGAGAACTGGTTGCCGATCCTCGAACTCGCGGTGCAGGAGGTGTTCGAGATCATGGTGGGCTGCCGCCTGCAGCCGGCGGCCAAGTCCGAGCATCCGGCAAATGCGGAGTTTACGGCCATGATCGGCCTGGCTGGCGCGCTCTGCGGAGTCTTGACCTTCCGCTGCGGATCGCAGGCCGCCGGCCAGATTGCCGCCCGCATGCTGGGTACGGAGATCGCCAGCTCCGAGGGACAGGTCTGGGACGCCTTGGGCGAAATCTGCAACATGATCGCGGGCAATTTCAAGAACAAGCTGGCTGGCATGGACGGGCACTGCATGCTCAGCGTGCCCACCGTCGTCACTGGTGGCCAGTACAGCTTCCATTCCCTGGCGGATGGCGATTCCCTGGAAACGATTTTGCTGTTTGAAGGTCTACCCGTCGTCGTCCGTCTGGAACTTCACAGCTAGTCTCCAAGAGTAATTCTCCCGACGCGGAAGACTTTGCCGGGCGACCGCGTCCACCCGGCAGGGTTTTCCTTCCGACGCGAGTTCTAAGACGCCTCTCATCGCGCCTTACTGCCGCAACCCTAAGCAAATGAGAACGGAACTTCTCGGAAGACTATGTCTCGTCCGGCATGGTGATCGGCGTGCTTCTTCATCGCCGAAAAGGAGCCCATCGTGGACAGCGGATTCTATGCCTCGTGCGCGGGACTGCGGGCGCAAAGCCAGGCCCTCGAAGTCGCCGCCCACAACCTCGCCAATTTGAGCACCACCGGGTTTCGCGGCCAGCAGCCATCGTTTCAGACGCTTCTGGCCATTGCACGTCCGGTTGTTTCGAACGTGCTCAATTTGGCCACCAACAATTTTGGCGTTCTCGAAGGGACGCATCTCGACCTCGCCGCGGGTAATCTCGAAACCACCGGAAACCCGCTCGATCTCGGTATCGAAGGGAGCGGGTTCTTCGCCATCCAGACCCCGCAAGGCACGCGCTACACCCGCGACGGCAGCTTCCGGATTGCCCGCACCGGCGAGCTGGTCACCGCCTCAGGCCATCCTGTGCTCGGAGAAAACGGGGTCATCCGAGTTCCCTCCGGAGCGACTTCCATCAGCTCCGATGGAGCGCTTTCGGTCAATGGCGCGGTTGCCGGGAAGATTCGCCTGGTGGAGTTTGCCCCCGGCACGAAGCTGGTCTCGGAAGGCGAAGCTCTCCTCTCGGCACCCGCCGGCAGCGAGCGCCCCGCGCGTCAAACATCCGTTCGCCAGGGCGTGCTCGAATCTTCGAATGTAAATCCGATCAGCGCGGTCATGACGCTGATCGGAGTGCAGCGCGAAGCCGAAATGATGCAGCGGGCCTTGTCCATGTTTCACAGCGAATTCAATCGCATCGCGGCCAATGATCTGCCGCGCGTCTAGGAGGAGTGATGTTACGGTCCCTGTTCACCGCCGCCAGTGGAATGCAGGCGCAGCAGTTCAACCTGGATACCATCGCCAACAACCTGGCCAACGCCAGCACCGCCGGATTCCGCCGCCGCCGCCTGCAGTTTCAGGATCTGATCTACCAGAATATGGTGATGCCCGGCGCGGCCTCGACGCAGCAGACCACCGTTGCCGCCGGCTTGCAGATCGGCCTCGGCTCGCGCTCTTCCGCATCGGAGATCATCCAACTCCAGGGCGATCTCAGCGCCACCGGCAATCCCCTCGATCTCACCATCGAAGGCCAGGGATTTTTCCAGGTCCAGCTCCCCACCGGCGAGACTGCCTACAGCCGCAGCGGCGCCTTTCATCTCGATGCCCAGGGCAATGTGGTGACTTCAGACGGCAACCCCCTGGAACCTTCGATCACCATTCCGCAAGGAGCAACTTCCATCACCGTCGGTTCCGACGGAACCGTCTCCGCCACGCTCGCCGGACAGCAAGCCGCGCAACAAGTTGGCAACATTCAGCTGGCGCTGTTCGCCAATCCTGGGGGACTCAACAGCATTGGCAAGAACCTGTTTCTGGCGACCACAGCTTCAGGCGATCCGGTCCTCGGCACCCCCGGCGGCACCGACGGCCTGGGGCAGATCGAGCAAGGGTACCTGGAGCAGTCGAACGTCAGCGTGGTGGACGAATTTATCCAGATGATCGTGGCCCAGCGTTCTTATGAAGCCAACTCGCGGGTCGTGCAAGCCGCCGACCAAATGTTCCAGCAGGTCAACAACCTGGGAAGGTAAAGGAGTGATATGACCGCCGATTTCCTGCGCAGATTGTTTCTAAAGATCGCTACTGGCAAGGCCACGGCTTCACAAGCGGAGATAGCCGCGAAGCGGCGCAAGAATGCAGCCCACGGCGCAAGCCGTGGGTTCCAAGCGGTAGATGAGTTAGCCCCGAAGGGGCGAAAGATCAGGCTCGACATAGACTCTGGGACCCCCGGCGTTTGCCTTCCCCGACTCCCGGAGGCACTCTTGCCACCCGCGCTCGCCATCGCAATCCTGTCTGTAGCTCTTCTTCACGCCCAAGCCGCCCGCCCCCTCCTCACCCCCATCACCCGCGAAGAAGTCTGGCAAACCGTCACCGCCGAGCTCCGCCAACGCGGAGTCGGCGAAGTGCAAATGCTGCGCCTCGAGGAGATCGAACTCCCGGTCGCGGTCCCGGCCGTTAGGGGCCACACCCTGCGCGTCTCGATGGTCTGCTGGGATGCCGATCTCGGACGCGCCCAATTCCAGCTGGAATGCCGCGAACCCGGACAATGCGTACCCTTCCTGGCCTATGCGGAAGCAGGCCGATCAACTGTGATCGGCTCCGGAAAGATCGTCGGGAGTTCGTGCCGAAGCGTGTCCCGGCCGCGACCCGTGCGATCCGCACCGCATAAAACGATCGTGCGCGTCGGCGACCGGGCCACGGTTGTCTTCCGCGGGACCAGCCTGCAAATGACTGCGCTCGTGACCTGCGTGGAGCGTGGCGCCGCCGGCGAAGTGATTCGCGTGCGCAATCAGGACGGCCAAATTTTCCGGGCGCGGGTTTCCGCTCCCAAACTTCTCGAAGCTTTGCAATAAATTAAGGAGCGCAGATGAAGAGGATCCTGTGTTGCCTGCTGCTGGTGACTACGCCCTGGCTGAGCGCTTCAAGCCGGCCCTCCCAGGAACACAATCGCGCCAAATACCTGGCCCGTGTGCAGATGGCGGAAGCGCCTCCGCCCGAGCACACGCCCGGCAGCGTCTGGATCGACAGCGGACGGATGGCGTCTCTCACCACCGACTACAAAGCCCGCAACGCCGGCGACCTGATCACCATCCTGGTGGTGCACGAGATGACTTCGTCCAACACCGGCGACGTCAGCACCGACCGCAGTTTCAAGGCCAGTTCCGGAGTGGATTCGCTTCCCGGCCGTCTCAAGACCACCGGCGTGGCCAACCTGCTCGGCCTGCACTCCGCTGAGACCCTGGGCGGCAAAGGCCAGGCCACTTCAACCTCCAAGCTGCGCACCAGCCTCACTGGCCGTGTCGTCGCCGTCTTGCCCAGCGGGAACCTGGTTATCGAGGCAGAACGTTCCATCGTGATGAACAACGAGCGCCAGAACATTGTGCTGCGCGGCGTGGTACGTCCGGGCGACGTGGGCCCCGACAACACCGTCCCTTCCAACACCCTCGGCAACCTGGAACTCGAAATCAAGGGTAAAGGGGTGGTCTCCGACGGCACTCGTCCGCCACATCCGTTGCTGCGCGTGATCCTGCGCATTCTGAATTTCTAGGAGAACTATGAAAGCCTTCTGCGCACTCTTACTCCTACTGACTTCGCTAAACGCATCCGCCACCGAGCCGGTCCAGATCAAGATCCGCGACCTCGCCACAGTCGAAGGTGTCCGCGAAAACCCGCTGATCGGCTACGGCATGATCGTCGGCCTGGCCGGCACCGGCGACCGTCGCCAGACGGTCTTCACCACCCAAACCCTGGCCAGCGTCCTGCAGCGCATGGGCGCGCAGATTCCCGCCAGCGCGGTGCGCGTTAACAACGTGGCCGCCGTATTCGTGACTGCCAATCTCCCACCCTTCGCCCGGCCCGGCGGGCAGGTCGATGTCACCGTCTCTTCCATCGGGGACGCCAAAAGTATCGAAGGCGGCCTGCTTCTGCTGACCCCGCTCTACGGCGCCGACGGCCAGATCTATGCCGCGGCTCAGGGACCGGTCGCCGTGGGCGGCTATTCCGCCGGAGGCGGGGGTAACAGCAAACAGGTCAATCATCCCACTGTGGGCAGAATCCCGGCCGGTGGCCGCGTCGAGCGCGCACTGTCCTTCAACTTTGACCATCTCGCGCCAGTCAACCTCCTCCTGCGCGAGCCGGACTTCTCCACCGCCGGCGAAATTTCCGACGCCATCAACCGCGCCTTCGGTCATGAGGTCGCAACCGCGCGCGACGGCGGCCGCGTCGAAGTGAATGCGGCCGGCACCGGCGTTGCCAACCTCACCAGTGTCATGGCGAAGATCGAAAATCTGGCGGTCACGGTACACCGCCGCGCCCGCGTCGTCGTCAACGAGCGCACCGGCACGGTGGTGATGGGACAGGATGTGCGCTTGGGCGCCGTTTCCATCCTGCACGGCGGATTCTCCGTCCAGATCTCCACCGAGTTTGAAGTTTCCCAGCCCCAACCCCTTTCGCAAGGCAAGACCGCGGTCGTGGGCCAGCAGGATGTGCAGACCAAGGAACTTGCCGCGCGCCGGGTGGAAATCGGCGAAGGCGCCAGCGTCGAACAACTCGTCAATGGATTGCAGAACATGGGAGCCACCGCCCGGGACGTGATCTCCATCCTGCAGGCGATCAAGGCGGCTGGAGCCCTCGACGCCGATCTGGAGGTCATCTGATGAGTCTTGCCATCACGTCCGAGATCGCTCGCCTTCCCGGCGCGCCTCCCACGGGCAAAGCCAAAGCAGAAAAAGCCGCGCGCGACTTTGAAGCGGTGCTGTTGGGGTCGCTGCTCGACTCCTTGCAGAAAACCTTTGCCGACATTCCGGAGGATGGTCCCGCCGGCAGCAGCAATTATGCGGTTATGGGCACGCAGGCATTGGCTACGGCGATGGCCGCCCGAGGCGGCATCGGAATCGCGCGCCTCATCCTGCACCAGTGGCAGCAAACCAAAGTACCCGAGATGGGCTGACGGGAGTTCCCCGCTAACCCTAAAGCTTTTCGTAGTCCTTACCGATCTCCCCATTAGCCCTGGATGTGCGCGCACGAGTGCCGCATTAAGGTCTGCTTAGAAAATGCCGATGGTGAGAAGTAGAAGGGATCGGTGAAGGGCTATGAGAGTCGATCTAACAACCCACGGAACGGAGCCGGCGGACAAAGGCAAAACTGACCGCACCCGCCCGGCGCCACCTTCCGAACAGCATGCAAGCGAGACAGCAGCACCCGACCAGACGCGCTTTTCGTTCGACCAGGCGCGCGTGCGAGCGCTGGAGGGCCAGGTCCTTGCGCAGCCCGAAGTCCGGCAACAGCGCGTGGAGTTGCTCCGGCAAGCGCTCGGCAAAGGCGAGTACGCCGTCAGCGACGGTCAGGTTGCCGATGCCATGCTCGCCGACCTGGCCGCCGGAAGCGCCGGGCAACTCGCGGGGTAATCCGTGGATCCGCTGATCACCAACCGGCTTGACCCGGCTCTGCTGCGCGTGCTCGAAAAACGCGGCGGCGAGCACGAGCCCCCTCCCCGGCGCCGGCGCCCGGCTGCTCCAGAAAAACCGTCCGCGGCAGAGGAAAAAGCAGAACCAACCGAACACAAGATTGACGACTTGGCTTGATATGGACGCGGCCCTCCCCCAACTCGGCGATCTGATTGAGATGCGGCTCCTGCTCCTGCGCAACCTGGCCGAGAGCCTCGAGGTCAGCCAGTTTGCGTTGGCGCGTAACGACGCCGAGGCAATCGCCCGCGGCGCGGCCCGCCAGGCGGAACTCTGCCGGCAATGGAGCCTGCTGGAAGACCAACTCCGGCGCGAGGCCGAGCACCGGCCCCTGGCCGCCGCCGGGCACGCGGCAGACAACTCTCCTGAGTCAGTGCACTCCGCCCAACTCGAGCAGGAATGGGACGCCCTCGGTCTGCGCATCCGCCGTCTGACGCGTGTGCACTGCTCCCTGCTCCGACACCTGCAGCGCAGTCTGGCCGTGCTGGCGCGCGTTTTAGAAAGTTGCGCCCCGACTTATACGCCCGAGCCCGCCTTGCTGCGCAGTGAAACCCGGGCGCGGGCGGGAGATTAACCATGTCTGGACTCTACGGCTCGCTGTCCATGGCCCTAAGCGCGCTGCTCGCCAACCAGCAGGCTCTGGCGACCACCGCCAACAACGTGGCCAACGCCAACACTCCCGGATTCTCCCGCCAGCGGGCGGTGCTGGTCCCCGGAGATCCGGTGGTTCTGGGAAACCTGAGCGTCGGAACCGGCGTGCTGCTGCAGAAACTCGAAAGCCTGCGCGACCCGATTCTCGAACTCCGCCTCAATCAGGAAACGCAAGACCAGGGCAAGCTCGACTCCACCTTCGCCGCGCTCCAGCAGATTCAGGTCAACTTCAGCGGCACCAACTCCGGCATCGGCGACGCCATCAGCAAGTTTTTCGACAGCCTCCAGCAGCTCTCCACTGACGCCACCAACCCGGCGTTGCGCCAGGGAGTGTTGACCTCGGCCGGCAACCTGGCCACCGCGTTCAATACCTCCGCCAACAACCTGCAAGCGCAGCGCAGCAATCTCGATCTCAATGTCGTGCAGACCGTGGGCGAGATCAACACCCTGACCGCCCACATCGCCAGTCTCAATGAACAGATCGCCAACCTGGAGAACGTCCACCAGGATGCCAGTACTTTCCTTGACCAGCGCACCACCCTGATCCGGCAGCTCTCGAATCTGGTGGATGTCTCCATCATCCAGACCGAGCATGGCATTACTCTCACCACTTCCAACGGCACACCTCTGGTGGCGGAGGAGCGCAGCTTCCAACTGACCACCACCATCGGCAGCGGTGGTATGCACCGCATTTTCGAGGGCAGTACGGACATTACCCGCTCCCTCAGCGCCGGCAAACTGGGCGGCCTGCTCGACATGCGCGACACCCGCATTCCCGCGCTGCAAAGCAATCTCGACGAGCTGGCCGCCGGACTCGCCACTGCCCTGAACACCGCGCACCACGCCGGTTTCGACCTGAGCGGCAACCCCGGCGGTGACCTGTTCGTTCCTCCGCCTGCCGGCGGCGCGGGCGCCGCCGCCGCGCTCAGCGTCGCCATTACCGACCCCGCCCTCCTCGCCGCCAGCTCCGACGGCACTCCTGGCAGCAACGGAAATCTGGCCGTGCTTTCTGCCGTGCATGATCAGGTAGTGGCCGGCGGCCAGAAGCCGCTCGATTTCTATTCCAACATTGTCTTCCAGGTGGGCAGCGACACGGCCAACACCGGCGCCGACCTCGACGCCTCGCAGCTCATTCTGCGCCAGCTCGAAGATCAGCGCGCCTCCGTCTCCGGCGTTTCGCTCGACGAAGAAGCCGCCAACATGGTCCGCTACCAGACCGCCTACCAAGCCGCCGCTCGTGTCGTCACCACTATCAACGACATGCTCGACGCCGTCGTCAACCTCGGGAGGTACTGATTCATGCGTGTCAATCCCAATCCGGCTCCCGATCTGCTCGCCGCCCTCAATCAAACGCGCCAGGATACGCAGGAGGCCCTGCTCCAACTGTCCTCCGGCCGCCGAGTGAATCAACCCTCCGACGATCCCGCCGCCGCCGCCCTGCTGCTGGTGAATCACGATCAGGCCATCTTCAATGCCCGCTATCTCCAGAACCTGGACTCGATCCAGGGACAGTTCCAGACCGCCGATTCGACGCTGAACTCCATCGTGCTCGCGCTGCAGCGTGCTCTCACCCTGGGAGTACAGGGCGCGAACGGCACGCTTTCCGACTCGGACCGCACCGCCATTGCCGGCGAGCTGCAAGGCATCCAGGACCAGCTCATATCGCTGGCCAACACTTCGTTTCAGGGACGCCAAATTTTCGCCGGAACCCTGACCGGCGCGCCACCCTTCGTCAAAGACAACACGGTTGCCTCCGGAGTACGCTACGACGGCAACGACGCCGTCAACACCATCCAGATCGGCGACGGCTACCGCATCGCCGCCAACAAGCCGGGCTCGCAGCTCTTCGTCGCCCCCGGACACGACATGTTCCTGGCCATGGCCAACCTGATCCAGGCCATGCAGTCGAACACCGGCTTTACCGCCGCCGTCACTTCCCTCCACGACGCCTTCGACTACGTCTCCGGACAGCGCGTCTTCTACGGCAACACCATGAACCAGGCGGAGGCGCAATCCACTTACCTCGGCACCGCCAGACTGCAACTCAGCCAGCAGGAAAACACCCTCGGCGCCTCCGACATCGAAGCCGCCGCCAGCCGCCTGGTCAACTCCCAGAACGCGACTAATGCCACGCTTGCGGCCGTCGCTCGAATTTCCCAGCTGAGCCTGTTCGATTATCTGAAGTAAAGGAAAGTCTTACGGCAACGCTTCCCGCAACCCGAGCCTGCAATGTCGAAAGGCTTATCATCCTGAGCGAAGGCGAAGCGAAGGACGTGTTCTTTTTCGCCGAGAGCCTTTCCTGACACCTGATATCTGACCTCCTACGCCGCCCCGCCCAACATAACAGCCGTGCCCGAGTGGGCCATCCGAGTGCCATCACCTTACCTCTCACGTGCCATTTACTCCGGCGATGTCCTCGCCCTACTGTACTTCCAACCGGAATCGCGACCCGCCAATGAGGGGTGTGTACTTCGCAAACGTTTCAGGGCCGCGCTCCCGTCACCAGCCATGCCCCCCGAAGACGCTCAGCTCGTGGTCCGCTGTCCGTATTGCGCCTTAGGACGCGACTTCCGCCCGCTCACCGCCTGCGCCGACGAACGCTACGTCTGCGACCAGTGCGGCCACACCGCCTCCCCCAGAGAGGTGATGTATGTCTGCTCCTGCCGACAGTGTCTCCGGTTGCACGACGCTGTGGTCCGGCTGGAGAACCGGTGGCATCGGTAGCCGGGAAGACTGCGCGCGAAAGCGAAGTGGCCTTGGGTAGGGCGCAGCTTCCTGTTCTTTTTCTTACTTTGTCATCCCGAGCGACCCAACCTTCGCAGCAAAGACGAAAAGCCGGGCTACCCGCCGATCATGCCGCCGCTTGAGCGCTATGCCCGAGGAACGCGAGCAGGTCCGCGTTGATCTGGTCCTTGTGCGTCGAGCACATGCCGTGCGGCAGTCCCGGATAGACTTTCAGCGTGGCTCCCTTAACCAGCTTGGACGAGAGAAGAGCCGAAGCGCCGATCGGCACGATCTGGTCGTCGTCGCCGTGAAGGATGAGCGTTGGCACGTCGAACTTCTTGAGATCTTCGGTGAAGTCCGTCTCGGAAAACGCCTTGATGCAATCGAAGACGGCTTTGTGTCCAGCCTGCATCCCCTGGAGCCAGAAAGAGTCCCGCAGCCCTTGCGAAACTTTGGCGCTCGGCCGGTTGTTGCCGTAGAACGGCGCGCTGAGGTCCTTGAAGAACTGCGAGCGGTCGGCAAGAACGCCGGCGCGGATCTGGTCGAACACGTCCATCGGCAGGCCGCCGGGATTGGCGGATGTTTTCAGCATCAGCGGCGGTACCGCCCCGATGAGCACGGCCCCGGCAACGCGTTTCGTGCCGTGGCGGCCGATATAGCGGGCCACTTCGCCGCCGCCGGTGGAGTGGCCGATGTGGATCGCGTCTTTCAGGTTGAGCGCTGCGACCAGCGCCGCCAAGTCATCGGCGTAGGTGTCCATTTCATTGCCGTCCCAAGGTTGACTTGACCGGCCATGGCCGCGGCGGTCATGGGCGATGCAGCGATATCCGCGCGCAGCCAGAAACAGCATCTGGTCTTCCCAGGCATCCGCGCTGAGCGGCCAGCCGTGGCTGAAAACCACGGGTTGTCCCGTGCCCCAGTCCTTGTAGTAGATCTTGGTGCCGTCTTTGGTGGTGATCCTCGACATAGCATGCTCTCCTTAAGGTTGTAATTCTACTCCGCTGCAAACTGGCGGGTGGCCCTCGTATTCCCGCCAGAGGCGCTTGCGTTACACTGTCGGGCATGCCAAAACTCGACGTAGTAGGCATCCTCAGACGACAACTCCGGGAAGCCAAAGCCACCGTGCAGCGACTGCACCACGCCGTCCAGGCCCTCGAGAGATTGGGACGCGTTGGACGCCGCCGCGCCGGCAAGATATCCGCCGCCGGCCGCAAGCGGATTGCCGCGGCGCAGAAGGCGCGCTGGAAGAAATTCCGCTTGGTGAAGAAGTAGCGACGATTTCACCGGCTTCTGATCACTGTTGCCCGTCCCGTCGAAGTTCCCAAACTGGCACGCCCGGTGGTAACTGCCGGTCGAATGGACGTTCGTAATTTGAATGTGCGCCGCCGCGGTAGTCAAATCAATCTGCCCACCACTTCTCTCAGCGGTCGTAGTGCAACACGCCGCTGACGGCAAACTATCTGGCCAGCTTGCAATGCGAGGGGTTCATGTCTCGGCTAAGAAAAACCATTCTCTGTATTGACGATCACTGGAACGGACTCATCGGCCGCAAGATGTTGCTCGAAAGAAACGGCTATGAAGTTCTGGAGGCCACCGGCGGGGACGAGGGACTGAAGCTGTTCCTCACGCATGCCGTGGATGCGGTCGTTCTCGACTACCAGATGCCGGGGATGAATGGCGACGTGGTGGCGGCCAGGATGAAGCGGATGAAGGCGCACATCCCGATCGTGCTGTTATCCGCCTACGGACCACTGCCCGAAAAAAAACTGCAATCGGTGGACACCTTCCTGACGAAATCCCAGGAGCTGAAGGTTCTCTTACCCGCTCTTCAGGACTTGCTGACGAGCCGCCCCAAACCATTCTTCCATCGTTGGTTCGATACTTGGAGAGGCCGCAATCAGGCGGTCCGGCCATGATCTTTTGGAAGCGGCTTTTAGGAAGAGGTTGCCCGCATCGGTTCTCGTGGCCTCGCATCGATACCGATGGCCGCCACTATCAGATCTGTCTGGTGTGTGGAACGGCTTACGAGTACGACTGGACCATGATGCGCCGGACTGGCCGGTTAATGGTGATGGACGCCCAGCATGGAATGCAGACGATCTCCAACTATTCCCACCCATCGCAGAGTATGCGCTGAGTCGGGCACCCGGCCACGCCGCCTTCCCTAACCCTTGTCATCCCGAGCAAACCGAAGGAGCGAAGCGACCGAGCGCGCCGCGAGGGATCTGCAGTTCTCAGCGTTGCCTCTTCTGTTCCTTCTCCGCGATCCGCGCCTTGACCAACTTTTTCACCAGAGCGGCCGGCAGAGGCTTGTCCACCGGGAAGTGGATGGTGCCTTTGGAGGTGGGGAAGCCCTTGAGTTCGTTCTTGAGCGCTTTGATCACGGCCAAACTTCACGGGAACAAACTGCAATGGTTTGAAAACGCGGCGAACCAATGTGGGGCCGGGTCTCTGACCCGGCCAGCCGAGCGAAGCTCGGCAGCGCCCTTGGGAACTCAGCCCGATCAGCGGTCCTTGGTATTTGAAGGCCGGAATCCGATAGCTGATGGCCTCGGTGGCCTCCGCGGGCAAGACGGACCGAATCGCCGCGCGCACCCTGTTCAAGGTGCTGCGGGCGGGCTCCGGGACGCCAGCCAGGTAATCGTCCACGTTCTTCGGAGCGACGTTGGCTTTCGCGGTTGAGCCGCGAGCGCTGGAATGCGCTTTTTTCATACGGCTAATACCACAAGGGCGTTCACTCAAGTCTACTCGCCGGACGCCGCAAAGGCGTGCGTCACGGGGCGCTGGGAGGGCCCACACTTCGAAAAGCGCGAAGTGTGGGGCAGCCCCGTTTCGGATAATGCCAACAAAAAGCCGGGGGAAATCTAGGCCACCAGCCCACTGCCTGCTCGAGACCCGAAGGGCGATGCACCAGGCCTATTTCGACGGCCCGATCACTTCTCTATTGCCGTGAAATACTATCTCTCCGACCGCATCCCGTGGAATGAAGTGAGTTTCCGCGTCCGTTTCTTGATGAACTACGTAATAACCGTGTGAGTCTTCGTCCACCAAGAATCCGCTCTCGGTTTTGTTGACGGAAAATGATGTGGGCCGAGTAAAGGTCACGTCAATGCGAATGGGCGCACCTCCTCCATATGCGGAATAGATGTGACCATATACAAGAACGGCGAAAATAGTGACCAACCCAAGTAAGGCAAAGCCTTGCCTTTCCCAATCGTAGGTCTGCGTTTTAGCTTTATGTTTTAGGAAACGCAACCAAAGAAATACCAATCCGACAACGTAAAACCAAATGACTTGAAGGAAAAAGTCTCGGCTGTTGTACCTGAATATGATGACAACAGCACTTGCGAAGAAGACGAGATCGATGACGTTGGTTCTAAGCGGCCACCGATTCAAGTCGGTGAACCAGACACTGGTCGCTGCCACGACAGCGCAGTAAACGATGTAGAACAACCACCCAGGATATCGGGGAAAAAGTTCAAACGGAGTAAATAAGATGGAGCTTCCCATTCTCAGTCCGACAGCAACCCACCAGAAATCCAATACCCAAATCAGCCAGACGTATTTCGCTCCTTCGCCCTCTACGACTACTACGCTTGGCATTCTAAGTCCGAACAGTGCCAAAGTCCGGGCCATAGCGATGCAAGGAACGCCCGCCAGCACAGCAAACAGCAATCCCGCAGAAAACACTTTGGGCTTAAACGACTCAATTGTCTCTAAACCGAAGCGAGAATGGTGAATTGACAAAACAAGAAAGCCTGTACCGTAGATAATGGCGAAGATCACCGCAGCGTGTTTAACAGTAAGGCCAAAGAGCTTTTGCGGTAACGATTCTTGTGGAGCAGTGACAGTGGTCCCCATCGGTCAATGAAGATAGCACGGTCTCCGTAGGGAATACAGCGAAGGGTGGCTTCGGGAAGGCGGAAACATGAGCGACAGACAAGAGGGACATTGAGACGAACGAGCCTGCTGCGATTACTGAACGATAGCAGCCGCCAACGCCTCAGCAGAAAGTGACACTAGCACGGTTTAGGCACCTGAGACTACTCTACTAGCCCGACGGCTAGCAGCAGAAGAAACCGCGTCACGACCCTTCCAGACCTGTGCTTCCCGCGCACGGAAAGTGTGCCGCCGGCTTTTCAATCTTGTCTATCGCTGCTTTCAACTTTGCTGTTGCTTTCTCATAGTCATAAAGAGCGTACACCGTGCTTTTCAGTCCCAGCAGCCTGCCACAAATCCCTGAAACTATCGTGGTGGGAATCGTAAACGGAAGGTCGGGCTTGAATAGCTTCACGATCCAAAAAAGCAGTAAATACCCAAACACAAATTCAAAGACCCATATCAGATTCCAGATGAAATGCAGCATCAACTCGTAAGAGGAATTGTGCAGGCGCTCCAAGAGGTTGAGATTGTACTTCAGTCTGCCCAACCACCATTGACGCGGCTTGCCACGACCCGCGTCAAGGAGCCGTCTGATTTCAGGACCGTACGCCGAAATAAAAGCGGGCACAACTATCGTTGCAAGAACCCAGCCTAGCGATTTCCACGACAAGAATTCCCGCATGTTATCCGTCCGTATCTCGCGCATCGTAACACAGGAGTGGAGCCATCGATCGCAAATACCAGTACAATCTCTGCGTGAAAATCCTAGTTCCAGTCGCTAGCCGCCGGGTGCGCCACGTTTCGCGGTTTTTGAAACCTGGGAGTGCCAGTTTCTGAATCCCTTGCGTTTTTGTCGAAATCTGCTAGAGTTCTGCTGCTTTCCACATAATAGCTATCGGCCTTTACTTCCCCTCGGCTGGTAGCGGACCCCAAGGGCAAACGGACGCCCACATTCAGAGGTGGATGCCCCATGTACGACGAGAATCATTTCGTCGCGCCGGCTAGCGGTCAATACATTCCACGCTGGCAGGTCCACACCATGATTATCCGACACAAGGAGGCTGCAGCATGCTCGTGCTAAAAGAGAATCCCGCCTTGAAAGCGACGTTGACGATCTTCTCCCATATCCTGACCGTCGTGTCACTCGTCCTGGCGATCATAGCCCTTGTTCAAGCAAGGAGAACTGACGCTACGCTGAGACAAACGAATTTAACGGTGACCGAGGCAGCCACAAACACGAAACAAATTTCGCAGAGCATAACAACAAGCTATGCGGGACGTTTCCCAGAGTTCCTGCCGATGATCGTCGACGACCTGCACAACGCGAAGGAGAGCATCCTTTGTGTGACGTTCCCGGCTATGGAGTTTATTCCAACCATGACACTTACCTGAGCTATGTTTCGGAGCTCCAGAAGAAGTCTGGTCAGAATGTAAAGATAGAAATGGTAGTGCTGGGGCCAAAGGAGCGTAAGGAGGGAATCGAAAGGCAATTCGGCAAGCAGCATTTCGAAGACCTCAACAAAACCGCTAGCTACGATCGCTTCCTTAAGTGGGACCGCGCGCATGCCGGAAGCGTCAACACCATGGAGGCTTTCGAGGAGGAGTTGGCCCGGGTACATACAGATCAAATAGTCAGCCAATTTTCACCGAGCATGGACGTGCATGAATACAACAGCAACCTGCCCGTCTATCTGTGGGTGATTGACGATAGGGTCGGATTCTTTTCAATCCCCAACTTGTCTCGAGACATGTGGGTGATTGACGATAGGGTCGGATTCTTTTCAATCCCCAACTTGTCTCGAGACGACCCGAAAGAAACAGCGTTTGTCACGCGAGATCCCCGCTTAATAGAACAACTGAAGCGTATCTTCGAGACCTATTGGCGCTTCCAGGCGAGTACCGGAGCAAAAGCCTCTGGCGTACATTGATAATTGTCACATGGCCGGGTGCCCACCCTGCGTTCTTTGAAGGGTGGGATTCCACGGTCGTCTCCCGTTTAGGATTTCTCGCAGACTCCTGAATCGACCCTCGTCCCTAGGGTGCACCGATGATCCCCATCACCGAACCCTTTTCGCAAAGTGCACGGAAAGGATGGGGCACCCCGCTCACTTCGCCGTGACCTTCAGATCATCGAACGAGGTTACCGAATCAGCCTTTGTCCAAAGGCCCACTTTGCCGGCATCTTTGAAGGTGTCGTCCGTGGCTTCAATCTTCTTGTTGCCGTCGTAATAGCAGGTGATCTTGTTTCCCACGGCCTCCACGCGCAGGTCGTGCCATTCTCCCGAGGTGACTTTGAGATTCGCTCCGGCGAACTGACTGCGGCGACCGTTGACGACGTGATAGAGCCGGTAATTGTTCTCCAAAGCGTTGGCGCGAACGATGTAATAGTTGTTCGGGTCTTGGAGCCGAAAAACCAGTCCTCCGGCTCGGTCAATGCTTCCCGAAACGGCCTTGAACTTCACGCTCAGATCTAGATCCCGAAACGAGCCTTCGTCGGAAATCAGCAGTGGAAAACGGTAGTCGGTTTGATCGGTTGAAGTCTGGGTAACAACGTTCCGTTTCGAAGGGGCCGTTGGGTCGGCGGACACAACCCATTTTCCCTGAGCGCCTCCTCCGGTTTTTGCGCTGTGGAATTTCGCCGGCAACTGCCCAGGCGCATCGCTCTCGAAGTTGTAGACGAACTGCTTACCCGCGGTTTGTTGGGGAGCAGATTTTTCGGCAGCCACGGCAGCAGGAGTGGCCGGACCTTCTTCGCCCTCTTCCCCTTCATCGGCATCTGGCTTCTCTGCGGGCTTTTGAGCCGCCGTTTGCTGACCCGCTGCAGCTTTCGAGGCGCTGGTTTGCTGCTCGTCCGTGTCCTTGCCGTTGCAGGCCACGACACCTGCTAACCCGACGAGCATAGCGGCAAGAATAGCAATCTTCACTGTGCGCATATGCTGCTCCTTATCAAATATACTGGTGCACGTCCGAAAAAACGCTACTGTGATTTTGGGGTTCGATTACCAGAGCATCGATGTTACTCCTTAATAGCTTTGCGCCTGAGAACTGAGTTCGCGCAGTGCACCAAAAGCGGTCATTGACACTGGGCTCCCTGGGGCTTAGGGTTGAAGTGTCTCCATTGGCCACAGCCAAACTCCGTCGCACAACTCTTATCCAGCGGCCTAGCGACGGCCCTGACCCGCGAGGACATTCGGGCAGTTGAAATTCATAAAGCCGTACGCCTGTCTCCGATGAGGGTTTCGGCCCGAATACATGGTGTCAAGCAGCTGGTCGCAAGACCGACTCCACCCAAGAGACCTACCACCGCAGCCGGTCAGCTTCGACCGGTAGCCTCGAGCAACGCTTGTTTCAGAACAAGCGCACAAGGAGTGTTCATGTTTACAAGAATTGTCGAAGTAACCACCAAATCGGGAAAGGCACGAGAACTCGCCACCGTCATCAACGACAAAGTACTGCCCATTCTGAAAAAACAAGCGGGGTTTGCGGATGAGACCGTGCTGGTATCGGATCCTGAACCCAATCGCGTCCTGGCGCTCAGCTTCTGGAACACGAGAGAGGATGCCGAACGCTACCAAAAGGAGCAGTACCCCGCCATCCACGAGATGATACGGCACCTGCTTGAGGCCGAGCCCGTAGTTCGGACCTTCAATGTCGATAGCTCAACCGCGCACAAGATCGCCGCAGGCAAAGCCGCCTGACGAGACCCAGCTGCGAACAAGGCGAGCCGCTTGGCTCGCTTTGTTTTTTGATCTTCAACAACTCTACATTTGCCAACGTCGACGCCGCTGACATCCATCCTTGACGGTTCCGAGTCGTCCGAGTGGATGCCGGCTCAGCGCACTTTCCCTCGATTCCGGGTGTCCCAAGTGCTCCGAGCTGCGCTCGGCTGGCCGGGTCAGAGACCCGGCCCCACACGAAGGTTGCACACCTAATGCCCGGAGGTCCCGCCGGAATAAGCGCCTAGAATAGTGATGTGCGACTTTACACAACCGCGCCGATGAACGGGGGCATCACCTTCAAGTGCGTTGCCTGCGGGCACAGCGTCAGCACGCTGGATTTCAGCAGCACGAATGGCAACCCGCGCACCCAGGCGGCTCAAGCCATGAATCAGCATTCCGCCGAATCTCATCTCCCTGCCTCACGGACGCCCTCGCAAACACCCGCGGGTGGTCGCGGCTGGTTTTAAAATCCGCGTCTGAGACGAGCGCGTAGCCCTTACCGCGCGACGAAGTTGCCGGCCCTAACCGGCGAGATTGGACAACAGGATGGTCGTCCCTGAAAAACTTACTCCGAGACAAATATTGGCAGTGCGTTGCCCGGTCTGCCTGGCGAGACCGAGGGAGCAATGCAAGCTGAGCACTGGGAAGCCCTGCCTGAAGCCGCATCTGGACAGGCGCCTGTTCGCCGCCAAGATGCCTAGCGCCGAGAACCTTGGTCAGGCCGCTTTCCGAATTGTGAGGGAGGCTACCAGCCGCACCTTTGGCCTTCTTTTCCATCACCGATAGGGAGACATGCTACTGGCACCGAACAAACCCGTGGGCTCGACGTTCTTCCAGATCCATAAGGATGGCAATGCGGTTGAGGGCAACAGCTATCCCAGCCTGGAAGAGGCTTCTGCAGCCTTGGAAAAGGCTGGCCAAGGCGGCGAAGTAACGGAGGTCGATGCGTCCGATAGGATCACACGCCGCTACACCTTGGAGGAGTGCCGCGCGGCAGCGCGCAGGTTTCGGCACGATACTGCCGTTGTGGGCCACGAGCAACCGTGACGCAGGCATCCGAGGCCAGTCTTATTGCTATTACATTCCGTAGCATAGTCCGTTGATTTTCTAGCTCGGGCCCTGCCCGCGCGCCGACTTCGCCCAGGCAGCGGTGGCTTCCAGATGGGCGCGTTCCGCTTGCAGGCGGGAGCGCTCGGTCAAGAGTTGCGCGTGCACGCTGGGCAGGAGTTGGCGGAGATCTGCGAGCAGCAGGCGGTAGCGTTCCAGTTCCTGGGCCAGCGGGCCTTCGGCGCTTTGCGCCAAGCCGGCGCGGAGCCACTCTCCGACGCGCAAAACTTCCGCCAGCGCCGCTGCCATGTGCTCGGCGGTGAGAGAAAACGACGCCTGGGCCGGACGCAGGATGTCGAGCAACAACTCGAGTTTGCGATTGGCGTCCTCGAGCACGTGCACGGAAATATTCAGGCTTTCCATTCTGAGTTCCCTGGGGTGCCGCCGTTACCCGCCTGACCTTCCGTTCCCGGCGGGCCTTTTTTTTCAGCTTGGGGATTCTGCTGGTTTTCCACTTCGAGCCATGCTTCCCGCACCGCTAGAATCTGGCGCCACTGTGTTTCCAGCAACTCGAGCGATCCTTCAAGGCTGGCGCGCACCAGATTGTCGCGCACCAGGTGATAGAAGCGGTCGAGGTTCTCGGCTACCTCGCCGCCGCTTTCCAGGTTGAGAGTTCCCTGCAGTTGGGCGAGGACGACGAGTGCGTGATCCAGTTCCTGGCAGCGGCGCGCTGTATCCTGCTTCTCGAAAGCGTCGCGCGCGCGCCGCAGATCGCGCAGGAGCTGGTCATAGAGCAGGACCACCAGGCGAACCGGGCTGTCGCCGGTGATCTCTGATTCGCGGTAGGCCTGGATGGCGTCCATTGCTACTTACCCGAGAGGGCCCCTAGTTGACTCTGGATCTGCTGCAGGATCAGCGGGTATTGCCGGAGCATCGCGTCCACCCGGCTGTACTGATTGACGAGGAACTGGCGGCGATCGGCCAGCCGGGCCTCGAAGTCGTTGATCTGGTTGGTGAGCGCTTTCTGGTTGGAGGCGTTCTCGTTGAGATTGAGGCTCAGCGAACCGGCGGTAGAGTCGGTCAGGGCGGTGAGGTCGTTGCTGAAGTGGTTGCCAAACCCGCCGGCGTTTACCGACTGAAAGAACGCTTGGAGGTCAGAGAACTGGCTACTCAAGGCGGAGTTGAGCTTGGCGCTGTCCACCGTCATAGTTCCGTCGTTCTGCATGTCCACTCCGAGCGCGGCCAGGTTGACCAAACCGTTGTTGCCGGTAATGGAGTAAGTCACATCCGACAGCAAGGAACTCTGCAGGCGACGCAGGGCACTGTTGCTGGCGATCGGTCCGGCGTTGCCGGCGGCGTCGGACTTGAATTGCGCGTTGATGCTGCCAATGACGGAGTTGTAGGCGGAGACGAAGTCGTTGATGGCTTGTGTGATGCCAGCAGTGTCGTGAGCGACAGTCAGCGTCACCGGCGTGTTCGGGTCCGCGCCCAGCAGGTTCAGGGTGACGTTGGGGAGGGCAGAACTTACGGTGTTGGTGCTGCTGCTGAGCGGGACACCGTCGAGCGTAAAGTCGGAATTGACTCCGGCAGCGGATTTGTGGAACACGAGGCCGGTGTTGTTGGCGGTCACGTTCAAGTCGCCGGGGACGCCGCTGGTCTTGCTGACCAGCGCCAGGCGGGCGCCGCCGCCGTCGTTGAGGACGCTGGCCTGCACGCCGTAGTTGTGGGCATTGATGTAGGCGGACAGTTCGTCCAGCGTGTCGTTGGTGCCGTCAATAGTGATGGTGTTGCTTCCCTGTCCAACAGAGAGGTTGAAGGAACCGTGCGTCAAGGTTGTGGAGCTGCTCGTCACTGGGTCGGTGTAATACGAAGAGACGGTAGCCAGACCATTAACGACGAGCGTGTGGACGCCGATGGCGGCGCCGGACTGCGCGCTGGCCGTGACCAGACTCGGCTGGGACGTGGTGACGGTCTGTCCGGCGAAAGCTCCACTGAGATCGGTGAGCGCAAGGACCTTATCCTTAAGCGCGTTCACGCCGCTGCTCAAAGAGTTTAAGGAGGAGGCTTGCGCAGCCAGCGCGATTTGTTGCTGCTGCCAGATGCGCTCCGGGGCTTGCTCGGCAAAAATGATCTGGTCGACGACCGAGGTGACATCGATGCCCGTCCCTTGGGTGGCGGTGCTCTGACTGAGATTCACGCTTGCCATGGGTTTCTCCCGCTAGCGCCTTTGCCGGAGCTGGCGCTTGCCGTCTCCTGCTGTTGAAGCAGGTGACGGATAAACTTGGCTATGCTCAGCATCTGTTCGCTGGGGATCTGGCGCGTGACTCCCCCGCTTTTCCTGTCGGTGAACTTGATGACCACGCCATTGTCCTTGTCCCACTGGAGCCTTACATCATCGGCAGCAGGCGCGGAAACGAGAACCGGCGCCGGTGGGCGGAATGCAAGCGTGGATGGATCGGCGCTTCGCGGGCGAGTATTTTTGGCGCGCGCGGGCGCCACATCAGCAATCGCTGGCGGCGGACTCGACAGACTTGGATTCAACGTCATAACAACTCCGGAGAGATCCGGAGGCGGGATCAGCCCGCCTCCGGTGTCCGGTTTAACGGAGCAGCGAGAGCACGCTCTGCTGGTTCTGATTGGCTTGCGCCAGAGCCGAGATACCTGTCTGGTTCAGGATGGAGAACTTGGTCAAGTTGGCCACTTCCTGAGCGATATCGGCGGCGCGAATACCATCTTCGGCAGCCGTCAGGTTCTGGGTTTGGTTGTTGATGACGCTGACTGCGCTCTGCAGCCGGTTGATGGTCGCGCCGAGATTGCCGCGGGTATTCGCCACCGACTGAATGGCGGAGTTGATATTGACCAGAGCAGCCTGAGCGGCGGCAGCAGTGGTGAGACCGGCAGAGCCGGCGCCGCCGGCAAACACTCCCGGGTTGCTGAAACCGAAGGTGGCGTCGTCGGTGGTGGAAACGATGGCGTTTCCGCCAACCCCGGCCACTCTTGCGGTAAAGGTGACGGTGGAAGTTGCGGCTACGGCCGTGGCGTCGGCGTTGGCAACCGTACCGGAGCCATACGCGACTCCGGCTCCCACGCCGCCATTGACGGCCGCGGCCAGGTTGGCGAGAGTGGCGGCGGTGGTGGCGCCGATCGCTACCGTGTTGGCCGCGCCGGCGGCGGCGGCGAAGGTGTAGGTCTGAGTGCCGATGACCACGACCTTGCCGGCGGTCGCGTTGCCGATGGCGCTCAGCACGTTGCTGGCATTCGCGCCCAGGCCGATGCCGAGCGAAGAAATCACACCCGTGGTCGCAGAGACGATGCTGGTTCCGGTGACGGTGGAGTCGCTGAGGAAGAGATCGATCGGGGTTGCGCTAAACACCGCCGTTCCGTTGAAGGTGGTGTTGGAACCGATGCGGTCGATTTCCGCTTTAATGGCCGTGAACTCGGCGTCCAGGGCGGTGCGCTGGGTGTCGGACACGGTGCCGTTGGCGGACTCAGTGGCCAGCGTGACGGCGCGGTTGAGCAGGGTGGTCACCTGGGCGAGGGCGCCATCGGCGACTTGCAGCTTGCCGGTACCATCATTCGCGTTGCGGGAAGACTGCGTGAGGGCCGAGATGTTGGCGCGCAACCCGTCGGCAATCGCCAGGCCGGCCGCGTCGTCGGCGCCGCTGTTGATTCGCGAACCGGACGACAAGCGGAACAGTGTTTTCTGCAAACCCGCTCCTGTAATCGCCAACTGGTTTTGAGCGGCCAGGGACGGAATGTTATTCAGGATACTAAGTGCCATTGTGAATCTCCTTTTTGGTTCCGTTCCTGGAACTGGCTCCGAACCCTTGCTGGAGGCTGCGTTCCGTTTGTCCTGCGGAACCCGTTTGCTTTCACTTAGGACATCGGCAAGCTACGAACATGCTTTATTTCCGCAGGTACTTTCCGGCGTAGCCCTACCGTAACTAGAGCCCTTAGACCCGTCCCTGCGTGGTTTACCGCATTTTGCCGATGTTTCTCAAGTGAGGCCTGTTAGAGGCTTTACCACCGTTTCCGGAGCAAAAACCAATGATCCAGCTCACCCGGCTCAACAACCACCCCTTAGCGGTGAATTCGGACCTGATCAAGTTTGTGGAGCAGGCCCCGGACACGGTGATCACGCTGGTGTCGGGGGAGAAGATCGTAGTGCGGGAGAACGCGCAGGAAGTCCTGGAGCGTGTGGTCCAGTTCCGGCGGTCCGTGCTGCAGGGAATCATGCTGTGGTGGGACAACCGTTCCGCCCTTCCCCCCGTGCTCGAGAGTGAGAACCGCACGAGGGATGAGAAAGATGAGAAATAGGAGATCGCTTGGATAAGGCAACCCTGGCGGGTCTCTTCTTGGCCATCGGCGGGATCGTTCTCGGGCTGGTGCTCGAGGGTGGCAACCTGGGGCAGGTGTTGCAGCCCACCGCGGCCATGATCGTATTCGGCGGAACCCTGGGCGCGATCCTGATTCAGTTTCCGCTGGCAGTGGTTTTGAGCGCGTTCCGGCGGCTGGCGCATGTGTTCCTGGAGCCGCGTGAGAACGTCCGTTCCGTGATCGAGGACCTGGTCAAGTACGCCAACCAGGCGCGGCGCGAAGGCATTGTTTCGCTCGATCAGGAGCTTCCCAACATTCAGGAACCCTTTCTTCGCCGCGCGCTCATGCTGGCGGTGGACGGAACCGAGCCGCAGGAACTGCGCAAGATCATGGAACTCGAACTCGACAATCAGGAGGAGCAGGAAGAAAAGATCCCGCAGGTGTTCGAGTCGGCCGGGGGATTCTCTCCGACCATCGGCATTATTGGAGCCGTGCTGGGGTTGATTCAGGTGATGCAGCACCTGGACAAGATCGACGAAGTCGGCAAGGGCATTGCCGTCGCCTTCGTGGCCACTATTTATGGCGTGGGAGCCGCCAACCTTTTCCTTTTGCCGGCGGCGGGAAAGCTGAAGATTCGCATCCGGGATGCGCAGGTTATCCGGGAAATGACGCTGGAGGGTGTGATCTCTATTCTGGAAGGCATGAACCCGCGCATGCTGGAAACGAAGCTGCTGGGATTTCTTACGGAGGCGGGGGAAGGCAGCACTGCGCCCGAGGTTTCCAACGCATGAGCCGACGGAGGAAACGCGCGAGTCATGCCAACCACGAGCGCTGGCTGGTTTCCTATGCCGACTTCATCACGCTGCTGTTTGCGTTTTTCGTGGTGCTGTACGCCTCGTCCCAAGTGGATAAGCGGAAGGTCGGGAAGCTGGCGCTGGCGATCCAGGTGGCGTTTCAGGAAATGGGCATCTTTCAGGCGTCCACGACGGAAGTGCCGGTGGATTTCAACGAGCCGATGCCCTTCAGCAAGGTACAAACGGTGGAGAACTCACAGCGGAGTGCCAACCTGGGCCAAATCGCGTCGCGGCCGGAAGGGACGCTGGGGGGAAGCGGGGAGAATGGGGATCTGAAGCAGTTACAGCAAGAACTGGAGACGGCTCTGTCGCCGGAAATTACGCGCAAGGAAATTTCTATGCGGCGCGAACCCGACGGGTTGGTAATCAGCTTGCGCGAAGTGGGATTCTTCGAGAGCGGATCGGCGCAGATGAAGGCCGGTTCCCAGCCCGCCTTCGATCGCATTGCCGCCCTGCTGCACAAACGCGCCTACCGCCTGCGCATCGAGGGGCACACCGACAACGTGCCCATCCACACCGCGCAGTTCTCTTCCAACTGGGAACTCTCTACGTCCAGGGCGACAGAGATCGTTCGGGTGCTGATCGTGCGAGACGGGTTCGATGCGGCACAGCTCAGCGCGGCCGGATACGCTGAGTATCACCCGCTTGCCTCCAACGCTACACCCGAGGGGCGAGGGATGAATCGGCGGGTGGACATTATAATCCTGGGGCACGGGCCCACGGCCGGGGCGGTGGCACAAGCGGAGATGCCGGGCGGTCCCAGCGCAGCTGGTCGAGGGCAAAAACCATCGCCAAATATTCCGCAGCCAGCGGTCTACAGCACCAACTCAAGATAGAGCGCGCCCGGAATGGGATTCTCGCGGTAGGCGGGAATTTCCTGAAAACCTCTCCGGCGATAGAGCGCGATGGCATCCTGCATGGACGATTCGATCGTGTCCAGGCGCATCCGTTGGTATCCGATCTGGCGGGCCTCTGCGATGACGCGGTCCACCAGCAGGCGTCCGAGGCTTTTGCCGCGATCGGCAGGACGGACGTACAGGCGCTTCATCTCACAGATGCGATCTTCAAGGCAACGGAGCGCAACGCAGCCGGCGGCGTGACCGGCATCGCGGGCGAGAAGCAATCGTCCGGTGGGCGGAGCGTAGGCGCCGGGCAGGTTTTTCACTTCTTCATCGAAGCCCTGGAAACAGAGGCTGAAGCCGAGAGAGGCCGCATATTCGAGAAAAAGTTCGCGGGCTTGCTCGATTTGTTCGGGGAGCGCGGCCTGGATCAACTCAATGCCGTGTTCAGGAGAGGTTGCCACCGGGATGACCGTGAGACGCGGATGAAAATTTGCCCTCCGACTCTATCGCAGATTCCATGAGCAGCTAAAACCCTTACCGCAAAGGGCGCGAAGGTCTCGCAAAGGACGCAAAGTGAACACGCCCTCACCGTCAATGATTGCGAACGGTGTCACGGACAGTTAAGATTCCTGCACTCCCATGTCGGACGCAATTTTAAGCGAGCCTGCAACTTTGAACGATTCCTCCAACAACGAACACGGGCCCGCTGTTGAAGTCTTCGCCGTGTATGGCGTCGAGCCGGAGATTCAGGCCTATGCCATGGCCAAGTACTCGCGCTCGGCGCTCTCCATGAAAGAGTCGCTGAAGGAGATTACCCAGCAGAAAGCCGAGAAGTTCCTCAACACGTTCTACTTCCAGTACGGGCATCGGTCGATTGCGGATTTGGCCCACATCGCACTGGCCATTGAGCGGTTGTCGATTCTGGCGGCGATCGTGATCGTCGATGAGCAGCGCTGGGACGGGCAGGAGCGCTCGACCCGGTACCAGGATTTCAAGAAGAGCGGCTATTACACACCGGAATTTGAGGGCGCGGAGGCGCGCGCACTCTATCGGCAGACGGTCGATCAGTTGTTCGCCGATTACCAGCGGCTGTCGGAGACGATGTTTGAGTATCTCCGGGGAATTACGCCGAAGCCCGCCGAGATGAAGCAGGACGCTTACGAACGTACGTTGCGGGCGCGGGCCTTTGACATTTCGCGCTACCTGCTGCCGCTGGCGACCAATACGTCGCTGGGGGAGATCGTGAATGCGCGCACGCTGGAAACGCAGGTGTCGCACTTGCTTTCACACACACATAAGGAGGTACGCGATCTGGGAGCGCGGCTGAAGAAGGCGGCTACTTCGCCGGCGTATAACGCGAACGAGGAGTCGCTGCGGGCTTTGGTCGAGGAGATTCGCGCGCGGTCGCCCGAGTTGGGTGAGCGCGCGGAACGCGAATTGCTGCGCGAGGTGCGGGTTGCGCCGACTTTGGTGAAGTATGCCGATCCCAACGCGTATGAGATTGAGACGCGCCGGGAGTTGCAGCAGGCGGCCGGCGAGCTGATGCGGGGCGCGCCGATTGCACCCGCGCCGCTGGTGGATCTGCTGGATGAAGATCCGCTGGAGATCGAACTGGCTACGACTCTGCTGTACGGACATTGTCATTATTCTTACCGGCAAATCCGGGATGCGGTGGAGGCGGCGGGCGAGGCGCGGCGGCGGGAAATCATCGAACTGGGGTTGCGGCATCGCAGCAAACACGATGAGATGCTGCGCGCGTTTGCGGCGGGGCAGCAGTTCCGGTTCGACATCCTGATGGATGTCGGCGGGTTCCGCGATATGCATCGGCATCGGCGCTGCGTGCAGATCATGCAGGAGTTCACCACCGCCCACGGCTTCGATATGCCTCCGGAAGTGGAGGCGGCGGGAGTGCGGGCGGATTACGAATCTGCCGTGAAGCGGGCAGAAGCGGCGGTGCGTCAGATTTCTGCAAGTGGCGGAGCCGAGGCCGGGCAGAATGCGGAGTATGCGATCCCGCTGGCATTTCGCAAGCGGACGCTGTTCAAGATGGACTTCGCCGAGGCGGTGTACATCTCTGAATTGCGCACCACACCGGCGGGGCATGCGTCGTATCGCAATGTGGCGTATGCGATGTATGAGGCGGTGGCGGCGCGGTATCCGGTGTTGGCAAAGTATTTTCGGGTGACCGATGTGCGGGAGCCGGTGGATTTGCTGAAGCGGTAGCTCTGTGCAGGAGCCACGAAACCTCAGCGGCTGAAGCCGGCTGGAAAGACAGCGCTCTATCGCAGCGCTTGAAGCGCTGCGCCACCCAAAGGCGGGCTATTCGCAACCTGCTAGAATTCTTTCACCCATGCCCCTCTACGAATACCAGTGCAAGAAGTGCGGACACCGCTTCGAAAAAATCGTAAAGTTTTCCGACAAGCCGAGCAAGAAGTGCCCCGAATGCGGAGGGGCGGTCGAGCAACTGATCTCGGCTTCCACCGTACAGTTCAAGGGCGCGGGCTGGTATGTGACGGACTACGCCAAAAAGGGGGCAGGGTCCTCGTCGGCGCCTTCGGACGGCGGCAGCGAGGCCAAGGACGCGGCCAAAGAATCGAAGGAAACGAAGAAGGAAGAGAAACCGAAAGCTGAGACTGCGCACAAAAAACCTAAGAAGGAGTAGGTCGTGTGGGGCTGGGCCTCC
The DNA here is from genome assembly GCA_049273945.1 of Terriglobales bacterium. GTDB lineage: Bacteria > Acidobacteriota > Terriglobia > Terriglobales > Acidobacteriaceae > Acidiflorens. The sequence continues at coordinate 25,106 of JBASRS010000064.1, read as the reverse complement.
CGCCCGGCCGGCCGGGTCAGAGACCCGGCCCTGCACAACCTACAGCCTCTGAATCCTCCCGTCGCCCTTGGCATCTAAGGATAGTGGGAATAGTCGTTATAACGACTAAATGGAGCGACACACCATGATTACTATCCGACGGAGCAACGAGCGGGGAGGCGGCGATCACGGCTGGCTGAAGACCCGGCACACCTTCAGTTTCAACGACTACTGGGACGAGAAGTGGATGGGGTTCCGTTCGCTGCGGGTGATCAACGAGGATTTTGTGGGACCCAACGGCGGGTTCCCTACGCATCCGCATCGCGACATGGAGATCATCACCTACATCCTGTCCGGCCAGCTGGAGCACAAGGACAGCCTGGGGACGGGGTCGGTGATCCTCCCCGGTGACGGACAGCGCATGACTGCGGGGCGCGGCATCCGGCACAGCGAGTACAATCCGTCCGCGAAGGAGACGGCGCACCTGCTGCAGATCTGGATTCTGCCGGAGAAGCAAGGTCTGGAACCGAGCTATGAGCAGAAGAGCTTTCCGGAATCCGAGAAGCGGGGCCAGCTTCGGCTGATCGCTTCGAAGGACGGGGCCGAGGGGTCGGTGCGGATCAACCAGGACGCTAAACTGTTCGTCAGCCTGCTGGCGCCGGGGGAGGAAGTGACCCACGGGTTCGACGGCAAGCGGCACGCTTGGCTGCAAGTGGCGAAAGGCGAGGTCGAACTGAACGGCCAGAAACTCGGTCAGGGCGATGGCGCCGCCGTAAGTGAAGAAAAGAAGTTGACCTTCAAGGGCACGAAGGACGCGGAAGTTCTGTTGTTCGATCTGGCCTGAGCGATTGAAGACGGGCGCTGCTGCGACTTTTTTCAGCAAAGCGCCCGTCCGTCGAGTAAGGAGCTTCAATGAGCGAGAAACCGATTCGCATTGTCCTGATTAGTGGCAGCGTTCGCCCTAACAATTACACGAACATGGCGGCGGCGCTGGTGGTGGATGAACTGAAGAAAGATCCCGAAGTCCACGTCCAGTGGCTCAACCCAGCGGAACTGAATCTGCCGCTGCCGGGGCTCGGCTTCTCCGACGGCTCCCGCAAGCTGCAGGAAGCCGTCAAGCACGCGACCGCGGTGGTGCTGGCTACGCCGGAATATCACGGGAGCTTTTCGAGCGTAATGAAACTGGTGATTGAGAACCTCGGATTTCCATCGCTGCTGCAAGGCAAGCCGGTGGCGTTGCTGGGAGTGGCGGCCGGGGCGATCGGCGCCATCAAGTCGCTGGAACACTTGCGGGGCGTAGCGTCGCACGTGGGGGCGGTGGTGCTGCCGACACCGATTTCCGTGGCGAACGTGCAATCGGTGTTCGACGCGTCGGGTCACGTCCTTGATCCCAATGTGGAATATATGATCCGCGGCCTTGCGCGCACTTTGATGGAATACCTGCATGGCAATGTCTGTCCGCGCGTGACGCTGGAGCGGCTGACGCGCGAGGGAGTCTTGCCGCCGGCGTCGTCGGCTTCGACGCAGAGTGGGATCGGGGGGAGCGCTTGAAGGCGCTATGAGGGTCGAGCGATTTGCGGCATCGCTGAAGCGATGCCCTGATACGAGTCCGCCCTCATCTGAACAGCTTCCATCGTTGAATGTCAGCACGAATTTCCACGAAATGTTACTTTGGCCGGATTCCCACTACGCCCATCAGCCTTCCGGTCACACCTTTCTCGGCACGGTGGCTGAAGAGCAGGTCGGTGTGGCACGCGGTGCAGGGCGCTGACGAATCGATGTTTTTTGCGGGCAAGCCGGCATCGAGGAGTTGGCGACGGTTGGCTTCCACCAGGTCGAGGAAGATCTTTGCGGGCAGCTTGCTGTGTCCGGGAGCGCGGGCGGTCAGGAACAGAAGCGGATACTTCTCACGGACCGGGTCGGATTCTTTCACTTCGTGGAAGAGTCCGGCGGCATAGGTGAACTGGGCTTCGAACTTCTGGCGGACTTCTTCGCCGACCTCATAACAGCAACTTTGAACTCCGGGACCGATGGTGGCGACAATGTTGTGTGGGTTGCTGCCGAAGTGGCGCTGCATCTCGCCTACTCCTTTTTCGACGATGCGCTTGACAGTGCCGCGCCAGCCCGCGTGGAAGACGCCGACGGCATGCTTCTTCCGGTCCACCAGGATTATGGGCAGGCAATCGGCCGTTAGTACCGCGAGCAGAGGGCCGGGCGTGTCGGTGATCAGTCCGTCGCCGACCGGGGGATGGTCGGGCACGCTCTGGACGCGATGGATGAGATCGGAGTGGATTTGCCGCAGCGTAATCAGGGGCCAGGTTTGGCGTCCTTTGGCAAGGCCGAGTTGCTGGAGGAAGAGGGTGCGGTTGCGTTCGACCGTGGTGCGGGAGTCGTGCTTGGTGAAACCGAGGTTCAGCGCGTTGCCGCCGTAGCCGCGGGAGACTCCACCGCGACGGGTGGAGAATGCGTGGATCAGCCAGGTCCATTTGCCGAGCTTCTGGGAATGAAGAAGTTGCAATTTGTCGTTCGGGACGGGCCTGGTCACCACAGTTGATGATACTCGACCGCTCAGGCCGGAGCGCCGCCCTCGAAGTCCGCAGTCACAAGTTGTTGTTCCGCGGCTGGGCCGCGATTGCCGGACGCTGGGGTGGAAGGTATATTTTTAGAATCCCATGTTTACGAACTTCACCACCACCGACCGCTGGACCAAGAAGCCGGTTCACTGCATCTATGAAGCCCTGATCGTTGCCATCGCCACGCGGCATGCCGATGCCGTGGACATCAAGTTCCTGGTGGATGGGCGGCCGGTGTGGGTGGCGCTGCCGCATCCGGCGTGGGTTGAGTACAAGAAACGGACCGGCAACTTGATCACCGACGCGCTCGCGAAGGAGATTGCGGGGCATTTTTTGAAGGTGGCCCTGGAGTCGGGCGAGGGAGTCGGGCGGGAGATGTACTCGCTGACGGTGGAGGAGACGCTCAAGCACCTGGACGCGGTGGTCGCGGAGGCGGGGTTGCAGGCGGTGGGCAACGGCTAGGCCGCTCGGCGCCGTCCCTCGCGGAGATCTGTCATAGCAAAGGTACGTCCCTCTAGGACTCGTACTTCTCGCAGACGCCTACCCAGGACTTCCAACCTGGACTGCCCGTTCCGCGCTACGCGGCTGGGCTCTATGTCACAAGTCCTTGTGATGTCAGACACTTCGCGTGGTGTTGCAGGGCGAAGATAATCAAACGCGCGAGGGGTGCCAGGGTGGAACCGTTTGACGGGAACCCCCTAAAGGGTCTTGGGTTAAGACAGCGCCGAAGTGCCTGGGCACTTGGAAAGAGCCGTCCGATGAGGGACAATACTTCGTTTGTCCTCGGGGCCACGGACAGGGCTGTTTTTCCTAACCACTCGCCTCTGCCCGCGTAAGCCGTTTTGAAGCCTCCGGTTGGGGCGCGCAGCTCGTTGATCGAGGAGACGTTCTCATGTCCAGTCTTACCTTGGAAGTCGAGACCCGAAGCAAAAAGAGACATAAACGCCTGGCGCAGTGGGTGGAAGAGGCTGCCCAGTTGTGCAAGCCGGACCGCGTGCACTGGTGCGATGGCTCGCACGACGAATACCAGGCCATGCTGCGGCTCATGATCCTGTCCGGGACGGCAATCCCGTTGGCCGAGGAGAAGCGACCGAACAGCATCCTGGTGCGGTCGAGTCCGGCGGACGTGGCGCGGGTCGAGGACCGGACTTTCATCTGTGCGCGGACCAAGGACGAGGCAGGTCCCACCAATAACTGGGAAGATCCGGCGAAGATGAAGGACAAACTGAAGGGACTGTACACGGGGGGGATGGCGGGGCGCACGATGTACGTCATCCCTTACAGCATGGGTCCGATCGGCTCACCCATTGCCAATATCGGGGTTGAGATTACGGACTCGCCGTACGTCGTGGCCAACATGCACATCATGGCGCGGGTGGGCACGCGCGTGCTCGAGGTGCTCGGCGAAGACGGGGAGTTTGTGCGGGGACTGCACTCGGTGGGGGCTCCGTTGGGGCCGAATGAGCAGGACTCGCCCTGGCCCAACAACGCGCAGGAAAAATATATCTGCCATTTTCCGGACACGCGGGAGATCTGGTCGTACGGTTCAGGCTACGGTGGCAATGCTCTGCTGGGCAAGAAGTGTCACGCGCTGCGCATTGCTTCGGTGCAGGCACGGGATGAGGGGTGGATGGCGGAGCACATGCTCATCCTGAAGATGACCAATCCTTCAGGGCAGGTCAAGTACATCACCGGAGCGTTTCCTTCGGCGTGCGGCAAGACCAACCTGGCGATGCTGATCCCGACGATCCCGGGCTGGAAGGTGGAGACGGTTGGCGACGATATCGCGTGGATGAAGTTCGGGGCGGATGGGCGACTCTACGCGATCAATCCCGAGTACGGATTCTTTGGGGTAGCGCCGGGGACGAGCATGAAGTCGAACAAGAACGCCATGCTCACCGCGACCAGGAATTCCATCTTTACGAATTGTGCGATGACCCCCGATGGCGACGTCTGGTGGGAAGCCATGACCGACGAGAAGCCGGCGGAACTGGTGGACTGGCTGCGGCGGCCGTGGACGCCGAATTCCGGACGGAAAGCGGCGCATCCCAACTCCCGGTTTACGACTCCCGCCAGCCAGTGCCCGGTGATTGCGCCCGAGTGGGAGGATCCCAAGGGCGTCCCGATTGACGCCATTCTTTTCGGGGGCCGCCGGGCGGGCATCGTGCCCCTGGTGACCGAATCTTTCAGCTGGCAGCATGGAACCTTTCTGGGCGCCACCGCCAGCAGCGAGACTACCGCCGCGGCGGCCGGCAAAGTCGGCCAACTGCGGCGCGATCCGATGGCCATGTTGCCTTTCTGCGGCTACCACATGGGGGACTACTTTACGCACTATCTCAAGATTGGCGCGCGGCCGGGAGCGAAGTTGCCGAAGATTTACTACGTCAACTGGTTCCGTACCGACGAAAACGGCAAATTCCTATGGCCCGGCTATGGTGAGAACAGCCGGGTGCTGAAGTGGGTCTTCGAGCGTTGCCAGGGCGAGGCGCGCGCCGTGGATACGCCGATCGGCCGCCTTCCCGAGTCCGGCGATCTGGACACCAAAGGCCTCGATATTCCGGCCGTCAACATCGCGAAGCTGCTGAGTGTGGACGTCGAAGGCTGGCTGGAGGAGGTGCCGCGAATCCGGGAGCACTTCGCCAAATTCGGCAGTCATCTGCCGGAGGGGTTGAACCGCGAAGTGGCGGAGCTGGAAGAACGCCTTCGGAGGGCGAAGAAGTAGAGTAGGGACTGCAGAGTTGCGGCCCTACTTGAGTTTGCGGGCGATGGCGATCACGACGATGGCGCCGAGGGTCGCGGTCACGATGCTGGAAATCAATCCGCCCATCGGCTCGAAACCTACCAGCCGGATCAGGAAACCGCCGACCACGGCGCCTAGAATGCCGAGGCCGATATCTGCTAGGGTGCCGTAGCCTGAGCCTCTCATAATTCTGCCGGCGGCCCAGCCAGCGATCAAACCGACCAGAATGACCCACAGCAACCAGAACATTTCCACTCTCCTTGTTCGAATGGATTACGACCGGTCGAGTGTACCCGCGCGCCCAAGGGCAGGCAAGCGGCCGGCTGCAGTCCTGTGCTTAAATCAGAGCATGTTCGCCCGCAAAGTGCGCATCGAATACCCGCAGGATGGCAAGGTGCAGCCTTGCCCGCTGAAGTGGCTGGACAGTTTCAGTATGCGCAATTTTACGAATGCGACGGTGTTTGACGACACCCTGCCGGTGGGGGATGGACAGATGGAGATTGGGACGCATGTGCCGCTGGAGCAGCTTCGGGAGGCGATGGAGGATTGGTTTCGGCGGAAGAGTTATTTGCCGAAGGATGCAAGCTTGCGTGTGAGTGAAGGCAGTTGACGGCTGCCAGCCGACAGCTGGCAGCTATCCTCAAAAGCTGGTGGTCTTCTCCATCTTCAACTGGCGCGCGAAGAGGCGCACGATCATGCCATCGAAGCGGGTACCACTCAGTTTTTCCAGTTCTGCAATGGCCTGTTCATGGGACTTGGCGGGCGCGAAGGAGCGATCGCTGGTCATGTTCACATAAGCGTCGGTGACGGCGATGATGCGTGCCCAGAGCGGAATGCTCTCACCCTGCAGGCCGGACGGATAGCCGGTGCCGTCGAAGGCTTCATGATGAGATTCGACCGCTTGCTGGAGGCGCTTGTTGTCGGGAATTGCGCGCAAGACCTCCGCTCCCAACCTTGGGTGAGTTTTGATCACGTCGAACTCATCGTCGGTAAGCGGGCCGGGCTTGTTGAGGATTCGTTCGGAGATAAAGAGCTTGCCGACGTCGTGGACGCGCGCGGAGAAGGTAACGTCTTGCACCTCTTGCGGGGACAAGTTCAGTCCGCGCGCGATGACTCCAGCGTAGTGGCCACACTGTTCTCCGTGGCCGGCGGCGTAGGGTTCGCGCATTTCCGAGGCGCGGGTCAACGCCTCGATCCCCTCTTTCAAGGCCTGCCGGTCTCCCTCCTCGCTTCCACCACACAACTTGCGGAAGGTGCTGACCAGTTCCTCCAGCTGCTCGGGGCCGGTGTCCTCGCGTTGCAGAAAACCCTCGATGTAGCCGGAGATGAGCTGGCGCTGCACCGCTGAACCTTCACCGTCGCTGAGCAACTCCGCGGAACGGACCTGATTTCCCCCGGCGTGCTTGGAGAGGTACATGCCGGCGTCGGCGACGCGGATGATGTCCTCGGCCGAAAAGCCGTGTACCGGGAAGCTGGCGACGCCAAAGCTGCCGGTGATCTGGTGTTCTTCCAGCATGGGATCGGTGGCGAGCCAGAGACGCAATCTCTCGGCCAGCACCTGCGACTGTTCGATGCCGGTTTCGGGCATGAGGATGATGAACTCGTCTCCGCCGTAGCGGGCGACCACGTTCGACTGGCGGCACTTCTGCTCCAGCAGACGGCCCACACGGGCCAGCACCAGATCGCCCTCGAGATGGCCGAGAGTGTCGTTGACCTCCTTGAATTTGTCGAGGTCAATGAGCACCACCGAGAACGGGCGTCCGGAGCGGGAAGCGCGCTTCCACTCGGAGGTGAGCGCTTCCCAGAAGAAACGGCGCGTCTTGATGCCGGTCAGACCGTCGGTGATGGACTGCTGCTGCAGCTTCTGGAAAACGAAGGAATTGTGCAGGGCGGTCGCCAGAAGATCGGCGAGCGTGTTCAGGATCAGAACGTCTTGCGGGGCGAAGGCATTTTCAGAGCGGCTCTCCACGTTGAGCACGCCCAGCAGCGTCTCACCATAGGTGATGGGCAGGCAGAGCACCGCGCGCGAATCCGGCAGTATACCCCCGAGCTGGCCCGGGCCCGCGTTTTGCGCCAGGCCGGTTACACCGCTGCGGGCGACCTTTCCTAGAATTCCGCTGCCGACTGGAATGCGCTTGCCGAGCACCAGCGAAGTCGTTCCGGCCTCGGCTTTGATCTCGATGTCCTTGGTGGTGTAGTCCATGATGCCGATGCCGATGTGGTCGTAGCGGAAATTCTTCTGGATCTCGCGCACGATGTCGCCCATCATCTGTTCGGCGTCCTGGCTGGAGATGGCGGTCTTGGAGATGTTGTTGAGGAAGGACAGGTGCTTGGCGCGGCGCTGTTCCTCGGTGAACAGCCGGGCATTTTCCACCGCCACCCCGAGCTGGCCGGCGGCTGTCTTCATGACCTCAAGGTCACGTGCTTCGAACGCGTACTCTCGTTCCGTGCTCAGAGCTGCCATGACCCCTGCCGGCTTGCCTCCCAGGAAGATGGGGACTCCGCAGAACGACTTGGCTGGGCGGGCGGGAATGAAATCCAATCCGAGCTTAGCCCGCATCTGTTCAAGGTCGGACTGAATCAGCAGCGCCTGCCCGGTCCGGATGATGTGCTCGGTTAACCCGTTCCCGGCTTTGCGCGAGCGCTTCGGAAAGATCTGACCGCCCTCGATCTCCAGTTCAAAGCGGATCTCGTCATCTTCCTGGAACGCGATATAGAAACTGCTGGTATCGAAGATCTGGCCGAGTTCGACCTGGACGGTGCGCAGGACCTCATCCTGATTGAGGTGGGAACTGATGGCCTGACCGATTTCGGTGAGCAGCTCATACTCTTTGGTGCGGCGCTGCGCCTCGTGCATCACGACGTAGTTTTCCAGCGTCAAGGCGATCTGCAGTGTCAAGCCGATCAGCAGCCCGAGGTTCGAGGAGCCAAACATGCGGCGTTCGGCATGGGGAAACAGGATGACACCGAAGTTGTGCTCGCGGGTCTGCAGGCTGACCGCCATCAGATCGCGGATGCCCTCCGCCAGCAGCGTCTCCTTGAAAGCCTCGAAGCGTCCTCCCGGAAACGGGGGCAGCGGCTCTCCAACTTCCGCGAGGGCGCGGAAGGTGAATACTCCCCCGCTGCGGTAGGCAAGTTCCGCGATGTAGTCTCCAGCCTGTTTTTTCTGCAGCTTCTCGAGAAACTCGGGCGAGAATCCCTTTTGTACCGAGGGGAGCGTGGCGCGCCAAGGCTCAGAGATGAAAACTACGGCGCGCGGGGAAGGCAGGGTCGCGACTAGGCGGTCCAGGAAGCTCTGCAGGCTGGGGACCAGATCCTGGGCGGAGAGCAGGCGCCGTGCATCGACGCCCAGGGTGGAGAAGGCCAGCGCATTCTGCTGCACCGCGTTGCGCTGGTTCTCGAACAGCACCATCACCATGGCGATGGCCAGCAGCATTTGCGGGATCGGGCCCAGAAAGCCTCCCAGCTGGCCGAACACTTCCAGAAAAGGATGGCGAACTTGTCCCGCGCCCATCAGCGCTCCCCAAAGGGCCAGGGAAAAAGCCAGCATGCGGAAGGCGAGAGAATTGCGGCGGTAAGCGAAGAAGTAGAAGTGGAAAGAAGAATACAACAGGATCGCAGCCAGGCCCACTTCCAACCGGTAAAAGGAAAGCGGCACCGGCTGGGCGCTGAACACGCCTGCGACGATGTGCGCGCGCAGGTTCAAATAGGCCAGGACGACGCCGGTCAGAGAGAGAGCAGCGTCATACCACTTCAGCTGGAACGGACCCTTCATCAGCCGGGTGGAGACGAAGATGCAAATGGCCATGGCCACCAGCAGCAGCGAGCTCAGCAAGAACAGCGCAGCGGAAGGTCCCCGGAAGTGCCCCACGGCCTCAAGCGCATAGTGCAGGGTGTAGGCGGCCCAGGCCAGTTGCCAGGCGCGGAAATAGCTCTGCCGGCTCTGCTCGTACAAATAAGTGAAGACAAAGAAAACCAGCAGCGCGACAACCCCGGGAATCAAGACTAGGCCTGTGGCAACGGTGTTCATGGCAAGATCAACGGTTCCGAAGCGGTAGCGGTTTCATCGTGGCACACCTTGCCGCAACAAGACAATAGACAGCAATCAGTAGTTACTGTGTGCGTCACCCTCTCGCAGGGAATCTGGCCCCTGATGATGAGACGCCCCCCATTTTGGCGGGGACGCAAGGCGTACGGGGCGGGCGTAACCGGTTTCTGGTTACCAAAGTAACCTCAAGGTTGAGGGCGATGGGCAAGTGAATGAGCCCACGGCAAATGGTTCCCAGCCCCGGACTCTCGCGGGCAACTTGCTATACTCGCGGGTTATGCTGCGCGTTCGATTTGCGCCGTCGCCTACGGGCTCTCTGCACGTAGGCAGTGCGCGCACCTTCATTTTCAACTGGTTGTATGCCCGGCGGAACGGGGGAACGGTGGTTCTGCGGCTCGACGATACCGACGTCGAGCGCAACACCGAGGCCTCGGTCAACTCCATTTTTGAAGGGTTGCGCTGGCTGGGTCTGGGGTGGGATGAAGAGTACAAGCAGTCCGAGCGGCTGGGGCTGCACCGCCAGACCGCCGAAGTGATCTTTCAGAAGGGGCTTGCATACCGCGACTTCACGCCCGCCCACGCCGGGGACGGTGAAAAAACAGGAGCGCAGCAGACCTGGCTGTTCAATCCCGGCATGCGCGAGCTTTCGCGCGCCGAGAGTGACCGCCGGGCGAACGCCGGAGAACCCTTTGCCCTGCGCTTCCGCGTGCCGCGGGGGACGGGGGGTTCAGTCCGTTTCACCGACGCCGTTTACGGAGAGCAGGTCAAGGCTGCGGACGACATTGAAGACTTTGCCCTGCTGCGGTCCGACGGCATGCCCACCTATCACCTGGCCTCCTGTGCCGACGATGTGGACCTGCGCATCAGCCATATCATCCGCGGCCAGGACCATCTCTCGAACACGTACAAGCATGTCTTGATCTTCGAAGCCGCGGGCGGGAAGGCGCCGCAGTTTGCGCATCTGCCCCTGCTGGTTGCGCCGGATGGGTCGAAGCTCTCCAAGCGACGGCACGGGCCAGTGGTCAGCGTGACAACTTATCGCGATGCCGGTTTCCTGCCGGAGGCGTTCATCAACTTTCTTTGTCTGCTGGGATGGTCGCCGAAAGACGATCGCGAGAAGATGACGCGGCAGGAGCTGATTGACGCTTTTTCGCTTGAAGGCATCAACCGCGCCAATGCGGTTGTGAACTTCAAGGAGCCGGCGGCTACGCCGGAGGAAACGTTCGATCCGAAGGCTGTTTGGCTGAATGCGGAGCACATCCGGGGTCTGTCGGTCGAAGAGCTGAGCGCGCGGCTGCTACCGATTGTGCGTGAGGCCGGAGTCCAGGTTACGCCGGAGAAGATGCGGGCGGTTACGCCGCTCATCCGCGAGCGCATCAAGCTGTTGCGGGACGTGCTCACGGCCGCCGACTTCCTCCTCGTAGACCAGCTCCCGCCGTACGATCCGGCCGAACTCATCCCGCAAAAGGGCGACGCCGGCATGGCACTCAAAGTCCTGACCCGCGCCCGTGAAGTGCTGGCGCAGACCGAATTCAAGCATGATCCTCTCGATCAAGCTCTGCGGGCTGCCGCCCAGGAACTGGGCCTTAAGGCGGGACAGATGTTTCAGCCGATTCGCGTGGCTGTCTGCGGGCGGAAGAATGCGCCGCCGCTGTTTGAGACGCTGGAGGTGCTGGGACGCGAAACTGCGCTGAAGCGGATAGAAGCCGCCATCCTTAAACTCCGTTAGCGATGGCTAATTCTTACCCGTCAACTCCGCCGCTTTCTGCCGTGTTTCCGCGGCTTCCTTCTTCATCCCCTTGGCTTCGTAGGCGGTCGCCAGCGCGATTTCCGTGTCGTAATCGTCCCCGCTCGTCTCGAGTTCTTTCTTGAACGACGCAATCGCATCGTCCAGCAGGCCCAGTTTCGCCTGCGCGCGGCCCAGGTTGGAATACACGCCTTCTAGATCAGGGTTTAACTTGGCGGCCGTCTGGTATTCCTGAATCGCGTCCTGGTATTTCCCTTCCGCAAAGCCGCCGGCGGCGAGACCGAAGTGGGCATTGGCATTGTTCGGATTCAATGCCAGGAGTCCCTGAAAAGCTTCTCGCGCTTGCGGCAGTTTCCGCTCGTCCAGGTATACGAAGCCCAGGTTGTTGTAGGCAGCCTCGCTTCCTGGATTCAGTTCCAGGACACGTTTGAATTCCGCTTCCGCGTGGGCGAGATCCCCTTTTGTCGCGTAGGCACGCGCCAGCTCGAAGTGTGCGGCCGGGTAGTCGGGACGGCGGCGAATGACGGTCTGGAACTCGGCGATGGCCTGATCGGTCTTGGCTTCGCCGAGATACCCGATACCGCGCTGCATGTGGCGGAGGTAGTCGCGCGAATGCAGCCACCAGGCGGTGCCGCCGCCGATCAGGACGAGCACAAGCGCCAGTACGGCGATGCGTCGCATGGGTGCGTCTCGATCAGGAGCGACCAAGGCGATGAGCGCGCCCAGAATCAGGCCGGCGATCAGGCCCCCGACATGGGCGGCGTTGTCGATGCCGCGTGAACTCGCTCCAAACACTAGGCTGTACACGGCAAACACGACGAGGCTTGTCAGAGTGCCTGTTACTTGCGTCCGGGGCAGTGAGAATCCACCCAGGGAAAAAGACGCAATCAACGCTCCCGCGATCCCAAAGATCGCGCCCGATGCGCCGACACCCAACACGTTCGGATTCCAAACCACGCTTGCCACGCTTGCCGCCACACCCGTGATCAGGTAAATGAAGCCAAATGTCCAGCGGCCATATAGCGATTCGGCCAGCGACCCTAAGTTCCATAAGCCCCACATGTTGAATGCGATGTGGAGAAGACCTCCGTGAATGAAAACGCAGGTCAGAAGCCGCCACCATTGGCCGCCGACGGTGTACGGGCCGTAGTTTGCTCCCCACTTCACCAGGTCCTGGCCTGCAGGATTGTCGAGGATCGAAACCCCGGCGAGAAGCATCCCAAGGAAAACGGCCACATTAATCCCGAAAATGACCTGGGTGACCACCATGGAGGTGGATTGCCGCCGCAGCCATGGCGCTGGCTCGACGCGCTGGACGGCGTTCTCGGATTCCTCGCCCCGCTGCGCCGCTTCGTGCTGAACGCACCAGGAACAGACTTTCTTGCCGAAGGAGAACGATGGAAGATTGCGACCGCATTTGATGCAGTTGGCCATTCGTTTAGGGCAGCGCGACGCTTTCGCCGGGCCTCTCACTATAAAATGTAACAAACATGAATCCAGCGAAGCCTGAAACCGAAGTGAAACCAGCCCCCGAGCCTTCGCGGGCGGCGTCGAATTTCATCCGCGAGATCATTATCGAGGACCTCAAGACGAAAAAGTACGGCGACGCGGTGATCCAGACCCGCTTCCCTCCGGAGCCCAACGGCTACCTGCATATCGGGCATGCCAAGGCAATCTGTCTCGACTTCGGACTGGCCGATGAGTTCGGCGGCAAAACTAACCTGCGCTTTGACGACACGAATCCGGAGAAGGAAGAGCAAGCATACGTGGACTCTATTATGAAGGACGTCCGCTGGCTGGGGTTCGAGTGGGAAGGGCTCTATTACGCGTCCGATTATTTCGGCCAGCTTTATGAGTGGGCCATCAAGCTGATCAAGGCGGGCAAGGCATACGTAGACGACCTGAGCGCCGATGAGATTCGCCAATATCGCGGCACGCTCACCGAACCTGGAAAAGACAGCCCGTATCGCAATCGTTCCGTCGAAGAGAATCTTGATCTGTTCGAGCGTATGCGCAAGGGGGAATTTCTCGATGGCTCGCGCGTGCTGCGCGCCAAGATTGACATGGCTTCTCCGAACCTGAACATGCGTGATCCGGTGATGTACCGGATTTTGCATGCTGAGCATCATCGCACGGGCGACAAGTGGTGTATTTATCCGATGTATGACTATGCGCACGGGCAGTCGGATTCCATGGAGCGCGTTACGCATTCGATGTGCACGCTGGAATTCGAAGATCATCGGCCACTGTACAACTGGTTTATCCAGCAGCTCGGCATTTTCCCATCGCAGCAGATCGAGTTCGACCGGTTGAGCCTGACCTACACGCTGCTGAGCAAGCGCAAACTGCTCAAGCTGGTGCAGGAGAAGCTGGTGAACGGATGGGATGATCCGCGCATGCCGACGCTTTCCGGCATCCGGCGGCGCGGGTACACGCCGGAGGCGATCCGCAATTTCTGCGCGGCCACTGGGGTCTCGAAGACGAACGGCACGCTAGAGCTGGCGATGCTGGAACACTTCGTGCGGGAAGACTTGAATAAGCGAGCGCCGCGGGTGATGGCAGTGCTGCGGCCGCTGAAGGTCGTGATTGATAACTACCCGGAGGGTCAGGTTGCGGAAGCGGACGCGGTGAACAATCCTGAAGATGCGAGCGCTGGGATGCGCAAGGTGCCGTTCTCCAGGGTGCTCTATATCGAGCAGGATGATTTTCGCGAAGATCCGCCTAAGCAGTACTACCGGTTGTCGCTCGGGCGCGAGGTGCGGCTGCGGTACGGGTACTTCATTACTGCTCGCAGCGTGGTGAAGAATGACGCGGGCGAAGTGGTCGAGGTGCATTGCACTTACGATCCGGCTACTCGCGGTGGCAATGCTCCCGACGGGCGCAAGGTGAAGTCCACCATTCACTGGGTGTCGGCGGCGCACGCGGTGGACGCCGAGGTGCGGCTGTACGACACGTTGTTTACCAAGGAGGATCCGAACCAGGTGGAAGAGGGGCAGGAGTTCACGGCGAACCTGAATCCGCAGTCTCTGGAAGTGATTTCACATGCGAAGGTGGAGCCCTCGCTGGTTAATGCGCCGGTCGGGGGCCGCTTCCAGTTCGAGCGGCTGGGATATTTCTGCGTGGATATGGATTCCAGGCCGGGACGTCCGGTGTTCAACCGTTCGGTAGCGTTGAAAGATACCTGGGCGAAGATTGAGAAGAGAGGATAGGGCAAGGCCTCACGAGAATCGAGGCATTGAAGCTTTGGAGCCTGCCAGGCAAAGAAAACGGCTGGGAAAGTCCCAGCCGCTTCTCGGGAAGTTCTACAGCAAAGCTACTTCTTAAGCGAGCGGATAAATTTCACGACGTCGCTGATCTGTTCTTTCGTGAGTTTACTTCCATAGGGCGGCATTTTGCCTTTGCCCTTGCTGATGATGGTGGCGAGTTCGTCGTCCGATTGCTTCTGGACGTCGGCGGAGCCGAGGTCGCGCAGTTTGAGGTTCTTGCCCATGGTGGTGTCGCCCGCGCCGGTCGCGCCGTGGCAGGCCGCACATTTTGCCTTGAAGGTGTCCGCGCCTGGGCTGGCGAAGGTGTAGGCGGAGAACACGAGAGTCAGCGTAAGAATCATCAAAGATGCCTTAGGAATTTTCATTCGTTCGATCCTCCTGAAGATTGAGACAGTCGGTGCCCCTACTACCAGGTTAACCGCAGCGCGAACTGGAACTGTCGCGGGTCAAAGGCCGAGGTCGGTTTCTGACCGCTGTTCCAGAGCGGGTTCACATCGCCCACGTTGAACTTGTTGATGAGGTTGAAGGCATCCATGATGCCTTCCAGCGCGACGCGATCACCCAACGGGATGCGCTTCGAGACGCGCAGGTCCACGAATACGTTGTGGGGCTTTGTTCCAGCATTGCGGCCGAGGTTGCCGAGCACGGTGCCATCCAGGAAGCAGGCCGGTTGCAAGAAGCCGGTAGGAGAGAACCGTGAGGCTGCGGGCGCGTCGCCACACCTGTTCAAGGGAGTGCCGGCAGGCACGATGAGCGGACGATCCGTCGGCGTCGAGAAGTCGAAGTTGCGGTCGTCTCCGGTGATGATGTTGAAGGGCCGGCCGGACACGCCCTCGATGATGGGAGCGATCGTCCAGTTGCTGAACAGCTTACCTGCGAAGCTGTCGCCGAGGTGGCCGCTCTGGTACACGCCGCTGAAGACGAAACGATGCCGCTGGTCGAACAACGAATTCGAACGCTCGGCATTGGGATTGTAGTTGTCCTGCGGTTCGAGGGGCGACTGCAAGTCGGTCGAGTCGTCGATTGCGTGCGACCAAGTGTAGGAACCAAGAAACTCGTAGTGTTGTCCAAAGCGCTTCCGCAGGTTAACCGTCAGAGCGTGATAGACCGAACTGCCACTCGATGAATTCGCCGGCATATCGCTGAAGGGGACACAGTTGGTGAAGGCAGGGGGAGTCGGGTCGCAGGTGGCATGTAGGCCATCTGCTTGCAGGACCGCCTGCGCCAATGGCATGCAGGGCGCGAACACTCCTGCCAGCGACGGGTTCAGACCGGATGGCCGGAAGAAACTGACCAGAGCTGCGGGAACATAGAACGGCCCGGTCGGACTCAAACCCCCGCAAGGGGCGAACACGTTCGGATCTGCAGTGCCAACAGCCAGTGGATTGGTCGGGAAATTGGGATCACTGGGATCGAGGCCTTGAGCCAAGGCCGCTTGTTGCGCGACTTGCAGATTGTTCAATAGAGCCTGGGTGTTGACCGCGTTGACATTGATGGGACGGTTGTTGTGCCGGCCGCCGGTGAAATTCCACTCGATGCCGAGGGACATGTTGTGTCCCAAATCCTGTTCAAACGCGAAATTGGCTTGATTGGAGTATGCGTAAACGAAATTGCTGGTGTTGGGGAACCCAAAAGGCTGGATGGCCAATGGAACCCCTGCGAATAGATAAGTTTGGTTGGCGAAGATCGATTCCGGAAATGGATCCGCTCCGAAGCGCTGTTCGTCTGGACGGTAATTGAAAGCGGGCGTGATGTCGTTCAGGCATCCGAGAAGACCCTGGAAGGCGTTGCTGGCGTTCAGGCTGGGGTTGGACGGATCGCAAGCTGAAGGCGCTCCCGGAAACAGCACAAGCTGAGGAGCTTTGCTTCCATCGGCCTGGTCGGCCAGGAAGGCGAGGCCGAGCAGCGGATGATCGTAGAACAGGCCGTAGGAAGCGCGGAACACGCTCTTGCCGTTGTTCTTCGGGTCCCACGCGATTCCGACGCGCGGGGCAAAATTGTTGAAGTCGCGGGGAATACCTTTGGCCAGTCGGAGGAACTGCTGGCCGTAGGCTGCCACTGGATTTTGCGGAGAGAATTGTGGTGTGAATTCCACGTCGTAGCGTACGCCGTAGTTGAGCGTCAGGTTTGACCGGATTCTCCAACTGTCCTGAATGAAAGCGCCGGCAGTGGTGTTCGAGAAGCTGTCATGCGGACTCCCGATGCCCTGAACGAAGTTGGATGGGATGCCGGCACCATAGGTCTGGATGGGGCTGAAGGCGGGGAATTGAATTCCCGGCGGGGGAGCAATTTGGGGGTGATCGAATCCTAGCGCTTGTTGTCCGAAGTTGTAGATGCCGCCGAAGTTCACGGTGAAGTCGGCAGTCACGGGCAGGAAGTTCCCGTCAACGCCGAACTTGATATTGTGCGAACCCTTCGACCAGGAGAAGTTGTCGGTGGCCTGATAGCGTTCCTCGGTCCGTTTGATAAAAGAGAACGGTTCGCGGCCGAAGAAAGCGAAGCCTGGGATGTTGACGGCAACATTCTGCCCGCCCGGGTCGCGCGACGGTCCATAGAACAGACCACGGCGCGAGTACTGAAAGCGGAATTCGTTGATCTTGTTGTTGCCGATCGTCCACTGGTCTTGACCCATGATGGACCAGTCATGGAAGTTTTGAGTCGAGGTGCGCGAGAACGCGTTCTGGCCGAAATTCTGCGGCCCTTGCGCCTGCACCTGGATGCCGGTGACGTCGCTGGGACTGGCTCCCCCGCGCAGGCTGAGGCGATTGTTGGCGGAGAGGTTGTGGTCCAGACGTAAGGAATAAAGGTCGGTGCGCTCGGCAACGGGGAAGTTTCCGATCAGCGAATTCATGGCCACAAAAGATCCGGGCAGGAAGCAGGGCCCGGGAGGCTGGCAGGTCGTGGGGAAGCTGCTGAAATTGGGGACTCCGGTCATTGATTGCGGCCAAAATCCGGTCGTTGCCATGCCGGAGGACGCGCCCGCCAAGCCCGCGTACTGTCCCACCTCCTGGGCGAAGAATGGATTAGCCTGTTCCTGCTGCAGCACCGCCGGATTGGTCAAGAATCCAATCTGTTCTTGCGTCAAGTTCAGGGTGCCAAAGGGCAGCCCGACTTGGGTTGTGTCAAACGGCACCAGCCCGAAATTGTTCGCCCCAATCGACGAGAATCCCGTCTCCTGCCGCCATGTCCCTTCCCACGAAAAGAAGTAGTAGGTTTTGTTCCTCACAATTGGCCCACCGAACGTTACACCGGCCTGGGTGCGCGTGTAGGCAGGATCGCTGATGGTGGAGAACGGATTCACAGCCTGGAACTTGCGGTTGCGCAGGAAGCCGTAGGCACTGCCGTGAAAATCATTGGTGCCCGACTTGGTGACGATGTTGACCACGCCGCCGGCGGCGCGTCCGTATTCGGCGGCGTAGCCGTTGGTCTGGATCTGGAATTCCTGCACGGCTTCCTGCGAGACGGTGGAGCGGATGCCATTGACGGAGTTGTCTACCGCGTCGGCGCCGTCCACGTTGACGAGGTTGGAACGTGCGCGCTGGCCACTCATGTTCAGGCCGGAAGTGGGCGCGGCGCCGATGGAGGGCGCGGTGTCGCGCGCCAGGCGGGAATCGGTCAGCGCGAAGTTGATGTAGTTGCGGCCGTTGATGGGGAGATTGGCGATGCGCTGTTCGTTGATGGTGTCGGTGGAGGACGAGCGTTGTGTCTCGACCAGTTCCGCTTCAGAGCTTACGGTGATGGTCTCCTGCGTCCCCGCAACGGAAAGCGCGATGGGTAGTTCGCGCAATTGACCGATATTGACGATCTGGTCCTTGGCCTCGACCTTCGCGAAGCCCGGGGCCTCGACGCGCACCGTGTAAGTACCTGGAGGGAGAGCCAGGAGGCGGTACTCGCCGTCAATGTTCGTAGTCGCGGAACGCTCGAAGGCGCGGACCTGATCGCGGGCCGAGACCGTAGCGTTCGTGACGGCCGCTCCTTTCGGATCCTTAACAACGACGTACAGGTCACCCGTGGCGACGCCCTGGGCGAATGCCAACTGGCAGATCAGCGCGAACAAGATGGCGAAGCAGAACAGACGCAGAGTGGCTTTCATAAGTCTCCTGGGGCTCCCGCGGGAGGTACGGGAATCGAGGTGCGCGGTTTATTGCCAACTACTTGAACTTCAAACACGTTAAAGGATTGGATTACCGCTGGTTTGTACATCAGAGTGGGGTATTCACGCAAGCGATAATGAAGGCAGGTGCCAGGTCTTAAGGTCTCAGGTGTCAGGAAAACCGACGGGCTGCGGCATGGGGCCTGAGATCCTGAGAAAGGAGGGCACAGGAGAGGAATAGCAATCTGCGCTGGATTGCTTTTGCGGAGCGGTTTCCTTAGATTGCTATCCGGTTGGCGTCTCGACATGAGTGTTGAAAAGAGCAACGGACATTCGATGACCGGGGAGCTATTGCGGGTGATGGTGTGCCCGCCGCGGGACGCCGGTTGGGGCCGTCCGGATCGAGTTGCTGCGTGGCGGGATCTGGGATTTCAGCATGCGCTCGATTACCTGGCCGCCCAGGGGCAGCATGACAATTTGTGCAGGGTGTTGAAGGACGCTGGCGCGGAAGTGGTCTGCTTGCCTCCGGACGATTCCCTTTCGCTCGACGCCGTTTACACGCACGACGCTTCGCTGCCTACCGATCATGGTCTGATCCTGATGCATCCCGGCAAGAAGAGCCGGGTACCCGAGGCGCGAGCGCACGCGAGAGTTTGCTCTCAGGCGGGGATCCCGATTTTGGGAGAGGTGCGCGCGCCGGGGAACTCTGAGGCGGGGGATATGGTCTGGTTGGATTCGCGGACGCTTCTGATCGGGTGCGGGTATCGGACGAATCAGGCCGGGATTTCGCAGATGCGGGGGCTATTGGCCCCGAAGGGAGTCGAGGTGCTGACCGCGCAGTTGCCGTATGGGCCGGGGCCTGCGGCCTGCTTGCACCTGATGTCGTTGATGAGCATGCTGGATGAGCACACTGTTCTGGTGGACCTGCCCTGGCTGACGGTTGAGACCGTGGAGTTGCTAAAGTCGCGAGGCTTGCGGTTGATCGAGATTGATTACGCGGAACGCGATTCGCTGGCGTGCAATGTGCTTGCGCTCGGCGGCAAGCGGCTGATTGCGCTGTCTGAAAACGCGGGAACGAATGGGAGGCTTTGCGATGCGGGCTTCGATGTGCGAACGTTCCCCGGGTCCGAGCTTTGCATCAATGGGTCGGGCGGGCCAACGTGTTTGACGCGGCCGCTGCTGCGGAAGTAGGGGTTCCGCGGCAAGCTGGGTCGCCCCTTTCCGGAGCGGGATGGGGGCGGCTCGTGGTCCGCGCCTCACCAGGCTCCCGGCTTGATAGAATCAAAGAGTAATGCTTCTGCCCTTCGTCCGCGAACTTTTTGCGGATGTGGAACAACTTCCTGCCTTTACGCGTGCGGCCTCCCATCTCCGGGAGCGCGCGGGGCGGATTCGTGTCACTGGGCTGTCTCCTGCCGCCAAGACTCTGATCACGGTTCTGCTGCGCAGGGCGGTGGAACGCCCGTTCCTACTGGTGGTTGCGGATAATCGCGCGGCCGAAGAGCTTCTGCCGGTGCTGCGGGCGTTTTGCGAATTGACGCAAGCGACCGATCCGGATTCGGTCGTGAGCCTGCCGGCGCGCGACGTGCTGCCCTTTCAGAATCTGTCCCCACATCCCGAGATCCAGGAAGAGCGGGCGACTGCCTTGTGGAAGATTGCCACCGGGCGCTCCTCAATCGTGATCGCGCCGGTGGCGGCGACGACCATTCTTTTGCGCTCCGCCGATTATTACGCAGACCTGGCGCGCGTTTTGCGGCGGGGAGAGAGCTTTGATCTGGAGCGCTTGCTCCAGCACATGAACACGGTTGGCTATACGTCCGCCGACGTGGTTGAAATGCCGGGGCAGTACGCCGTCCGAGGGGGCATCCTCGATGTTTATGCTCCCGAGGCGGACCGGCCGGTGCGGATCGAGTTCTTTGGCGACGAAATCGAGTCCATGCGCAAGTTCGATCCGGCGAGCCAGCGCTCAGCGCATCCGGTGGACGAGGTGGTGCTGCTGCCTCTGACGGAGACTCCGGTCACGGAGGAGTTGCTGGGCGCGATCAATGCGCGGCTTTCGGGTAAACGCATCGCCGGCTCGCCGGAGGTTGTCGAGCAGGCTGTGCGGGATTCGGGTGCGGGTGTTTTCCCGGGCTGGGAGTTTTATGCGCCGGTGGCAGGGGCCGACCGCACAGTGTTTGACCTGCTGCCGGAAGCGCGGGTGATTTTGGACGAGCCTGAGGCGCTGAAGCAGGAACTGGATCGGGCTTGGGCTCGAATCGAAGAGGCTCACGAGCGCAGTGGTGTGGGCGATCTGGTGCGGCCTGCGGACCTGTATCTCGCGCCGGAAGTCTGGGCGGCGAGAACTGCGACACTTCCCGGGGCGGATTTGGAGTATCTGGCTATCGCCAAAGACGGCGCCGCGGCCGAAGCAGTGTTTCTTTCGCAGCCGGCTACTCGTTTCCACGGTGCAGTGCCGGCCATGATCGAGGAAGTTCAGAAACTAGTGGGCACCGGCACGCAGGTGATCCTCGCGGCTCCGAATACGGGTGAAGTCGAGCGCCTCGCCGACATGTTTACGGAGTACAACGCTTCGTATCGGCTAGGAAGCCGCACGCGCGGCGGAGAAAGCTATGCCGACGAGACCTCTTACTTCGCGGGCGAAGTGCTCACCACTACCCTGCTGAAGGCTTACCTTCCCGAGGGCTTTGTTTTGCCGGAAGCTCATCTGGCAGTATTCGGCGCGCGTGATCTGTTTGACGAATCGGATCTGGTAGCGTCGCGGCCGCAGCGGCAGAAATCGAAGGTCTCAGCCTTTCTCTCTGACTTTCGCGATCTGCAGGTTGGAGATTATGTCGTCCACGTTGAGCACGGGATCGGGCAATACCAAGGGTTGAAAGAGATTAACCAAGGCGACGGCACTGCCGAATTCATGCTGCTGGAGTATGCCGAGGCCGCGCGGTTGTACGTGCCGCTTACGCGGCTCGATTTGGTGCAGAAATATCGTTCCTCGGAAGGCGCGAAGCCGGCCCTGAATCATCTTGGGACCGCCGCCTGGGCTAAGACCAAGGCGCGTGTCCGCAAGGCGATGAAGGATATGACGGACGAGCTGCTGAAACTTTATGCGCAGCGCCAGGCGGCGCAGGGGCATCCTTTCCCGGCGGATACGGAGTGGATGAAAGAGTTTGAAGACGCGTTCGAATTCAGCGAAACCGAGCATCAGGCGGAGGCGATCATTGACGTGAAGCGCGACATGGAGTCGCAGCTTCCGATGGATCGCCTGCTGTGCGGGGACGTCGGCTACGGCAAGACGGAAGTGGCGATGCGCGCGGCGTTCAAGGCCATCAGCGACAACAAGCAGGTTGCCGTGTTGGCGCCGACGACCGTGCTTGCTTTCCAGCACTACGAAACTTTCAAGCAGCGATTCGCGGCGTTTCCGGTGACGGTCGAGATGATCAGCCGCTTCCGCTCGGCGAAGCAGATCAAAGAGATCCTGCAGAGAGTGGGAGCGGGGAAAGTTGACATTTTGATCGGGACGCACCGGCTGCTCTCGAAAGACGTGAGGTTTGCCGACCTCGGGCTGCTGGTAGTGGATGAAGAACAGCGCTTTGGAGTGCGCCACAAAGAACGCATCAAGCAGATGCGCACGCAGGTGGACGTGCTCACCATGTCGGCAACGCCCATTCCGCGCACGCTGCACATGTCGCTGGTCGGCCTGCGCGATATGAGCGTGATTGAAACGCCGCCCAAGGATCGCATGGCAATCCAGACTGTGGTTGCGAACTGGGATTACAAACTGATCCAGTCGGCGATTGAACAGGAACTCGACCGCGAAGGCCAGGTCTATTTCGTTCACAATCGGGTGGAGACGATCTGGGAGATCGCCGCCAAGATACAGGAACTGGTTCCCCGCGCTCGGATCGCGGTGGGACACGGACAGATGGGGGAGGGAGAACTGGAAAAAGTGATGCTGAAGTTTATGCATCACGAGTCTGACATTCTGGTTTCGACCACGATCATCGAGAACGGACTCGATATTCCGCTGTGCAACACGATCGTGATCAATCGGGCCGACCGCTTCGGCCTGTCGGAGCTCTACCAGTTGCGTGGACGCGTCGGACGTTCGAACCGGCGGGCATATGCTTACCTATTGCTGCCTGCCGAGATCGAGTTGACCCCGGTCGCGCGCCGGCGGCTGGCTGCGCTGAAAGAGTTTTCCGACCTCGGAGCGGGCTTCAAGATCGCGGCGCTTGATCTGGAATTGCGCGGCGCGGGGAACCTGCTCGGCGGCGAACAGAGCGGGCACATCGAGGCCGTCGGCTTCGAACTCTACACGCAGATGCTGGAGCGCGCCGTGCGCGAGATGAAGGGCGAAGCCGGACCGGACGAAGCCGGAATCCAGCTCAACCTTGGGCTGAACATCCGTATTCCTTCCGATTACATCGCAGAGGAGAACCAGCGCCTGCGAATGTACAAGCGGGTGGCCGGTGTGGAAACGGAATCGCAATTACGGGACGTGCGCATGGAACTGACGGACCGCTACGGCAAGCCACCAGCTGCGGTGAGAAATTTGCTGGAATATGCCACGCTCAAGCTGTCGGCGATGCAGGCGGGGGCGACCGTGATCGAGCGCAAGCGCGACCTGGTGAACATCAAGTTTCGTCAGAATGCGGCGATCGAACCCGGCAAGCTGGCGCGGTTTGTGGCCGCGCAGCGCGGATCGCAGTTCACGCCGGACGGGACGCTGAAGTTTTCCATCAAGGTCACGAGCGCGGAAGCGATTCTGCAAACTCTGCGCGATTTGCTGGAGGAGTTGGCGGCTCGGGAAGTTGCAGCGCCGGCCGGGTAGGCAAAGCCTCTACGGCGTTCGCCGCAGTTCGCTCGAGCATCAATTAGAATCCTTTTTTGCCAGTGGTGAGAGGGAGACAGCACCATGAAGGAAACGCCGCAACAGTACAGTGCGCGGATGCTGGGAAACGTGGCGGGGCAGGAGCCTCTGAAGGTGCAGGCGGCCACGCCCAAGAAACTTGAGCGGTTGGTGACGCGGGCGTCTGCCGCCAAGCTGCGCAATCGGCCCGCGCCGGACAAGTGGTCTGTCGCCGAGATTCTGGCGCACCTGGCTGATGTGGAGATTGTGGTGGGCTGGCGTATAAGGTCGATTCTCGGCGCGCCGGGGACCGCCATCCAGGCTTTCGATCAGGATGCTTGGGTTGAGGCGGGGCACTATGCCAAACGCAACCCGCGCGAAAGCGTTGCACAACTCCGCGCTGCGCGCGCAGCCAACCTCGCGCTATATATGTCACTTTCGCCGGAACAATGGAAGCACTACGGCATGCACTCGGAACGCGGCCAAGAGAGCATCGAGCACATCGTACGCATGATCGCCGGCCATGACGTGAACCATCTGCAGCAAATCGAACGCATCGTTGGCGCGAAAACGGCTGCCCAATGACCATGAAAGTTCGCAAAGCAATCTTCCCGGCCGCCGGATTGGGCACACGCTTTCTTCCCGCTACCAAGGCCCAGCCCAAGGAGATGCTGCCGCTGGTCGATAAGCCCATCATTCAGTACGGCGTGGAAGAGGCGCTGGCTGCGGGATGCGACCAGATCATCATCATTACGGGACGCGGCAAGAGTGCCATCGAAGACCATTTCGACGTCAGCTACGAACTCGAGAAGATGCTCGAGGAGAAAGGCAAGACCGATCTCCTCAAAATAGTGCGACAGATTTCGGACATGATTCACGTGGCCTATGTGCGGCAGAAGGAAGCGCTGGGCCTGGGACACGCCGTGCTCACCGCGCGCGAACTCGTAGGCAATGAACCTTTCGCCGTCCTGCTCGCTGATGACGTTATCGATTCGAAGGTCCCCTGCCTCAAGCAGTTGATGAACGTGTTCGATGAGAAGCAGTGTTCGGTGATTGCGACGCAGGTCGTCGAGGGGCCGGCGATTTCGTCGTATGGTGTGCTGAAGGCGAAGGAGGTTACGGGTTCAGGCGGAAAGCTCTACGAGGTTCTCGACCTGGTGGAGAAGCCGAAGCGCGAGGATGCGCCCTCAAATCTCGCCGTGATCGGGCGCTATATTTTGACGCCCGCGGTGTTTGAAACGCTCTCCAACATCACGCCGGGCGCGGGCGGCGAGTTGCAGCTTACCGATGGGCTGCGCGGGCTGCTGCAGCGCGAAAAGATGTACGCGTATGTGTATGAGGGGCGGCGCCACGATACTGGCGACAAATTGGGATTCCTGAAAGCCACGGTCGAGTTCGCGCTCAAGCGGGACGATCTGGGCGGGGAGTTCCGGGAGTATCTGAAGGGGTTGAAGCTTTAGCTGCTCTGGCGCACAGCGGAGCCTAGCTGCTCACCGCCGCTTTCAACTTCTTGGATTTCTCTTCCACTCCACGCGCCAGTTTCTCCTTGTGAGCTTGCAGCTTCTTTGCGATAGACGAGTCTGCGAGCGCGATCATCTGGGCCGCCAGAATTCCGGCATTGGTTGCACCGGGCTTGCCGATGGCGACCGTCGCGACGGGGATGCCGGCCGGCATCTGCACGGTGGCCAGCAGCGAATCCATGCCTTGCAAGGACGTCGAGGGGATCGGCACGCCGATGACGGGCAATGTGGTATGCGCAGCGATTACGCCGGCCAGGTGAGCGGCGCCGCCCGCGCCGGCAATGATCACACGAAGGC
>JBASRS010000055.1:0-60612 GCA_049273945.1 Terriglobales bacterium | reverse complement strand
TCATCTGCGCCTCTGTGTGCCTGCTCCTCGTCATACCTCTTCCCCTTCCTTTCGCTGAAAATCATACTCAGCTTTGTGCGGAAAGAGGGGATCAGGTCACCTGCTGACCCTGTCACCCAAAGGGAGAACACGCAGTGAACGCCTCTGGGCAAAGACAGAAAAGCCCTTTGCCATTCTGCTCGGTACTCACCCGGATATGCAGAAGGACGGTATGTGGCGTATGCAGCTCCGACACGCCGGCAACGGGATGCGATCCGGAACATTAATGACCCTGTGTGAGGAACAAGCCAGCCGGGGAGAAGAATAGCGAGAAGCCTACCCTAATACCCCGTACCTAAAAAACTTCAAATCATTGAAACCACATACGATAGCGGGCAAGCAGCTCTCTTGAGGCAAGACAGGGCAAAAGAGAGGGTACAAGAGACCCTCAACGGATTCCGATCTGTAAGATATTGCCGCTCGGTACTCGGAACCCTTCCGGGCGTCCTGAACGACCCATCGACCATCGCACGCGCGGTACGGGTCTGGTGGAAATCAACTTGTCGCAAACGATGAGGCTTTGCCCATCCTTATCCTCCGATCGCTCCAAAAGTTTTCTGGCATCGCGGCGTCTGAGAGAGTATGACCAAAATTCCAAACCTCGTTACCCCTAAAGCCGTAGCCCGGATCCTGGCGCGTCCCGAAAGCACCCTCCGGTACTGGCGGTGTGCGGGAACCGGACCTCGTTGGATCAAACTGGAAGGCCGGGTGCTCTATGACACCCAAGATCTCGTAGAATACATCGACAGAGGCCGTCGGACTCCTTCCGTGCGCGCATACATGGAGGAACACGATGTCTCTTTGTAGACGTGGTCAGATGTGGCATTACGATTTTTGGTACCGGGGCAACCGCTATCGCGGTTCAACCGGCGAGACGAGTCAAACAAGAGCCAAACGCGTGGAAGCCTTACTGATGCTGCAAGCCCGGGAGAAACAGGGTCTCATCCGGACAAATCGAGTTGCGATTCTGTCCGAATTTGCCCCCCGCTTTCTCCATTGGGTGGAGGCTTCCCTGCTTGAACTTGCAACCAAGCGGTATTACCAGTACGGCTGGCGGATGCTACAAGTCACTGATGTTGCCCGAATGCGGCTGGATCACATTTCAACCGATGCGGCGGAAGTTCTGCGCTTTCCCGGATCGGGCGCGAACGGCAACGTGGCGTTGCGGACTCTGCGGAGGATGCTGCGCAAAGCGACCGAATGGAACGTCATTCAATCCTGCCCCCGGATCAAACTGTTGAAGGAACATGGCCGGGATATGCTTATTGATCCCATCACTGAAGCAAAGCTTCTTGCGGCCAGTCCCCAACCTCTGCGGGATGTGATCCTCATTATGCAGGACACGGGCATGCGGCCACAGGATGTGTTTCGCATGCGATGGGAACACCTCAACTGGTTTAAATGGGTGCTGTTCATTCCGTATGGCAAGACAAAGAATTCCCGACGGTACGTGCCTTTGAGCGAACGCGTGATCGAAGCGCTGAAGCTAAGAGGTGTCACTGCAAATGGCTGGGTCTTTCCCTCGACCCATTCCAAAAGCGGTCACGTCTCGAATGTGGCCAATCAATGGAGACAAACCCGCAAAGCGGTCGGTTTGGATCCCGCCGTGAAGCTCTACTGCTGCCGGCATACGTTCGCGACAGACGCATTGGAGCGGACCGGGAACCTCGCAGCGCTCATGAAAGCCTTGGGCCACGCAGATGCCCAAACAGCCATGAAGTATCAACATCCGGGACTGGAGCAGATCCGGATCGCCGTGAATGCACGCAACCGGGAGCACTCGGAACTCGCGCGCTTCGAAAGTCCCCACAATAGTCCCCACAGTCCGGAACGGGTGCAGTAGGTATGTGCTTGAAAAGATGGTGAGCGCGGTAGGAATCGAACCTACAACCTACTGATTAAGAGTCAGTTGCTCTGCCAATTGAGCTACGCGCCCACAGCGGTCCGCAAGGTGGGAATAAATGTTGATTATAGCATTCGGGTTGCGTCGTCTTGCGGCGGCGACGCTCGAGCGCGCCCACTAAGATTCAAGCTCAACCACAGCCCGGCATGCGTTTCGAGCTGCGTGCACCTTGCCCCGGGGGTGATCATCCTTGGCCCTGCAACTTTTTTCTCTGCCCAGGGTTTACCCTTGCTTCAGGAGAAAATCCCATGTCATGGCATCGGTATGTCTGGGCGGCGCTTGCTGGAATTACTCTCTCGACGGCGCTCGCGCAGACTCCGACCTCCACACCACCCGCCCGCAGCAAGAGTTCCGCGAAGGGCAGCCGCACTCCGCTGGGCACGCCTCCGTTGCAGGCACCGGGAACCTCCCCGGGCCAAAGCACGGGAATTCCTGGCGGGACCGTTCCCGGCCCAAGGCCCACTACTCGGGGGACGACTCCGACGAATCGGCGCGAGCCTTGCTGGCAGGTTGCGGGAGTTTCGAAGGCGGCAATGGAGCAGCGGCGCGTGGTTGCGCAACAAACCCGGCAGGAGGTTGAGGCGGTGTGCGCGAACGCTTCGCTCTCCCCAGCGCAGAAGCAGGAGCGCATCCGCGAAATTCATCAGCAGGAGCGGCAACACATGGAAGCTCTGATCACGCCCCAGCAGCGGGAGGCTATGCACGTCTGCCAGCAGCAGCGCAGCGGCGGGACCCACCTGGGCGGCGGACATCTCGGCGGGGGACATGGCATGGGTCCATGCGGCACCTTGCCCGGATTTCCGAAACGCGCGAACGAATCAGAGCCGGAGGACACTGCTCCGAAAAATTGACGAGGAGCCGTGAGCGAAACAATCCACAGGCTCGATTGCGGGTTCCACTTTACGCGGACGCTGCTTCGCTGCCCCGTTCCGGCACGGCAGACTTGGACCCGGACACCGGCTTGCGCATGGGAAGAACGATGGGCTGAATCGAAAGCCGCTTCTCAATTCTGCCGATGACCGGCGCTTCCAGCGCGCCCACTCCGGGCATGGAGGCGAACCCATTCTCTTCGCACAGACGGTCCACCATGCGCTGCTCTCTTGAACTAAGCACCTGTTGTGGAAGCGAGGGGAAGTGCCGGAACATCCACATCAGATACGCGCGTTGCGTGAAATTCAGTCGAACATATCTGGGGCCAATCGGCGTGTCCACCTGGAGAACGCCGTCAGCGAGTTTCTCAATCCACATGAACTGGCCTACCTGAGGAAGACAGTCAACTCCACAGCCTCATACGAGGCGCGCCATTATTGCACCAGGGGTGGGGCAATGGGAAGAAAATCTTTTGCTAATTTGGGCGCGGGGAGAACTAGTGGCTAGTGGTCGGTGGTTAGTTCAGGTTTGGAAGGGGCGGGCTGTCGGACGATTCTGGGACGGGAGGCTCAAAGCCGTAAGGGGGTCCCACGGGAGGGGATTCTTGAACAGCAAGACTAGCTCTAATCACCAACCACTAATCACCAACCACTGATTTAGCCGATTTCGGGCAGCAGGTCGATCCGGTCCAGGGTGGCCGCCACCCCTATACCCTTCCCCTCCGCCCGTTCCACCCGTACCACGGAGGCTTCACAGAGCGTCCATCCGCCGGGGCCCAGTCCCAGGCCGGGCGGCAGCATGACCACCAGTTCCAGCTTGGAGCCGGCTTCCAGCCCGGACTCAGAGTAAAGAAAAATACCGTTGGAACTCAGATCGCGGGTTAGACCCGGCTGCTCGGTTCCATCCGACTTGCGCACTTTGACCGGCGCTTGAACCGGCATGCGCCGGCGGGAACGCCGCTCGGGAGGTTGGGTTGCCATTGGTTTGCCTCCGGAAGTGTACCCTGTTTTCGCCGGACTTGGCTCTCAGACTACTGTTTGGCGACTGGTTCGGGCGTCTGAGCCGGTTTGGCTTGCCCTCCGCTCGCCGACAGCGCCTGCTCCAGGGAAGGCATATTGGTGGTCCGCAGACGTTCTTCAGTGGCCCGGCTCTTGTCGGCGGCACCCGATTCCTTGTAAGCCTTCACCAGGAGAGCCAGCGTTTCCGGGTTGTCCTGGTCTTCCTCGAGCTCTGGAACGGCCTCTTTGAAGTGATTCTGCGCGACCAGCATTTCCCCGGCAGCGCCATGCCAGCACTCCTGGATCAGGCGATCGCGATTGCTGGCCGCCAACTGCCCAAGGCGGTTGAGGGCTGCTTGCGCGGCATCTGGTTTGGCGGCGCGCACCAGGCGGGCCGCCCGCAAGCGCAGGATGTGGGCCATTTCCTCGTCCCGGTCGGAAGGCGAAAGGTTCTGGCGATGGGTCAGGGCTTCCTCGGCAGATGCCAGGCGCTCGAGCGCCAACTGGTCATCCGCCGCATACTGCGCCATGCGCCGGAGGGCCTGCGCTTCCTGTAACTCATAGGATTGGGTGTGCGCCTCTACGGAAATCCGCCACAGCTCCCGGTCGGCCTCGGTGTAGTTCTTCTCGCGTACCCAGGTGATGGCCTTCTGCATCCGGTAGTCGAAGCGGTTGGCCTGATTTGGCTCCTTGTCGATCGCCTTGTCGTACTCCTGCCGCGCCCGCTCCTGATCGCCCATGAGAGCGTACGTGTCTCCCAGACCAAGCTGCGAGGTATTGAAGCTTTGGTCAATGTTCAGGGCGGCGCGGTAGTGCTCGAGCGCGCCCTCGAAGTGGCCTGCCATGCGCAGAATTTCACCGTAAGAGTCCTGCGGATTGGGCTCATGCGGCAACAGCGCTACGTAGCGATCCATGGCCTCCAGAGCGTCTTTGAACTCGCGGTTGCGCGCATGCAGATAGGCCAGGTTGTTCAGGGCGGGAGCATAATCGGGATCAATCTCGAGCGCCTTGTGCAGCAGGTGATGCGCCTGCTCGTTGCCCTGCACACCCATCAGCCAGTTGGCTGCCAGATAGTACCCATGCTTGTCGCCCGGAAACATGGCGACCATGTCGTTCATGGCGGCGATCCCAGCCAGGTAGTTTCCTTCCTGGACGGTGGAGATCCACTGCACCATCAGCCTTTCGCCAGGCGAGGCCTTGGCGGCCAGCTCTTTCGCCCGCTCGCGGGCGGTGCGGGATTCTTCCGGGTCCCGGCTGTTCAGCGCCAGCAAGGCAAACGCCGCCGCAAATTGCGGATCTTCCTTAGCCGCCGCCCGCCACCCGATGGTCGCCCGCTCCAGGTACAGGAGCTCATAGTCCTGGACCGCCCGCTGGTAGAGGTCACGGGCCTTGGGCGAAGTGGTCGTGGCTGGCATGGCCTTCGCCGGGGCAGTCTTGGCCTTGGCGGTCTTGGCGGCGCTGGTCGTCTTGGCGTCCGATTTGTGATCGTCGTGCGCGAAATCCTGCTGAACCGCCAGAGGACAGATCACCACCAACAACAGGGCTGAGAATCTCGGCAGCATAGGGAACGCTCGCTCGATCAGATTTGGGGGGAGATCATTGTGAGACTAGCACTTAGCCGAGCACTCCCCAAAGACACCACAGGCCATCACCGACCTAGCACCTCTGGGCGGCGGTATGGGTGGCTGATGGACGTAGCCAGTTCGGGGGGGTGGGGAGGGGCGCCAAGTCCTCAAGGCCGGGGCCCTGAAGAAGAGCCCCTTCCCGCCTGCGCGAGAAGGGCATAGCTCAAGGAACTGAATGGCTAGAAGAGGTGAACCTGACCCGAAGCGAACATCGTAGCGACCTAGAACGAGAACCGGACAGCCACTTGGATATCGCGCGGCCCGCCACCTCCGAGAAATGGGTTCTGCGCCGCCACGTCGGGCGTAACCGCCAGCGGAAAGAAGCCCGTGCCGCGGCCTGTGTTCGGGTCGATTCCGTTGTTATCCCATAAGACATTGAAGCTGGGAAGAAGCGGATTGGCGAAGTTCGGGTGGTTGAGAATGTTGAAGAAGTCCGCCCTCAGCTGCATGCTCACACGCTCAGCGAGCTTCGTGTCTTTCGTCAACGAAAAATCGAAGTTGCGGTAATGCGGCCCGTAAAACTTGTTACGCGGCGAACTACCGAAATGGAAGTTTGGAGTAGTTGGGTCGCAATCGCCGAGCGATGTGTTCCAGTTGCAAGGCGCCCCGAAGGCGCTGAGATTCAAGAAGTTGGCGGGTGAACTCGTCCCCGCGAACGGGTTGCCCACTAAATCAGGCCGTTCGTAGAACTCGCCCGTGTTGTTGAAATTGTTATAGTCCATCACGGTAAATGGCATCCCCGTGGCCAGCGACACCACGCCGCTGACGCTCCAGCCCCCCGTCAACACGTGCATCGAATGCGCTTCGGGAATTCTGTAGTTCCAGAGCCAGCTGAAACGCTGCCGCACATCGAAGCCGGAATTGCTCCGTTCGTTTCGGATGTTGAAACTGTTGTCGGGCTGCGACTGGAAGGGAGCGTAGTCCTGCCCATCGCTGGCGGTGTCGATGGAGTGGCTGTACGTATAGTTCACGGCCGAAGTGAACCCGTGGAGATCGCGCACATTGAGGCGCGCCTGAAGCGAGTGGTAGTTTGAGATTGCGGTGGATTGGAAGTTGAGCACGTAGTAGTACTGGGCGGGGAGTGGGCGAATACCTGTCGCCGGATCCCCCTGGTTGATGTCATTAAAGCGAAACAGCTTGCGGCCGGCCGATCCCACGTACGCGACTGAGATCGCCGTCTTGGGCGCCAACTGCTGTTCGATATTCAGATTGTAGTTCTGCACGTAGGGAGTGCGCAGCCCCTGATCCACGGTAAAAACGTCGGATGCGCCAAATCCGCCGTAGACGGGCGCGGCGCATAGGGCGCTTCCAGGGATCGGAATGGTGCCAGTACCGCACGCAACGGGCTGCAAGGCATCCGTCGCCGCCGAGCCATAGGAGATGGGTCTCGGACCAACATCGTTGAACACCGGGCCGGCATTGGATGAGGTATAGGGAATCTGACCGGCGAAGAAGTCCTGGGAAAAGGCGTCGTAGGCAAATCCGTAGCCGGCGCGCACAACTGTCTTTCCGGTGCCAAACACATCGTAGGCAATGCCGACTCGTGGGGAAAAATTATTGTAGTCCTTCGGGTAGAGACTGCTGGGACCACCGCCGGCCCCCACTTGCACGATGTTGTTTGATGAATCCAGGATGCTGAAGAGGTTGTCTTTCTCGCCGATCACTCCGTAGTAGTCCCAGCGAACCCCGTAGTTGAGAGTAAGTCGGTGAGACAGGCGAAAGTTGTCCTGCAGATAAACCGCATGATTGTTCTGATAGGTGTGCCGCCGTGAGTCTCCCTGCGTCTGACTGCCCCCTCCTGTGAGGTCGCCCGCTATGAAGTCGTCCAGGGTATCGAAGAAAAGTTTCCCTCGATGGTTCAAATCAAAGTACTGATTCACCGAAGTACGGCGGAATTCGTATCCGAACTTCCAGGTGTGAGAACCGCGGTTGTAGGAGAAGTTGTTTAGGTATTGCAAATTGCTGTCAACGCGCCCGCGGGGATTGGATTTATTCGCGCCTAGACCCGCGAAGTCGTCCACGCTGATCACAGGCAAACCAAAGTCCCGGCTGGTGAAATTGGGGTTGGCCGTATTCAACCCAAGGCTGGCGGGATCGGTTTTGACATCCTGCGCCGCAAATGACTCTGCAAACCGGTTCCATCCACCGCGAAACTCGGCCAGCAACCGCGGAGAAATTACGTGTGTGTAGGAAAGGGAAACGACCTGAACCCGCGTTGGGACGACCGTGTTGAACCCGGGAAGTACGTTACCGCCAACGATCGCCAGGGGCGCACTCTGGCTGCTGTCACCAAAATAGTAGCGTCCGGTAAGCAAGTCGTCGTGGCCGATATGCTGGTCTATCTTCGTGATCAGGCTGTCCAGACGATTGGTGGATGGGGCGTTCACTTCTTCGGTGAAGGACCCATCGGAATTGTTGCCGGTGGCGGGAAGAACTCCCCAGGGGTTTGTGTTCAAGATATTTTGGATAATCGGATTGATGCCGCCAAACTTTGCAATCGCCGTGTCGACCTGCGCCTGAGACGGAATTGTCGCGGGCGACGGAAATCCGACGGCTTCGCGTTGTCCCTCATACGCAACCATGAAGAAAGTCTTGTCTTTGATGATCGGCCCACCCAACGATCCACCGAATTGGTTGTTTCGAAATGCATTTTGCGGGTCGGGTTTTGCATTGAAGAAATTGCGCGCATCAAGCGCATTGTTGCGGAAGTATTCGAAAACCGAGCCATGCAGGCGGTTGGTTCCCGACTTGGTTACGATGTTGACGATCGAGCCCGAGTTCCGTCCGTACTCGGCCTCGGTGTTGTTCAGGATCGCCATCTGTTCGATCGCATCCACCGGCAGCAGGGTGGCGGGAATTCCGAATACCCCGCCTTCGTTGATGGCATTGTCATTGCGGAAACCGTCGTTCATGTCGGTGCCATCGAGCAGGAAGTTGTTGGAACGGCCACGGTTGCCGTTCACCGAAAAAACTCCGAACGAGCCGGGCGAATCGTTCACCGAACTGGGATCGGCGTTAGCGCCGGGAACCGCGGTCAGCATCTTCATGAAATCGCGCCCATTCACAGGCAGTTCTTTGAAGTCTTCCGCCTGCAAGGTGCCGCCTAAGGTGTTGCTGCTGGTTTCCACCAGCGGCACGTCGGCCTGCACTTCCACTACTTCGTCCACGCGTCCCGGCGTCAAAGTGAGGTTTGCGCGTTGCGGGCCTTCGACCCCGACCTGGATGTTGGTGGCGGTCTGTGTGCGGAAGCCTTGCTTCGTCGCCGTAATGGAGTACGTACCCAGGGGCAGCTCGGTGAAGGTGTAGTTGCCGTCCGCATCGCTTGTGCCCTCGCGCACCAGACCCGTACCGGTATTGGTGGCGGTGACCTTCGCTCCCGCGACGGACGCACCACTGGCGTCGGCGATCGTTCCCACGATTCCGCCGCGGAAGCTCTGTCCCACCGCAGGCACGGCCAGCAGCACCACCAGCAGAAACACCCTTCGCAAATTCATGAGTTTGTTCTCCTGAAACACGAGTTGTCGCGGGCACTGGAACAAGTCCACGTCCACGAGCGGCACATTCAGTTTCTACTTGAGATCGGTGAAATTATAAACGAGTGCGCGCCAAAGATCAGTAACTTCATTGAAGAACGTCTGGAACATGCAACCGGCGGTATCTGACGACACGCAGTTTTGAATCATCTACTTCCGGATACTGGTTGGAGAAAGAAAACGCCCCGGCGCAGCCGCCGGGCCAAATTGCAAATTACAAACCACAAATTACAAAGCTCTAGAAGTTGAACGCCACTCCACCGCGCACGGAGCGCGCCGACTGCACCAGGTACACGGTGCGTCCGTCCCGGCCCATGACCGGCACGTATCCCTGCGCCAGCAGATTGCGCAAGTCCACCAGCATTTCCATATGTCCGGAGAGAAATCCCGCTGGCATGGGTTGCCGCACGAAGAGGTTCAAATAGGGATCCGATTGTCCCGCCGAAGCGTTGAAAAGATCTACCGGCGTTAGGGCCGAACCGCTGGTCCAGCGGTAGGAGGCGATCCAGCGCGTCTTGGCGCGCGGGATGGTTCCGCTGAACTTGGCCGCCACCGCGTGCCGCCGCTCGGTCCGAATCCATTCCCGCGCATCCGACAGCTCGATATCCGGGCGCGTCAGGTCGAGGACGCCGCCGTAGGCGTAATCCAGGGTCGCAGTCAGATCCGCGAACAGTTTGCGCTGCAACACCAGCCGCATGCCGCGCGTCTCCAGGTCGCTGCCCTGGTAGCTGAACGTACCCGAGTACATGTCGGGCAGCACCTCGCCCGACTCGGCGGTCAGGTCGCCCACCCCGGTCAGCACCGGATCGGCGACCCGGTCGGAATAAAAGGCGGCCTGCAGGTTGTTCTTGCCGATGCGCTGCGAAACGGAAACTTCCTGGTGATGCGCGCGCTCCACGGCGGGCTCAAAATTGGTAATGCTCACGCGCGGGCCGGTTTCGGTCAGGTCCGAAGGCGCCGAATCAAAGCCCTTTTCCGTGCGCGTGTTGGGAATCGAGCTGGTGTACTGGTACTCCAGCACGGTATTCGGCGTAAGGTGCAGATCGGCAGACCCGAAGGGTTTGAAGGCATTCACGCGCCCCATGAACTGGATGGTCTGCAACTCGCTGCCGAACTTCAGTTCGAGTACATCACCCAGCGTCATGCGATCGGACGTGGTTAGCGACAGCGCCTGCAAAGACGCGCCGTGCAGGTTGTTTACGTCAGGCGAATTGAGCCGACGAACCGTGAAAGCCACGGAGGGTTCAAAGCCGCTGTTGAAACGATTGGTATAGGAGGTTCTGAGCACGGCCGTGGGGATTCCTCCACCATAGCCGACATTGCCGTTCAGACTCAGGGTTCCAGCCGACATCAGGGAGTGTTCGACCGAAAATCCCGTGCTCATGTCGGAGGCGCCGCCGAAGCCGTGCGCGCCCGATCCGGCCATGAATACGAGCGAACCTTTGAGATCGTGGTCGCTGCCTGCCTCGCTGGCGACGGCAGTCGTGCCATCCGGCAGCACACGCAAGACCGGACGGTTGGAGACCGAGCGCAACGTCCACTTCCAATCGTCGTCATCCGCGGGACCGCGCAGCGGCCCCAGCTGTATGGCCTCGAAGAGCGTGGTCAGAGTGACATTGACCATGAGTTTCGCGCCCGGGCGCAAGCCCACTTTCTCGCGCAAGGCCGGCAGGAACGAAGGCGCGCTCACTTTCAGGCTGTAGGTGCCTGGTATCAGACCGGAGATGGAATAAAAACCGCGGTCGTCGGTAAAAACCTTCGAACTCCAGACCGCCGCGCCGAGCACTTCCACCGCCGCGCCCATCTGCGGCACTCCGCCTGAACTGCGAACGTATCCGGAGATCGTGCCGGGCCCGTCTGCGGACCAGGCCGGAAGCGCCAGGCCCATGATCGCCACGAGGAACCCGAGCTTTCGGAACATATCTCCCACCACCTTTTGGGAACCGGGCAGTGGTCTATTCCACGACGAAGGTTGCCGAGGGATCGACCATCTGCTTGGAAAGGTTGTCGTTCACTTTGATCTCGATCTTGTACAAACCGGGCTGCAGATTCGCTGCCGAAAGCGTTTTCTGTAGCGTCACCTGCTCGCCCACATTGCCCATGGTCTCGGTCGACTCGACGGTATGGATGACGGCCTTGTTGGTGGCCGCGTCCGTTACGTTGTACTCGATGGTGGCCGAGGGCTTATGGGTCTTTTCGTCCACGCTGAGATTGTAAACCTGCATCCAAAAATTGAGCTTCTGGTTGCGCTTGAAGGAGACGGGCTTGCCATCTGAAGGCGCCACCCGCGGACGCACCTTGGTCGTCCCGATGACGAAGTTGCCGGTGCCCACGTTTTTCGCGGCTACCGGCTCCATCTGGTCGGCCACAATCAGTGATGAGTTACTCAACCGGTCCTCGCTGAAGTCTGGAACCTGCACGCTGTGGCTCCAGGTTCCGACGCGGTCGCCGTTGACGTCCTTGACGACGATGTCGAAGCGATAGTGTCCTGGCTTCAGCGGCAGCGCCTTCCAGTACACCGAGGAATTCTCGGCGGTGCGCGGCAGCAGCTCGGTGGGGACGTCCACCTGCACGGTGTCTTCAAAGGTCTGGGCAATGCGGCCGGTCAAGGTGGTGACGCGTCCAAAGATGTTGACGGTGCCCCTTTCGATGCCTTCCTTGTTCTGGAAAGTTACATCGCGGTTCTTGATCTGCACCGTGACCGGAACCAGAACCGTATCGCTGGTGACCTTCACGAAGTCGGCGCGCACGTCAAAGGGCATCAGATTAACGCTGATCTTGTGGCTGACGACTTCCTCGAGGTCCTTGAACTTGATGGCCGGGGCCCGGTTGAGCTTCGCGTACTGGTCCAGACGATCGAATTGTTTAGATTGCAGATCTTTGTTGAACGGCGAGGCACCCAGCCTTTCCAGGCCGCCACCGGTGAACCGGTTGGCCTTGGAGGCCATACCCATCTCCTCGTAGAGCGTCAGGCCGCCATTCGGGGTGTAGAGAAGGGCGTCCTTTTCCGAACGGTCGATGGTCATGTGGTAGTCGCCGCACATGCAGGTGTCAACGAACTCGATGATCACTTCCTGCCCGATGCCCTCAATGTAGCGATACCGCCACTGCTCAAAGGGGAACGTGGAGGTGGAGCCGCCACCCTCTTCCATGGGACGCTGATAGCTGCCGCCCGAGGGGTGCGACTCGATCTCATCCGCCGGCCCAAACACGATATAAGTCCGGCCGCGGTCAGTCTTCCAGCCGGGAATGCCCGCCGGAAAATGCTCGTTCGCGTAGGCGATGCGCCGATAGTGCTCTTCTTTGAATTCGTTCTCGGCGGTATCGGGCGTGGGATCGCGGCGTTGCCAGAAGGCCTCGATGAAGTTGTCGCGCTCTTCGTCGTTGGAGAGCTGCTTGAAGGCGGCGCGCTCTTCGTCGGTGATGATCCAGGCGACGTCCTGGTCCAACCATTTCCGGTAGGTCTTGCCTAACTCCTGGCGCAGTGACTTGGCGTTTTGCTTCTTCTGCTTGTCGCTTAGGGGCCGCTTAAGCGGATCTTTCTGGCCCTCGGGGGATGCCTGGGCATCGGCATCATTCTTGTCTTTCTCCTGTGCGAGGGATGCAGTACCCAACCCCATTAACCCACCAATCATCAAAACGCCCAGGAAGCGCCTGCGAAAACCTGCGGAAAGCATAGAAGGGCCTACCTCGCGAGAACTGCGATTGCTTAATTCTATGTTCATTGGATACATGAAGGCAAGCGAAAGTGGCCTGCGCGAAAAGAATTCCTGTGCAGAACCGGGCTTCTAACCCCCTTAAGAATCCGCTCCTTGCAGACCCCCGTGGAATCCGATCAGCACCCGGACCAAGGGCCGAGGGGCAGGCTATAATGTTCGGTCGGTAGGTTTCTCCTCTGGCAGCAGACCGGAGCCGCAACAGCCAAGGCCTGCATCGGGAACTTTCTCCCAGATGTGCACGTAACTGTTGATGCAGCAAGCAGTGCGGCCTTCGCCGTTCTGTGACCAGGGACAAGCCGGGGCGGCAGGCAGAGCCGTCGCCTGGCATCGGGAAACCAGTTCCGCAGGATGGTTCATGAAGGCCTGGAAGAAAGCACTGATTGGGGTGGGCGTCGCGCTGGTGCTCGGCATCATCGTGGCCATCACCGTGTACCAGAGCCGGAAGAATCTGGTCACCGTGCAAACGGGCAAGGCGCAGAAGCAGAACCTGGCTTCGGTGGTGAGCGCGTCGGGCGAGATCAAGCCCAAGACCTACGTGAACATCGGCGCCAATGCCTTCGGCAAGATCGTGAAGCTGCACGTGAAGGAAGGCGACCGCGTCAAGAGGGGGCAATTGCTGGCGCAACTGGAGAACGTGCAATCGGCCGCTGACGTCAACGCCACGCGTGCGTCGTTGCAGGCCTCTGAAACCGACTCCGTAGCCGCCGATGCCGGGATGAAGACTGCGATGGCGGATCTTAACCGCGCTAAGTCAGACGAAGCCCGCGCCAAGCTCGACTGGGAACGCGCGCAGGGCCTGTATCGCGACCAGCTAATCGCCAAGCAGGAGTACGACGCCCGGAAAGCCGCGTGGGAATCCGCCGATGCCGGCGTGGCCCAGGCGCAGGCCCGCGTAGCCCAGGGCAAGGCGCAAAAGGATTCGTCGGACAAGCGGATCACGCAAAATAGCGCGAACCTGACGCGAGTTGCCGACGTACTACGGAAGACGACGTACGAGGCGCCTTTTGAAGGGGTCATCACCAATCTCCCCGTACGCGAAGGGGAGACGGTGGTGA
This sequence comes from Terriglobales bacterium, assembly GCA_049273945.1. Taxonomy (GTDB): domain Bacteria; phylum Acidobacteriota; class Terriglobia; order Terriglobales; family Acidobacteriaceae; genus Acidiflorens. The sequence continues at coordinate 46,870 of JBASRS010000055.1, read as the reverse complement.
TCGGAATCCAGAATTCCCCGGGCAGCACGCTGATGACGATCGCGGACATGTCCGTAATCACGGCCGAGGTGAAGGTGGATGAGACCGACATCGTCAACGTACAGCTCGGGCAGACGGCCGACGTCACGATTGACGCCATCCCGCGCAAAGTATTCCACGGCAAAGTGACCGAAATCGGCAACAACGCTATCGTTCGCTCGACCGGCGTAGCCACCTCGCAACAGAGCTCGACCAGCCAGGAGGCCAAGGACTTCAAAGTCGTGGTGACGTTGGTCGATCCGCCACCCGACCTGCGGCCCGGCCTGTCCTCAACGGCGAAGATCACGACCGCGACCCGCAGCAGCGTGCTGAGCATTCCGATTCAGGCGCTGACGATTCGCAGCCGAGCCGACCTCGAGAACAAGGCTTCGGAGAAGGGCTCGGTCAAGGCCGCCAGCGCGCCCCTCGACCCGGCAAAGCAGAAAGAAGAAGTTCAGGGCGTGTTCGTGATTCGGAACAAGAAAGCCGAGTTCGTGCCGGTGGATACCGGGATCAGCGGCACCACCGACATCGAAATCACCAAGGGGTTGCAGGAGGGTGACGAGGTAATCACCGGTAGTTACAAGGTTTTGCGTACGCTGAAACCGGGGACGAGCGTCAAAATAGACAATTCGGTCCCGAAGAAGGAAGAAGAAAGCAGCTAGTAAGGGGATGGCGTAAAACGACTTCCTAACCTCTGCCGGTTTGGGACGTCCAAGGTAAGACGGCAAGAACGGAGAGCGTGTGTCCGAGCCGGAAACGGAGAAGAAGATGGCGACCGCAGAAGTACTCCCGATCGATCGGCCCGCATCCTGGGCTGCGCCCAACTCCTGCATGATCTCGACCGAGGACCTATGGAAGACCTATGACATGGGCTCGGAGCAGCAGGTGCACGCCCTGCGCGGAATCAACCTCCGGATTCACCGCAATGAGTACGTCGCCATCATGGGTCCGTCGGGCTCCGGCAAATCGACACTGATGAACCTGATTGGCTGTCTCGACTCTCCTTCCAAAGGGCAGTACTGGCTTAACGGACAGCTGGTCAGCGAACTCGACGACGACGAACTGGCCCGCATCCGGAACAAAGAAATTGGATTCGTCTTCCAGACCTTCAACCTGCTGGCGCGCGCGACTGCTCTGCACAACGTGGAACTGCCGTTGATCTACGCCGGCGTTCCTGCCGAAGAACGCGCCGAGCGCGCCAAGGGCGCCCTTGCAGCCGTGGGCATGGAAAACCGCATGAGCCACAAGCCCAACGAACTCTCCGGCGGACAACGCCAGCGCGTCGCCATCGCCCGCGCGCTGGTGAACAAGCCATCCATCATCCTGGCCGACGAGCCCACCGGCAACCTCGATTCGCAGACCGGCCTGGAAATCATGGCGGTGCTCGACCGGCTGCACGCCGAAGGCAACACCATCGTGCTCGTCACCCACGAGCACGACATCGCTGAGTACGCCCACCGCGTGGTTCACATCAGGGACGGCGTGGTCGCCAAGGACGAGGTAAAGCGGTAAGCGGGCCTCAGGCTTCGAATTTTGGAGTTGTGTGGCGCGGGCGCTCTTGCCCGCGTTTTTCTTTTATTGCCCGAATGTTTGGGAAGAGGAATACCCTTCCACCGAACCCCTTGGACTGGTAAAGTTACGGCGTCTCGCTGCCGCGCGCCAGGTTAGAACGGCAATCCGCAATGAAGGGAGGCGTGCGATGAAAACTCACGTTCCAGAAATAGTGGCCCTCTGTTTGAGCGTTGTGATGGTTATCGCGTGCAGCTCACCGAACCCGTCATCCAGCAGCCCGCAGACACAAGCATCGTCAACGGCAACCAAGAAGGAGCCGGCGTTTTACACCGGGAAGTCGTGTTTGTCGCAGATGGCGGATAAGGCGGCGCGCTGGCAGCCGGATGCGCTGCCTTTTCACATGGAATCGGGCCTCAACGCCGAGAGCACCGGACACGACGGGAAATCGACCATTTGGCGGGCGATGTTCGCTTCGCCCGGGCGCAGAACTTACAAGCCTTTCATCTGTTCGGGCAGCCGTTTACCCGCTGAGCCCGCGATCGGCGTGACCTCGGGCGCGGAGAGTGCGTACGCGCCCAACGTTCCTCAGTTGATGTTCCAGTCTTTCTACCTGACCGCGGACTCTGACAAGGCCTTCGCGGCGGCTCAGGAAAAGGGTGGCTCGAAACTGCTTGAAAAAGATCCCCAGCAACCAGTCCTGTATTCGCTGGACTGGGACACGAAGCACAAGCAACTGCTGTGGACGGTAATTTACGGAACCTCGCAGAATGACTCCAAGGGCATGGGCGTAATCGACGCCAGCACCGGCAAGTTTCTGCGCGCCGCCAAGTGAGGGCGAGCGGTTTGGTTGCGTTGGTTAGCGCTACTTGGGTTCGATCTGAAGGATGTGGATGGTGCCGTTCTTCGCATCCAGGGTACCGGTGATTTTGACGCGCTTGCCGGCGAACACCTGCGCTCTGTTCTGGTCGTCCAGGCGATAGACGTCTTTTTTGACGACGAGAACAAAATTTCCTCCCAGATATTTTGTGCAGTAGCGGGCGCACGCTGCCGCGTCTCCTCCCATCGACTTCGACTTGAGCATTTCCTGGTGGGAGCGGGTGAGGGAGTGAATATTCAGCGCGCATTGACTATCGCCGATCTCCCCCTGGAACGTGCGAGGGGCTTCATCGCCGGCAAACGACCATAAGGCCAGAAGCAAGACCCATCCTGCCGCAAACATTGCGTTTTTCTTCATCCCTCACTCCTCTTTCACGGCAGGACCACAAACCTCATCTTCATACCTTCGTGGTACTCGCTGCAGACCACCGTGCATACGACTTCATACAGCCCCGGCTCCAAGGGCACTTCCATCTCGAACTGGTTCACGCCCGGCTTCAGCAACAGGTCCCAGCCGGGCACTTTGGACCGGTCGCTCGCGCGCAGCAGAGAGAAGCCGTGGATCGAACCGTCGCGATTCCACGACTTTCCCCGGCGGGCGGTGATGCGCAGCACGATCGCCTCACCTGCTTTGACGGCGATCTCCGGCTGTTTTTCCCCGGCGATCTTGTAGCGGCTGTCCTTGTCGGCCAGCACTTCGATGATCCGGACCTGGCCCGCAGCGAGCACTGCTCCGAGAAGAACACCGAGCAGGCACGCACACTGCAGAACGCTGCCGGGACCTGGAGCGATACCTCTGACTTGGCTGGAAGACTTCATCGCTATTGGGTCAGGTAGCGGATGATCACGCGCATGTCTTCCTCGGTGATCAGAGCCCGCACGCGCATATGGCGCTCGACGGTGAGGATCATGCGCGGCGGAAATTTATGGGGGAACTGGTGGCAACGTCCACAGTTGGCCTGAAAGCGTTTCTCTCCTTCCACGCGCATGGCATCGTCGGCAGGCTCATTGCGCACCGCTTTTTCGGCCTTGGAAGACGCCGCGCGATTGCTGCTGGGCTGCCCTACGGCTGGGGAGAGCGCCAGCAGTCCGCCAGCGAGCAAGGCACCCAGCGTACGTTTGCAGGTCATTGTGCCCTCCCCAATGGGACGACGAAACGGTAAGCGATGCCGACTGTCCAGAGGTTGGCGTTGCCGGCGGAGCTGAACTCGCGGCCATAGCTGGCCGTGCCCTTCAGCCCGTCGAGGAAGTAGTAGTTCAGGCCGAAGTCCGCCTGTTGCGTATTGACTGCGGGCAGACCGTATTCCTCGGCGTCGGACGAGGTAATTTGTCCGGCGAAGAATTGCTGCGCTCGGCCTACGACTTCGGCATTGCGCATTACCGCCTGCCAATGTGGAATCTGGCTGAGCCGGTAGGCGCCTTCGATCCAGTAGCCGCTTCCGTGGTCGCCGGACCAGGCATATTCCGAACGAAGGTTGAGCGGAATTGCAGTGGGCTGCCAGGCAAAATGAAATCCCGCCGAGCGGGAACGCTCTTCCTGGAGAAGTTGGCGGAAGGAAACACCGATCTCCACTCGTGGTCCGGGGAGAAAGAAGCCCATGCGGCCGCCCACGGTGCGGTCAGCCTCCAGCTTGTTCACCGTGCTGAGAGTGGAGAAATACACCGCATAATTCAGGTTGGCTTTGCCAGTGACGGGCAATCCGCCGCGCAGCATGATGCCGTCGCTAGCTTCGGTTGCGATTGGGAAGATCAACGGCTCGCGCTGCAAGCTGCGAATCCAGATGGGGTAGAGCCGCTCGTTGTAAATTCCAAACGGCGTCAGAAACCTGCCGACGGTGACGGTGACGGTGCGGCTGGCGATGAAGTCCAGCTGCGCGTAGTCGACTTCCTTACCCACTGTCCCGCCAAACGGTCCATTGCCATTCTTTCGTTCGAACTCACCTTCGAACGAGGCTCGCGACTCAATCAGCCAGCGATCGCCCAGTGGCACCAGAAGCACGGGCGCGATAACGGGTACCAGCTGCGTTTCGCCTCCGTTCACATTGGTGAAGAAGCCTGCGCTGCCGGTGAGAATGGGGACAGGCCGCCCCGCGTCAGTACTCTGAGCTGCCAACCACGCAGGGGTCAACAGTAGGAGTAGCGCGAAAACACCTGGACATATCTCTGCGAGGCGAGGTCTATGCAGGAACCCGGGTTTTGACGGCAGAGTCACTGCAACATCTCCACATCTATGTTGCCGATTGTCGCCGGTCTATGCGTCCAACGGGGAGATCACGGAAGTAATGTCTAGGTAGGCAGAACCGTTCCAATGCGAACGAAAACCGCAGACACAACCCGATCACAGCGGGCAGCGTGAAACGGAAAAGCTTCGGTTGTGGAGATTCTGACCTTGGCATAGAGCACCTTTCGGAGCAATCCATGGGCCCGGTGCAGGCGAATTTTGACGTTGTCTTCTGTGATGGAGAGACACTCGGCAGCCTCCGACGTGCTCATTTCCTCCACATCTCGCATCATCACGACTGCCCGATAGTTCTCTGGCAGGCTCTCGATAGCTTGCTCGAGAAGCCGGCTCATCTCGCCGGAGGCGGTTTCAGACTCTGGATTCGATCTTGTTTGAGCCGCTTGGATGCTGTTCTGTTTACTCTCGTTCATGTCATCCCATTCCTCGAACCGTTTTGCCTTCCGCAGGCGGGCCAGGGCTTCATGGATAGCGATGCGAGTCAGCCAGGTCGAAAACTTGGAACGCCCCGCGAATTGATGAAGGTGCCGGAAAGCGCGGACGTAGGCGTCTTGCATCACATCTTCGGCTTCACCGTCGTTCTTCAGGATGGCGCGGACAACACGGTAGAGCCGCGTGTTGTAACGCCGCATCACGACCTCATAGAGCGCGGTCTCTCCCGCGAGAACGCGCGCGATGATGTCTTCATCCGAAAGCGCTCCAGCCGAATTCAGTGCCAGGACTTCCTCAGCCATGCGCTCCCTTTCTGCGTAAACCTCTCCTAGTGGATAGAGTCGGGCGGACTGCAATCGGTTACAGCAAACATTTCGATGGGCGAGTGTAACCGCCGGCGCCGCCTGAGACTCTATGCGGCTGAAGGAGAAACAAACGATGGATCAACGACTGAATTCGAGCTGGTGGGCCCTGCGAATCGGCCTGGGAGTTGCCCCTTTTCTGGCCGGGCTCGACAAATTCTTCAACCTCCTCACCAACTGGAAGATGTACCTGAATCCGCTGGCGCTGCGACTGATCCCGGTGGACGCCGGAACCTTCATGCGAGCGATAGGCGTGGTGGAAATGATTGTAGGGCTTGCCATTCTCACTCGCTGGACGCGGCTGGGCGCTTATGTGGCGGCGGCCTGGCTGGTGGGCATCGCTCTCAATCTGGTGGCCATGGGCGCCTTCTTCGATGTGGCCGTTCGCGACCTTCTGATTGCTCTGGCTGCCTTTACCCTGGCCCGCCTCACGGAAGTGAGAGCGCCAGCGGCCGCTGGGTCGTTCGCTCCCAAGCAAGAACTGGCGCGGCCGAACGCCGCCTGAGACGAGACCTCGCGGAGGGTTATTCCTGCTGGGCGGGCGTGGCACTCACTTTTTCGATGGTTGCATCCGGAGCGGTGCCGACCGACCGGGCCACGAAGAAGTTGTGATCGTAGAGATTGCGGTACATGCGGCCCGCGATCTCGGCGGCCTTCGGACCGTAAGTGGGACGTCCGCCGCGCAGGAAGACCACGGTTACGATGCGTCCGATGTCGGTGTTGGCATAGGAGGCGAACCATCCATAGCGGGTGCCCGCATGCGAGCAAGTTCCGGTCTTGCCGAGGATTGATTCCTCGTTGAAGTTCATGCGCACGCTACGCGCGGTGCCGTATTCGACCGCGCCGGCCAAGCCGTCTGAGATCTCAGGAATTACGTTCGCGATGTCGAGATGACGCTTGACGCGGGGCTGGAAGTCCGCAACTGCTTCGGGAGTAGTGGGGTGCTGCAAGTAGTAGAGCGTGCCGCCGTTGGAGATCGAAGCGACCAGAGCGCCCAGTTGCAGCGGGGTCATGGAAATGCCCTCGCCGAACGAGCACATCTTGCCGATGCCGCCGAGTTTGGAGGAAATCTCTTCTTCCGGATAGGCGCCGAGTTGCTCGCCCTCGATCTCGAAGCCAGCCAATTCGCCCAGTCCGAACTGGTGGGCGTAATAGCTGATCCTGTCGAAGCCCAGCTTGCGTCCGACCGCTTCGAAGTAGGGATTGTTGGAGTGCGCCAGCGCCTCGGTAAGATTTATGCGGCGGCGGCGGCCGAGACGAATCTCGGTCTCCTTGTCGATCAGCCCCTCACTGAGAGCGGCCAAAGCGGTGGAGAGCTTAATCGTGGAGCAGGGCTGCGCGCCGCTGGAGAGCGCGAGCTTCTGGTTGACCATCGCCAGGATGCGTCCGCTGGTCGGCTCGATCGCGACCACGGTTCCGTTCATATTTCCGAGAGCATCCACCGCGGCCTGGCGCACGACCGGATCTTCCCCCGCCGTCAGGTCGCCTTCCGAGATATCCCCCGCGAACGAACTTGTATGGAAGCGCTCGTAGTAGCGATGGCGTCGCGTGCGTGAGTAGCGCGAGCGCGGGGCCCTTCCCTTGGCCAAAGTCCGCATGCGCTTTTTCGCGCGCTGACTCTCGCTGACCGAGGGTGATTTGCGGGTGGTGAGCGAACGTGTGTTGACGCTGGCGGCGATGCTGCTTCCTTCCAGCAGCAACGCTAACCCTAGAACGAGTGCGAGACGAGTGGCCCAACCCCACAACTTCACTGGCTTATCCCCGAAGGTTACTGTCTTCAAGTATTTATAGGATGCAAGCACTTGGCCAAATGGTGCGAGGCCCAGCAGGGGTACTTGCAACTGTCCGATAATAGGGGAGTTAGAGTTGAAGCGCAATGGCAAAATATCATTCTGATTATCACGGAGCGCTGATAATAAGTTATTTAATTGCTTACATTTAGAAGGATTTCATGGAGGGCCAAAGACCTCTGTAACCTTTAGTGACTTGTTACCTCCGAAGATACCCTATTCCGCAATGTTTTGCACAGCGCATGGAACCTCAGAGTGACCCGACAGCGCGCTCGAACGCAACAAAGTGTCACCCGATTTTTGCAGATCGCTTCGGCGACTCCTGATTTTTCTGATATTTTCTGTCGGCATGTTCTCTGAGCCCGGCGTTGCGCGAACTTCTCTTGTGCTCGGATCGCTGATTCTTCTACTTCCGCTGCTCACTCAGGCAGCGGAGCAGAGTCTGGAAGCGCGGCGCGCGGAACTCAATCGCTTGCTAGCCGACGAGTGGGAGTACACGCTGCGCACGCGGCCCGAACTTGCCACGCACATCGGCGACAATCGCTATAACGACCGTCTGAGCGATTTCTCCGACAAGGCCATTGCCGATGACGTCGAGCACTCGCGCCAGGCACTCCGCCGCTTCGAAACGCTCGATACCGCTGGCTTTCCGGAGCAGGAGAGGCTCAACCACTCTCTGATGGTGCGCAGCCTGCGCGATGGGATTGAGGACGCCCGGTTCAAGGACTGGGAAATGCCCGCGACCCAGTTTGGTGGCATCCATCTTGAATACGCCGCGCTCGCCTTCGACTCGCCCTTCCGCAACCTGAAGGACTATGAGGACTATCTCTCTCGCCTGCACCAGATTCCGCGCGTGCTGGAGCAGGCGACGGGGCATATGCGCGACGGCTTGCGCGACCACCTGATGCCGCCGAAATACCTGCTGGAAAAAGTGTCGGCGCAAGCGCAGCAGATTGCCGACAGTCCGCTCGACAAGAGTCCCTTCACCGAGCCGCTGCGAAAGTTTCCCGATTCCATTGCCGAAGCGGACCGGAAGCGGTTCCGCGAAACCATCGAGAGCGCAGTTAAGAACGAAGTCGCACCCGCCTACACGAAGTTCGCGAAATTCGTGCGCGACGACTACGCGCCGCACGGGCGCCTCGATCCCGGCGTGTGGGCCTTGCCCGATGGAGAGGCGCGCTACCGCTGCGCGGTTCGCCAGCAGACAACCACCGATCTGACCGCGGAACAGATTCATCAGCTCGGACTGAAAAGCGTGACCGAGATCGAGACCGAGATGGTGAAGATCGCCCGGGCGCAGGGCTTCTCGGATCTCAAATCGTTCAACGCACACCTGAAGCAGGATCCGAACCTGCACGCGAAGTCGGGACAGCAGTTACTCGATCTCTACACCCAATATCGCGACCAGATGTACGAGAAGCTCCCGCAACTGTTCGGGCGGCTTCCGAAAAACAAGCTGGCAGTCGTTCCCATGGAGACATACCGCAGCGCCGATGGCGTTCCTGCCGACTACGCGGTGGGGGCGGGAGATGGCTCGCGACCGGGACGAATCAACGTCAACGAATACGCCCCCGAGAAACGACTGCTGCTGAATGTGGAGGCCATTGCGTACCACGAGGGCGTGCCCGGGCATCACCTGCAGTTTTCGATTGCGCAGGAACTGACCGATCTGCCGCCGTTCCGAAAGTACAACCTGGACGTCAATGCCTACACCGAGGGCTGGGCGTTCTATTCGGAGCGGCTGGGAAAGGAAGTGGGCTTCTACCGCGAACCTTATAGCGACTACGGCCGCTTGCAGAACGAAATGTGGCGCGCGGTGCGCTGGGTGGTGGATACCGGCGTCCATGCCAAGCACTGGTCACGGCAGCAGATGGTGGACTTCTTCCACGAGCACACCGCCATGGACGATCAGAACATCGAGACCGAAGTGGACCGCTATATCGCCTGGCCGGCGCAAGCGCTTTCTTACAAGATGGGGCAGCGAAAAATTTTGGAACTGCGGGAGCGCGCGCAGCGGGAACTGGGAGCGAAGTTCGATCTGCGCCGCTTCCACGATGCGGTACTCGACCAGGGACCGCTGCCGCTGGATGTGCTGGAGACTAAGATCAACTCTTGGATTGCGGGGCAAAAGTGAGAAGAGCAGGTGTCAGGTGTCAGGTCTTAGGGAATCGATTGCGTGATAATCAACTGCAGAGGCGACGAATTTCCTGAGACCTGAGACCTAAGACCAGACACCTGACCGGAAAGGAGCTCCCGTGCGCCACACCCTTTCATTGCTGGGAATGATTGTGATCTCCGGTGCGGTGTTTGCCCAGAAGCCGCCAACTGCGACCGGCGGGGCCACCCTGGCGAGGTCGGACGCGCCGGTTGCGGAGTTCAAGAAGAAGAAAACCGACGACTGGGCTAAACAACTGCCGGATTTGCTGCCCGCAATCCAGAAGTGCGTCAACGATGCACACATTCCTGTGCTCTTCATCGTGAAAGCCTGGCCCATCAACCGGGGCATGGTTGGAGTCCGCTTGGAAGGGCCGCATAACCGGCAACATGACTGCATCGCCACCAAGGACGGAATGCGGCTCGATTCGGTCCGGCCGGTGAGCGCCCACGAACCTCCCCTGCCACAGAGCGGTAACCCGGTCTTCTATCCGGCACAGGAACGGCCGCCGCTGATCGAATGCGGGCGCGTCGAGCGAGTGGTGGCGGATAGAAAACTCTTCGCTGGCTGGCTGCAGTATGATCCGTGCGCGACGGAGATTCCGCCTCTGAGGCCCGGTCAACTGCGGACTGCGAAGAAAAACTATTCCGCAGAAGTAGAAACAACGGAGAACCAGTCCGGCCCGCACGCTTAGACTGACTAGGCGTTGATTCTGCGTCGCTTGAGGGGCCCGGTGTCGGGAATCCCCCGCGCTGTCCACGCGCATCCCACTTCAAAGTTTCTGGAGGAGAAGCTCTATGAAAGCGATCTTGTGCTCAGCGGTGGTGTGTTGCTTGCTGGTTCCCAGTGGCCTGGGTCAGGAAGCGGGAGAGAAAGCGCAGCCGCACAATACCGTTCAGGCTGAGGCGCGCGCTACTTCGTCATCTTCACAGGCGGAATCCAGCGACATTGAGCAGATGCGCGACGATGTGGAGCGCCTCAAAGTCCTGCTCAACCAGATGCGGACCAACCTCGCGTTCGTTCAGACCTCGCAGACCCCGCTCAAGCACCAGTTTGAACTGGAAGTGGATGCATGGCAGGTGATCGTCGAGCAGATGGAGCGGCGGCTGAAACAGATGAAAGATCGTAGCGCCCGGGAATCGGCACGCTAGACGGCATTCAAGAGTCAAAAGCGGCGGGCAAGAGCGCCCGCCCCACATAAGCTCCTATACCACTACATCACGTCACTGCGCTTTCTCAGGAAGGCCGGGACATCGAGGTCTTCCGGGGTGTAATTCGGCGCAGCCGTCCGCATGCCGTCGAGCAAAATCACTTCGGCATGGGCCTGGTTGACTGACGTCGCGGACGCAGTCTGAAACGCCACCGGCGCAGGATCAGGTTCAAACGCTGGTTCACGCTCGAACGATGGCTCGGGTTCGATCATCGGTTCGGGCACATGGAAGCGCTCGTGATGGCGCGACACGATCACTGGATCGCTGGTCTCGTGCCGGCGCGGAGGGCGCATCTCCGACTCTTTGAATCCGGTCGCAATGACGGTGATCTTCACTACATCTTTCATCTTCTCGTCGAGCACGGCGCCGAAGATGATATTGGCGTCTTCGTGGGCAGCACCCTGGATGATGGTGCAGGCCTGCTGCACTTCGGCGAGCTTCAGCGAGCTGGAGCCGGTGATGTTGATCAGAATCCCGCGGGCGCCGTCGATCGCTCCCGCCTCGAGCAGGGGCGAGGCGATAGCGCGTTGTGCGGCTTCCATGGTACGGCGGTCGCCAGCGGCCGTAGCCGTTCCCATAACCGCGTAGCCCATGCCCGCCATGATGGCCTTCACGTCGGCGAAGTCGCGGTTGATGATGCCCGGGATGGTGATGATGTCGGAGATCCCCTGCACGCCCTGGCGCAGAATGTCGTCGGCAATGCGGAAGGACTCGAAGAAGCCGGCGTTCTCGGCCACCCCCAGCAGTTTCTCGTTGGGGATGACGATGGTGGTGTCGATCGATTCCATCAGCTCGGACACGCCGCGCTCGGCCTGCTGCATGCGCCGCTTGCCTTCAAAAGCGAACGGCTTGGTGACCACCGCCACGGTGAGGGCACCCATCTCGCTGGCGAGCGACGCGATGATCGGGGCTGCACCCGTGCCGGTGCCGCCGCCGAGGCCCGCGGTGACGAAGATCATGTCGGCGCCTTCGAGCGCTTCGATGATCTTGTCGGAATCTTCGAGCGCGGCTTTGCGGCCAATTTCAGGATTGGCGCCCGCGCCCAGGCCGTTGGTGAGCTTCACGCCCAGCTGAATCTTGGTGGCGGCACGCGACATCCGCAAAGCCTGCAGGTCGGTGTTGGCCACGATGAATTCGATGTTCTCCATTCCGGAGTCAATCATGCGGTTGACGGCGTTGGTGCCGCCGCCGCCCACGCCGATCACCTTGATACGGGCGTCGTTGCGGGCTTCTTCGTTAAAGCTGATGCGGAGTCCGTTGTCTTCTTTGCTCATGGTCAACACCTCGTGAATTCAGTTCTCGGTTGCCAGTGGCCAGGTCCTGGCAACCAAGTTTGGTTCTTTGATTCCTTAGGCATCGCTAAAGCGATGGCCTGATACGAACTTTGCCGGGCTGCGCCCGGCTGGGACGGGTCAGAGACCCGTCCCTACACACCCTTACGCGCCTTTCATCGCGAACATCGCTTTCATGCGCGAGCCCCAGCCGCCGTCCTGCAGGCCGCGGGCGATGCGGGCGCGGTGGCCGTAGTACACCATGCCCAGGACGGTCGAGAATTCCGGTTGGGCCAGCAGCGCGGGCATCTTCGCCATCGGCGTCGGCCATGCCAAGCGCGCGGCTTTGCGCAGCACGGACTCGGCGACGTCCAGGATGCCATTCAGTCGCGACGCGCCACCGCTAAGCACAAAGCCTGCAATGCAATGGTCCAGAACGCCTGCCTGGCGCAGGTTTTCGCGCAGCAGCTCGAATAGTTCCCGGGCGCGCGGCTCGAGAATTTCTCCCACCATGCGCTGCGGCATCAGGCGCGAGGGCCGATCGCCGACCGAAGGCACCTCGACTTCGTTGCCTTCCGGGATCAGCGTCGCCACCGCGTTGCCGAAGTTTTTCTTGAGGCTCTCCGCTTCCACGAGCGCCGTGCACATGCCAACCGAAAGATCGCTGGTGAAATGGTCGCCGCCGACGGGAATCACCGCTGTATGCGCAACGGCGCCCTGCTGGAAGACGATCAGATCGCAGGATCCGGCGCCCAGATCGGCGAGGCAGATGCCAAGTTCACGCTCGTCTGCGCGCAGCACCGAGTCGGCGCAAGCCAGCGGCTCGAACACAGTGTCGTCGACGTGCACGCCCGCCTTGTTCACCGCGGTAACGACATTCTGCGTGGCGCTCGAAGAGGCGGTGACGATATGTACGCGCACTTCGAGCCGCGTCGCCATCATGCCGGTGGGATCCTGCACGCCGGGCTGACCGTCGAGGATGAACTCTTGCGGCAGCAGATGGAGAATCTCGCGGTCGCCGGGCAGGGGCACGGTGCGCGCTTTGTCCACGGCCTGACGGATGTCGTCGCGCGTGATCTCGCGCGCGCGACCGCCGAAGGTGATGCCGCCGTGGCTGTTCATGCCGCGGATGTGGGCGCCGGCAACGCCCACCAGCGCGTGCTCCACGGGGATGCCCGCCACGTCTTCGGCTTTTTCGACAGCTTTCTGAATGCTGCTCACCGCCTTGTCCAGTTCGGTGATGACGCCCTTGCGCAGGCCGCGCGATTCGCTCATGCCGTGGCCGCGGTAGCGCAACCCGTGCTCGCTGATCTCGGCGACCAGCACGCAGGTCTTGGCGCTGCCTACGTCCACGGCGGTAATGAAGTTGGGCGGCTGGCTGGGCATGGTTATCGCGGGTTCTGCGAGGCCTCCTTGGGGATGGCGGGGCTGGGCTTCTTCTGGCTCGCGGCTGCAGGCGGCAAGGCCACGGTGGGCTGCTGCTTTGAAGTCTTGGCGGAGGCTGGTTGCGGCGTCTTGATCGAAGCCGGCGTCACAGTCCCCGTGGCGGAACGAGTCTTGGCGTTCTTCGTGATCGCCGCCGGCGGATGCTTCCCCTTTGGCTTCGGCGCGGCCCGATGGACGCCTGGTTTTGCTGAGGCCTTGGCAGCCGGCTTGACCCGCTTCTTCGGAGCCACTGGAGCCGGGTGCGTCACGTACTTCTCGTAGTTCACGATGGCCGCCGGCTTCACACCCGCAGCCATCGCGGCTTTCGCGGCCGCCGGAGTCAAGGTCGGAGGCCGTCGAATCCCTTCGAGATCAGGATTTACGATGATCTGTCCGTCGTACCGCAAATCCACGGATTCCAGTTTGTCGAACTGCTGGCGCCACTGCTGCACGTGGGTGACGTAGGTCTTGTAGCGCCGCAGATAGTTCCCCGAGCCGAGATGAACCAGCACTTCGCCGTTCGGGTCGGCCACCACGACCTTCACGTCCTCCGGGTCGGTGAGGTCAACTTCGCTGAGTTCCCGGGAGTAGCTGGCCCCGCCGGAATCGAGCTGCTGAACCAGTTCGTTGTAGTTCTTCATGCGGGCGGAGCGCGTGGAGAGTGGCTCGCCGGTATTCATGCCCGCAATCACCGGGAATGAATACTTCCGTTTGCCGCTGGGCGCAAGTTCCATCACCGTGCCGCCGGCGTCGATCAGCGAGATGCGCGATCCGATCCGGGCAAAGGCCACCGGCGTACGCTCGTGAATCTCGACGCCCAGCCGATTCGGCACGAAGCGCATCACGCTCGCCGACTCCACCCAGGGAATCTGCTCGAGTTGAACTTTGCGCTGCGTGAGCGGAACGAAAAAGATGTTGCGGCCAATGTCGCCGCCCATCACTTCCATGATCTGAGCCTTGCTGACATGCTGCGCGCCGGCAATCTCAATCTGGTCGCTGGAGGCGATGCGGAAACGCCAGGAGTGTTTTCCGTAGCTGTAAAGCGATGCGGCGGCGGCAGCGAAAATCGCCAGCACGAAACCCGCGAGCGCGACCCACTTCAGCCGATTCGCTGTTTGCTTCGGGAGAGAACCGCGCCGGACCGAGATCCGCTTCTGTCCTCGCAGAAAAGGAGATTCCTGCTCCGCTTCCAGATCGAGCAGACGCGAGTCGTCGAAGGGCTCGCGCTCAGGAGCCTGGCTGGGAAGCGGATACAACTCTTCCTGGACGAAAGTGGAACTAGCTTTCCGCGCCACTCGTTAGGGTCAGTTGTCGTCAGAAAACCGCTGAGCGAGATCACTATAGCTTTTTTTCGCGAAATGAGACAGTGCAAAGTTGGGCGCTTTTGCACAGGAAGGGCAGGGGATTTTGTAATTTTGTAATCGGGGAATTTGGTAATTGGAGCCTTCCCAAGCACTGCAACCGGTAGGTTTTCAAATTGCGAAGTTACACGATTACCAAATTACTCAATCCCTAGAACGAGTCTCCAACCTCGACGTCAGACAGGTCGTCATCGATATCCGCCAGGTCGGCACCCGGCTTCACTGAAACTTTGGCCCCGGTCTTCGGGCAAATGACGATCATGCGGCGGTTGGTGGCGTCAGTCAGCTGGAAGCGCGTGCGATCGAGAACCCGCACCTTCGCCATCTGAGCACGGTTCAGAACCACGTGCATCCGATCCAGTCTCGCCTGGAGGCGGTCAAGATCAACTTGAGGTAGCGCCATTACGCGCTGCAGGTCGGCTTGATGCTCCGCCATGACCCGGTCCACTTCTGCCTGCTGGCGGGCGAGGAACTGATCGTCGACGCGAACTTCCTGCCACCCAGTCCAGACCCGCGCCACCGCCAGAGTCTGTTCGGCGCGGGTGGCGATCCTACACAGTACCGCCTCGGCGCGGTCGGCTACCCGGTGGGCCAGAGGCAGGTTGCCTCTTTGATATTCGCTGTTCAGGCCCAGCGCGAATACCCCGAGCGCGATCCAATAGAGGGCTTTGTTGTTCATGACGTGCTTCCTACGTTATGCGCATTGGACGGGTGGGGTGAAAAAAGGTCAACCAGACAGGTGCCGGTCGCTGGTCGTTGGTCGTTAGCTCGCGATTCCACGCGCAATGGCACTTGGAAATCCCGTGCCACCAAGCAGATGACCCGTTACTGGGCGAGCGCCTTATCGACCAGCAACTTCTTCTCCAGCCTCTCCAGAATGATCGGCCCCAGCTGCGACACATTCCCCGCGCCCAAGGTCAGGATCATGTCGCCGGGCTGGGCCAAGGCGGCGACGGCAGCGGAGGCATCCACAAACGACGGAATATGGACGGCTTCGCGGTTACCCTTCCCGGCAATCTGCCGGGCAAGAATCTCCGCGGTCACACCCTCAATCGGCTTCTCGCTGGCGGCATAGATATCGAGCACGAAGATCGAATCGGCATCGGCGAAGGCGGTGGCGAAATCGTCCATCAAATCGCGGGTCCGGGTGTAGCGGTGGGGCTGGAAGATGACGTGCACCCGCTGGAATCCGCACTGGCGGGCAGCGGCAAGAGTCGCGCGAATCTCGGTCGGATGGTGGCCGTAGTCGTCAATCACGCTGACGCCGGCGGCCTGCCCGCGAAGCTGGAAGCGGCGGTCCACGCCGCGGAAGTGCTCGAGCGCGGAGCGGATCTGGTCGGGCGGGATATCGAGCGCCGTTCCAACCGCAATGGCCGCCGTCGCATTCAGAACGTTGTGTACCCCCGGAACGTGCAGCGTGAACTCGCCCAGATCTTTTCCCTGATACGCAACGCAGAACCCGCTGAGTGGAACGCGCTCGCTCTGTGCGGGGCCCGATCCGATGAGGCGAATCAGGAAGTCGGAGCCGTGCGCTATGCCGTATGTGATCACGCGGCGATGCACGCGGGGCAGCAGGCGCTCGAGGATGGGATCGTCGTTGCAGCCGACAACCATCCCATGAAAAGGCACTCGCTCCATGAACTCCAGAAACGTCCTTCGGACGTCGCGCATGTCGCGATAGCAGTCCATGTGCTCGCGGTCAATGTTGGTCACGACCGAGAGGATGGGGGAGAGTTTCAGAAACGAACGGTCGCTCTCGTCGGCTTCAGCAACGAGATATTGCGACTTGCCCAGGCGCGCGTTGGAGCCCATCGCGTCTACCCGTCCGCCGACTACGACGGTTGGATCGAGGCCGCCAGCGGCCAGCACAGCCGCAACCATCGAAGTGGTGGTCGTCTTGCCGTGCATACCGGCAATGGCAATGCCATATTTCAGCCGCATCAGTTCGGCCAGCATCTCGGCGCGCGGGATCACTGGAATGTGCAGGCGGCGGGCTTCGGCAACTTCGGCATTGTCCATGGAGACGGCTGAGCTGATGACGACTACGTCGGCGGCTGCGACATTCGCGGCTGCGTGTCCCTCAAAGACCATGGCACCCAGGGAGGCCAGGCGCTGGGTGACGGCTGAACTTTTCAGGTCAGACCCGGAGATCTTGTAGCCAAGGTTCAGCAACACCTCGGCAATGCCGCTCATGCCGATGCCGCCAATGCCGACAAAGTGAATGCGCTGGATCTTGGCAAACATGCGAACGTCTTCTCCGCGGATCAGCGCGGATCAACGCTGATCATAAAGCATTTGACCGCAGAGCTCGCTGAGTGCGCAGGGAATTCGCACGTAAAACCTCTTCCTGCCAGCACCCACCTTGGCCCCTGATTGGCAGAGACCTAGAAATTTCTCTGCGTACTCAGCGATCTCTGCGGTTCAATGCCTTTGTTGGCGCTCGACAAGTTGTTCAACCATCGCCGCGATCTCCTCGACCGCCTTGGGATGAGCCAGCGCCTTGGCCGCCGCCGACATGCCCTGGAGCCGGTTGGGATCGCCGAGCACGGCTGCGACCGTGTCCACGAGATAGGCCGCGCCCAGATTCGATTCTTCGACCACCAACGCCGCCCCGGCCCGCTCCAGCGCGCGGGCGTTCACGTTCTGATGGTCGTCGGCGGCGCGCGGGAAAGGCACAAAAATGGCGGGCTTGCCTGCGGCCGTGATCTCGGCCACGGTGCTTGCGCCCGAGCGGCAGACCAGCAAATCGGCGCGGGCGAACTTGCCGGGCATGTCGTCGATGAATTTGTGGACTTCGCCCGGAACGCCCGCCTTCGCGTATGCCGCGAGGACGTTGTCGTAGTCGCGCTGGCCGGTCTGGTGGATGATGTGCAGCCCCGGAATCCGCTGCTTCAACCCCGGCAGCGACTCCATCATTGCCTGATTGATGGCGCGCGCGCCCTGGCTTCCTCCGAAAACGAGCACGGTGGGCGGGCCTCCGGCTTTCGCCGGGATATGGAAGAATGCTGCCCGCACCGGGACGCCCGTTACTTTGCAGTTGGGAAAGTATTCGCAGGTCTCTTCAAAATGGACCGCGGCCGCCGAGACCCAGCGCGCGACCAGGCGGTTGGCAAATCCGGGCACAACATTGGGCTCGAAGGCAAGCGTCGGAATGCGCCGCCGGATGGCCGCGAACATCGCCGGGCCGGAAGCGTATCCGCCGACGCCGATCACCACGTCGGGATTGAAATCGGAGACCATGCGTCCTGAAGTCCAGAGGGCGCGCGGCAGGTCGAACACGGTCCTGGCACGGGTCATCAGGCTTACGTTTTTCAGGCCGCCGACTTTGATAAGTTCGAGCGGAAATCCGGCCTGCGGGACGAGGCGCGTCTCAATGCCGCGCGCCGTGCCGATGAAGAGCACTTCGGCGGCGAACTGCTGCTTCAGTTGGTGAGCGATGGCCAGGGCGGGGATGACGTGTCCGCCGGTGCCGCCGCCCGCGATGACTACGCGCATGAGGTGAATATAAACTACGACATCCGGGGAAAAAGAGCCTGCAAAGGTTACCGTATCAAGCGTTCTTGGACAGAGGGGCCATGCGCGAGGGATGTAGTCAGGGGTGGAGCCCGCCGCTCGTGCGGGGTGCCGGTAAATACGTGCACCAATCAAGGATTACTGCTGCGCTATCGCTGGTCTCTCTGGGTATCTCCGCCTGTCTAGCCTGCAAACACGCCAGTCCCGCACCGAACAATCCTATCGAGGAAGAAACGGCTACCATCAATCTGAGCGTTGTAACCAATTCCAATCAAACCCAGACGTTCAAGGAAGTAAAACGAGCGAGTCTCCTTCCCAAAGCTGTGCTCGACCAGTTCGGGGGAATGGCGGACCCTGGACAGCCTTTCAATACTACCGACCTCGTCGACCCAGGACTGCCCATGCGGCAACTCATCGTGGCGGCGGTTTCTAAACAGTATTGCATCGTAAGTTATTGGCAGGGCGGAATCAGTCTTTCGTTCAAGACAACCATTTTTGAATTGTCCGGCGAGAATGCCAGGATCATTTGGGTTTCCGACTCTCAAGGGGGCCTCAATTTTCGGGATCTGAAAGAGATGGTCGAGTCGGGCCGGATGCACAACGATCTGCCTAGGGCATCCCGGTGACTCGATAAAGTAAGCCGCCTTCAGCCTATTCTGCCTGCTTCGTGATATTCAGCAGGACACCCACGCACGCCAGCGTCACGAACAGCGACGACCCGCCATACGAGACAAACGGCAGCGGGATGCCTTTGGTCGGCATCAGGCCGAGCACCACGCTGATGTTGATGAACGCCTGCAGAACGATCATGCTGGTGATCCCGACAGCCAGGAAGCGGCCAAAGTTGTCCTGGGTGCGCAGCGCGGCGCGCACGCCGCGCCACAGAAAGATCGCAAACAGAATCACGACCGTCAGCGCTCCCAACAGGCCCAGTTCCTCCGCGGTTACGGCAAAGATGAAATCCGTGTGCGGCTCGGGCAAATAGAACAGCTTCTGCTTGCCTTCCATCAGGCCGAGTCCGGTCACGCCGCCGGTCGAGACGGCGATCAGGGACTGGATCATGTGGAAGCCACGTCCCTGCGGGTCGGCATAGGGGTTCAGGAACGCCAGGATGCGGTCCTTCCGGTAGGCAACGTGAAAGATCAGGAGATAGAGTGGCAGCAGCGACGCCGCGAATGCGTATGCGAAGTAGCGCAGGCGAATGCCGGCGACAAACAGGACACATGCCGTGATACTCGCGCACGCAAGGGCTGTCCCGAGATCGGGTTGAAACACGATCAGGACGAGAAAAACCACGGTGGGGGCGGCGGCGGGCAGCAGCGTGTTGCGCCAGTCGTCTATCGCCTTGGTCTTGTTTTCCAGGAACCAGGCCAGGAACAGGATGAGCACGGGCTTGGCGAGTTCCGAGGGCTGGAAGGAAATCGGGCCCAGATGGAACCAGCGGTGGGTGCCGTGGGTGCGGTCCAGAAAAAATACGGAAATCAGCAGCAGCGTGGTAAAGCCGAGCAGCAGGAAAACAAACGCGGGATGCTTCAGCCGCTTGTAGTCGACCTTCATGGCCACAACCATCGCGGCCAGTCCGGCGACCGCCCACACCAGTTGCTTGAACAGGAATTCGTAGGCGGAACCGTAGCGCTCTTTGGCCATCACCGCCGAGGCGCTGAAGACCATGACCAGCCCGATGAAGACAAGGATCGCCGTGACGGTAAACATCCAGCGATCGACACTGACGCGCTTGGCCATGGGAAGAAATTCATTTCACCACGGAGACACGGAGGCACGGAGATCTTTGAGGAGGTTTTTCGGGTGGGCGATTACTCTCTTGGTTCAGGGTAGATCGTGGCTCGTAGCCTGAAGCTCGCGGCTCGAATTTATTTCGCGACTGCTAGCGAGTGCACTACTTCCTTAAACACTCGTCCCCGGTGTTCGTAATTCTGGAACTGATCGAAGCTGGCGCAGGCCGGGGCGAGGAGCACGATGTCGCCGGGTTGGGCTGATTCACTTGCCTGGCGAACAGCGTTTTCGAGCGTGTGCGAGGATACGATCTCAGCGGCACCCGCAATCTGTGATTCGATCTTCGCCGCCGCCGCGCCGATGGTATACACGCGTTTGACGCGTGCCCGGAGCAGTTCGTTCAGCACGGTATAGTCGCTGCCCTTGTCCTTGCCGCCGAGAATCAGGTGGATGTTGGCGGGGAACGACTCGAGTGCCTTAATGGTCGCGTCCACGTTGGTGGCCTTCGAGTCGTTGTAGTAGTCCACGCCTGCGACTTTGGCGACAAATTCCAGGCGGTGCTCGACCGCTTTGAAGCTGCTGACTGCCTCGCGGATCTGTGTGGGCTCGCAACCGGCGAGGGCGCCGATCACGACTCCCGCCAGCACGTTTTCCAGATTGTGCGCGCCCTTGAGCGGGATTTCTGAAAGCGGCATGCTCTCGCGCTCGGTCTTCCCGTCGCGAAAGAAAATGTGCCCACCACGAACAAACGCTCCTTTTTCGACTTCTTTCTTCCGGCTGAACCAGAATAACTGCGCGCGGGTGCGACTCGCGAGGCCGGCAGTGGTGGGTTCGTCGGCGTTGAGGACCGAAAAATCATCCGGGCGCTGATTTTCAAAGATGCGCGCCTTCGCGTTGACGTAATTGGCAAAGGTCTTGTGCCGGTCGAGATGATCGGGCGTGATGTTCAGGATCACAGCAATCCGAGGCCGGAAATCAACGATCGTTTCCAGCTGAAAGCTCGACACCTCAAGCACGATCCAGGTACCGGGCCGCGCCTGATCCACGAAGCTGATAGCCGGAGTGCCGATGTTGCCGCCAACCAGGGTGGGGATTTTCCCGGCGGCAATGATTTCACCCGCCAGAGTGGTGGTAGTCGTCTTTCCGTTTGCTCCCGTGATCGCGGCGATTGGACCTGGCAGAAACTGCGCTGCCAGCTCCACTTCGCCAATGACCGGTTCGCCCAGCGCCCGTGCCTGCTCCAACTGCGGAGCATCAAACGGCACACCCGGGCTAACCACGATCAAGTCCTGTCCGCGGAAGGTGCGGTCGCCGTGGCCGCCGGTTTCGACCGTGATCCCGTGGTCAAGCAAGAGCAGGATTTCGTTGCGCAACTCCGCCTCGGGCTTGGAGTCGGAAACGGTTACGCGCGCCCCGCGCGACTTGAGAAACAAAGCCGAGGCCACGCCCGACTTGCCCAGGCCGACGACGAGCACGCGTTTGTTCTTCAGGTCCATTCAGTCAACTTCTACCACGGAGACACGGAGGCACGGAGAAAAACAAATCATGAGTCTGGAACGCTCTGTGTCTCTGTAACTCTCCTTGGAAGTTACCCACAACCTCCACTCAGGTCGCCGAATTGGGGGCAACCGTTGCACGCCGAGCCACTTTTCGCTTTTCCGCTGACCGTGCGTTTGCCAGCTTCCGTTTCTGCTTACCCGAACGAGACTTGCTCTCCAATCTGTCCAACGCTTGGAGCAGCTTCGGCAGGTCTTTCTTGACCTCACCAATCCAGTAGGAGGCCATGTCTATTTGAATTGCGGAGATCCAAATTAGAATGCCTCTCAAACGCTCTCGATCTTGCGGGAACCGGAGTTTCGTGAGATTGTGCAGCTCCTTATCCAGCTTTTGCCCTGTCTCCCAGAGATCGAGGAGATCGGCAAAAAAGCCGCCAATCAATTCAGGATCTGTATCTGGCAGAGCTTTCTTGACCACGCGAATGGCTCCGCGCATCAAATGGAGACTCCGCTGGATCAAGGCTTGGTCGGTCTGAGAGTCTGCCCAGTTAAGAAGCTGGCCCACTGCTTTGGCGACGTTCCTACAGTTCGGCTTTGACAGAGCCTTCACCACCGATTCTGGCGGGCCTCCGAGACTCGCTTCCATATCAACTCTCCTTCGTTCGACTCGGACCGACCGAGCAGTTCGAGTGATATACACAGAGGCACAGAGAAAAAGGAATCATGACTTTGGGCTCCTCTGTGTCTCTGTGACTCTGTGGTGTAAATTCACCTCAGTTTTAATGTCGTCAACGCGAACAGCGCAAACACCAGCGAGGCGATCCAGAAGCGCACGATCACCTTCGACTCCGACCAGCCCAACAGCTCGAAGTGATGATGAATCGGGGCCATCTTGAAAATGCGCTTCTTCCTCAGCTTGTAGGAGCCGACCTGCAGGATCACGGACAGCGCTTCGATCACAAAGACTCCGCCAATAAAGGGCAACAGCAGTTCCTGCTTGATCATGACGGCGACGGTCCCGATCGCGCCGCCCAGAGCCAGCGAGCCTACGTCGCCCATGAACACTTCGGCCGGGTGCGCGTTATACCAGAGAAATCCGATGGCGGACCCTACCATCGCGCCACAAAAGATGGTCAATTCGCCAATCTGCGGCATGCGCTGCAGCTCCAGATAGGTCGCGAACGTGGCATGACCGCTGACGTAAGTGAGTACCGCCAGCGCTCCCGCGGCGATCACGGTGCAGCCGATCGCCAGCCCATCGAGGCCGTCGGTCAGATTCACGGCGTTGCTCGAGCCGACAATCACCAGTACCACGAAAATCACAAACGGAAGAAAAGCCAGCGGCCAGAGTTGCGGATGCGCCGTCCACTTCTCGATCACCAGATCGGGACGGACCTGCTTGAAAAACGGTACCAGCAGCTTGGTGGAGTACTGCCCTCGATACTGGAGCGCGATCAGCGCGACGGCGATCAGCGCGCTTGTGGCGACCTGCAAGCCGAGCTTGGCGGGGGCCGTCAGGCCCAGGTTGCGGCGATGCACGACCTTCAGATAGTCGTCGGCAAAACCGATGGCGGCGAAAGCCATGGTAGAAGACACGGCGATCCAGACAAAGGGATTGCTTAAGTCCGCCCACAGCAGCGTCGGCACCAGAATGCTGATGGCAATCAACAGGCCGCCCATGGTCGGGGTACCGGCTTTTTTCTGGTGAGCCTGCGGGCCTTCCTCGCGTATGTATTGCCCGATCTGAAATTCACGCAAGCGCCGAATGACGATCGGCCCCACGATCAGTGCGGTGAAAAGCGCAGTCAGACTGGCAAAGGCGGTGCGGAACGTGAGATAGCGGAAGATGCGAAAGGGCGGGAAGTAGTGAAACAGCTTCAGATATAAGAGCCAGTAGAGCAAACCGCCTCCGAAACCCACTTGTCAGTTGCCAACGGCCAGTTCTCAGTTCTCAGTTCTCGCGCGCGCCTTGGAACGAGAGCCACTCCTTTGTTGCCAAACTTCCAGAGCTTTCTCCAGTTTCACGCCGCGAGAGCCCTTCAACAAAACAACATCCCCTTCACGCGCTTCGCGGGGGAGCCAGTCGCCGGCTTCTTCGGGCGTGGCGACAAACTCCGCTTTCATGCCGGCTTCGAGCGCGGCTTCCACCATGGGCTTCGCTAGTCCCCGGACACCAAGCAGAAAATCGAGTCCCTTGCTCGCGATGTAGCGGCCGCACTCGCGATGCAACTGCTCCCCGGTGGGGCCGAGTTCCAGCATTTCGCCCGCGACCACAATTCGGCGCCGCGCCGATATGGCTGCCAGCGTGTCCACAGCAGCCATGAGCGCCTTCGGACTGGAATTGTAGCAATCGTTGAGCACGGTGATGTTACCCAGTTGGACGACCTGTCCGCGCTTGTCGGGGGGTTCGAGCGAGGGCAGAGTTGCGGCAATCTCCGAGGGCATGCTGCCGTGCTCGAGCGCCACCGCCGCCGCCGCGAGCACGTTGTAGACGTTGTGCGTCCCGAGCAGCGGACTGCGCACCGTCTGCCGGACTCCCCGGGTCACCAGATCGAAACGCGTGCCCTCGGGTCCGAGGAGCTCGATGTTTTCCGCGCGGACATCGTCCGCCGACTTTAGCCCAAACAAGATCACTTTTCCCTTGAAGTCGCGGCCGAACTGACACACGTATTCGTCGTCTCCATTCAGAACGGCAGTGCCGCCGTGCGGAAGCGCTTCGATCAATTCATACTTGGCGCGGGCGATGCCGGCGACCGAATCGAAGAATTCCAGGTGTACAGGACCGACCGAGGTCACCACCCCCTCATTCGGTTGCGTGATCCGCGCGAGAGCGGCAATTTCGCCGGCGTGCGACATTCCTATCTCGATCACCGCCAGATCGTATTCCGGCTCAAGCGTCAGGAGTCCTAGCGGCAGTCCGAAATGATTGTTGAAATTGCCCTTGGAGCGATGCACGCGGTGGCGGACAGAAAGCAAATGAGCCAGCGCCTCCTTGGTTGTGGTCTTGCCCATCGAACCGGTGATGCCGATGGCCGTCTTGCCCCACAGCTTCCGCACCGCGGTGGCGAGCGTTTGCAGGGCCACGAGCGTATCGTCCACTGCCAGCAGGCCGGCCTTCGGCGAGTAGCGCGCCAGTTGATCCTTGCGAGCAACGGCAGCGATCGCCCCTTTGCTCAAGGCCTGCTCGACATAGTCGTGGCCGTCGAGGCGTTCGCCCTTCACCGCGAAGAAAAGGTCGCTGGGTTGAATCGTGCGCGAGTCAATGGAGTATCCCTGTGCGAGCGCGCGCGGATCGTATTCGCCGGTGGCGGCGGTGAACTCGGCGATTCGGGAGAGCGACAGTTTCATGCGTTCTTCCCCGCACTGCTGGCCCGGGCAGCCTCACAGTCGTAGCCCAAGGCATTCAGGCTGTCCCGCGCCACCTCAACATCGTCAAAGGGAATCGTACTCTCCTTCGTCACTTGCACCTTTTCGTGACCTTTGCCGGCGAGCAGCACGATGTCGCCCGGCGCGGCCTGCTGCAGAGCGAGCGTGATCGCTTTGCGGCGGTCGGGTTCCATGGTGTATTTCGCGCTGGAGCGCTGCAATCCGACAAGCGCGTCGTTCATGATCGCCAGCGGCTCTTCCGAGCGCGGATTGTCGGAGGTCAGCACCACGAAGTCGCTGCCCTTGCCCGCCGCCTCACCCATCAGCGGACGCTTGGCGCGGTCGCGGTCGCCGCCGCAGCCGAAGAGCGTGATGACTTTCCCTCTCAGGCCGGCACGCGCGACAAAATCGCGCGCCAGCGCCGTCAGGTTGCGGAGCGCGTCGTCGGTGTGGGCGTAGTCCACCGCGACCGTGAAGGGCTGCCCGCAATCCACGCGCTCGAAGCGGCCGGGCACACGAGCCAGTTCGAAAATTCCCTGGGCGACTGCCTCGGCGGAACAATCTCGAGCATATCCGGCCGCCGATGCGGCTAGCACGTTGAATACGTTCACGTGCCCGATCATCGGCGACCAAATCGCAATCTTGCCCGAGGGCGTCACCATTTGGAAGCGGGTTCCGCGCCCCGTGATTTCGACCGACTCGGCGTGGAAATCGCCCGCCGCTAGCCCGTACGACAATGTCACGGAGCTTTTTCCCCTGCTCAAACTCAGCAACTGGCGACCATATTCATCGTCGGTGTTGATGACGGCGACGCGAGGCGGCGCGGTGCCGCAGCCCTCGAATAACACCTGTTTGGCGCGGGAATATTCCTCCATGGTGCCGTGATAGTCGAGGTGGTCGCGCGTGAGATTGGTGAACACCGCGACATCGAAAGGAATTCCAAATATGCGCTGCTGCGCCAGCGCGTGCGACGAAACTTCCATCACCGATTCCGTCACACCCAGGCCCAAACCTTCCGCCAGCAGACGGTTCAACTCGAGCGCTTCGGGCGTGGTGTGGGGAGCGGGAAGCACTTTTCCCGCAACGTGGTACTCAATCGTTCCCACCAGCGCGGTCCTTCGCCCGGCAGCCCGAAGTATCGACTCGACCAGGAATGCAGTGGTACTCTTTCCGTTGGTGCCCGTGATTCCGGTGTTGGCGATGCGTTCCGCGGGACGCTTGTAGAAATTGGCACTGAGCCTCGCTAGAGCGCGCCGTCCTTGCGGAACCTGAGCCCAGGCCACTCCGGGGCGCGCTTTTTCGGCGGCGGAATCCGTAACGATCGCAACTGCTCCCGCCGCGATGGCCTGATCTATAAAGCGATTGCCGTCGCTGGTTTCGCCCTTCATGGCAACGAAGACCTTCCCGGGCCCCACGCGGCGGGAATCGTATTCCACACCGGTGACCGGCGCGTTGCCGCCATGCGAGAGCACTTCCGCGCCCTCGAGCAGTTGTTGGAAGGTCATTGGAGTGATTCTAGTGCACGTTTCACTTTACGAAAATGTCATCCTGAGCGCCGCTGGGGCGCGAAGGCGCCTCAGCGGAAGTCGGAAGAGCTCTACCTCGTCTCGCTTTCCAGCTGAGCATCGAGGCGTTCTCTCTGCGCGTTCGGCGGTGCGGGAACCTGAGCACGGGGGGAATGCCTCGAGGCGTCATCCCAGAGTTCTTGCTTGGCAGGGGTTCTTCGACTCCGCGCTCAGGATGACATTCTGAGAAATAGTGTCTTATCTGCCGAACCTCACAATCACCCGCGATCCCGCCGCCACTTTCGCGCCCGGCGCGGGCGATTGCTCACGCGCAAACCCGCTGCCGACCGCATCGAGATCAAGCCCGGCATCCTGCGCGGCTTCGACCGCCGCACGCACGTTCTTGCCTAAGAACGAAGGCACAGCGACGCCGCCTTCTTCGACTTCGAGGACGATGGTCCCGCTCGCGGGCAATTTCTGCTCTGACCCATTGTCTGGTTTCGCCCAAGGAGGGTTGACGGCTGCAGCCGCCGAAGGAACTGTCTCCCGGGCCGTCAAAGCCGCCGTCACTACCTGCGCCGCGATCGTCGCCGACTTCGACTGCGCCGGAGCTGTCGGCGTTACGCCGGCATCGGCCAGGTCCAGGCTAGCTCCCAGGTGATCGGGTGAGCTTTCCTCCAGGTCTTTGTCTGGCGCATTGCGGCGGGCGAGCAATACCTGTCGGCTGGGCGGAAGCTCGACGTCGTGCGGGACGTGCATGTATTCGAGCACCTGCTGTGTCACCCGCTGGAAAACCGGCGCCGAGATCTGCCCGCCCTGGTGCAAACCGACCGCCGAATCGAGAATCACCGCTACCGCAACTTTCGGATCATTGACCGGCGCAAAGCCCGCGAAAGATGCGACGTACTTCGTTTTGGAATAGGTGCCTGTAGCCGGATCGACTTTCTGCGCCGTGCCTGTCTTGCCGGCCGAACTGTAGCCTTCGAGGATCGCCTTGCGCCCGGTCCCGTGCAGCACCACACTCTGGAGCATCTCGCGCATTTGCGCCGCGGTCAGGGGCGAGATTACGCGCCGCGTCTCCCCGGGTTGGAACGAAATCGTCTGCGGGGTGGACTGTGGCTCGACGGTTCCGGCAACGATACGAGGCGTGACCCACACGCCATCATTCCCGATGGTAGAAATCAGGCCGATCAATTGCAGCGGCGAGATGCCAATCTCCTGCCCCATTGAAATGGCGCCGATCGAAACCTTCGACCAGCGATTCACCGGCTTGGTCAGGCCGCGCGTTTCGCCGGGCAGTTCGATCCCCGTCTGCTGCCCGAATCCGAAGGCGCGAATGTACTTGTAGAACCGGTCCTCTCCCAGCCGGAGCGCGATCTTGATGGCGCCGACATCGCTCGATTCCGAGATGATTTCCGAGACCGACAGCACGCCGTGCGGCTTGCTGTCGCGGATGCGCATGCCGTTGATCACAATTGAGCCCATCTGGCAGTCGAACATTTCGTCCGGGCGCGTGATCTTTTCTTCCAGTCCCGCCGATACGGTCACGATCTTGAAAGTCGAGCCAGGCTCGTAAATGTCGCTGACCGCGCGGTCTTTCAGCGCTTCGACGGTAATCTCCTTGCGCAGATTCGGATTGAAGGTGGGCCGGTTGGCGAGCGCCAGAATTTCACCGGTGCGCGGGTTCTGCACGATCACCGTGCCGGCGATGGCTTTGGTCTGTTCCATCGCCGTCTCCAGCTCGCGTTCGGCGATGTATTGAATATTCTGATCAACGGTCAAAACCAGGTTGTTGCCAGGCTCCGGTTGCTTCTCGACGCTCGAGAACCAGCGCTTGCGCGCATCTACCGAGATCATCAGCTTGCCGGGCTTTCCCTGGAGCTCGGAATTGAACTGCCGCTCCAGCCCGCTTAGGCCTTGGTCGTCCGTGCCAACGTAGCCCAGCATCTGCGCCGCCAGTTCACGCTTGGGATAAAACCGCTTGGGCTCTTTCTGAAAGTGAATGCCCTGCAGATTCAGCGCCCGGATGCGCTCGACTACTTCCGCATCGGCCTTGCGCGCCACCCAGCAAAACGTCTTGCGGGCGCGGCAGTCGGCGAGCAAGACGCGAGGATCGTCGCGGGTAATGCGCGCAATCAGACTGATGGCGTTAGCAAGGTCGGGGATCTCGGTGGGCACGGCGAATGCCGAGTCCACCTGGATCGACATGGCCAGTTCGCGGCCAGCGCGGTCGTAAATGACGCCGCGTTTCGGTGAGAGATCAAAGCTACGATTCTGCTGATGCTGGGCGCGTTGCTCGAAATCGCCATAGCAGAAGATCTGGAGATATACCAGACGCAGGCAGATGGCAATCAGCCAGAGGCACAGGAATCCCGACAAGGCATAGAGCCTGAATTTTGCGCCGGTGGGAGACGTGTCTGCAGCCACTTTCGTTCCTAGATAACTTCGGCGGCCCCGGAGAGCCGCCGCTCGAAAGTTCTCAGTTGCCAGTTCTCAGTTCTCAGTTCCTAGTCAGGCTGAAAAACTTGACTGCGAACTGAGAACCGGGAACTGAGAACTGATCTATCTTGCCGAGACTACCGCGATCGACGTCACGCTGGCCATGATCGGCGTGCCGGCGTCGGCGCTTACATCCAGGTGCATGACTTGCCCTGGCTGCGGAGACTGTAAGCCCAGTTTGCGAGCCATCACGTCAATTCGCTCCGGATCGCGCAGCGACGCTTCTTCCAGCCTCAGAGCCCGGTTCATCTCCAGCAATCCGTCGCGCTGCCCCCGGAAGGACTCGATCTGGTAGCCGTACTCGATGGCGCGGAAATGCTGGAGCGCGTATCCCATCACCAGCAGGAACAGGCAGCCGAGTGCGATTCCGAAATACTTCATCGCGCGCGCGCGACGCGGGTCTTCGACCTTTACCAAGCGCGAGTTGTCGATGCTCTTCCGGAAATAGATTTCCGGCGTTCCCAGCCAGCACGAATTCCGCCGGCTGGATGGGACTGCGCTGCTGATTGCCGCCGCTGCACTCATGGGTTATGCCACTCCGAGAAGTTTGTTGTCGCAGCTTGCGCTCTCCTGGCCGGATACGAACCAGGTTTCCATTTCCGCGATTACTTCTGCTTCCGCCGGCGTCCTTTGTTGGACGCGTTCGACGGTCGCGATCAAGTCCTCAATCAGGGTTCCCGTAAACATCATTTTCTTTGTTCCCGCTTGTCTTCCGGACCCGGCCTTGTTTTGTTTTTCGTGGCCGCTCCGGAATTACTCCACCACAGAATTTTGACCCGGCACGCCTTACAATCACCGCACCGGGGAGCCCGGCAGTTTCTCCGGGCAAACCCAATCTCTTTGCCGGCGAGCCGCCGGCGCTACAATCTTTCGGCCGCGCGCATCTTGGCACTGCGCGAACGCGGATTGCGATCGATCTCTTCTTCTGATGCGGTCAGCGGTTTTTTCGTCAGCAAACGAAAGTACTTATCTTTCCCGCCGCGCAATGCATCCTTTACGATCCTGTCTTCGAGCGAGTGAAAGCTGATCACCACCAGCCTTCCGCCCGGCTTCAGCACGCGGGGCGCCGCCTCCAGCAGTGCTTTCAGATCGTCCAGTTCACGGTTTACGAATATTCGGAGAGCCTGAAAGGTTCGGGTCGCCGGATGAATGCGCTCATGTTTCATTGACCGGGCCGCGGTCGAAATCACTTCCACAAGATGCTGGGTAGTGCGTATCGGCCGCGACCGGACAATGGCTCTGGCGATTCTCCGCGACCTCCTTTCCTCACCGAATTCGTAAATCACATCGGCAAGCTCCCGCTCGTCGAGGTGGTTTACCACTTGTTCGGCGGTCTCGCCCGACATCGGGTTCATCCGCATGTCGAGCGGTCCTTCCGCCTGAAAACTGAATCCCCGCGCTGCGTCCTCAAGCTGCAGACTGCTCACGCCCAGGTCCGCCATCAGGCCGTCGAGAGACGCCGGAGCGATGCGCTCTGCGACTTCGGCAAACGATCCATGAATCAGCGTGATCTGGGGGCGCTCGTCCATTTGTTCCGCGGTGAGCGCCATCAATCGTCCACGGGCCCGTTCCAGCGCCGCCGGATCCTTATCGAAGCCAATCAAATGTCCCGGTGCGCCGAGGCGTTTTGCGATTTCGCCACTGTGCCCGCCCAAGCCCACCGTGGCATCCAGATAAGTTCCGCCACGCTGTACGGCCAGAAAATCGATCGCTTCTTTTAAAAGAACCGGAACATGGCCAACTGCTCCATGCCCACCCCGCTCGGGGATGTCTTGTCCAGAACCCTCTGCCACTAGATGCCCAATTCGTCGAGCGTCTTGGTGTCGTCATCCGTGAACGCTTGCTCTTCAATCTCCTTGCGGAACGCTTCCAGGTTCCGGACCTCCAGGTAGGTCAGATTGCCGAGCACTGCCACTTCACCGCGGATCTGCGCCGACTCGCGCAGAATCTGCGGGATCAGCAGGCGCCCCTGCCCGTCCATCTCTACGACCTGCCCGTAATAGTTCGTGCGATTGAGAAACTTCTTCTTCGTGGGATTGAAAGTGGATAGCGAGGCCAACTTCTGCTCGATCCGCTCCCATTCCTCGAAGGGATAAATTTGCGCAACGTTGCCGTCTAAACTCGTGATATAGAAGCGTTGGGCATATTTCTCGTCGATCACGCGCTTGAATTCCGAAGGGACCTTTAAGCGTCCCTTTTCGTCCACGCGAGTTGGGTGATTGCCGCGAAACATGCGCCCTGCTCGTTCCTGGGCTCCGTTGATGTCTGTTTGCTGCCACAGCAACTACGAGGGAGGTCAAAGTCGTCACAACCGCGGTGGAATCGGGCTCGTTGGGCGTGTTTTTGGGGGTGTCAGTCTGCAAAACCACTGGCGCCTCGTCAGTTAGCTATGCTGCCCGCGTCCTCTATGTTTCACTCCACATTGGACCACTTTTGACCACATCCTACGCCTAACTGGTTTATTGTCAATAGGAAAGTTTCAGGTTGAGACTGGGATACTAGCGGTCCATGCCAAACCGCGAGGGCTTGTAGTTAACCAAATCGGTGACCACTAGGGGTTGCGTTTAGTGCTGTGGTTCAGGGCGAGCTATCTGCCGTGATCCTCGTTGTTTGGAGCGATTGTCCTGTGGAAATCAAGCTACCAGCTTCTAGCAACTAGCTAGGAGCCAGAAGCTAGTTGCTGGATGACGAAAATAATGGCGCTTTTTCGGAAGCTATCACATCTGATTGACAGATGCTTCTCGATCCTCATAGAATGCGGCTCACGATGTCGAGCCCCCACTTCATTTCTTGCATTTGTTGTTGCTGCGCCAACGTGTCTTCTGGCGCAAGGGGGCTGCTGACTTAATCTCTAACTAGATTCAGATCCGGCATACATAAACCCATCGCCAGCAGGCTTGCTGACGATGGGTTTTTCTTTTTGCGGAAATATTTGGCGGAGAACATGGCGACCAAAGAAACCAAAGCACAACGCGTGGAACGACTGAAGCGGGAGAAGAATCCGTGGGAGGCCCTCGAAGAAATTCGCGGGTTCGCGCGCCAAGGCTTCCCGGCAATTCCGCCGGAGTGGCTCGGAACGTATCTGCGCTGGTGGGGCGTCTACACGCAGGGCGACGGCGTCGGCGTCGTGGGCGGGCAGAATGGCGAGGGCAAGGCGCTTCCCTACTTCATGGTTAGGATCCGGATCCCCAACGGCATTCTCCGAGCCGGGCAACTGCGCGCCATGGCAGATTTGTCGCGGCGCTTCGGACGGGGCGTCGCTGACATCACCGTCAGGCAGAACATCCAGCTGCATTGGGTGACGCCGGAGTCGCTTCCCGAAGTGCTTGAAACGCTCGAGCAGCACGGTCTGACCACGCTGGGCGCTTGCGGAGACGTGGTTCGCAACATTACGGGCTGCCCGGTCGCCGGCCTCGATGCGGACGAACTCTGCGACCCGTCGCCTCTGGCGGTGGAGACATCGCATCTACTCGCCGGCAACGCCGAGTTCTACAACCTGCCGCGCAAGTTCAAGATTTCGCTGACGGGCTGCCGCGCCTGGTGCTCGTATCCGGAGATCAACGACGTCGGCCTGACGGCGATCACGCGCCATTTTCGTGGCCAGTCCGAGACTGGCTTTTCCCTACGCGTCGGTGGAGGACTCTCGACCGATCCTCATCTGGGCGTTCGCCTCAATGCTTTCGTGCGCTGGAACCAAGTTATTGATGTGATTCGCGGCGTCGCCGAGCTCTTCCGCAGCGCCGGCACGCTGCGTGAGCATCGCGAGCGGGCCCGGCTTAAGTTTCTTTTCCTCCGGGAAGGCTGGACCGGGGAAGGATTCCAGAGCGAACTGGAGCGCGTTCTCGGTTTTGAGCTCGATCCCGCCGAGCAAGAGTTGCCGCCCCATGACATCTATCGCGACCATATTGGAATTCATCCGCAGAAGCAGGAAGGTCTCTGCTTTGTTGGGGCCGCCGTTCTGCGCGGACGCGTCAGTTGGGAACAGCTCAAGGCCGCTGCGGAACTTTCCGAGCGCTTTGCTTCGGGCGAGTTGCGGACCACGGTAATGCAGAACCTGCTGATCGTGAATGTGCCGCACCGGAATGCCGAACCCCTGGCGAAAGAACTGACTGCCATCGGCTTTCCGGTGCAGGCGTCGCCGTTCGTGCGGGGCGCCATCGCGTGCAGCGGAACGGAATTCTGCAAACTCGCCATCACCGAAACGAAAGGCTTCTCGCGCTGGCTGACGGAAGAACTTGACGACCGGCTCCCCGGCTTCGATCAGGAATTGAGGCTGCACGTCACCGGCTGCCCAAACAGTTGCGGACAGCACTGGATTGCCGACATCGGCCTCGAGGGCAAGAAGCTGAAGGTCAATGGCTCTATGGTTGACGCCTACTATTTCTGCCTGGGAGGCGCGGTCGGCGCAACCCAGGCCATCGCGCGCCCGGTCGGTTATCGCTGCACGGCCCAAGAAGTCCCCGACGCGATCGAGCGTCTTCTGCGGCGCTACCGGGCGACGCGCGAACCGGGAGAGAATCTCCGCCGATTTTTCGCGCGGCACAGTAACGACGAACTTCGACAATTTCTGGCCGGACTGCAGGTCGAGCCCGTGGAACGGGATCAGCCTGCTGCTCCGGCGCCTCACGCGGTGGAGGGCTGACGGGGATGAACACCGCATCTCTGTTTCCGATGTTCCTCAAGCTTGAGGGGCGCAGCTGCCTGGTCCTGGGAGCGGGCAGTGTTGGGGAGCAGAAAATTCGCAGCCTGCTTGATTGCGGAGCGAAGATCTGCGTAGTTGCTCCTTCCGCGTCCCCTGCGGTGATGGAATGGGCAAACCGCGGTGCGTTGACCTGGCTTCAGCGGCCCTTCGAATCGGCCGATCTCGACGGCGTGTTCCTCGTGGTCGCCGCCACTTCGTCGATTGAAGTGAACCACGCCATCTACCGCGAGGCGCAGGCGCGCCGAATCCTCTGCAACGTCGTGGATGACCCGCCGCATTGCGATTTCTACTACCCCGCCGTGGTGCGCCGCGGGCAGCTTCAGATCGCGATTTCGACCGCCGGGCTCAGTCCAGCACTGGCGCAGCGCATCCGCAAGCAGCTCGAAGAGGAATTTCCACCAGCCTACGCAAGCTGGCTGGAGGAACTCGGCAGCAGGCGCGAATCGCTGTTCCGCGCCGGCGGCGACCCCGAGCGTCGGCGGAGACTCCTGCACCGCTTAGCAACTCCCGAAGGATTCTTGGAATCTGAGCGCAGCAATCAGTCTGAATCAGGAAAGGAAGTCTTGTGAAAGGCCAAGTCTATCTCGTTGGAGCGGGACCGGGAGATCCGGAACTGCTCACTCTGAAGGCGCTGCGGCTGCTTCGTCAGGCCGACGCAGTCCTGCACGATGACCTCGTCTCGCCCCAGATCTTGACCCTGGTGCCAAGAAAAGCGCAGCTCCATGACGTGGGCAAGCGCGCCGGACGGAAGAGCACCCGTCAGGAGGCGATCCACTTCCTCATGATCGAACTCGCGCGCCAGGGCCTGCAGGTCGTCCGCCTGAAGGGTGGTGATCCGCTCGTATTCGGCCGGGCGGGTGAAGAGATGCAGGCGCTCAGACAGGCGGGCATTGAATTCGAACTCGTGCCTGGTGTGACTGCAGCCTTTGCGGCGGCGGCCTCGATCGAGATTCCGCTTACCCTCCGTCAGACCGCCTCGTCGCTGCTGATCATGACCGGCCAGTTCGCCGACGGCCGTCCGGTTCCCGATCTGCGTTCGATGATCGCCTCCGGAACCACCATCGCCCTCTACATGCCGGGTTCGGACCCGCGGACAACCGTCGAAAAGCTCGCGGCCGCCGGCGTTCCGCGCCAAACGCCGTGCGCACTCGTTTCCCGCGCGAGTACCGCCGCGCAACAGACTACCGTGACCACGCTCGAGAACCTTCCGTCCGTCAGCGTGCAGGCGAAACCGTCCATTCTCATTCTGGGCGATGTCGTCCGGCTCTCAAAACTGCACCACATCGACTCTCAAGCTCTCACTGCCGAACTTCTGCCCGCGCGAGCCTCAGATCAACACAGGGCGGCAGACCGTGCCTGAGCTCAACTGGCTGTGCGTAACGCAGGCCTTTGCTGAATCCTGGGCCGCCGAGGAAGTGCTGGATTGGGCGCTGCACCGCTTCGACCGCCAGATCGCGATGGCGTCCGGCTTCGGTCCCGAAGGTCTGGTCCTCATCGACATGGCCGTACGCTTGCGGCCTGACGTCCGCGTCTTCACGCTCGACACCGGCCTGTTGTTTCCCGAAACCTACGAATTGATGAAGACAATCGAGCGCCGTTACGGCATCGAGGTCGAGCGCCTGAAACCTGCGTTGACTGTAGAAGAGCAGGAGCGCCAGCATGGGGCCGCGCTCTGGCTGCGCACTCCGGACCGCTGCTGCTACATGCGCAAGGTCGAACCACTGCGGGCGAAGCTGTCCACTCTCGGCGCCTGGATCGCCGCCATCCGCCGCGATCAGACCCCCGACCGCGCCCACGCACAGAAGATCGAATGGGATACCAAATTCGGCCTGGTCAAGATCAACCCGCTTTGCGACTGGACGAGCGACATGGTGTGGGACTACATCCACGAGAACGAGCTTCCGTACAATCCCCTGCACGACGAGGGCTATCCCAGCATTGGCTGTGCTCCCTGCACGCGTCCTGTCGCACCCGGAGACGATCCTCGGTCCGGACGCTGGGCGGGCTTCGCCAAGACCGAATGCGGACTCCATCAGCGCGTCCCGCTGCTGGGACCGCTGCCCGTGCTGCAGGATTGAGAGTGCGGATCACAGGATTCCTGCCAGCCGCCTGATTTCTGGCGAGAGATTGCCGCCGCTAACTATCAGGACGGTCGGCCCATCCTGCCGCGGGCTGGCGAGGAAGGCGGCAGTGGCGGCCGCTCCGGCGGGTTCTGCCAGGACACCTTCTTGCTCATGAAGGTGGCGGATGGCATTCAACATCTGCTCTTCGCTCACCAGCACGACGTCATCCACAAGTTCACGAATGGCGCGGACATTTTCAGCATCTGGCGTACGCGTGGCGAGCCCGTCGGCGCAGGTGTCGCAGGTATCGGTCGGAACGGAGGTCCCCTGCTTCCAGGAGAGGTAGTAAGAGGGAGCACGTTCCGCCTGCACTCCGATGATTTTCACTCCGCGAACCAACTGTTTGGTTGCCGCAGCCAGACCTCGAATCAGGGCTGTGTCTCCCATGGGAACGTAAATCGTGGAGACTTCCGGAACCTGTTCGGCAATTTCAAGGCCGATGGTGCCGGGACCGGCGGGCAGATCCGGATCGGTGGCATCGTTCAGGAAATAAACTCCGGGACGGCGTGAGTACTCCGCAGCCTGCTGGAATGCCTGGGCACAATCCTCAGCGCCGCTCTCGACAATGCGGGCGCCGAGGTCGCGGATCTTGTCCCGCTTAACGGGATTTGGGTTCACCGGGAGGAAGATGGTCGCAGGAACGCCCAAGAGTTTGCCCGCGTACGCGACTGCGGCCCCGTGGTTCCCGGTGCTGGAGGCAGTGACTTCGGCGATTTTTCGCCGGCTGAGATTGGTGGCGAGGGCGTAGATCGCGCCACGCGGCTTGAATGAACCCGTCGGCAATTCGATTTCGAGCTTCAGGTGAACCGGGGAACGGTCGCGCGAAAGCGAACGGGCTGGTACCGTGCGTGTCACCGGAAGATGCCGGGCGAGCAATTCCCTGGCCCGCCGGATCGTGGAAAGATCGGGTCTGAGTGCCATGTTGCTCGAATGTAATTGCGGTTTGGAAATCGAGCAAGGACGCGATCTCTGTTAGAGTTTTTTCGGATTTGCCGGCCGTGACGTATACCGCAAAATTCGAGCAGTGGATTCCCTGGCCGCGGTCGCAAGTTTTCGAATTCTTCGGCAATCCGGAAAACCTGCCGCGGATCATGCCCCGATGGATGCACTTGCGAATAGAAGAAGCAATGCTCTTGCCGCCGCCCGATGCACCGCGGAATAAGAGGTTTGCCGGTCGAGGGGTCGGTCCTCACCATTTCCTTCCGGCCAATTCCCTTTCTGCCATTCCGTGTCCGCTCCGAGGCTCAAATCGTCGCCTTTGCGATGAACCAGTTCTTTGAGGACGCTCACTCCGACCGGCTCTTCAAGAGCTGGCACCATCGGCATGAATTTGCCGCCGAGGACCGGGCCGGTGTCTCCGGTACCCTGGTCCGCGACATTGTCACCTACGAACTGGGTTTCGGGCCGCTTTCGTCTCCCGTCAACACACTCTCCGTATCCCCAGATGCGCCGCACGTTTGGATACCGCCAGCAAGCGGTCGAGCAGTGCCTGATCCGCCAGTGAACCTGGTTTCCGGAAATCAGATTGGCAATCCAGAATGCCTCAAAGAGTTGACAAGCAGGAGTAAACTTGTGCCGATTTGACCAAGTACAAAGAGGAGATCAGATGAAACTGAACACGGCTCGGGTATGGCTGGGGGGCATTGCGGGGGGAGTGGTCTGGACGTTGTGGGGTTTTCTGATCGGGATAAAATTGAATCCGCTTTACATGGCGGCGCAGGAAAGAGGTTTGTTCCTGAAACAACCCCGATATTCCTTCTTTGTGGGGGAGTGGATCCTCATCATCTTCGTGATGTCGATCCTGCTGGCTTATCTCTATGCGTGGAGCCGCGCCACGGCGGGCGCCGGTCCGCGGACCGCTATCAAGATCGGCATGATCGTGGGCTTCTGCGCGGGCGTGCCCGGCAACTTCGGGCAGGCAGCCTGGTCTCCGATTCCCCGCATGGTTCCGCTGGGATGGATGCTCGACATGTGGGGTGGGGCAATCCTGGCAACGCTGGTGGCGGGCTGGCTTTACAAAGACAAAGCGTAAAAGGCAAATTGTTGATTGTTGATTCTTGATTGCTGAAAGAAAAGCAGACAGCAATTCCCATCAACAATCATCCACTCAACAATCAACAATTTCTATCGTGCCGGCTCGACCACAACGGCCGTCCCATAGGCCAGGACTTCCGTGACTCCCTGCATCACTTCGGTCGCGTCATAGCGGGCGCCAACCACGGCGTTGGCGCCGATTTCCGCCGCGTGCTGGAGCATCAGGTCAAAGGCTTCGGAACGTGTCTTCTCGCACAGATTGGTCAGCAGGGTGATGTTGCCGCCCACCAGTGTCTGCAATCCTGCCCCGATCGTGCCAAAGATCGAGCGCGAGCGGACGGTGATGCCACGTACCACACCCAGCGTGCGGGTGACGCGGTAGCCATCGATTTCGAACTGTGTGGTCACCATGTTGTGTGGAACCATGCGCCCTGCTGCGGAATACGTTGCCATCGTCCCTCCCTGGAACTCCCCGGACTTCGAGGTTCATTCTAATTCAGCGCGGATCACGAATTCCCCTGCATCGCCATCATAGACAACTCGCAAAACATTGGGGCGACAGCAGACCTGGCAGTCCTCGACATAAGTCTGTTGAGCACCGGCCGCCTCATCCACGACCGTTTCGTTCCATTCCCCGCAGCCCGCGCACTGGTAACCGGAAAGCATAGGTCATTCTAGAGTCTTCGCTTCCGCTCACCGGATGGCATACGCGGTTCTCTATAATGGTGCTCTTTGCCTGGAGGCCCCCATTGCTTTCTCGTCGCCAATTCCTGCAGACCGGTTCCATCGCTGCTGCCGCCAGCGCTGCTCTTCCCACCGCCGCCCAGGCCGCGGAGAGAGACAAGACTTCTCCAACTGCCATAACCCAGCTCAAGTCGCTGCACGGCGAAGCCACGCCCATTTCCCTCGACGAACGCCGCGAGCGACTGGAGAAGGCGCGCAGGCTGATGCGCGAGAACAGTCTCTCCGCCATCCTGATGACGGAGGGTATCTCACTCACCTACTTCACTGGCATCCGCTGGTGGGGAGGTGAGCGTCTGTTTGCCATGGTGCTGCCCGCCCAGGGCGAGTCATTCTACGTCTGCCCGGCGTTTGAAGAAGGCCGGGCCCGCGAGCAGATTGCGAAGTCCCCCGATGACAACAACCCTGACGTCCGCATCTGGCAGGAAGACGAGAGTCCCTATGATCGTGTCGCGCAGGGCTTGAGAGACCGTGACATTGCCACCAGCACAGTGGGCCTGGAAGAAACGGTCAAATTCGTCTTCAGCGACAACCTGCGAAAAGCCGCGCCTGGAGCCGCGTTCGCGAGCGCCACTCCGGTGACGGCCGGATGCCGCATGATCAAGAGTCCGCACGAGATCGAACTCATGCGCTTGGCCTCGAAGGTCACGCTCGCAGCCTACGAAGCGACCTATCATTCACTGAACGAAGGAATGACCCAGCAGGACGCCGAAAACCTGGTGGAAGCCACCCACCGCCAGCTTGGATTTGAAGGCGGAGCTGATGTGCAGGTCAGCGAATTCTCTGCGTTTCCGCACGGCTCGGTCACACCGCAGGTGATCCGTGAAGGCACAATCGTGCTGATGGACGGCGGGTGCAAGGTGGAAGGGTACGCCTCTGACATCACTCGAACTTTTGTGCTCGGCAAAGCCAGCGACAAGATGAAGCAGGTCTTCGAGATCGTCCACCGCGCGCAGAGCGCGGCGCTGGCAGCCGCCAAACCGGGAGGGGAGTGCGGATCGGTGGATGCGGCCGCCCGCAAAATCATCACTGATGCGGGCTACGGCCCCGACTACAAGTATTTCACCCATCGTCTCGGTCATGGCATGGGAATGGACGGCCACGAGTGGCCCTATCTGGTTCGAGGAAACAGGAAGAAACTCGCGGCCAACATGACCACCAGCGATGAACCGGGAATCTATATCCGCGGAGAGTTCGGCGTGCGCCTCGAAGATGACATGCACATCACGGAAAACGGTGCGGAGCTGTTCACGCCGCAGAGCCCCTCGCTGGAGAATCCGTTCGGCAAAGCCGTCTCGTAACGCGCGTCACTTCGTCAGGGGCACGCTGTAATGAGACGAAATCACCTGCCATTTGTTGCCGATTTTCATCCACACATCGGTCAGCCGGTCGCGATACTCGTAGGGCTTCCCGTTCGACTTGCCTCTCTCGTGGTATGCCCCGGTGACTACCGCAGTGTTTCCATGCATCCGGACCTTGAGATCGGAAAGTTCGGCGACATCAACCTGAACGGAAGAGTCTGCGCTGTGGGTGATATAGCCCATCTTGCTGTAGGTATTGCCATCCTCAACCGTAATGACGAAATCTTCCGCCAGCAGCGAAGACAGAATATCAATCTGCCGCTTCTTGTACGATTCCGTCCATTTTTCTTCCAGCTTGCGGATGGTCGAGGCCGCATCCGCCTTGTCTTGCGCTGTCAGAGGAAGGGTCAGGCACGCGAGCAGGCACAGAATCAGGGTCCAGCCCAAGCACAGGCGCATGGCATCTATGTCACACAATTTCGGGAGCTACGACAAGTTCCTTCTCTGACCCCCTGAACGGAAAAGCCCCGCGGAAGCGGGGCTTCTGTCTTTACGGGTACGGGTCTAGCGCACGATCGCCTCCGGATGCAGCCCCGCCAACTGGTTCTTAATCGCGACCGAGAGCCGGCGGATGCCCTCGCGAATCTGCTCCGGCTGGGCGTTCGAGAAGTTCAGCCGGAAGTGGCGGCGGCCCTCGTCGGCAAAGCCATTCCCGCCGTAGAACGAAGCGCCGGGCACGAACGCCACATTCTCCTTCAGCGCCGCCTCGAACAGCCGGTGGCAATCCATTCCCGCGGGCAACGTCACCCAGAGGAATAAACCGCCCTGAGGCTTCGTCCAGCTCACCTCGGGTGGAAAGTATTCTTCCAGCGATTGCAGCATCACGTTGCGCCGCTCACCATACACTTTGCGGATCAGCTTGATGTGCTCGTCGAGGAAGTTATCGCGCGCGACCTCGTACGCTACCATCTGGGTGAAGGTCGAGGTGTGCAGGTCGGCGCCCTGCTTGATCTGCACCAGCTTCGCGATCACTTCCGGCGGCGCGACCATCCAACCCAGGCGCAGACCGGGCGCCAGTGTCTTCGAAAAGGTGCTCAGATAGATGACGTTGCCTCTGGAATAGCCGTTATCGCTGCGCAGGTTCTGGCGATCGAGCACGATCAGCGGCGTCAGGTGCTCGCCCTCGTAACGAAGCTGGCCGTACGGATCGTCCTCGATAATTGGAATCCCATACCGCTCCGCCAACAGCACCAGCTCGTGGCGGCGGCCTTCGGCCAGAGTCGTGCCGCCGGGATTCTGGAAGTTCGGCAGCACGTACATGAACTTCGGCCCCAGGCGCAGAGACGCTTCCAGCTGTTCAGTGCGCAAGCCATCGTTATCGCTGGGCACGCACACGTATTCCGCGCCATAGACGTTGAAAGCCTGGAGAGCTCCGAGATAGGTCGGCGCTTCCACCAGCACGCGGTCGCCGGAGTTGATCAGCAACTTGCCAATCAGGTCGAGCGCTTGCTGCGATCCCGAAGTGATGAGCACGTTTTCCGGCTTGGCCTTTACGCCATAACGCGCGGTATGCCGCGCGATCATCCCACGCAGCGGCTCGTATCCTTCGGTGGCGCCATACTGCAGGGCCAGGCGGCCCTGCTTGTCCAAAACCTTGATGCAGGCCTCGCGGAATCGGTCCGTGGGAAAAACGTCGGGGGCAGGCAGCCCGCCGGCGAAGGAAATGATTTCCGGATTCTGGGTGATCTTTAGGAGTTCGCGAATGGCCGAGCTTTTGATGTTCTTGGTGCGCTGGGCGTAGCGGGAAGTCCATGCGGTGGACATCAGTATCCTCCCGATAAGTAAGTGTACTAAGAAAAGTTCGCGCTTGCGGTGACGGAAGGACTACATAGGGTGACTGAGATCACTTGTGGAGGTGACTGCCGGTCCGCGCCGAGCTACGGGCGGCGAGCTTCACACTCGCAGGTTTCAGAAGCTCATTCGACGACCCATTCCTTCATGCGACGCAGCAGCGAGCCGGGCGCTTCGGCTTCCAGTTCGACGAGGCCGTCGCGGTATTGCCGCGAATAGATACGGGCGTGCGCCTGTAATTGAGCCAGCGCCTTGCCCTCTTTTTGCGGAATGCGCAGACGCACCCGGCTGGGGCGATCCTCTTCCAGCACAGCATCAATGCGGTCGATCAGCGTGCTCAAGCCGATTCCTTTGATGGCGGAGACATGGACCGTCTGCTCGTCGTCGCGTAACGATTCGCGCTGCTTCGCCGGCAGGAGATCAACCTTGTTCATCACCCGCAACCGGGGCTTTTTCTCGGCTTCGAGTTCTTTCAGAACGCTCTCGACTTGCGCGTCCTGCTCAACCGAGATCGGACTGCTCACATCCGACACTTGCAGGATAAGCGAGGCTCGCTGAACTTCTTCGAGGGTAGCGCGAAAGGCCGACACGAGAGTGTGCGGAAGATGGCGGATAAAACCAACCGT
The DNA here is from genome assembly GCA_049273945.1 of Terriglobales bacterium. Classification (GTDB taxonomy): domain Bacteria; phylum Acidobacteriota; class Terriglobia; order Terriglobales; family Acidobacteriaceae; genus Acidiflorens. The sequence goes on along the minus strand of JBASRS010000055.1, from coordinate 4,724 downwards.
ATCGGATAACAGCACCTTGCGCCGGGTCGGGAGAATCACCGCGCGAATCGTGGGATCGAGCGTGGCGAACATGCGCGGCGACGCGACCACGTCCGCTTTGGTGAGGGCATTAAACAGCGTGGACTTGCCGGCATTCGTGTAACCCACCAGCGCCACCGTCGCCACCGGCACCGACTCGCGCCGTTGCCGCTGCTGCGCCCGGATCCGCCGCACGTCTTCCAGCTGCTGCTTCACATGCCGGATGCGGCGATGGATCTTCCTCCGATCGGTTTCCAGCTGAGTTTCGCCCGGCCCGCGGGTACCGATCCCGCCGCCCAACTGCGACATCTCAACCCCTCGCCCAGCCAGGCGCGGAAGCATGTATTGCAACTGCGCCAGCTCCACCTGCAACTGACCTTCGCGAGTACGCGCGTGCCGGGCGAAGATGTCGAGAATGAGCTGCGTTCGATCAATCACCCGCGTGTTCACCACGCGTTCGATATTGCGCTGCTGTGATGGTGAGAGGTCGTGATCGAACAGGATCACATCCGCCGAGACCGAGGCGGCCGCCCCGGCAATTTCTTCCAGCTTGCCCTTGCCGATGAGAGTTGCGGGCTCAGGGCGATCACGGTGCTGCGAAAATTCACCTGCGACTCTGGCCCCCGCGCTGGTCGCCAGGTTTCGCAGTTCGTCCAGCGACTCTTCCCAGCTGAAATCCGGAGAATCCGCGGGCAGGGTAGAAGTGACAGCGGTTGCTGCGTGATCGCGCGCAGCCTGGGCTCCCGAAGGCATCGCTGCGGAACTCAGCTTGCCTGCGCCGCGACGGCGGTTGCGAAACTCCACCCCCACCAGGAAGGCGCGCTCCTGCTGCTCGGATGGATTCACGACCGGCTTGGCCGCGCGCCGAGCATTCCGGGCGGTCAGTCGGGTTTCATCTCGGCGCACGCAGGCTCACTTCATCCTTCGGTACCGGAGGCTGCACTGGAGGCCGCAGTGTCCGATTGCGGCGCCGCGACCGCTGGCTTCGGCTCCGTATGGCCATGCGCTTGCCGCGCCATTACGACCGTTGAGATGGCGTGCTTGAAGATCAGTTGCTCCTGGTTCCCGGTTTCCAGAACCACGGAGTACTTGTCGAACGACCGGATTCGGCCGGTCAATTTCACTCCACTCACCAGGTAAATGGTGATATTGTGCCGCTCTTTACGGGCGGTATTGAGAAAGGAATCCTGAATATTCTGCTGCGCCGGCTTGGTTTCCATCTGCCGATCTCCTTGTTCGAGTTAGATGCTGCACCCAGTGTCTTTGGGGAGGGCAATTGGCCGCAGCCTCTTTCGTGCTAAATCCTACAATACGGCCTTGGACGCCGCTTTTCAACCGCCCGCGCCAGCACCAGCCAGGAGCTTGCCCGGCGGCGGTTTGCAATTCCCCATCCCGCATCTACAATCATCAGTCTCAGAGAGAGGAGCCCCCGTGCATAGCATCAACCTGCCTTCTGACTTCAACACCAACCTGCTGATGCTGTTTCGTTGGCTGCATTTTGCCGCCGGCATTACCTGGATTGGCCTGCTGTACTTCTTCAATCTTGTGAACGTCCCGTTCATGAAAGAGCTCGATCCTGCCACCAAGGGCAAGGTCGTGCCCGCTCTCATGTCGCGCGCTCTGTGGTGGTTTCGCTGGGGATCGGTGGTCACGGTGCTGATGGGACTGGCGTATTGGGAACGCATTGTTGCTATTGACGCCAAGAACGGAAGCGCATCTTCGGCCGTGCCGATGGCAAGCTTCTTCCTGATTTGGACCGTGGCCTGGGCCGTGATGTACGCCTGCGTGATCCCCGGCAAGGGCGTGCTCGACAAAGGCCCGGTATTGGCCGTGATCTCTACCGTCGTGGTGCTCGTCGCGGCCTGCCTTTTTCTGCGCTTTAACGACCATGGCTGGGAAAGCAACCGCCTGCTTGCCATCGGAATCGGGGGCGGAATGGGCTGGATGATGATGCTGAACGTCTGGGGGGTAATCTGGCGCGCCCAGAAGAAAATCATCCAATGGACCCGCGACAACGCCGCCAACGGAACGCCCATTCCAGACCGGGCGAAATACCTGGCGCGGCAAGGCTTCCTGATGTCGCGGGCGAATTTCGTGCTCTCGTTTCCCATGCTGTTCTTCATGGCAGCGGCGAGTCACTATCCGATGTTTGGGAGGTAGCTGCTGGCTACTGGCTGCCGGCAATCTTCCAAAGGCGGCTATTAGCCGGAAGCCAAGAGATGCCCGTGAAACCCACGCCAAGGTGGGGTGTGTCGTGTAAGTCCTTGGGCACTGACGCGGAGTGCGCTCGAAAGAATTTCGCACCCCGCGCTGAGCGTTACGTCGGTGCCGGACCGCGTCCCGCCGCCGGTCCTATTCCTTCTTGGATTCTTCCAGCATCTTGTCACGCAGTTTGGCGCCCGCCGCCACCGGGAACGGAAGGACGCGCGGCGCTATGGGCAGCATTTCCAGCGCGATGCTCTGTCCCTGCTGATTGGTGACGGTATAAACGCCTACCACGTCGAGCTCGTGCGGCACGGTAATAGGGGACGGAAGAACGATCAGGACCACATACCCTTCAACGAAGGCAGCCCCGCCGGCCGGGCCCAGCATGGAGCGGATGACCTTGCAGTCCACGTGCTCGGCGAAATCGGCCTGCAGGACGTCGCGACGGAACCCTGAAGGACGAACGGGCTCTTCCCCTTCACGTGGCGCCAGGACAACCTTCTTGACGAAGGTCACGCTGGGAAGCGGTGAAAGCGGAAGCTGAGGGTCATGAATGTTGATGGAAGTCTCGTAAATACCCGGCCGGACCGGAGCGGCGCCCGGCCCCTTTTCTTCGACCACCCCACACAGGAATTTTGCCGAGTACTCAACAAACTGGATGCGGCTCTGAGCAAGAGCTGATGCCGATCCTAAAATCAGGACAATCGCGGCAGCGGCCGCGCCTCTGCGGAAAATCATAGTGGACCTCCTTACGATCCCAGAATGTTTGGCCCCTATTGTTTAGTGAAACTCAATGCCCGAACGTTTCACAAATCTTCGCGGTTACGGAAAAAGAGGGGAGGGTGACGCTGCGCGTGATTGGGGCGACCTGCCCCCAAGGATTTCGCGGAACCGCCCCGGGCTCATTCCCGTCACCCTGCGAAACGCCCGCGTGAAGTGGCTCTGGTCTGCGAATCCGGCTGCCAGGCTGATTTCCGCCAGGGAGATTTCCGGTTCCAGCATCTGCTCGCAAGCCGCACGCACCCGCAAACGGTGCACATGCTCGCCCATTCCCTCGCCCATGCATTTCCGGAAGACCCGCGACAGATGCACGGGATGAACTCCGGCTTCCCGGCTCAGTGCGTCCAGCGTCAGCCGCGCGGAATATTCGACTGCCAGTTTTTCAATAATCCGGCCCAGCCAGGCGGGACGCTGCTGCATCCTCTCCCGAGGCATCCGCGCAGCGCTCGCCATCAACTCGGTAAGCAGGCTCGCAACAGATAAGTCATCGCCTGCGCGGGCACCGTGTACCTCGTGAAACAGCTTCATTCCCAGCCAAAGCAGTTCACCACCGGTGGTATCGTCGCGCGCAACATCGAGCGCGGCTGAACACTCTTCCAGCCGCTTCCGCCAGCTGGGCCGTATTTCGATTTCAAAGAACCGCAACCCGTGCGGCCCGATCTCGTCCTGGTGGGGAACCCCAGCCGGCCGGAAGTGAGCGGTAAACGGCCGGAACTGCCTCTCCTCGCGCCCATATCGTTCCCCATACAAGCCCTCCATCAGGATGGCAAAGAACGGGAGCTCATGGGAATGGGCGGGCAGCTTCCGCGGAGAGGTGTGGCGCAAGTCCGTGAAGATAGCGCCGCACAGCTCCCGCCTGCTTTGGACCGCGCCGTAAAAGCTCCCGGCCCCAAGGGCCTGCTGGCCGCCTGCTTCTGCCATATGTCCCTCATTCTGCTGGGAGGTTGCTTTTGTTCTAGACGCCCGCTCCCTGGCTTCGTTAGCTTTACTGAAAACAGATGTGGACAAACCTCCGGAGGTCGCTATGACGCGTTTCTGGCTCTTGCTCTGCCTTTGCGCTTTCTTCCTGGCGGTGAACGGCCCAAGAACTCCAGCCACCGCCCAGACGTCCGCCAACAACTCGACCGCACCTGTCTATACGGCGGCTGGCAAGCTGGTGTTCCCCGCGAAATATCGTGAGTGGGTCTATCTGACCACGGGGCTAGACATGGATTACAGCCCGACAGTCAACCTGGCTGAGCATTCCATGTTCGACAACGTCTTCGTCAACCCCGAGGCCTACAAGGCATTTGTCGCCAACGGCAAGTGGCCCGACAAGACCATCTTTGTGCTCGAGGGACGAGTGGCGGGCAGCAAGGGCTCCATCAACAAGGGCGGACACTATCAGACCACCGATATCATGTCTCGCTCGATCCACTTGAAAGACGAGTCGCGCGGCGGGTGGGCATTCTTTGGCTTTGACGAAGCTACTACCGGCAGCCATATTCCGGCGCAAGCAGTCTGCTACTCGTGTCATGAACAGCACGGCGCTGTGGACACGACATTTGTCCAGTTCTACCCAACGCTGCTCGAAATCGCCCGCCAGAAAGGGACTTTCAGCCCAGGTTATCTGAAAGATGAGGCGGAGCCAGCGAAGAAAGAGTCGAAGAAGTAGACGAGAACCGGAAAGGGTTGGAGTAGAGACGCGGCTTGCCGCGTCGCCGCCGACAGGGGCCGCACCC
>JBASRS010000043.1:0-5104 GCA_049273945.1 Terriglobales bacterium | reverse complement strand
AGACCGCACGGTCCTTAGATCCATCCCGCAGGATTGAAAGTGGCATTCCGTAGTTGGCTCCATTCCACTCATTGATCCCGTAGTTCGTGTAATCGCCTGTTCTATAAAAGGGGATGTCAAGGAACATTTTTCTCCCTGCACTGGAGGCGCGAATGTTTTCCGCGACATCCAGCCCCTCTCACCACGGAAGACGCTCCTCTGGTGTCGTGCCTCTGGGGTTGGGTTTTGTTGTTCCATATCAGCAGGTTCGTCTTCTGGGTTGCGACAACGCCGGGCGGTTTCTGAAACTGGGCAAGCGCTGTGGTTGTACGGTGTCAACCATGGTTCTATCTGAGGCTCGGGGCCTAGTGCTTTTTCGGGTTGTCCGAGGGGGCATAGGGTTTACACAGAGGCTGGGTGCAAGGCACCGTGCGCCTACAGGCGTTTCGCATACTCACCCTCGAACCCGAGCGTCTCCAGAACCGACCAGCCACCACCGGAGAAGATCCGCGGAGATGGAAAGGGCTCTTCACCCGAGACGCTCAAGCGGCTTGCGGTTTTAGTTTTTCCGCGTCGAAACCTTCTCCTTTCTTCCACAGAGTCAGCGTAATCGCCGCGATCTTGCGCGCCAGGGTGAGCCGCGCCATCGTGGGTTTCATGCCTTTCTCTAGCAGAGCTTGGTAGAAGTCCTGGAACGGTCCGGGATGCACACTGGCCGCGATGGAAGCGGCTTTGAACAGAGCTTTCAGATCATGGTTGTGGTCCTTGTTGAGACCCCGGATGGAGAGCAGTTTCTTGGAGTGTCGGAGTTGGCCTTCGACATAACGGTATTCCGCACTGGTACGAGTCTCCAGGGCCAGCCCGCTGTAAGCCCATAGTTGGCGTTTCGTGCGGAAACGATGCGGTATCTGGATGAGGGCCACCAACAGCGCCGATCGAATCGGCCCCAGGTAGGGGATCTGCCGCAGCTTCGCGGTGGCCGGATGCTTGCGACTCTCCGCCAACAGTTCCCGTCGAACTTGCTGGCGCAACTGCTGCAGCACATCCAGATGTTGGTAAAGTTGCTCGGCGCGGCGGCGAACGCCGGCGTGCTCGATCTTTCCCAACCACTCCGCCCGATGACGGGTATAGTAGACGTCCCTTCCCGCACAAGGAATCGCCCAGCTGCGATACAGCGCTTTCAAGCGGCTCATGACCCGTGTCAGGTCCTTAACGGTGGTCACATAACTTCGGGCCAGTTCGCGCAGCGTGCGCACGCTCGTCTCGCCATGGTAGACCGGCTTGAGATGATTGCCGCGTAACAACTCCGCGAGCTTTCGCGCATCGATCCGATCGCTCTTGTTCCCGTATTTCAGCAGAGCGTTCTTGCGCGGGTTACACACCACCAATTTGGCCACATGCGGGTTGAGCAGATCGTACAACCAGGCGGCGCAGGTCCCTTCCTCGAAGGTCACGCACAGCGTTCCCCGCAGTCCCGCAAAGAACTGAAGAATCGTCGCCGCTTTCGTCTCCAGGATAGATTCCATCACCAACTTGCCGCCAGAATCCATCACCGCGACCGAGATCGTTGCTTGATGCACGTCCAGCCCAATATACTTTTCACTGTTCACGAGGGTGCTCCTTTGTAGGTGGTCATGCCAACGATGACAACCTACTCCCATAGGGGCGCCCTTTTATAATGCGTTTACAACAATCACTTCCGAGTTGCCCGTGACTCGGGAACAATCCGAGACGGCGGGAGCCACATCTTCGCTCGATGTCGCTTCCCGTCGCCCCGAAATGACAGGACTTAGTGCGGAACTCGCAGCGCGCTGGCCGAGCGAGCATTTGGCCGTCGGGGGCAACCTGTATCATGTGAAACCGGATTCCGTGATCGTCTGCGACACTGACGATGTGCCCTGTTTGATATGCCGGGCCAGCTACCGACTCCGGGAGACCGCTCGTCGGTAGTCGTCTGCGGTTGTGCGATAGCAGGGCAACGCGTTGTTGCGGTCGGTGGAGATCGACGCCGTCGCGTCGCCAGAGTGGTCGGAGCCGGCCGGGCCCTTGTCGCCTTCAGGCCACGCCATTTGCATGAGGCTTTCGTCGCATGTTGAGTCTCTCGCCACCCGGAGCCTATGCACTTTCAAATCATAGTAACGGTACTCCGACAATCGTTGTTGATAAGGAAGAAACTCGTAGACCAGCTTGATGAACTCCGACTCTTTCTTGTTCAGCCACTTTTCTGCAATGAAAACCTCGAAGTTGGAGAAGTAGGACGAACGGGGAGGCGCCCATGTCAAACTAATCACGCGGAGCTGCACGTCTTGAAAAATCGGATGCTTTCGGTCGCCACCGGTCTCCGGCACGGACGAGATGTCTACATCTTTTTCGACTCTCGCGCCGCCTAGTTTAGAGTTACCCTCGCCCTGGGTTGACACTGGGGGCGATACACCTTCTGCACGAGCGCCAACCAGCGAGCTAGCCCGTCCTCCGGCACCAGAGTTGCCTCCTGCTCCGAACTGGACTGATGGTGGAGGGGGCACAGCTTGTGAATCAGCTTGACCTAGGGAGCTAGTCCGTCCGCCTCCGCCATAGTTCCTTCCGTTCTGCATTGATGGAGCAGGAGGCACAACCTGGGAACCACCGTCGGCTAGCGAATTAGCTCGTCCTCCTCCAACAGAGTTGCCTGCGCCCTCGAGCGACGGGGGAGGCGGCACAACCTGTGAAACTCCAGCCCCCAGCGAAATCGCACCGGCCCTTGCATCGAGCTTAGCCCGGTCCTGAACTGACGATGGAGGAGCCACGACCTGTACACCAGTGTTGGAAGTGACGCCGGTCGCTCCGTAGGTGAAGGCCGCACGATCGTTGAGAGATGGCGGAGGCGGCACGATCGAGATGTCGGCGGCTCGTGCAGAACCAAACCCGAGATGAGCGGTATCGATGAGCCCGGCGCTCTTCATCGAGCCACGTACGTCGGGGGACGGCGGGACGACTGCCGTTCTGGGTGCGTTCATTTTCCGTAATCCAGAACCGCCGCTGAGATCCGGAGGAGGTGAAACGACGGAAAGATCAGGCAGATGAGACTGGCGAGCTTGGGCTTCATCAATATCGGGGGGCGGCGGCAATACTGCAGCCCCGAGTTCCGGTTCTTGGAAACGGCTGATCCCGAACTTCGGCATCGCAGGAGGCGGCGTAGTCAATGCGTGTACCTTTTGTACATCGTCTGCACCGCGAATGTCTGAAGCCAGGAGTGGCTCACGGTCACGACCAGCGCTGATGACTTCCTGATGTGCAGATGTGTCCTGCCGAATCGGATGCACTGCCGGACGACTACTTCCGCGCGCGGGAAAAGACTGAGAAAAAGGATAGTACGCGACGTGTGCTTCGCGAAGCGGTGGCGGGGACACGAGCAATTCTGGCGGCCAAATTCTTGATAAGCCCGACAACATTCCTACCACCAAGATGTGCAAGAAAACTGACTCGATAAACCGTTTCCAAGGAACATGCGAGTCGACGAGGACGTCATTCCAACCATGCATCTGGCTCGATGAGCCAGCCAAGCGCGCCGGTGAGCGCAGCGAAACCATGTCAGCAAGATTTCCGAAGAAGGCGCGGTACGCGGGCTCTAACGCGACCAGCAATGTGATGTCAGGATGGCCCTTGAGCTGAACATCTGCATTCGAAACGCAAATTGGCACCTCGCTCGGCATGTTTGCTGCAGAGCCGATACCGTTGGCCAGATGCTGCAACGTCTTGAGGTGCTGATCAGTGAAAACACCGGGAGCGTTGGAAAAAACTTCTAAAATTCCGGAGATATCACCATTGCTATAGATAGGAACGACTGCTACCGCGCGGATTCCGACTGCCTGAGAAATATCAGGGTCAACACGGCCATCGGTTGCGATGTCCTCACAGCGTAGTGATGTTCCCGAATCCAGACACTGCTTAGAGATTCCGGAGGTGGTGTCGACCGGAGCACCGAGAGGCGGCGCTCCCTCACCCGATCTTGCCCGGCAAATCGTTCCTTGCTCCCCCCGGAACGCGATCGCAGATCCACTCGCGCCTGTCAGAATCTGTGCCAGCTCCACAACTTTGCCGACAAAACTCTGGGAGTCCGAGTCGTGCGTCGAAGGGTCCGGCCGCCGGTACGGCAACAATTCTGCAACAAGTCCGTCGCCTGCCACGGGCCTGGTGGCTGAAGCAGCTGATCTACTCGGGACTACGAGATCGCGAGCGGGGAGAGCGGATAGGCGTTGACGGGCCATAGGGTGTACTCGTTGTTCGATCCGAGCGCTGCGCCTGCGGCCCATCCTGGGCGAGCTCGAATCAACGTATTCTAATCTAAAGGCTGGCGTCTGAAGGCTAGCTCTTTGCCCTAGTCAGTATTGGCTGAACAGAAGGACTTTGGTTGCCAAGAACTCAATACCTCCGTCGTTCTGAGAGTAGAGCGCTACTGATGCGCGATAGCGTTTAAAGGGTGGGTAATCGGCTGCTTGGAAGTGATCAGCGCCCTACTGGATTGTCGGCAAACTGTCGGAAAGAGGGGATCAGGTCACCGGAACACCGTGATCACATGCCCTCGTTGCGCGAGTGGTATGACAAGCTAAGCGCGAAGCTTCACGGGGCTGACGAGGACGAGGTGTTATTCGAGACTGCAAGAACGGAGATCGAGGAGCACTTCGACATCCGGCGCGTGTACAAGATGGACAGCCGCAAGATCTCCAGCGATGCCGCCGTGAAAACCACGGAGAAGGCAGGCAGTACCGCTCCGCCCCCACCCTCGTCAGAGATCTCTTAGTAGCGAAAAAAAGGCGAACATGGTACCCTGCCGGGATGGACGAGGGTCGGAAGCGCGTGCTGCTGATCGCCGCCTCGATCCTCGCGGCTCGGAAGCTGGCCCAGTACGAGGGCGCGGCGCGGGTCCCCGCCACGATCAGCGCCATCGCGGACGCGATCCGGCAGGCGGAGCAGATCCTCACGGAGATTGACCGCAAGTGGCCGACGAGGTCAAATTAAGGCGTAGTTGGTGTAATCGCCTTCCATGAGAAGGCCGGTCAGTGTCAAGAGTGATTTTCGTTTCGTCCTTACCTTGCCTGAGCCGGACCGCCTCTGCCGCCATCCTTCCATCCGCACTCTTTGGTGA
>JBASRS010000035.1:0-19316 GCA_049273945.1 Terriglobales bacterium | reverse complement strand
CTGGTGACGCGCAGTTCACCGAGTTCCTTTTTTTCTGCCGCATTCTCAACCTGGCCCTCTTTCTTTTCTTCTGCCTTCGTTTCGCGGGTGGGCGAACCGGTGACCGTCACCCGGTGGCCGACGTGGTCGGCGAGTTTAACGGTGCTGCTGCGCAACTCCCAGCTCTTGCCGTCTTCGCCCGTGATGGAAAACTCGTCCGGCTGGTCGCCTTTCTGTAGGCAACCGGTCACGGTCTTTGTTTTGCTCGCAGGCTTTTCTTGGCTTTCTTGTGGGGCAGCCTTGGTATTGTCCTGTTTCGCCTGGTCATCGCTGGGTTTCGTGGTGTCCTGAGCGAGAGCCGTCAGGGACACCAACAGCGCCAGCACTATAGAAACTAGCATCATCCTTTTCATGTTGGACTCCTTCGGCCAGAAACTGCTGGGACGTTGCGAACTACGTTGGTGTGGACAGCCTGCTCCGCAGACAAGTGACGCAAGGATTGTGCTTCTGATGCTCAACAAGCCTGCGCTCTTCTGGCGGTCTGTGTCAAGAGCATCGACCGGCCAGCGGCAACCTGAATGCTTTGCGGTCACTGCTAGCCAGCTGTGGTGCCGGAGACGTGAACTACTTAGCCTTGCAGCAACGGCGGCGTAGTGGGAGTGCTGCTGGGGCAACGGGGACGGCACCTTCCGAAGAGGTCTTTTTTATAGGTTGAAGTCGGCACTCGCTGACGCACGGAGGCTCCTGAGTTGTTCGTGGCTGAATTACCACCGCAATCCGATAATCGGTATTTCTATCTCGATGGCGAATTGATGGCGAGTTTTTTCTGCGATTTTGAGCAGAATTGAACAGCGATTAACATCATCTGTCGGCACAATTAAAACTTGCGCTGTTTCGCGCACCAGAATGGACCATTTATATGAGTGCGAAGGCAAGACGTGATTTCGACCCCAAAATCTTCCTTTCCACCATCGGTGATGGCAGGCAAATTGTGTCCTTTCGGAAGAAACAGATTATCTTCGCTCAGGGCGATACGACGGACGCAGTGTTTGTAATCCAAGAAGGTAAGGTAAGACTCAGCGCCAAATCCAAAGCTGGCAAGGAAGCAACACTTGGCATACTAAGCGACAAGGATTTTGTCGGTGAAGATTGCCTTGCAGATCAGCCGCTCCGCATAGCATCTGCAAGCGCGATGACAGATTGTGACCTTCTGCGGATTGAAAAGAAGGCAATGATGCTCGCACTTCATCGGGAACAGACTTTGTCAGACGTGTTCGTTGCATATTTATTGGTGCAGAACATCCGATACCAAGAGGATTTGATTGACCAGCATTGCAACTCTAGTGAGAAGAGACTCGCACGGATTCTTCTGTTGCTCGCCAAGAAAAACACACCTGACTCTGTCGTTCCCAAGCTAGCTCAGACGACTCTGGCACAAATGGTCGGTACTACGCGGTCGCGGGTTAGCTTCTTCATGAATAGATTCAGATCGTTGGGCCTCATCGATTACAGTGACTTCAGGCACGGATTGCAAATTCATCGGTCACTTCTTTCTCTCTACGCCAGAACAAACGCGCTCACACTCGCTCACAATTGCGTGTGCCCCAGTGTTCCGAGTAAGTGAAACCGTCGCAATCGTCAACCCCGATGACACAGGGCGGACACCCCAAGGATTTTGACGAAGAAGACACATGCCTGTTGGAACAAGCTGTGGAGAAGCTTGTGCGGTTCGGTCAGCAAGTCGGCGTGACTCCCGAGGAGATGATCTCGTTGCTTGATTCTGGAATCAGCATCCGCGACCTGCTGGCATTTTTGGCGTCGAAAACCCTCAGGAGCCGCTTCGATGGGCCATGCGACCGCTCTCTCTACTGTTTACGCACTGGTGTGGTTTTGCCGGCTTCCGCTACCGAGCCTCTCTCGAATTAGATTCCGCTTTTGGCGCTGGTGTTCCTTGCGTGGTCCGCGCAATATGAGATGAAAACTCTCTGTCGCGCTGCAACTCGAAGTTCCGCATCATTTCATCGAAAGATTTGCCCGTGGGCGCCGCAGGAGAATCAAACCGCCAGGAGCATTCTGAGCAAGCAAAACCGCGAAAACGCTCTTCTTCGACCCATACAACCTTGCGGGTCATCCCCCTCTTAAAGTTGGTTGGTGACAGAGTGCTCTTCTTCCCGGCCAGAGCTTAGTTGACGGTTAATACGAAAACGCTGCCTTAAATCCGCAAGTTCTGAGAAAGAATGAAGCAAGCCGCCTGCCAATGGAGAGCGACCAGCGGTACTTCCTTTAACTGCATTGTTTTTGTCATGTTAAGAGAGGACAGGGGGCTTGGACAAGCCGTGACTTGCGAGCCTCCGGTGGCCCGGTTCCACCAGGGTGGTGGTTCTCGGCCAGGGGCTTGGCGATCATGATCTGGGCATCAGAATCTGGCGATTCGATTTTCACTCGGCTTCGTTGGCGTCGAAGCATTTTGGAGAAGCGGTAACCCGCACCTCCCCGTGCTGGATCTGCTCTGTGGGCGTATCGAAACAGCAAGTTGTGCGGATTCATGCGGAGGGCCACTTAAATGCACTGAATGATGTTGCATGTTTAAGAACCTCTAACAAAACCCTCATCCTCCTCGGTAAGGCTGAATGCGCCATTCGGCAACGCCAGCATCAGCCACCAGGAATCAGACCGAAACAGGCTGCCAAACTTCCTTGCCTGACCTCGTTCCAGAATGCTTGCCAATAGCAAATACCCAAGGTGTCGGACAGCAAAAGTTTTCTTGTGATCACGGCTCTCCGGGTTCATCGCTGTTTAACTTGCCCATCTCGCGCGTGAACCATGCTTTGGCCGCGCTCCACTCGCGCCTAACCTTGGCGTTCGAGAGTCCCGTGACTTCGGCCGTCTCTTCCAGAGAAAGCCCCGCGAAGAAGCGCAACTCGACGATGCGACTTCCGTGAGGGTCGATGGATGCCAGCCGCGTGAGCAACTCGTCCACTGCGATCAGTTCACGGGGCCGTTCCCGCGAGAAAACTGCGGCCTGTTCCAGTGAGATCCTCTCGAACGATCCACCTCGTTTTAGAGAAATGTGTTTGCGGGCGTGATCCACAAGAATGCGGCGCATCATCTGTGCGGCTACGCCGAAGAAGTGGTTGCGGTTGCTCCATTCCACATGCTTTTGGTCCACCAGGCGAAGATAGGCCTCGTGGACCAGGGCTGTTGTCTGTAGTGTGTGGTCCTTACGTTCACTTTGCAAATAGGATGAAGCAAGCCGCCGGAGTTCATCGTAGATTTGGGGAATCAACTCAGCGAGAGCTTCCTGGTCGCCATTGCTGTAGCGCTTTAGCAGCAAGGTGACGTCAGTAGAGGCTGGTTCCATTGGAGAGAACATCATCGGCCAAACGCGTATCTGCGGCAAGAAAGAATTACAACTATTACCTCTTCCTTGCGGCGGCGGCTTTGCGGGCGATGAGCAGGAAACCTTTAGCTTTTGCGTCCCGCTCCAGCGAGATCAGCTCGGCACGACCAGCGGTTCGATTCCCCGATTTCATTTCCGTCTCCCCCAGGGCGAGGCGGGCATCGAACTGAGTTGCTCGCATACCCGATTTCCCCGTTTCTTCGACCGTGCGCCGCAGCGATATTGCCGCCTCTTCGGCGCTGCCCGAAGAGGTCCGGACCCTTGCATTGGCAATAGCAACAGACGCTGCTGTGCCGCGGTCTCCACTCTTCTCCGCCAGTCTTTGTGCTATCTCCGCCAGGCTTTGCGCTTCCGCGAACTTTCCCTGTGTTCGCAATGAATCGATCAGAGCAGCATCGGCGTCTGCTTCGCCAGCGACATCGTTTTGGGAACGGAACTGCCCCGCCGCTTGTCGAGCCAGTTTCTCTGCGTCGGCAATGTGTCCTTCTTCTAGTGAAAGATTCGCCATCGAGACACGGCTCCGGGCAGCGTCTCCGCTTGCACCCATGTGTTCCTGCATAGCGAGAGCTTCTTCATGCTTCTTGTGCGCTCCGGAAAGATCCCCTTGTAAGACCAGGATGTCAGCCTGAGAGTGCAATATGTAGGCGGCTGCGGCGTCGTTCCCCGTTTCCCTGACGATTTGCAACGCTTGAGAGAACAATCGTTGTGCCGGCGCCAACTCGCCAGCGTTAGACCGAAGGCCAGCAAGGTTGAGCAATGCAATGCCAAGGTCATCCTTGTTGCCGGTACGCCGACTGATCTCGACGCATTCCTCCAGCATTTGCCGTGCACGCAATAGCCCCCCCTCAGCCATAAGCAAGTTGGCGAAATTATTCAGGACTCGCGCCACCTCAGCCTCATTTCCGACCGCCCGGTCGATGGCGAGCGCTTCTTCGAAATGTTTGGTCGCTGCTGCCGATTCTCCTTGGGCGCTCTCCATGCCCGCAATTGTGTTCAGCGCGTGGCCTTCGTTAACCCGGTCTCCGAGCTCGCGAGCTATCACCATAGACTCTTGGGCCGCCTGCTTCGCCTCCGTTAGATCACCTTGGCGATAAAGAGCATGCGTGAGTTGGCCAAGAAGATCCATTTCGCCGGCCCTATTTCCTAGGGCGTGCTGTATTTTCATAGCCTCCTGCAACGTCTTCTTGCCATTGTCGAAATCGCCCTGACTGAGGAAAATGGCTCCAATATTGCGCAGAGCGCGAGCTTCCCCAAAGTGATCGCCCGCGGCGACGAAGAGTTCTCTGGCTTCGCTGGAAGCGGCATTAGCCCTCTTGGCATCGCCCAGACTGGCGAACGCGGCTCCCTCCGCGATAAGCGCTTGCGCCATGATCAATCGTGCACCCAAAGTTTTCCCCTTTTGCAATGCTTGACTCGCGGCGTTCGCCGATCGGCGATAATCGCTAACCCGACCCGCCCCAGTGGCCTCCGCCAAGTCGATGCGTGGGTCTGCTCCTGAGGGCGAAGGCAACTTACGCAGCTTGTCCAGTGTCGCTAGGCTATCCTTCCCCCTGCTCGCTCCAACTTGGGCGGCGGACAATTGCAGCCCATAGTCAAGATTGTCAGAAAAAAAGTTGAATAGAGTCCGATAGATCTCAATCGCCTTTTCCCATTCCCCGGCAGACTGCCGATAGCGGCCCTCGATGAGTAGGCTCTCTTGCCGTGGTAGGTCTCCAGTAAGTTCAAACGCCTTTTTCGCTTCCCCCCTTGCTTTCGCGTCATAGCCTAAGGTGGCCCAGGCGTCGGCCAAGGCGGAGTGTGCCATTGCATTGCCAGGATCGGCCGCGACGGCTTTTTGCAGCAGATCGCGCGCCCCTAGCGCATCGAAGATCCGGAGTTTTGCCAAACCTTCAGCGTACAACCGTGTGGCCTCTGGGTTGGCAGGAAGGGACGCCTGTAGACTTGCCGTTTCAGCGGAAGAGATTCCAGGAATTCCCAGCCTCTCGCGCAGAGCGGTGCCGGCCCGCTTCACCAGATCGGGCAGGGCTGCCTCGCTCCCGGTTTCCGCCAGCGATGCAACTGTTTCTCCCAGGGCTGCGTCCTGCACGCGCAAGTCGAGCCGGACGCCCCGACTTGCGTCGCCTATGTCAAGATAAGAGCCAAGAACAACGAAGTCGCTGCCCAGGTTCTTGTAAACGCGATCCAGAGTTTCTCTGGAGAGCGAATCGGTTTCTGAAAGTGACAGATTGATTCTTGTCTGGGCGACACTTTCACCCGGGATCGTGCGCAGTTTTCCTCCCGCGGCTAGTTCAGTGGTCAACATCTCAGAGAGGGCAGTGGAGAGCCAGGCGGTATCCGTGCGCGCCGAGAGATTCTTGAACCCCAGCACCGCCACAGAGCGGCGGCCGCGGGAGCGCTGGTTGGCAAGTTCTGCTCGCGCTCTTTCCGTGGCGCGGCGTTGTTCCCAGGCCGTATACCCGGCAGCGGCCAGCAGGACCACGATCATCATTCCTACTGCGAGGACCTCCGTCTTGTGCCGCCTAACGAACTTGGCGCTCCGGTAAGCGAGCGTGCTCCGCCGCGCCCTGATCGGTCGGTGCTGCAAGTGCTGTTGGATGTCCTGGGAGAATTCTTCCACAGAGATATAGCGGCGTTGAGTTTCCTTTTGCAGGGCCATCAACACGATGTTGTCTAGATCGCCACTTAGGCGACGGCGAAGTTTTCCCGGTTGACCCTCGCGAGAAGCGCTTACGACTTCGGGTGTCTTTGCAACAGTCGTGCCGTCAGGCAAGTCCTCCGTCTCAACTCGGCTTACAGCAGTGCTCGGTTTCTCCGGTTCTTGCTCGCAGATCGCACGTTCCACTTCTGCGGGAGTTTGGTGCTTCAGTTTGTAGGGTCGATGCCCCGTCAACAACTCATAGAGCACAACACCCAGAGAGTAGATATCGGTCGCAGGCGTGACCGCTTCGCCCTTGACCTGCTCCGGGCTGGCATAGGCCGGGGTCATTCGCCGGGTAAGCGTCTGTGTGACAGACAATCCGGCATGGGGTTGCAGGACCTTCGAAATTCCGAAGTCCAGCAGTTTCGGCGAGCCGTCATCGGTGATCAGAATATTGCTGGGCTTAAGGTCGCGATGGACGACGAGATTTTGATGCGCGCACTGGACCGCGGCACAAATCTGACAAAAAAGACGCAGCCTCTCCTCGGTAGAGAGTTTGTGGTTGTCGCAATATTTGTCAATTGGCACACCCTGCACGTAATCCATTACCAGATAGGGCAGACCCTCCTCGGTGCTGCCGCCATCGAGCAACTTGACGATATTCGGGTGATCGAGCTTGGCCAGAGTCTGGCGCTCGTTACGAAAGCGGCGTAGCAATTCTTCACTGCCCAACTCGGGCAAGAGAATCTTGATGGCCACCTGCTTCTCATATTGTTCATCCGCGCGGGAAGCCAGATAAACGGTGGCCATGCCGCCACGGCCGATTCGCTGGATGATTTTGTACGCTCCAATGCGGCGGCCAACCATTACATCATTTAAATGAGAACTCTCGGCCGAGACGGCCACCGATGCATTCTCGGCCGCTTCGCTTTCCACCGCAGCAAGCAACGACTCGACTTCGCTGCGAAGCGATTCGTCCGCCCCACACACCCGTTCGAGAAAAGGCCTGCGTTCTGAGGGAGCGCGCTCCTGAGCGTCGGCAAACACTTCTTTGATCTGCTGCCACCGCTCTGGCGTGAGAGCGGTGCCCGCAGTTCGGTGCGGCGGAGGAGCGGATGGCTCTTTTTCCGGCGTGCTCATAACAGACACTCGGTGAGAACTCTCGCTACAACGAGCGGGGGTGGACAATGAGCAGGAGGCGACCAACTGCGATCAGCGGGTCGCGAGCGCGTCCCCGAGCACCCCAACGACTGGGCCGGGCAAGTATATAACTTCATTGAATGCAGTCAACGGGCGCGTTTTCCGCCGGGGCACCTCTCAACAAAGGCCAATGGAATCCATCGTTTGGCTCCGACCCTGCCGTGTAGCGACCAGGGATCAACCTCAAATAGGTTGCGCACTTTTCGCTTCCGTTTGCGCGTTTCTAAATAGAGGCAGAAAGAGGATGGCCGAACAAGAAGGAGCCACATGAAGATAAGGAAAAACCAGCTGACTTGGACGCTACTCTGTCTGGCACTGGTTGGGGTCAGCCATGCAGGATATGGTAAAACGATCGGATTCCAGCCACCCGTGATCTATCCGGTGGGAACGGCACCACGTGCTGTCGCCTCTGGAGATTTCAATGGCGACGGAAAGATGGATTTGGCCATTGCGAACTTCGGCAATCCAAACGCCAATGACGATGGCGGCGTGAGCATCCTGCTCGGCAACGGAGACGGCACCTTTCAAGCCCAGCAGAACGTTATTGTTGGGAAAACCCCTTGCCCCCTCCCGTACCTTCCTTGCCTGATCGCTGCTGACTACAACGGCGATGGAAGGCTCGATTTGGCCGTCCTGAAAGCCAACGACACTCTGAGCGTGTTACTTGGCAACGGTGATGGCACCTTCCAGGCGCATGCGGACTACGCGACTGGCAATGGGGCTATAGCGCTGAGGGTCGGGGATGTGAATGGCGACCAACGGCCGGACTTGATCGTCTTGCAAGCAGGTTCCGTGGGTATTCTGCTGGGCAACGGAGACGGCACTTTCCAGAACCATGCGGATCATTCAACCGGATCCAATCCGGGCGCATTGGCTGTGCTCGATGTGAACGACGATGGCAAGTTGGATCTGGTCATGACTTTGGGATTTCTCGGGATCGAGACTCTCTTCGGAAACGGCGATGGCACCTTTCAACCGGGCATTTACTGCAGCTGCGGCGCGCAGGGGAACAGTGCCCCCGGGGTGGCAGCAGTGGGGCCCATCGAGGGGGGAGACTTCAACGGCGACGGCCGGATGGACCTAGCGGTCTTGTTCTATGACACGACGGATATCAATCATCCGTTCCGTGAAGAGATGGTGCTTCTGGGGAATGGCGATGGAACCTTTCAGCCGATTGACACCGGGTTTAGGGCAATTTCTGTGGTACCGACATCCGCAGCGATCGCCGATTTCAACGGCGACGGCCACTCCGACCTGGCCATAGGTTTTTCTGCAGCTGTGTATGTCCTCTCGGGAAACGGAGATGGAACGTTCCAGCCGTCGGTCAGCTTTGACACGGGTTCTAATAGTGACCTAACTTCGGTTGCCGCGGCGGATCTTAACGGTGACAAATCCCCGGACGTGATTGTGACGCACGGGGACAACACCATCAGCGTGCTGCTGAACACTGCGGGCACAGATTTTTCTATTTCAGCGTCCGCGCCTAGTCCTCCGACCGTGAGTCGCGGCCAGAGTGCCACCTCCACCGTAACCCTGCATCTACTGAATGCATTCGACAATGCGGTCGCGCTTACCTGTTCGGTACAGCCAGCGCAAGCGGCGCCGACCTGCTCGCTCAACCCGAGCTCGGTGACTTTCGATGCCAACGGGAATGCGACCGCGACATTGACCATCAACGCGGGAACGGCGGCAGCTTCGTTTGCAGCACCTTCCCCGAGTCCAGATTCGCGCCCGCTCGGGTTGCTATGGCTGCCGTTGGCAGGCTTTGCCTTGACGGGAGCGGGTTTTCGTTCCAGCCGCTCTACCAGGAGGAAGTTGACGGTTTGCTTATTGTTCGGTGTACTGTTCAGCGGTCTGATCTTTCAAGCGGCTTGTGGCGGGGCTAGCAGTGGGGGGCCTCACTCCACGACCTACACCATCACGATCACGGGCACATCGGGATCTACGCAGCATTCTACGACGGTGACCCTCGCGGTTCAGTAGCGGGAGCCAAGCGCAGGATCGTCGTGAGGAGTAGCTATGAAACACCCTTCGTTGGCTCGCTTTAAGTTGTCGCGCTTTTTGATGGTCCTCGGGTGCCTGTTCCTGGCAGCCGCCCAAACCGGAGCGGACCAAGCCGCACCCGCACGGCCCAACACTCTGGGATCGCTGTGGCAGCACATGTATCGGAAGCAGCAAAGACAGGGGAAACAGGCGCAAGCTGCGCCGGATTCAGGATCGGCGCCGTTGTTCCTGGAAGCGCCGCAATACTCCACAGGACTGATCCCGTATTCCGTTGCGGTCGCCGATCTCAATGGCGACGGCAAGGATGACTTGGTGGTTGTTGATTTTTGCGCCGACAGCGGTTCTTGTGCGGACATGGGTCCGAGCTCAGTAAGCGTGCTGCTGGGAAATGGAGATGGCACTTTCCGAGCTCACGTGGATTACTTAACTGCTGTGGGCTCAACTTCGGTTGCCATTGGAGACTTCAATCACGACGGGAAACTAGACCTCGCGACAGCCAACATCTGCTCGAATTCGCTTTGTGTCGCCAGTTCGGTCAGCATCTTGTTGGGCAACGGAGACGGCACGTTCCGGGCGCACGTGGACTATGCTACCGGTCTTGGTGCCGTCGGAATTGCCGTAGGCGACCTCAACGGCGACGGCCAGCTGGATGTGGTCACCGCCGACTTCTTCGACGCGGTGAGCGTTTTGTTGGGAACCGGTGACGGCACCTTCGGGCCCAATTCTGACAACCTGCTGTCATGTCTCCCGGGCTCAGATTTGTGTGCTCCTGAAGCAGTGGCCATTGCAGATTTCAACGGTGATCACAAGCCGGACCTCGCAACTGCAAATTATTACGGGGGCAACATCAGTGTATTCCTGGGCAATGGAGACGGTACCTTCCAGCTAAACATGGGTCAACCAGGCCTCCTATCGAATCCTTCTGCAATCGCGGCGGAGGATTTAAATGGGGACGGGAACGTCGACCTGGTTGTTAACGACATGAACAACAACATTGCAGACGCCATTGCCATCCTGCCCGGCAAAGGCGACGGCACATTCCCAGAGAAACTCGGGTATCGCACCGGGGTGATCGGGAGCCACACTTCAATCGCGATAGCAGATTTCAACGGAGACCAGAAATGGGATATTGCCAATAGCAATGCCGGGGGAAATTCCGTAACGGTTGTCACGGGAAATGGAGATGAGACGTTTTCGTACCCTAGGGCGTGGGGAGCTGGAAATGGTCCCTTTGCAGTAGCGGTAGGCGACTTCAACGGCGACGGCAAGATAGACATTGTCGCGGTGAATGTCATCGACAATACGGTGAGTGTGCTCTTGGGTAATGGCGACGGTACATTTCACAGCCGGCCGGATGCGGACTGGTTTGCGGGGCCGATTCCTGCAACTGCGGACTTCAACTCCGATGGTAAGGTCGATCTGATCACAAGCGGCGGGATTTACCCCATGTTGAGCATTCTGCTCGGCAACGGTGATGGCACCTTCCAGCCACGCGCGGATGTCGACCAACAAACCGGCGGGGGCGCTGGCGTGGTAGTGATTGGCGACTTCAATGGCGACAAACAGTTCGATCTCGCGGTAGCTGGCCCCTGCGACAGCGATTGTCCGAGCAGTTTTGTGAGCGTCTATCTCGGCAGAGGAGATGGTACGTTCAGGTCGCGCGTGGACTATCCCGTCCCCTTCATCGCTGGCTCTCCAGTCACTGCGGACTTCAACTCGGATGGGAAGCCAGACTTGGTAGTGGGCTTCAGCGGCAACCCTCCCACCGAAGGCCTCAGGATTTTCCTGGGCAACGGCGACGGCACATTCCGCGCCCTCGCGGATCTCACCATGGAAGCCGTCGGAAGCATTGCTACCGCGGACTTCAACGGGGATGGCAAGGCAGACCTCGCAACCGCCAACGGCAATGCCTTCAACATCCTGCTGGGGAACGGCGATGCGACGTTCCAGACACCGGTGAACTACCCGGCCGCCCACGGCGTGGGAGCGTTGGCAATCGGGGACATCAACGGCGATAACAAAGTGGATGTTGTCATAGCAGCTACGCCCGATTTCGGCGTCGCTATCATTTCCATTTACCTTGGCAATGGTGATGGTACGTTTCGGGCACCCTTGGAATACGATGCGGGAGGTCCGGTCTGGTCGCTGGCCATCGGAGACTTCGACGGCGATCATCATGCGGACTTGGCCGCCACGCTCGGAGATCGTCCCTACGTAAACATCCTGCTAGGAAACGGGGACGGCTCATTCAACCCTCCCTCCGGCTATATCGTGGGTGGGATAGCTGGTGGTGCCGCGGTCGCAGATTTCAACGCGGACGGCAAACCGGATTTGGGCGCACCGAATTATAGCTACACAGCCAGTGTGCTGCTTAACATCGCCGATATTCCAATGTTCACTCTCTCGGTTGGGATCAACGGCAATGGCAGCGGAAGCGTGAGAATCGACCCGGGAGGAACACGGTGCAGCGCTAACTGCTCCAAGAGTTTTGCAACCGGCACCGCGGTTACTCTCACTGCCAGCGCGGACGCAGGCTCCAGCTTCGCCGGCTGGAGTGGAGGCGGCTGCTCGGGCACGGGTACGTGCAACCTGACGTTGACCGCCGATCAAACGATCACCGCCACTTTCGTTCTGACGCCAGAGTTTTCCGTCTCAGCATCGGACCCGGCTCCCAACCCGATTAGCCCCGGACAGAGCTCGACAGCAACGGTGAATGCGGACGGGGTAAACGGGTTCACCAGTTCCGTGTCCCTGACCTGTTCGGTGCAGCCGTCGCCGGCGCACGCACCGCAGTGTTCGGTGAGTCCAAATTCGATCACTCCCGGCACGCCTGCCACTCTGACGATCACGACCACTGCGCCGACGGCAGCGCGGGCACTGCCGTTCGGCAATCCGGCTCGCCCGTTCAATGCCTTGTGGCTGCCCATTGCAGGGCTTGCACTGGCCGGAATCAGCCTTAGTTCACGGCGGAAGAAAAAGACGAAGCTAGCGGGCGTCCTGCTTTGCTCTCTGCTGCTTGCTGGGCTCGTTTTCCAGGCTGCTTGCGGCGGAGGGCGTGGCGGCAACGGAGGGGGAGGCGGCACGCCAGCCGGTTCTTACACGATAACTGTCACAGGTGCGTCTGGATCCCTTCATCACTCAACGACAGTGACGCTCAAAGTGCAATGACTCGATCCTATAAAGCGCGTGTTCATCAACGAGAATCTGACCCGGGGAAAGGAGACAAATTATGCGAGCTCACATTCGTGTTGGTCATGTAGCGATGCGCAGGCGGCCAACAGACGTCCACTGCGCATTCCAGTCTCAAAGTCGGACGGCGGGCCGTCTGGTTTACCACTCCCTCCTGATGCTGGTCGCCTGGCTCCTGACTGCTGCACATCCAGCGGCGGCCCAACTAGTCAGCGTGACCACCTATCACAACGACAACTCGCGGCGGGGTCTGAATGACAAGGAAACCATCCTGACTCATGCCAACGTCAATCCAAACCAGTTCGGCAAATTGTTTTCCCGGAAAACAGACGGGTATTCGTATGCCCAGCCCCTTTACCTGCCAGGCG
This sequence comes from Terriglobales bacterium, assembly GCA_049273945.1. GTDB lineage: Bacteria > Acidobacteriota > Terriglobia > Terriglobales > Acidobacteriaceae > Acidiflorens. The sequence continues at coordinate 6,538 of JBASRS010000035.1, read as the reverse complement.
TTAACATCCCGGGGCTTGGTGTGCACAACGTGCTCTACGTCGCCACCGAACATGACACGATCTACGCGTTCGACGCCGACAGCAATCAGGGAATCAACAAGCAGCCGCTTTGGCAGCGGACTTTCATTGACCCCACCCACGGCATCACCACCGTTGCCTCCCAGGCCGACGCTGCCTGCACTGATCTCGTTCCCGAGATTGGCATCACGGGAACGCCCGTGATCGACACGCAGACCGGCACCATGTACGTCGTGGTGCGCACCAAGGAGAACAATCAATTCTTCCAACGACTGCACGCTCTCGACGTTGCTTCTGGCGCGGAGAAATTCGGCGGCCCGACCGTAATCAAAGCCAAGGTGAAGGGCAGCGGCGATGGTGCTGTGAACGGGTTCGTCCACTTCGACCCGCTCCGAAACAATCAACGCGCGGGCCTCCTGTTGGTCAACGGCCTGATTTATATTGCGTGGGCCTCGCACTGTGACAACGGCGCCTATCACGGCTGGGTCATAAGCTATGACGCCCTCACACTCAAGCAGAATGCAGTCTGGAACGCCACTCCGAACGCTGGCCTGGGAGGCGTGTGGCAAGGAGGCGGAGCCCCGGCAGCCGACGACGACGGCAACGTTTATTTTGCGACCGGCAATGGTGGCTTCGACGCAAACACGGGTGGACTGGACTTCGGGGACAGCGTCATCAAGACCGGCTTGCCAATGAATGGTCAGCTGCCCGTGGTCGATTACTTCACTCCCCACGACGAGCAGTTTCTCGATGACCTGGACCTCGACCTTGGCTCCGGGGGCCCGATGCTCCTGCCCACGCAGCGGCCAGGTTCGCCTCATCAGCACCTTCTCACCGTGGTCGGCAAAGGCGGCGTGATCTATCTCATCGACCGGGATAATCTGGGGCACTTCAATCCCGACAATGACGATCAGATTGTGCAATCCCTGACTACCGCAGTCATGCCTACCGGAGGCATCGCTTCATGGTGGAACAATACTCTCTACTTCGTTCCGGTGTTCGACAATTTGAAGGCATTCCACTTCGATCCCAAGACGGGATTGATTTCTCTGACTCCTGAGTCGCAGACCATCACCTCTTTCGATTTCCCCACTGCCCTGTTGTCCATTTCCTCCAATGGCAACAAGGACGGGATTGTCTGGGCTCCGCAGGATGACGGCTATCATCGGGGAGCCCCCGCAATTCTGCGCGCGTATGACGCCCGTAACCTGACCCATGAGTTGTACAACAGTGAAGAGAACTTCGCCCGTGACGACCCGGGCGCGGCAGGGAAATTCACAGTTCCCACCATCGCCAATGGCAAGGTCTATTTCACCACTCATAAGCGGCTCGTCGTCTACGGCCTGCTGCTCTAGCGCGCTTTATTACAGAAGAGGAGAGGTTATGCACTGGACAACACCGGAATTCGAAGAGATTCAGCTGTGCTGCGAAATCAACTCGTATGCATGCGCTCGCCTCTAACTGGACATACCCAGCGGCACCACAGCTTTTAGTGGCTGGGACATGTCTTCTGCATGGATCCGGGTTTTCTGGATTTGTCGGGATCGTGTGCAGAGGGCTTGCGGTGGTGTGCGACCGCTCGCGGCCTTCTTGCGCAGGCCAGACGAACACCCAGAAGAAGAACGAATCGAGTTGATAAATTCCCTTTATTCAACCGATTTAATGCTTGACGCGTCCCGCGTCCTCCGACTACATTGCTAACTCCACCACTCCACGCAACTTTTGTTTCAGTTTGCGAATTTGAGGTAGAGAATCATGAGTGCGCTCCCCGTATCTGCCCCCGCAATGACGGTTCCCTTCTACGGACATGCCCGCCAGTACCGCAGCATCAAGCGCGAAATCGACGAGGCATTCCACGCCGTCGTCGAGAGCGAAGCCTACGTAATGGGCCCGACGTTGGAGCGGTTCGAAAAGGAACTTGCCCAGTATTTCGGGATGAAGTACGCCGTCGGGCTCAACTCGGGTACGGACGCCTTGTGGCTTGCTTTCCTGGCGCTGGGCATCAAGCCCGGCGATGAGGTGATCACGACCGCCAACACCTTTTTTGCAACCGCCGAGGCCATCTGGATCGCGGGCGGCAAGGCGGTCTTCGTGGATTCCGACCGTGTCACCAACAACATCGATCCGGCGAAGATTGAATTGGCGATCACTTCGCGCACGGTGGGTATTGTCCCGGTACATCTCTACGGACATTGTGCGGACATGAAGGCAGTCAGCGCGATCGCGAAGAAACATAAAATCTGGGTGGTCGAGGACAACGCGCAGTCCGTCGATGCGCATGGAGACGGCTTCAAACAGGGTGAACTGAGCGATGCGGTGTGCACCAGCTTCATCATCCAGAAGAACCTCGGCACCTTTGGCGATGGGGGTGCGCTCATCACTAACCGGCCGGAGATGGACACGACCGTCCGACGCCTGCGCAACCATGGGTCACTGAAGCGCTCCGTGCACACCTTTGGATTCAACAGCCGGCTTGATGACCTTCATGCCGGATTCCTGAGCGTGAAGCTAAAGCACATTACGAAGTGGACCGATCAGCGCCGCGCCTGGGCCAGACGCTACGACGAGGGGCTTGCAGGTACCAGTCTGAAGCTTCCAAAAGAGTTGCCGGGATATCGCCACGTGTATCACCTCTACGTGGTGGAGCACCCGAAGCGCGATCGTCTCGCGCAATTCCTGGTGGCGGCAGGGATCGATGCCAAGATGCACTACCCGATCGCTATTCACCAACAGGAAGGCTATCCGTGGGGAAAGCTCGCGGACCTGAAGCCGCATGTGCCAAACGCGGAATCGAACGCGGCACAGTGTATTTCTCTGCCGATGTTTCCCGAACTTACCGCAGACGAAGTGGATTACACGATCGGGAAAATCAGGGAGTGGGACGCCCAGTTCGGCAAGTAAGCTGCCCAGCGACGAAGGATTCCGGTGAGTGCGAAACGAATTTACAAAGTTGTGGTCGTGGGCGTTGGAAAACGTGGAAAGCATCACGCCGCCGCTTTCAAGAACAACCCCCGTTTCGAGCTAGCTGGGCTGTGCAGCCGCAATCCAGAGAATCTGGCGAAGGCAGCCGCCGAATTGGGCGTCTCCAGGACTTCGACGGATCCAGCGACCTTGGCAAAGGAAATCCAGCCAGACGTTTTCTGCTTCTGCACACCACCCACGGTCCGGCTGGAGCTCATCCAGATTGGAATCGCATCCGGGGCAAAGCTGCTTGCTTACGAGAAACCGATCGCACTCTCCATGAACGAAGCGCTCCAGATTCGCAAGGCTGTCAACGACGCGGGCGTGAAATCCGTGGTTTCGCATCAACACCGTTACGGGCAGCATTATCAGAAGGTGAAGGAAATCGTGGAGAGCGGAGCCCTCGGACGGGTGCACACCGTCTATGGACACGGCGCAGGCTGGATGCTTCACCTGTTTACGCACCTGGTGGATTACATGCGCTGGTACAACAACGATGCGTCCGCGGAATGGGTGATGGGGCAGGCGGCAGGACGCGGGAAGCTGACGGACAATCATCCGTCGCCCGACTATATTGGCGGCTTCATTCAGTTTGCCAATGGAGTGCGCGGAATCATTGAGTGCGGGGCGGGCGCGCCGGACGTTCCGGAAGTGGATTACTGGTGGCGCAAGAATAAGATTGCCATTTATGGCACGGAGGGATTCGCCGAAGTGCTGACCGGCGGCGGATGGCGCGCCGTGACGCGCGATCAAGGCGCAATCTCCGGTGAAGGGTGCATGAGCTACGACCTGGACATGCCGCCCTATGTCGAAGACATCGCGCGCTGGCTCGATGATGACAACCAGGTGCACCCCTGCAACGGGGAGAGCGCGTACCGGGGATTTGAGATCACGATGGGGATGCTGCGCTCCGTCGTGCAACGAGGACAGGTGCGGTTGCCCCTGGAGTCGGGTCTGCCTGAACTGGAGGAACTCGCCAGAGTTCTACCTAAGCAACCAGTGCTGCTTTCCACCGAAGTCCATCGCTCGCAGTACAAGGCCTAGCGAATCCTGCAAGACGTGCTTTCGTCTTTACCGGCCACCCGGGGAACGAGTGTTCGTAACCAGGCGGTAAATTCGCGCATGGGGCGGCTGACGACGTGCCGCCGTGCCCGCAGGTATCCGATGCGCCGGAAGTTGTTGCCGCGAAGGGGAACCAGCTTGCAGCCGGCCGAATGCGAGGAAGCCATCGCGGGCACGACGGTCAGACCGAAGCCCGAGCGCACAAACTGAAAAATGCTGGCGAGCTGATCGGTCTCGAACACGGAGTGGACTTCGGCTTTGCCGCGCGTGCAGGTCCGAAGGACGTCATCGCGCAGGCAGTGACCTTCCTTCAGAAGGAGCAGACGTTCGTGCTGCAAGTCGTGCAAGTCGGCGACTTTGTCGCGGGCCAGGGGATGCTTTTCGGCGACCGCGAGAAATAGCGGTTCCCGCGTCAGTTCGCTGCAGACGATGTCGGGATTTCGCACCGGCAGACCCGATACGGCAAGATCGAGATCGCCGGATTGCAGCTGCTCGACGAGGTGGGGAGTGGTGTCCTCGGTGAATTGCACGTCAACTTCCGGGAAGCGGCTTTGGAAGTCTCCAATTCGAGGGGCAATGAGGTACGGCATGATGGTCGGAATTACGCCGACACGGAGCGTGCCGCGGACGCCCTCCTGGAGATTGTCCAGGGAGGACTTGGCTTCTGCGACCTGCTGCAAGATGTCGGCGGCGGGCTGACGGAGCGCTTCGCCGTAGGCGGTAAGGCGGACGGAACGTCCCAGGCGCTCGAAGAGAGGGTTGCCGAGCTGCTTCTCAAGGGTTCGAATCTGCTGCGAGAGCGAGGGCTGGCTGATGTCGAGTTCCTCAGCCGCATGGGTAAAGCTGCCGGTGCGCACGATTGCGGAGAAGTAACGCAGTTGCCGAATGTCCATGACTAAACCAAGCTCGGGCGCCCGATAGCACCCATAGGTTTATTCTATTTCACGCATCACTGAAAGTGCCTTTCTCCTATGGATTATTTTCTCTAGACTCCAATCACGCCAAACGGCATTGCCAGGTTCAGGTTAATGATGCGCCCGGAGATTTTCCTGGCGCGTACAATCGAGACTGAAGTAATTGCACAGTCCAGTCCTTATCAACAGCAGTATCGCAATAGATCGAAGAGACCATCATGGAGAAAAAGAAACTGACAACAGCGGCTAGCCGCCCCGTCGGCGACAACCAGGATTCGCTCACCGTCGTACCTCGCGGTCCGGCGCGGCATTCCATCCATTTCTCTCGCCACGGTCTACAACAATCGGCGGATTTTCATCGAGTGTGGGATGTTGTGAGAGGTCAGTCCTCATGCGACAACCTTGCGCGTGGACGGCAATCTCAAGCCTCCTCACCAAAGATCAATCAGGAATCATTGAACGATGAACAGCGACTAGAGGATTGGGTTGTCAAAGACCCCAGCATCCTCGGAATCGACGTGCTGCTTATCGGGAGACAGGTCACCACAGCGAGCCGTGGGAGGATCGACCTACTAGCCATCGACGACGAGGCAAGTCTCGTTGTGCTGGAATTAAAGCGTGACAAGACACCCCGTGAGATCGTCGCACAGGCTCTCGATTACGCATCCTGGACAAAAGACCCTTCCTACGAACAAATCGAGGCGATAGCCAGGAATTTTACCGGGAAGCCTCTAGCGCAAGCATTCAGCGACCACTACGGTTTTTCTATTCCCCAGACGGTGAACGCAAATCATTCAATGATTATTTTGGCTTCCGAGTTGGACGACTCATCCGAGCGTATCGTGGAGTATCTAGGGGAGCAATATGGAGTTCCGATCAATGTGCTGTTTTTTACGTTTTTCAAAACGGCATCTGGCGAGTTTGTTGGGCGCGCTTGGCTCAAAGACCCTGCGGAGGTGCAGGAGCGTACACAGGCACGAAATCAAGCTCCAAAGACGATCCGGCATGCTCCGAATGGGTGGTCGGAGTAAGGTGGGCAAAGACTTTCGAACGCGACGAGGCGAAGCGTTTTAAGGGCATCTTCGCCAATCAAAACATCGTTTGTCTATTGCGTAATACAGCGACGGTTGATTTCCTGCGAAAGGAATTCGGTGTTGCGTCTTAGAACGCGATACGTCAACCCATCAGCAGATTGGAAAGTCAGGGTGGTTTCGTAGTTCGTCACAATTTTCTTAAGCGAGGGAGCAATCATGTCAACCGAAGCAAAGTGCCCGTTCGTACACACCGTAGCCGGGGCCACGACGAATGCCGACTGGTGGCCGAATCAGCTGAACCTGAAGATCCTGCACCAGCACTCCCCCCTGTCCGATCCTATGGAGAAGGAGTTCAATTACGCGGAAGAGTTCAAGACGCTCGACCTGAATGCCGTGATCAAGGACCTGCATGCCCTGATGCCGGACTCGCAGGATTGGTGGCCGGCCGACTTTGGCCACTATGGGCCGCTTTTCATTCGTATGGCGTGGCACAGCGCGGGTACGTACCGCATCGGCGACGGCCGTGGCGGGGCCGGAGCCGGTCAGCAG
>JBASRS010000027.1:0-4040 GCA_049273945.1 Terriglobales bacterium | reverse complement strand
TGGCTCCCCCCGAATTTATACCCAACCGCCAATGTCAGCCCTACTTCATCGCCGTGATTCCTTCGGCACTAGGTTCATTCTGGAGGGATCCGGAGCTGACAGCAAGGGCTCTTGGTAATCTTTCGATTCACCGAGCGCCCAAACGCCATGATCCTGTGACATCGGGGAACAGTAGGCCCTCGTCGATAAGCTCAATGGCGGCTGGCAAGTGCAAAACTCAATATGCCGTCTCAAATCGAGTTGATGATCTCTAGATCGCCCTCTTTTTTCAGTACTTCGACAGCAATAGAGTGTCTGTCGCGCTTAACGAGGAAGTCGACGCATGCGTTACCGACACGGAGGCCGTTAATGCGAACCTCGTCGAGGCTCGCTGGAAGTGTGGGGTTTATCAAGGCGATTTTTTGGTCGCTCGCTCGAATATCGAGTCCCATACAAGCGCGCAAGAGCAGGTAAAGCGAGCCCGCCGCCCACGCTTGAGGCGCACATGCGACCGGATAATGCGTCGGACCATTTCCATCGGGTCGTTTGTGAAATCCGCAAAACAGTTCCGGCAGCCGGTGGAGATCAAAATGGAGACACGCGTCATATAGCCCGGAAAGGATCTTGACCGCCTTGTCTTGAGACCCATTGAGCGCCAATCCAAGACCTATCAGTGCATTATCGTGCGGCCAAACCGACCCGTTGTGATAGGACATCGGGTTGTACCGCGCTTCGCCCGCCCTTACGGTACGAACGCCCCAGCCCGAAAAAAACTGCTCATCAAGCAGAGTCTCCGCTACGATCGCCGCATGTTCCCGGCTGGCAAGACCGGTGAACAAAACGTGTCCGGCGTTGGAAGTGCGGACTTGGCACGGCTTCTTGTTTCCATCGAGAGCGAGCACATAAAGCTTGAGCTCATCTGACCAGAAAGAGGCCTCGAACCGCGTCTGTAAGACGTCCGCCTCACGGTTTAAGCGGTCGCGCGTTTCGAAATGTCCTCGCGCCTCGGCCAGCAGCGCGGCCCCTTTCTTGGCGCCGTAGACATAGCTTTGCACTTCGCAAAGTGCGATGGGTGGCTCAGCCAAGCGTCCGTCTTTATGGAATACCGAATCATGCGAGTCTTTCCAACCCTGTTGGAGCAGCCCTTTCTTTGACCTCTGCTCGTATTCGACGAATCCGTCGCCATCAACATCGCCGTAATGGTCGACCCACGAGAGGGCGGACTCAATATTCAACCAGATGCTATTGATGAAATCGAGGTCGGCTGTCCTTACGTAGTAAGCGGCGGCAAGAATAAGAAACAAGGGTGTAGAATCCACGCTGCCGTAGTAGCGCCCGAACGGCACTTCCTTCAAGGCTGCCATTTCTCCGCGGCGCATTTCGTGAAGAATTTTCCCCGGCGTGGCGTCCTGTTCCTCAATTGTCTCCTTAGCCTGCGTCTTCGCGAGATAGGTCAAAACACCTTTGGCAATTGCGGGAGCGAGCCAGAGGCACTCCAAGGCGGTAACAATCCCATCCCGCCCAAATACGGTACTGAACCAGGGCACGCCGGCGTAGGGATAATCGGTTTCGGGGTTTCCTTCGACGAGCATACTCAGATCAGCTTCCGAACGCGCGAGGCAAGTATTGAAGCGACTATTCGAAGTCGTGACGCGGCACTCTCGGAACAGACTCGTTGCTAATCGCTTGGTCACCCCCCCCAAGTCGGAACGGTATGTTGGGGGGCTGTGCTCTGAATCTTGTTCGCAAGAAACGGCGACGTATAAGATTTTGTCGGTTTTAGATCCCATCCGCAGATCGAACCTGGCTTCATTCGTATTCAGGACGTGAGGAGCGGGCGAGAACCGCAACAGCGTCCGGCGCTCCACCCCGTCCAGACCTCTGTATGCGATTGCAATTTCATCCTCGGTAGCTCGGTTGGGTAGCCTTTCGCCGCGCTTCTTGCGAACCGAGCCTCGGACTTCAAAGATGTCTGCAAAATCCGCATCGAAGTGAAAACCGATCGATACCGAGATAGTTTCAAGACCGTAATTTTGTAACCGCACCTGTTCGTAGCAAATGGAGTTGTCAAGAAACTTACGGCGGAATACGTGAAGCGTTCCGCGCGGCAACACGATGTCGCCGTGGGTGGTGGTGTCAACATTCGTCATGTCGATAAAGAGAAATGCGTTATCTTCGCGGACCGTTGAACTCAGCAGCATGGGTTGCCGCTCATTGATCCGCAGTGTCAGGTGCGACAGGTGCCGGGTTTCAGCGTAGAAAAGACCAAACTGTAAGGGACCTAACGCCTCGATGTCTCCATAGCGATTGAAAACGGCGAAGGTTTTTCCACTCTTCAGAACTCGGGTACGGTCGTCCGCGAGTGCTGAGCTAGCGCGAACATAATATTCGTTCTCAACCCTGACGATATCTTTCAATTGATCGTCCAATTGATCGTCCAGCTTTCCACGGTAAAAGGCGGGAACCCTGTCCCGTATTATCTTCTCCTGCGGAGGAGAGTCCGTTGTTCAAAAGCCTTTCGTAAATAGCGAAATACTCATCAGCCATGCGCGTATCCGTGAATCGTCTGTCAAACATGGTACGGCACTTGCGGCGATCTAGTTGAGCGACCATCTTGAGGGCGCGGACCGCCTCTTCTTCTGAATTGACCACGAACCCGGTTATTCCTTCATCTAAAACTTCGGGCACAGATCCGCAGGAAAACGCGATTGTCGGTGTGCCGCAGGACATCGCTTCGATCATGGAGAGCCCGAACGGCTCCGGCCAGTCGATCGGGAATAGATAAGCGTAGGCGTTCCCGAGAAATTCCGTCTTCTCTGCATCGGTGATCTCGCCGATGAACTCAATTCCCGGATTTTTCAGCTGAGGCCTGATCTTTGTTTCGTAATATTCCCTGTCCACCCGATCTACTTTGGCTGCGATCTTCAGCGGCATTCCTGCTTTCAGTGCGATACGGATCGCTCGATCGGGGCGCTTCTCGGGGGATATGCGTCCCAGGAAAGCCAGGTACTTCCCATGCTCTTCACGTGGAGTATAAAGGTCCGTCGGAAGTCCATGATAGACGTTCCCGACCCAGTTGACATTTCCTAAAGCGGTCCGCTGCGACAAGGAGACCGAAATCAAGGGCATGTTCCTGAATTGCTGGTACAGGGGTTTGAGATCCGGCAGATCAAGTCGGCCGTGCAAAGTGGTCACGTTCCTCAAGCGGAGGTTCTTACTAAATGGAAAGTGCGTATAGTCCGTGTGGAAGTGAATCAGATCGAACTCGCCGGCGCGGGCGAGCACCTCATCCATAAGCACGGCGTGATGCGCCATCGGATCGATGCAGTCTTCGCTCAGACGCAGAGAGCGCTCGCAACCAGGAATTAATCTTGCCTCCGTGATGGAATCCCCACTGGCAAAGAGCGTGACGTCATTTCCCTGTTTCACCAGCGCTTCGGTCAGGTACGAGACGACGCGCTCCGTCCCACCGTAGAGATGAGGTGGAACTCTCTCGTACAGGGGTGCGACTTGGGCTATTCTCATGTTGATCGTCCTAAGTAAAGGCTATCGCCCCGGAGTGCCTGGCATCCATCGGTAAGACCCAGTACGACCAGCTCAGATTGCGGCCAAACCTTCGAAGATGTAGGGTTTTGAGTATTGCATCCGTGGCCTCCGCCTCACCGAAATCATCCAGCATCTTGCTCTTGGCCAGCATAATATAGCCGGCTCTTTTGGAAGCTAGCTCGCTGACGGTCTTTTGGAGCTTATCGGAATCAGTTGCGAGTTCTGGTTCGCCAGCCTCGATTGCGACACGATCATAGCCGTGCATCATTAAGGAGTTGCGCGAGCGAGAACACGAAACAAGAAAGGCCAGCATCATCGCTGTGCTGGCCGTGGAAGCATCTGCTGCCGAAATCGTTACTTGGTGCAACTCTGGCTGACCATCTTCAAACTGGTGACGCGCAGTTCACCGAGTTCCTTTTTTTCTGCCGCATTCTCAACCTGGCCCTCTTTCTTTTCTTCTGCCTTCGTTTCGCGGGTGGGCGAACCGGTGACCGTCACCCGGTGGCCGACGTGGT